>CBFHAI010000007.1:0-122953 GCA_965653565.1 uncultured Chiayiivirga sp. | reverse complement strand
TTGATTTTATTCGCGGATTAACCCGGACAGTACTGGCTTGTGCAAAGAAAGTAACAAAGAAACACACCCCGGGTTACGCGCCCTTCGGCCCTCGGGAAGCTCCGGGCGGGTGGGGTTTGTCGACAGACCGTCCATGGTCTGACGACAAACTTGCGCGCATCCATGCGCGCAACCCTGACGGGCTATCCACCCGCCCGGAGCCGCTTCACACGGGGCCCCGGATCAAGAGCTTTTGAGCGGAAGCCACGAGCGGAACCGGCGTTCTGATATCTCGCCGCCTGCCCGAACAACGCGTCATTGCACCGACTCCCTTCGGATAGGAGCCGGCGAACTCGCACGTCTGCTTGGCTCTCGCCTCAATCGGATTGAAACGGCCCCGCGCCCGCCGCTGTTATCCTCGGGCTTCGATTTGTCTGTCGGTCCGGAGTCCTCATGTTTCATCGGCGCGCGCGTTTGTTGGCGGTTTTATTGTCGTGGGTGGGCGTGGTGGGGGCGGGGGACGAGGTGCCGTTGGGGCGGTTGCCGCGGACGGTGGTGCCGGAGCGCTACGGGATCGAGTTGCGGATGGATCCGCACGAGGAGGGTTTCCGCGGGCGCACGACGATCGATGTGAATGTCGCGCAGGCGACCGAGGTGATCTGGCTGCACGGTCGCGGGTTGCAGTTCGACAAGGCGGCGTTGCGCACGGGGTCGGGCGAGGAGATTCCGCTGAGGGTCGAAGTGGCCGATACGCCGGGCGGCGTGTTGAAGCTGACCGCGCCGTCGATGTTGGCGGCGGGCAAGGCGCAGCTGGTTTTCGAGTATCGCGCCAAGTACGACCAGCAGTTGCAAGGGGCGTATCAGGTGAAGGTGGGCGACGACGCCTACGTGATGACGCAAATGGAACCGCTCGGCGCGCGCAGCGCGTTTCCGGGGTTCGACGAGCCGGCGTTCAAGACGCCTTGGGATATCACTCTGGTCGTGCCGGAGAATCAGAACGCCTACGCCAACTCTGCGCAGATATCGGAAGAGAAGCTCGACGACGGTTGGAAGAAACTGCGCTTCGCCACGACCGAGAAATTGCCGAGTTATCTGATCGCGTTCGCGGTGGGGCCGTGGGATATCGTGCCTTGGGCCGATATTCCGCCGAATGCGATTCGCAGCACGCCGCTGCAGTTGCGCGGCATCGCGACCAAGGGTCGCGGCGGCGAGATGAACTACGCACTCGAACACACCGCAGAAATCGTCGCCGCGCTCGAAGCCTATTTCGGCTCGCCGTATCCGTTCGACAAACTCGACCTGCTCGCCGCGCCCGATTACAGCTTCGGTGCGATGGAAAACGCGGGCCTCATCGTCTATCGCGAAACCCTGATGCTCGGTGTCGACAAGGCCGCCACGTCGACGCGCCAAAGTTACTGGAACACGCACACGCACGAACTGGCGCATCAGTGGTTCGGCAATCTCGTCACGATGCCGTGGTGGGACGATATCTGGCTCAACGAAGCCTTCGCGACCTGGATGGCGAGCAAGATCGTGCACCAGCTGCAACCCGAATTCCACGCCGACCGCCGGCTGCTGCAAGCGAGCCTGGGCGCGATGGAGGAAGACAGCCTGGCCAGCACACGCCGCATCCACGAACCGGTGCATGCCTACACCGACGTGATCTCAGCCTTCGACGGAATCACCTATCAGAAGGGCGGGGCGGTGTTGTCGATGTTCGAGTCGTATCTGGGCGAAGAGAACTTCCGCAGCGCGGTGCGCCAGCACATGGGGAAGTTCGCGCGCGGCAGCGCCACCAGCATCGATCTGATGCACTCGCTCGCTGCGCAAACCGATCACGCCTCGCAAGTGCAGGCCGCGTTCGCGAGTTTCACCGATCTACAGGGTGTGCCGTTCCTGCGCACCGCGCTCGATTGTTCCGGTGCGAAAGCCAAGCTCATCGTAAGCCAGCATCGCTACCTGCCGCTCGGCTCCAAAGCAGCGGACGGACAGACCTGGGGCATCCCGATGTGCGTGCGTTTTCCCACCGGCGACGCGACGCGCAAGCAGTGCCTGTTGATCGATCAGGCGCGCAACGAGATCGCGCTCGAATCTTCCGGCTGTCCGGCCTGGGTGCATCCGAACGCCGACGGCGCCGGTTACTACCGGTTCGCGATGACCCCGGGCGACCAGGCAGCACTCGAGCGCGCCTTCGGTGCGTTGAACGAACGCGAACAGCGTGTCTATGCCGACTCGTTGTCGGCGGCATTCCGCAACGGCAGCCTGTCGATCGAGAGCTTCCTCGCGGCGCTGCCGCGGCTGGCCTCGAGTTCGGCGCGCGAAGTGATCGTTGCGCCGTCGACGACGTTGGAATGGTTGTGGGAATACGGCGTAGCCGATGCCGCCCAGCGCGAACAGTTTCAGCAATTGATCGCGCGCATCTATCAGCCGAAGCTCGACGCGCTCGGCATCGATTCGAAGCCCGACGACAGCGACGAAACCCGCCTGCTGCGACAGAATCTGATTGCGCTGCTGGTCGAAACGGCCCGCGTTCCGGAACTGCGCAAGTTGCTCGCTGCGCGAGGCCGCACAGTGCTCGGGCTCGATCGCGACGGCACGCTCAAGCCGGACGCGGTGGAGCGCGATCAGCGCGGCATCGCGCTGAAGATGGCGGGACAGTTGGGCGGCGAAGCCGAGTTCGACGCAATCGAAAAGCATCTGCACGCGACGCAGGACGCGCAACTGCGCGCGCAACTATTGTCGGCGCTCGCGTCGGTGCCGGGAGCAGCGTTGCAGGAGCGGGCGCGCACGTTGTTGCTCGATCCGGCGGTCAGGTCGGGCGAGATCGGCAACATTCTTTTCGCGCAGCTGGCCGAGCCGGAATTCCGGCCTGCGGCACGCACCTGGTTCGACGCGAATTTCGAGAAGGTTTTCGCGAAATCGCCGCAGGTGTGGCAATCGAAGTTGCCGGGATTCGCGGCGATCGCGATGTGCCGCGAAGCAGATGCGGTGGCGCTGCATCGGCGCTATTTCGAGCGCATGGCGAAAGTCGAGGGCGGACCGCGCGGGCTGGCGCAGGCTGAGGAGGAGGTTCGCTTGTGCGGTGCGTTGCGGACGCATCATGCGAAGGGTGGGTTTGGGAAAGCGTTGGCGACGGTTGCGCCCTGATGAAGTTGCGCGCGTCGTGAGAGGTTTCAGCGGCTTTGAAGCGATAGGTCTTCGCGATGCGCCTGTGCAGCTAATGCCGTTGTGGTTCGAGAGCGGGACGCAAAGGACGCAAAGGCAAAAGAAAGGACGCGAAGAAGAGCAGCAAGGAAATCCAAGAGCAAGGAATCGGCGATTCCGCGTCCCGGAAATTTGCGGCGTCCCACAGCGTGAAACCACACCAGTCGCCGGCTCTAATCCCGATTCCCGATTCCCGATTCCCGATTCCCGATTCCCGATTCCCAACTCCCGATTCCCAACTCCCGATTCCCAACTCCCGATTCCCAACTCCCGATTCCCGCCGCCTCCAACCAAGCCACCAAGCAAGCGCCCCACCCACAAGCCACGCACCGCTGAGCTATCATCGCCGCGGCGGGTGACGCCGATGCAAGAGACCAGCGATGCAGTCAGCGAACGACGATTCGGCCATGATGTCGCCCTTCGCCGCGGTGCCCGAGCGCAGCAGCGGCGATCATCTGTTGCGGTTGGTGCAGCAGCATCATGTGCAGCTGTCGACGATGGCTGATACCAAGGCCAATATCATCATCACCGTGTCGTCGATCGTGTTGACGCTGGTGCTCGGGCGGGTCACCGATCCGGATCTGCGTCTGGGGTTGATCGTGCTCGGCGTGTTCACGCTGCTCGCGCTGTTGCTGGCGATTCTCGCCGTGCTGCCGAAATATCGCGGCGCGGCGCGCATCAACGGGCCGCTGCCGGAGGAATTCAATCTGCTGTTCTTCGGCCATTTCGCCGGGCTCGATCGCGAGCGTTATCTGGCCGAAATGGCGAAGGCGATGTTGCCGGGGCAGGCATACGAAACCGTGGTGCGCGATGTCTACAGCCTCGGCCAGTATCTGGCGCAGCACAAATACCCGTATCTGCGGCTGAGCTATCTGTTCTTCCTCGCCGGTTTCGTGTTGGCCTGCGTGGTGCAAGGGGCGCATCTGATCGTCGGATGAGGCCGCGTCGACCCCGCGCTGCGTAGTACCTCGTTGACGCGTTCCGAATCCGTCGCGAACGAAATTTCGCCGGCCCAGAAATCCGCAAGGAGCAACGCATGCAGTTTCGATCGTGGATCGCAGCAGGGCTGGGCGCGTGGGCGATCGCCTTCGCCGTTGCCGCCGCAGCCAGTCCCGTGCCGCCGGCGCTCGAACCGTGGCGCGAGTGGGTGTTGCACGGTCACGAAGAAAAACAGTGCCCGGCGCAGAATGGCGACGCAGCCGTCACCCACTGCCGCTGGCCCGGCCGGCTCGCGATCGAAGCTTCGGCGTCGGGCGCGACGTTCACGCAGCGCTGGACGATCTACGCGCCGCAGCGGGTGCCCTTGCCGGGCGACGACCGCTGGCGCCCGATCGACGTGCGCGTCGACGGCCGCGATGCGCCGGTGGTATTCGAAAACGGACAGCCGATGCTCGAACTGGCGCCGGGCGAACATGAAGTTTCCGGCCGCATCGTGTGGACGCAACGGCCGCCCACCTTGCCGCTGCCCGACGAGATCGCGTGGCTGACGCTCAGCGTCGACGGTGCCGCGATCGCGTTGCCGCAGCGCAACGAAGACGGGGAACTCGTGCTCGGCGCCACCGGCAGCAACGAAGGCGATGCGCTGCAACTCGAAGCCTATCGTCTGCTCGCCGATGGATCGCCGGCCTTTGTCGCGACGCGCGTCGAACTGTCGGTGACGGGCAAGCCGCGCGAGCAGGTGCTCGGTCCGATCCTGCCGCCGGGCTATATCCCCGTCGCGCTCGATGGCGAAATTCCGATGCGCTGGGAACCCGACGGCAAGCTGCGCCTGCAAGTGCGGCCCGGTTTCTGGTCCGTGACGGTGATCGCGCGTGCGCCGGCCGATGCCACTACTTTTACCGCGCCGTCGGTGCCCGAACCCTGGGTGGCGCAGGAAATCTGGCAGTTCCGCGCCGATCCGTCGTTGCGCATCGCGCAACTCGAAGGCGTGCCCGGCGTCGATCCCGAGCAGGCCAACGTGCCCGACTGGATGGAAAATCTCGGCGAGGAAACGGCGCAGCGCTGGCACTGGATGCTGGCGGAGGCGAACGCATTGCCGACCTTCGCGCTCGCATCCGGAGCCACTGCCACGCTCGCGGTTTCGCTGCGCGGATTGCCGCCGTCGCGGCCGCCGCGATTGAGTCTGTCGCGGGAATTGTGGCTGGCTTTCGATGGCAGCGAATTCGTCGCGCGCGATCGCGTGGCGGGCGATCTTGGCGGCTTGCAGCGCCTGGACATGCGCGCGCCGTGGGTGATGGAAGAGGCGCGCCGCGACGGTGAAAACAGTCTGTTGATCACCGCAGGCACGCAACCGGGTCATACCGGTTTCGAATGGCGCGATCGCGAAGTGGCGTTCGAAAGCGGCGCGCGCGTGGCGCGCGGGGGCGTGCTGCCGGCGAGCGGCTGGACGCAGCCGTTCGACAGTGCACAAGCGGTGCTGCAGTTGCCGCCGGGTTACCGGCTGCTCGGCGCGGCCGGCGTCGATCGCGCGGAAGGCAGCTGGATCGCGCGCTGGTCGCTGCTCGATCTGTTTCTCGCCAGCGTCACGCTGCTGCTGGCGTGGCGCGTGAAACCGCCGGCGCTGATGGTGGCGCTGCTTGGCTGGCTGTTGTGGTCGTGGCACGAACCCGACGCGCCGCGACTGACGCTGTTGTTGCTGCTCGGCGTGGTGCTGGTGTTGCGTTATGTGCCGGCCGGACGCTGGCAACGCATCGTTTCGTGGATGCGTTATGGGCTGCTGGCGCTGGTGGCGATATGGAGCCTGTTGTTCGCCGCGACTCAACTGCAGTTGGCGATTTACCCGCAATTGGAACATCACAGCGTGACCGAGGCTTACGACGGGACGGGAGGCAACTACGCAGGCGTCGACAACGATCAGGAAGTCCAGATGCAGTTCAGCGAGCCACCGCCGCAGCCGGCGTCGGCGCCGTCCTTGCGCGTACGCGAAGAATCGCTCGACCGAATCGAAGTGACCGGCTCGAAGATCAAACAATCCGATTTGTTCCAGTACCCCACCGATGCGATTCCGCAGGCCGGCCGCGCCCGTCCCGAATGGCAATGGCACCGCCATGCGCTGGTGTGGAACGGTCCGCTGCTGGCCGACGAAGAACTCGATCTTTGGATTTCCCCGCCGTGGCTGACGCGGTTGTTGCGTGTCGCGGCGGTTGCTTTGCTCGGCATCGCGTTGACGTTGTTGCTGCGGCCGGCGGCGCCGCGTCCGGCGCGGCCGCGCCGTGCGACGGCGGCGGCGTCCGTCGGCGGCCTGGCGATAGCGCTGGCGTTCGTCGCGTTCGCACAGACCGCGAATGCGCAAGTCACACCCGACAGCGCGACACTCGACGAACTTCGCACGCGGCTGCTGGCGAAGGATGAACCGTGTCGGCCCGATTGCGCGTCGCTCGCCGAAGCGAGCGTGCAGCGCAACGGCGCGCGCGTCACGCTGTCGCTCGATGCACACGCGCAGGCACAGGTCGCCTGGCCGTTGCCGCGCGAGGGCGAGGGGCAGGCGCTGGTCGACGTGCGCGTCGATGGCGGCGAAGCCGCCGTGCTGCGCGATGACGCGGGCGCCTGGGTGTTGCTTGAACGCGGCGTGCATCGCGTCGAGGCCACTTACGCCAGCGACGAAGGGCGCTGGCGCATCGCATTCCCGCTGCCGCCGGCGCACGTCGCGATACTGGACGAGAGCCTGGAAACCAGCGGGCTCGATGAGAACCGTTTGATCGGCGACACGCTCGAACTGATCGCTGCGGTATCCACCGAGGCCAATGAAGGCGAATCCGCGCAAAGCACCGAAGCGGTGCCGCCGTTCGTGCGGGTGCGTCGCTATCTGGTCATCGATCAGCAATGGGAATTGCGGACCACGATCGAGCGGATAGCGCCCGCGCGTGGCGGATTGACGGTGCCGGTGCCGCTGCTGCGGGGCGAATTGCCGCTGGCGAACGCACCGCCGGTGCGCGATGGCGCGGCGATGGTGTCGCTCGCGGCGGGCGCCGACAGTGTGTCGTGGAGCTCGCGCCTGACGCCGGCCGATACGTTCGAGTTGCAGGCCACGCCTTCGCACAACTACAGCGAGGAGTGGGTGATCGCTGCCGCGCCGTTGTTGCATGTCGAGACGGCGGGTTTGCCGGAATCGTCGAACGAGGCCGGCGATGTGCGCCGTTTCGTACCGCTGCCCGGCGAAAAACTGCAACTGACGATCACGCGGCCGGTGGCGGTGGAGGGCAATACGCTGGCGATCGAAGGCGTGAAGCTGCACGTGACGCCCGGCCAGCGCGCGCGCGATTCGCGGCTCGATCTGACCTTGCGCGCGACGCGTGCCGGACAACATCTGCTGTCGTTGCCCGCCGATAGCGAACTGCTCGGCTTGTGGATCAACGGCGCCGAACAGCCGCGCGTGCTCAACGAAGGCCGCGTCGCCTTGGCGTTGCGCAACGGGCCGCAGAGCGTGGCCGTCCACTGGCGCGAACCGGTGGCGATCGGTGCGCTGATGCGTTCGCCCGAACTCGACCTCGGCGCACCGGCCGGCAATCTGCGCATTTCGATCGCGGTGCCGCAGGACCGATGGTTGCTGGCGGCGTCGGGGCCCGGCGTCGGGCCGGCCTTGCTCTATTGGTCGCAGCTGGCATTGCTGGTGATCGTGGCGCTGGTGCTGGCCCGCTTCGGCGGCACGCCGCTGAAGTTCCATCACTGGTTGCTGTTGGGCTTGGGATTCTCGACGGTGTCGTGGCTGGCGGCGGCGATCGTCGCGGGCTGGCTGTTGTTGCTGGGCTGGCGTGGACGTCGCACTGCAGCGCCGGCGAACCTCGGTTTCACGCTGCTGCAGCTGGTCGTGCTCGGAGCGACGGCGGTGGCGTTGTTGTGTCTCGTCGCCGCGGTTCCGGCAGGATTGCTCGGACGACCGGATATGCAGGTGGTCGGCAACGGCTCCTGGGGCGAGCAACTCAACTGGTTCCTCGATCGCAGCGACGGGGCCTTGCCCGCGGCGTCTGCCTGGTCGCTGCCGATGTGGGCCTACAAGGTCGCGATCCTGGCGTGGGCGCTGTGGCTGGCGAACGCGCTGATCGGGTGGCTGCGCTGGGGCTGGCAGTGTTATGCGCGTGGCGGATGGTGGTATTGGCCCAAGCGGGTGAAACCGCAGCCGGCGCCGGCCGTGACCGAGGCGGTGGCGCCTTCGGGGGATTGATTCGTTGCGGGCGTCGGTTTGTGTCGGCGCCCGCTCGAGATCAATGCGATCCTCATCCCGGCCTTCACTGAAAGGAAGGCCGGGTGAAGATGATTCAGCGATTGCGCAGCTTCAATTCGCGCTCGCCACGTCGACCGCCGGCGCAGCAACCGCCGCTTCTTCCTGCACTTCTTCCGCCGCCGCAGCGAAATCACCCGCGAGCGCTTTGTAGAGAGCCGCCAGCGACGTCGCGCGAGCGACGCCAGCCTCCACCGCACGAGTCTCGAAATCGATGCGTGTGCGTTCTGCATCCAGCAAAGACAACGCGTCATCGGCACCGGCTTCGAATCGCAGTTGCGCCAGACGCGCAGCCTCGCCGGCTTGCGCCGCGGCTTCGGTCAGTTCGACCGCCGCGCGATTCGCCGCGCGGTAACCGGCCAGCGCGTTCTCGGTTTCTTCGAGCGCCCGCAGCACGGTCTCCTGGAAGGCCGCTGCGGCGCCGTCGGAGCGCGCTTCGGCGGCGCGCACGCGCTGCTTCACGCGACCGAAGTCGAGGAACGACCAACTGAGCGACGGGCCCCAGCGCCAGCGTTCCGACGAACTGCTGCCGAGTTCACCGAAGGTCTGCGCCGTCCAGCCGAAACCGCCGAGTAGGGTGAGTTTCGGGAAGAATTCGGCGGTTTCGGTGCCGACATCCGCGTAGGAAGCGGCCAGTCGACGTTCCGCGGCGCGCACGTCCGGACGGCGCTGCAGCCATTCCTGCGGCGTGCCGACGGTGACCAGTTCCGGCAAGTCGGGCAGCGCGGCCTCTTCGTTCATCTGTGCGCGCAACTGCGCCACCGGTTGCGCGGTGAGCGTGGCCAGACGCTGTTCGTGGCGTACCACTTCGGCTTCGAGATTCGCCAGCTGCGCGGCGAGCGATGCGCGCTGCGCACTGATGCGCGCGATATCGAGCGCGGTGCCGCGGCCGTTTTCTTCCAGCGTGGTCACCAGATCGACGCTCTCGCCGAGCGATGCGACATTGCGCTCGGTGAGCCGCAGCCGCGCATGCGCGCCGCGCAGTGCGAAGAAGGCCTGCGCGGTTTCCGCCACGATGGTGAGCCGCACGTTCGCCAGCTCCGCCGCATCGGCCTGCAGGCGGCGTTCGATCGCGCGGCTCTGATTGCGCAGGCTGCCGAACAGATCGATTTCCCACAGCGCATCGAAGCCGGCGTTGTAGGTGTCGGTGCGGCCCTGGTCGTCCGGCAGGAAGGGATCGTCGCCGCTCGGGCTGCTGCGTTCCGCATCGGCACCGGCGGTGACGGTGGGGAACCACGAATACACCGATAGGCCGCGCAGTGCGTGGGTTTCCTCGTAGCGCGCGACCGCCTGCGCCACCGTGGTATTGGCTTCGAGCGCACGCACGATCAGGGCATCGAGTTCGGCATCGCCGAAGGCTTCCCAGACGCGCGTCTGGGCGCGTTCGGCGACGGCCTCGGTGCTGGCCTGATCGAATTTCGCCGGCAGTTCCGCATCCGGTCGCACGTACTTCGGGCCAACCGTGCAGCCGCCGAGCAGGGCGGCGGCGATCAACAGAGCAAGTGGCTTATGCATGGTGGGTGGCTCCTTGCACCGCGACGTCGCCGCGGCGTTTGCTGCGTTCGGACAGCTTGCGGATCACGACGTAGAACACCGGCGTGAAGAACAGGCCGAAGAAGGTCACGCCGAGCATGCCGGCGAACACCGTCACACCCATCACGTGGCGCACTTCCGAACCTGCACCCGACGCGAACACCAGCGGCAATACGCCGGCGCAGAAGGCGAAGCTGGTCATCAGGATCGGACGCAGGCGCAGACGGCAGGCTTCCACCGCGGCATCGACGATGCTGCGGCCCTGCTGTTCGAGATCGCGCGCGAATTCGACGATCAGGATCGCGTTCTTGCAGGCCAGTCCCATCAGCACGACCAGACCGATCTGGGTGAACACGTTGTTGTCGAGGAAATTCGGTGGATAGGCCGGCGGATTGATCGCCAGCGACAGGCCGTGCAGGAAGTTGACCAGCCACACGCCGCCCATCGCGCTCAACAGACACATCGGCACGATCAGAATCACGGTGAGCGGCAGGGTCCAGCTTTCGTACAGCGCGGCCAGCACGAGGTAGACCAGCAACACGCACAGCGGGAACACCAGCAGCGCGGCCGAACCCTGGTTCACCTGTTCGTAGGTCAGGCCCGACCACTCCACCGTCATGCCGCGCGGCAGCACCTGCTGTCCGATGCCGCGCGTGCCGTCGACCGCTTCTTCCGACGACATCAGCGCCGGGTTGATGCCGGCCGCGAAGTCCGCCGCGGGATAGCCGTTGAAGCGGATCACCGGGTCGGGCCCGTAGGTCGGCGTGATTTCCACCACGCTGCCGAGCGGCACCATTTCGCCGCGCACATTACGCGTTTGCAGGCGCGACACATCGCCGACATCGTCGCGAAACGGCGCATCGGCCTGCGCGTACACCGAATAGGTGCGGCCGAACAGGTTGAAGTCGTTGACGTAGGCCGAGCCCAGATACACCTGCAAAGCTTCGTACACGTCGTTCAACACCAGGCCCTGTTCCTTGGCCTTGCTGCGGTCCACTTTGGCGTCGAGCTGCGGCACGTTGGACTGGAACGACGAGAACACCGTGAACGGATCGAAGCCCGGCGTCTGCCGCAAGGTGCCGACCAGTGCCTGCGTCCAGTTGTTGAGTTCACCGTAGCCCAGGCCCGCGCGATCCTGCACGAAGCCCTCGACACCGGCCGAATTGCCCAGCCCCAGCACCGGCGGCGGCATCGCGGCGAAGGCGAGGCCGTCCTGGATTTGAGAGAACTGCATGTTGAGCTGCGCGGAAATCGCCGCGGCTTCGACGTCGCGCTCGTCGGACGGCTTGAGGCCGATGAACATCACGCCGGAGTTCGGCGTGTTGACGAAGTGCGCGCCGTTGAGGCCGGGGAACTGCACGGTGTTCTCGACGCCCGGCGTCTTGAGCGCGATCTCGCCCATGCGGCGCATCACCGCGTCGGTGCGATCGAGCGTGGCGCCTTCGGGCAGGAATACGACGCCGAACAGGTATTGCTTGTCTTGCGTCGGGATGAAGCCCGGCGGCACCGCACGGAACGCGAACACCGCCACGCCGAGCAGCACCGCATACATCACGAGCAGGCGGCCCGAACGTTTGACGGTGCCGCCGATGCGGCGCGAATACGCATCGCCGCGACGCTGGAAGACGCGGTTGAACCAGCGGAAGAAACGGCCGAACACGCGTTCGATCAGGCGGCCGAAAGCATCCTTCTTCGCATCGTGCGGCTGCAGCAACACGGCGGCCAGCGCCGGCGAGAGCGTCAGCGAATTGAGGCCCGAGATCAGCACCGAGGCCGCGATGGTGACCGCGAACTGGCGATAGAACTGGCCGGTCACGCCATCGAGGAAGGCCAGCGGCACGAACACCGAGGCCAGCACCAGCGAGATCGCGATGATCGGTCCGGAAACTTCCGTCATCGCCACGTGCGCGGCTTCGAGCGGCGTCTTGCCTTCTTCGATGTGGCGCTCGACGTTCTCCACCACGACGATGGCGTCGTCCACCACGATGCCGATCGCGAGCACGAGTCCGAAGAGCGTCAGCACATTGATCGAGAAGCCGAGCAGCCACAGCACGGCGAAGGTACCGATGATCGACACTGGCACCGCCAGCAGCGGGATCAGCGAAGCGCGCCAGGTCTGCAGGAACAGCACGACCACCAGCACCACCAGCAACACCGCTTCGAGCAGCGTTTCGATCACCGAATCGATCGAGTGGCGCACGAACACGGTCGGGTCGTACTCGACGCTCCACTTCACGCCTTCCGGGAAGCTCTGCGCGAGCTCGTCCATGCGGGCGCGCACGGCGTCCGACAGCGCGATCGAGTTGGCGCCCGGCGCCTCGAAGATCACGATCGCGGCGGCATCCTCGTTGTCGAGCAGCGAGTGCAGCGCGTAAGTGCTCGAACCCAGTTCGATGCGCGCGACATCCTTCAGCCGCGTGATGGCCGACCCTTCGGCCTTGATCACGATGTCTTCGAAGGCTTGCGGCGAATCGAGGCGGCCCTGCGCGTTGATCGACAGCTGCACGCCGACGCCGTTGGGCATCGGTGCCGCGCCGATGGCGCCGGCCGAGACTTGCTGGTTCTGTTCGCGCACCGCATTGAGCACGTCGTTCGCGGTGAGGCCGCGCGAGGCGGCGGCATCCGGATCGAGCCAGATGCGCATCGCGTAGTTGCCGGCGCCGAACGCCAGCGCCTGACCGACGCCGGGCAGACGCGCCAGGTCGTCCTTGACGCGCAGGTTGGCGAAGTTCGACAGGTACAGCGCGTCGTAGCGTTTATCCGGCGACGTGAGGTGCACCACCATCGTGATGTTGGGCGACGCCTTCGCCGTCGTGATGCCGAGCTGGCGCACCGCTTCGGGCAAACGCGGCGAAGCCTGCGCCACGCGGTTCTGCACCTGCACGGCGGCCAGGTCGATGTCGGTGCCTTGCGAGAAGGTCACCGTCAGCGACATGGTGCCGTCGGACGAGGCCACCGACTTCATGTAGATCATGCGCTCGACGCCGTTGATGGCTTCTTCGAGCGGCGCGGCGACGGTATCGGCGATCGTCTTCGGGTTGGCGCCGGGATAAATCGCCGTGACCTGCACCGACGGCGGCACCACTTCCGGATATTCGCTGACCGGCAGGTTGGGCAGCGCGATCAGGCCGGCCACGAAGATCAGGATGGACAGTACGGCCGCGAGGATCGGCCGATCGACGAATATCCTCGAAAAATCGGAATGCGCCATCGGTCAACCCTCCGACTTCGGCGCGTCGGCCGGCGCGGCAGCGGTGGCGGCCGCCGGCGCCTGCGGCGCGGGCGTGGCCGGTGCGTCCATCGGCACATCGCGCGGTGCGACCGGCTGGCCGGGGAAGAAGATCTTGCGCACGCCGTTGACGATCACCTTGTCGCCGGCGGCCAGACCCGATTCGACCACGCGCAGGCCGTCGATCGCCTCGCCCAGCACGATGTCCTTGCGCATCGCCTGGTTGCCTTCGGCCACGACGTAGACGTACTTGCGGTCCTGGTCGGTGAGCACGGCCTGGTCGTGGATCAGCAGCGCTTCGCGCGGCGAGGCGCCGAGCAGGCGCACGCGAGCGAACAGGCCGGGCGTCAGCGCGCCATCCGGGTTCGGCAGCACGGCGCGGCCGCGGATGGTGCCGGTCGCCGGGTTCACCGTGTTGTCGACGAAATCCATCGTGCCGCGATGACGGAATTCGTTTTCGGTGGTGAGCGCCACTTCGACCGGATTGGCCGCATCGCGCGAGCTTTCGCGGCTGCCGTCGCGCGACATTTCCTGGTAGCGCAGATAGGCGCGCTCGTCGCCTTCGAACACCACGTGCACCGGATCGACGGAAACCAGCGTGGAAAGCAGCGTTTCGCCGGGCGCGACCAGATTGCCGGGCTTCACCAGCGCGGCGCCGACGCGTCCTGCGATCGGGGCTTCGATGCGGGTGAATTCGAGGTTGAGCTGGGCTTGTTCGAAGCGCGCCTGCGCGGCCTGGCGATCGGCATTGGCCTGCGCCAGTTCGCTGCGGCGGGTTTCCAGTTCGCCTTTCGACACGGCGCGCGCTTCGATCAGTTTTTCGCTGCGCGCGTACTCGGTTTTCGCAAGATCGATGCGCGCGTCGGCACGCGCGATATCGGCGCGCGCGGCGTTGACCGCCGCCTTGTATTCGCGCTCGTCGATGGTGAACAGCAGGTCGCCCTTGTTCACCATGCTGCCTTCGCGAAAGTGCACGCCGGCCAGATAGCCCGCCACGCGCGGACGCAGTTCCACCGCTTCGATGGCTTCGATACGGCCGACGTATTCGTCCCAATCGCTGACCTGTTTCTGCACCACGGCGGCCACCGACACATCCGGCGGCGGCATCTGGTGCTGTTCCTCGCCACCGCCGCCGCAGGCGGCGAGCAGGGCGGAAGCCAGCAGAACGGAGGCGAATTGCGCCGCAGTGCGGCGGCGGTTGGTTTTGTGCGCGTGAGACATGGGAAGTCCTTGGCGTTTCGGATCGGAGGCGGGGCGCCGCGCAGGCGGCAATAAAGGGTCAGGTCGGGTCGGTCTGTGCCGGCCACATTTCCGGATGTTGGGCGAGTTTTTCGATGAGCCTGGTGATGCGGGCGCGCGCTTCGGGCGGCAGCGGGTTGAGGTCGAAGAAGTCCTGCCAGAACACGCCTTCGGCGGCCAGCAGCATCAGGTAGCGCATCTGGTCGGTTTCGTCCCAGGTCCACTCGCTGAATTTGCGGCGCTGGTGTTCGCGGATCGGATCGAGCAGCGAGGGATCCGTCATCGCGGCGCCCATCAGGCCACTGACGAAGCGTTTGTGGCCGGCGTCGAGCGGGTCGAGATTGCAGCGGATCTGTCC
This sequence comes from uncultured Chiayiivirga sp., assembly GCA_965653565.1. Taxonomy (GTDB): domain Bacteria; phylum Pseudomonadota; class Gammaproteobacteria; order Xanthomonadales; family Xanthomonadaceae; genus JALCLA01. The sequence goes on along the minus strand of CBFHAI010000007.1, from coordinate 108,193 downwards.
GAGCACCGCCGCGGTGCGGCCGCAGCCGCAGATCGGTTCGAGGATGCCGGCGGCGGTTTCCCACTCGGCGATATCGGACTCGATCATGCCTTTGAGCAGGGCTTCCTTGGTCGGGAAGTGATAGGTGATGCCGCCGCGGGTGACGCCGCTGACGCTGGCCAACTCGTCGAAGGTCAGGTGGCCGGCGCCTTTCGTCTCGACGATGCGGCGGGCGGCTTCGAGCACTTTTTCGCGGGCTTTGGGGAGTCGGGCCATGGGCATAACTATACAGGATATTCTGTATAGTTATGAGCCGTTCAAGCCGACGGTTCGTCGCATCGGGCGGGCATTGTGCCGCCGTAGCGGGCTCGTCGGTGGCAGGTCAGGACGCCCGAGCGGCTCGTTTCGTCGCAATGGCGTCAGGCCGCGGCGCGCAGTTGCAGATCGTTGAGGCTGACCACGAAGCCGGCGGTCAGCAGCGGCAGCGCGAGCGCCATCGGCGCGGCGCCCAGCAGCTGCGCCCAGAACAGCCAGCCGCCGTCGAGCAAGGCGGCGAAACCGCCGACCAGGTAGGCGATGCCGGCGGCAGCCACCAAGGTCAGCGACGAAACGGTGCTGCCGATCCCCAGATAGATCAGCGTCGGTACGGTGACCACCGTCGCGGCCGGCACCCAATGGCCGCGCACCAACTGCGCGCTGCGGCGCAATGCGGCGAACGGCCCGCTGCCATCGACGACGCACAGCACCGGCGCGAAGCCGAAGGCGACCGAGGCCCAGGCCAGCGGAATCGAGAGCAGCAGCGCGCCGAGCAGGAACGCGGCGAGCAACACAAACAGCGTGGCGAAATCCGCCACCTGCAGCGCCAGCAGGAAAAGCCCGACTGCCAACGCGCCGATCGGCAGCGTCGTGATGACGATGATCGCGCTGTAGAGCAGTCCCGCCAGTGTCGTCATCGGCGTGCGTTTGGCGGCGATGCGGGCGGAGCCGAGCAGGCCGGGGTCGTCGCCGGCGGCGATCCGATGCTGGCGATGCAGCACCGCGGCGAGCGCGAAAATCGCCAGCAAAATGGAAATCGCGATCACGACGAGCGTCGATGGCGACGTCAACCAGGCCCAGATATCGCGCAGCAAGGCCATCGGCGTTTCGTTACGCGGTTCGGGCAGCCACGGCACGAAGGCCGAAATCGCGATGTTGGAGCCGACTTCGAGCAGGCGTCGCGACAGATCGCCCAGCGTGAGGGCCGGCAGCAAGCCGGCGACCGCGTAGAGCAGCGCGAACGGAAAGGTGGCGCGCGCACTCGCCAGCCAGAGCGCGAACGCGCTTTCGATCTGCGCGCCGATGCCGAGCGGCGTGATCGGCAATCGCCGCGTGATGACGGGTGTGGCTACCATGCGCAAATGATGCCTGATCCTGCCGCGCCGCCAGCCCCCGTCACCGTTGCGCAACTGCAGGCGTGGGGCAGCGGCCGGCTCGCCGGCGACGACGCGCGGCGCGAAAGCGAGTTGCTGCTGGGCCTGGCGCTCGGGCGCGAACGCGCGTGGCTGTTCGCGCATGCGGGCGATGCGGTCGATTCCGCCGCGGCCGATCGATTCGCGGCACTGATCGCGCAGCGTCGCGAAGGCATTCCGGTAGCGCAGCTGCTGGGCGAATGGGGGTTCTGGACGCTGCGCCTGCGCGTCACCGCCGACACCCTGATTCCGCGACCGGAAACCGAGTTGCTGGTCGAGGCCGCGCTCGAACGTTTGGCCGCAGGGGCGTCGCGTATCGCCGATCTGGGCACGGGCACCGGCGCGATCGCGCTCGCCTTGGCGAGCGAGCGGCCGCAGGCGCGCGTGGTGGCGACCGATCAAAGTGCGGCCGCGCTCGACGTTGCGCAGCAGAACGCGCAACGCAACGACATCCGCAACGTGGAGTTCCGCCACGGCGATTGGTATGGCGCACTGCGCGGCGAACGTTTCGATCTGATCGCGAGCAATCCGCCCTACATCGCGGCTGACGATCCGCATCTTGCGAACGGCGATCTGCGCTTCGAGCCGCGCGCCGCGCTGGCGAGCGGCGTCGATGGGCTCGATGCGATCCGCATCATCGCGAACGGTGCGCTCGAGCACTTGTCGCCGCGCGGCTGGCTGCTGATCGAACATGGCTACGCGCAGGGCGCGGCCGTGCGCGCGCTGCTGGTCGCGTCGGGATTGATGCAGGTCGAAACGCTGCGCGATCTGGAAGACCGCGATCGCGTAACGCTGGGACGCGCGCCCTGATGGCGCGCGTCGTCAGCCCGCCGCGCTGCGCGGTTGCGTCAGCAGGGTCGGCCAGCGGCGCAGGATCGCGGCGCGCACGCCGGCGACATCGAGTCCGGCTTCGGCCAGCACCTGTTCGCGGCTGGCGTGTTCCAGGAATGCATCCGGCAAACCCAGGTGCAGCATCGGCAGCACCACGCCTTCCTGCGCCAGCAGTTCGGCGACGGCGGACCCGGCGCCGCCCTGTACGGCATTGTCCTCGAGCGTGACGAAGCCTTCGTGCGTGCGCGCGAGTTCGAGCACGAGATCGCGATCGAGCGGCTTCACGAAGCGCATGTTCACCACGCTGAAACCGAGTTCGGCGCCGATCGCTTCGGCCGCCGGCAGCATCGCGCCGAATGCCAGCAGCGCCAGGCGGTTGCCGCGGCGGCGCAACTCGGCCTTGCCGATCGGCAATACGTCGAGCGCGCTATCGAGCGCCACGCCCGGACCGTTACCGCGCGGATAACGCACCGCGGCCGGGCCGGCGTGTCGAAAACCGGTGCTCAACATCTTGCGGCATTCGTTCTCGTCCGACGGCGCCATCACCACCATGTTCGGGATGCAGCGCAGGAACGACAGGTCGAAACTGCCGGCATGCGTGGCGCCATCGGGCCCGACGATGCCGCCGCGATCGATCGCGAACAGCACATCGAGATTTTGCAAGGCGACGTCGTGGATCAGTTGATCGTAGCCACGCTGCAGGAAGGTCGAGTAGATCGCGACCACCGGCTTGGCGCCTTCGCAGGCCATGCCGGCGGCCAGCGTCACCGCGTGCTGCTCGGCGATCGCGACATCGAAATAACGCTGCGGATATTCCTTGCTGAAACGCACCAGGCCCGAGCCTTCGCGCATCGCTGGCGTGATCGCGAGCAGCTTGTCGTCGGCGGCCGCCATATCGCACAGCCAGTCGGAAAAAATCTGCGTGTAGGTCGGCTTGGAGGCGCCGGTTTTCTTCACCAGCCCGACCGTCGGATCGAACGGGCCGACCGCGTGATATTCGATCTGGTCGCCTTCGGCGAGTTCGTAGCCTTTGCCTTTCGTCGTGATGACGTGCAGCAGCTGCGGGCCCTTGAGCGTTTTGAGCGTCTTGAGCGTGGCGACGAGCGCCTCGACGTTGTGGCCGTCGATCGGGCCGGTGTAGTGGAAGCCCATCTCCTCGAACAGCGTGGACGGCACGAACATGCCTTTCCAGTGTTCCTCCCAGCGGCGCATGAAACGCGCGGCTGGCTTGTTCTTGTCGCCGAACAGTTTCTTGCCGCCTTCGCGCAATGCATTCAGCGTGCGGCTGCCGGTGAGGCGGCCGAGCATCTTGGTGAGCCCGCCGACGTTCTCGGAAATCGACATGCGATTGTCGTTGAGCACCACCAGCAGATCGGGCTCGGGCTCCATGCCGCCAGCATGATTGAGCGCTTCGTAGGCCATGCCGGCGGTCATCGCGCCATCGCCGATCACCGCCACGACGCGGCGCGGATTGTCGCTGTGCGCGGCCGCGATCGCCATGCCGAGCGCGGCCGAAATCGAGGTCGAACTGTGGCCGACGCCGAAGGTGTCGTAGTCGCTCTCGTCGCGCTTCGGGAACGGCGCGACGCCGTCCTTCTGCTTGACGGTGTGGATGCTGTCGCGGCGGCCGGTGAGGATCTTGTGCGGATAGCACTGATGGCCGACATCCCACACCAGGCGATCTTCCGGCGTCTCGTACAGGTAGTGCAGCGCCACCGTCAGTTCGACGACGCCCAATCCCGCGCCGAAGTGCCCGCCGCTCTTGCCGACCGATTCGATCAGATACGCGCGCAGTTCCGTCGCGATCTCGGGCAGTTCGGCTTCGGGAAACTGGCGCAGATCGGCGGGAACCGCGATGCGCGAGAGGCGGGGATAGCGTTCGGAATCAATCATGTGGGGTTTTCTTCGCTGAACGCGAATTGTCGGCCACCGGGGAGGCCCGGGCAAGGCGAGGTCAGGGCCCGGACGCGGAGAGGTTCAGGCCCGCAGCGGGCGAGAGGCCGGTTATTCGGGGGCAAACTCACGAAAACACCACCGATGTCGTCCGAAAACACGAAAGCCCCGTAACGGGGCTTGGTGCGGGACGAACAGTGCGAAAGACGGCAATCGTCAGCGCGTGCCGCGCAGTCTGCCGAGCAATCCGCCCTTGGCCGCATTGCCCGCCGCGTCCGGCGAAGCCGGCGGGGCGTCCATCTCGGCGAAACCGGTGGCCAGGCTGGCGTTGACGAAGTCGGTGACTTCCGCGAGCGTGGCGCCGCTGGCTTCGGCGATTTCGGTGAGCAGTTGCGGGCCTTTCATCATCGCGGTGGCGATGCGGAAATGTTTGGGGAATTCGCGTTCGATCTGCGGCCATTTCACCAGGCGGAATTTCTGGTTCTGGTCGTAGCCGCGCGCGATGTGGCCATCGTTGGCGAGCAGCGCGGCCAGCCACTGCAGGCGGATATACGGCTGCGGTCCGCCCAGTTCGCCCTTCAGGCGTTCGAGTTCGGTCGGCGTGATGGCGATCCAGTCTTCCTGGCGGATGACGGCCTTGGCATAGGGCAGGAAGCCCTTGAGCGCCGCCGGGCCGAGATAAGTGCGCGACTGCGGATCGAGCACCAGCCAGCCGGCGTCGGCGAGCTTGAGCTTGACCGGGCCGGGCAGGGCGCCGGGCTGCAGATAGTCGCCCAGCGTCGGATCGTGCATTGGTTCGGGCGGCGGTGCGGGGGCCGGCGTCGGCGCCGCCGCGACGGGGGGCGGGGTGGGAGCCGCGGTGGGTGCGGGTGCTGCTGCGGGCGCAGGCTCCGAGCGCGGCGGTGCCGGGTCCGGCGCACGTGCGGCCGGCGGTGGTGCGGATGGGGTCGGGCGGCTCGTTGCCGGCGCGGCCGCGCTCACGCTGGTGCCGGCGTGGTGCGCCAGCAGCTGCGCCAGCGCATCGGCGGTGACGGGGCGCAGCAGCAGATGGTCGGCGTCGGCTTTTTCGCTACTCGACAGCGCCACGATGATGCGGCCGGAGTTGTGCACCTTCAGCCACGTCATGTGGCCGTAGAGCGAATCGACGTCGATGACGAGCATGTCGGCGTCGGTATCCGGAACGAGCGTCCAGGCCTCGCCGGTGCGGCGGTTGGCGTCGGCAAACAGGCTTTTGAGCTTCTCACCCTCGGCACTGTCCATGCCGGTGAAGCCGATGGTCTTGCGCGTGGTCATTATCCCCCCGAGGGTTCCCGGTCTGGTGCCGGGTCCCGCGAAATCAGGCCGGAAGTGTTGACGAAAGGCTACCTTGCGTCAACGCCGGATGGTCATGCGTGGTAGGTCGGGTCAGGCGAGCGGGCCGGGCGAATTGAAATCGCGCCGCGCGCTCGAAAGGGTGACGGTGAAGCCTGCGATGACGTCGATCAGGCACATCAGCAGCAGCGAAAGGAAGGCGCCGTGGGCGAATCGGGGCAGCAGCAGGAATTCGACCAGCGCCACCACGAATACCGCAAGCGAGGCCACGTGATCGACGATGCTGGCGTTCGATGTGCGCGTGGCCTTGAAGATTTCCACGTACAACAGCAGCAGGCCGGCGAGCACCACGATATCGCCGGCATCGAGCGTCATCGCGACGCCCGAGGTCATGGTGAATTTCAGCAGTTCGGTATCGAAGCCCTCGCCCAGCAGCGCCAGCAGATTCGCCAGCACCAGCACGAATCCGAGCAGCGGTACCGCGCGCAGTACGGCGGCCATCAGGCGGCGAAGGTCCGGCGCGGTTTCTTGGGCAGATGGCTGCGCAGGAACTCCATCTGGTCGGCCAGGATGTTGCGGTTCGACAAAATCAGATGCTCGACCCAGCTCGGACGATAAGGCACGGCCAGCAGCGGCATGCCGGCCTGCGTCGGAGTGCGGCCGCCCTTGCGGACATTGCAATGCAGGCAGGCGCTGACGACGTTTTCCCACACGTCGCGGCCGCCGCGCGAAATCGGGTGCACATGATCGCGGGTCAGCTGATAGCGGCCGAACTGCTGGCCACAGTACAGGCACAGATGCGCATCGCGGGCGAACAGCGCGGTATTGGTGAGCGCGGGCGCCGGATCGAGCGCATGCGGGCGCGCGCGGCCTTTCGAGGCGACGATCGGATGCAGTTGCAGCACGCTCTGGCGGCCGATGTGGCGGTTCCAGCCGCCGTGCAGCGTCAGGCAGGGATCGCCGAGGGTCCAGGCGACGGCATCGCGGACGTAGAGGCAGGCGGCATCCTGCCAGGACATCCAGTCGAGAATGCGGCCGTTGGCGTCGAGCGACAGCACGCGCGGCATGGCGCTTTCGCGCGGATCGGCGTTACGCAGCCCCGATATTCCCGCAATCGGGGCTCGCACCTGAGTCGGTGGCGTGGAGGCATCCATCTTGATGCCCGAGGATAAACCAAACCCTTTACAAAGTGTGTGCCCTGGTCGCGTGCCGGCCGGGGCGCCTGCCATGGCGGTTATTCGAGCGCGTCGCAGCTGGCGACGTCGCGCGAGCGGCGGATGCGCAGGGTGAAGAAATCCTGCTCGCCCAACATGATGCGCAACTCGGCCTGGTTGCAATCGAGATAGAACAGGCGCGCGCTGCCGACCGCCGTCATCACATTGCCTTGCTCGCCGCGCGACGGGCGATACAGCACCAGCTCGCGCTGGCCGGGCAGGTCGGTGGCCACGCCGTCGAAGAAATACCAGATCGGTTTGCCGGCCGGGTCGTGGGTGAACCAGGTGCCGAAGATGTCTTCACCGCCGGGGATTTCATAAAGGCCCACGCCTTGCGCCGGACGCGCCAGGTCGTACCAGAAATCGTCCGAGCGGGTGACGGCGCCGACCGCCGGCGCCGATTGCTCGGCCACGCGCAGCACCTCGCCGTTCTGCAGGATCAGCACGCGGAACGGTTCGCTCTCGCCATCGCCCACCATCATGAACCGCATGGTGCCTTCGACCACCGGCACGCTCAGGTCGAACGAACCGAAGGTAGGATCGGCGAGCTTGAACGAGCACACGTGGGTATCGCGTCGGCTGGTGTAGGGCAGCGTCGCGACGTCCAGATAGGTGAGCACCTTGGTGCCCGTGCTGCCCTCGTCGCCATTCGCCGAACGGTCGACGCAGATCAGGTTGGCATCGGTGGCGACCGGATCGGCGGCACCGGCGTACGGTGCCAGGTGGTGCAGGGCGATGGTGGCCGCATCGATCGCTTTCGCCGGCGTGCCTTCCGAATCGCGTACGCCGTCGTACAGATGCAGTTCGTAGGGCTCGATCGTGCCGTTGCCGGTGAGCACCAGCATCGGCTGGATCAGGCTGGCGCTCTGCATGTCGACCGTGGCCTCGGCCAAGACGCGCGCACCGCTGTCGACGGCCTGCACACGGATCGAGCCGAGCGCGCGTTCAACCCGCGAAAATTCCAGGTAGCCCAGGGTCGGTCCGAGCGGTGCGCCTTCAGCCAGCAACTGGATCCTGCCGCTGGCCGGCGCGACATTGCCGACCTGCAGCTCGGCGCCCTGCGCGCCCATCGCCAGCGCCAACGCGGCCGCGGCAAACACGTATCGAATCAGACGGCTCATGGCTGGGCCTCCGGCGCGGCTTCGGCGGGCACCGGACAGGTCGGCGGGAACAGGCGTTTGAGCGGAATCGCGTTGCGCGGCGACGCCGGGAACGGTGTCGATTCGAGCGACGGCGCAGACAGAACGGTGAGTGTCATTTCCATGCACGAATGCACCGTGAGCAAGGCCGTGCCGCGTTCGAAGCCGACCGCCGCGCGGGTGCCGTCCGGATTGCCGCCGAGATATTCGACGACGCGCAGCGGCCCATCGGAGACCAGCGTGCGCCAGGTCGAGCGGCCTTCTTCGTCGTATCCGAAAAACACCGCGTTGATGCCGCGGCCCACCTGCAGTTCGCGGCCCGAGCCGGTCAATGGATTGAACGAAACCTGCAAACCGGTGTTGGCCTCGCCGACCACCGACCACAAGCCTTCAATCGTGACGTCGGGCGCCAGCGCCGGGCGGATCGGTTCGCGACCCTGATGCACCAGCACCATCTGATGCGGCTCGTTGACGCCGTCGCCGATCAGGAAACGGCGCAGGCGATCGCCTTCCTGCGCGGCGATCATCACTTCGGCGCTGGCGTCGCTGGTGGGCGAGAGCATGGCGTAATGCACGCATTCGGGGCGGTCTTCCTGGATGCTGAAGCCGGCACCACCCTGCGGATTATCCAGCGGCCGCGTGCCGTTGCCGAAATTCTCGCTGCCGGTGGAGCGGTTGGTGCCTTCGCAGACGGTGCCGGTGAGCAGCGGACGGCTGCCGGTCTGCCCCGGATTGGCGACGATCGCCAGGCTGGCGGTCTGCAACGACGATTGCCGCGCAAGCAGCGGCCAGTTGTGATCGACCGCCGTCCGCAATTGATACGGCGCGATGTCGCTGCCGTTGCCGGCGACGATCACGACGTAGCGATCGGTGGGAGCCAAGGCCAGTTCGCCGCTCACCAGTGCGGTGCCGTCGGAACGGGTGACGCGAATCTGGCGCGTGCCGCCGGCGTAATCGCGAACGCCGACGAAATCGCCGTAGGCCAGTGCGATCGGTACTTCCTGGTCGACCTGCAAGCGCAGCTCGCCGGCGCCCGGGGCGTAGTGCGCGAAACTCAACTGCGCCGCGCCGGCGGCCTGCGCGGCGAGCGCCAGCAACCCCGCGACCATCGTAAGGAAAAAGCGCAGTTTCATTCGCGTCATCTAAGCACTACCCCGAGGAAAAGCTTTGCCGCCGCCGTCACATTATGTCCGGGACACCTTGCCCGCGCCGCCCGTCCCGAGCTGCGCCCGCAATGGTGCCTTGTCGTGCTGCGACGCGCATTCGGGCACGATCCCCCAATCGGGCCTGTACGCGGCGCGGCGCGCTTCCCAGCGCGCGGCTCTGACGCTAGGCTGGCGCGGCCATGAGTGCGTCCGCCTCCTTTTCCCATTCGCCCGCCCCGACGCGCGCGATCACCCAGACGGTGATCGCCTGCGCCGCGTCGCTGGCCTTGCATGCGGTGGCCTTGGGCGCGCTGACCTGGATGTATCGCTCGGCGACGGCCGAGCAGGCGGTGATGCTGGATGTCGAGATCGCTTCGGTCTATCTGGCGCCGGCGCCGATGCCGGCCACCGAGGCCGTGTCGGCCGCGCCGCCGGAGGCGCAGGAGTCGACGGTCGAGGCGGCTGCGGTCGTCGCCACGGCCGGCCCCGAATCGCCGCGCGCGGTGTCGCCGGCACCTGATGCGATCAGCGAAAGCGCGCCGCCGGCGCAGATTTCCGCGCTCGAACGACAAGTCGACATCGAGCCCGCAGCAGTGGCGGTTGTGCCGCCCGAGGTCACGCGCCCGACGGAGTCCGCCGTGACCGCCGCGGCTCCCCCCGGCGAACCCGAACGCACCGCGCTCGAGTGGCGGGTGCAGGATTGGCTGGCGCAGCATCGGTCCTATCCGCGCGCCGCGCGCCGCGCCGGCTACGAAGGCATCGTCTGGGTACGTTTCGTGCTCGACCGCGAAGGCGGCTTGCGCGGCAGCGAGCTGATGCGTTCCAGCGGCCATGCGCTGCTCGATCGCGCCGCGCTCGATCTGCTGCGCCGCGCCTCGCCTTTCCCGGCCTTGCCGGCCGAAATCACTCTCGACGAGATCGAACTGGTGCTGCCGATCGAATACGACCTCACCGGCGCGCGCGGCTGATGACCGACGTTGTCCGGGTCGACGCCCGCGAAGCCACCTCCATCTATCAGCGCTGCCATGGCGAACTGGTCGGCTACCTCGAACGCCTGTTGTCGGATCGCGGCGGCGCCGAGGACATCGCGCAGGAGGCCGGCATGAAGCTGATCGACGCCGCCAGCGCCGATCCGATGTCGCTGCGTTCGCCGCGCGCTTTCCTGTTCCATGTCGCCACCAACCTGGCGCGCGACCAACTGCGCCGCCGCGTGCGCTCGGAACGCGCGCTGGGCGACATGATGCACGAGGAGTCCTACGCGCCCTCCACCGACATCGTGGCGGCGGCGCGCGAAGAGATTTCGATCGTCGGTGCGGCGCTCGCCGACCTGCCGGCGCGGCCGCGCCAGATTTTGCTGATGTCGCGCGTCGAAGGGCTGTCGCACGCGGAAATCGCCGGCCAGCTCGGCATCGCGGCAAAGACCGTGGAAAATCATGTCGGCCGTGCCCTGGCACTGCTGGCGCGCCGCCTGGGGAGGCGAGAATGAAGGTATCGATTCGGGGTGACTTTTGGGGGTTCGGCCGCCGGGCCGCGTCGGGGGGATGCCATGAGTGAAAAACCAAGCCAGTTACCGCCCGGGGCCGGGGCCGACCTGCTGGAAACCGCCGGCGATTGGCATGCCCAATTGCTTGCGCAGCCGCATGAGGCCTCGCTGCGCACGCAATTCGAGCAATGGCTGGCGCGCGATCTGCGTCACCGGCTGGCCTATGCCGATATCCGCGCTGCCGAGTTCGCGGTCGAACAATTCGACGACGCGGCGCAAACCATGGCCTTGCCGAGCCGCCGCAGCGTGCGGCGCCCCGCGCGCACCGGCTGGTTCGCGGGCATGGCCCTGTCGATGCTGGTGCTGTTCGCCGTCTGGCAGGGTGCGCGTCCGTGGGATGCGCTGCGCAGCGACCTGCGCACCGCGGAAGGCGAAGTGAAGCAATTCGATCTGCCCGACGGCAGCCAGGCCTGGCTGGCCGGCGACAGCGCGATCGCGCTCGATTTCTCGGACGGCCGCCGCGATCTCACCCTGCTGCGCGGCGAAGCCACGTTCGACGTGCAGCACGATCCGTCGCGTCCCTTCGTGGTGCACGCCGATCACACCACGGCCACCGCCGTCGGTACGCGTTACGCGGTCTCGCATCGCGGACGCAAGGCGGTGGTGGTGGAAGTCGAGCAGGGCCGTGTGGCGGTGGCGCGCGAAGGCGCGGCCGCGCCCGTGCTGGTCGACGCCGGCATGCAGATCCGCAGCGATGCGAATGGCTTGCCGGACGCCCCCGTGCCGCTCGCCAGCGGCGCACTCGACTGGCGCCGCGGCCTGCTGGTGCTGGAAGACACCTCGATGGCCGAAGCCGCGACCCGCCTGGATGCCTATATTCCCGGCCGCGTCGTCGTGATCGGCGATCCGACGGCGCGCGTCAGCGCGGCCATCGCGATCGGCGATGCCGATGCCGCGCTCGAAGCCATCGCGGCACGCGAAGGCTTGCAGGTGAGTCGAGTCCCGGGCCTCGTGATGGTGTTGCATTAGCCAACAAAAACGGGTCCCGGCGTGCCTGCTCGCGATGCTGCTCGGCGCCGCGGCGGCGATGCCTGTGCGTGCCGCCGATCCGGTCGCGATCGAACTCGACGCCGGTCCGCTGTGGAGCGGCCTGCAGGAACTGGCGCGGCTGAGCGGCCAGCGCATCCTGGTGCCGGGCGGCAGCGCCAGCCTGGGTGGCCTCAAGCATCCGCCGCTGCACGGCACGATGGATCTCGAAGCCGCGCTCGACCAAGCGCTCGCCGATACCGGATTCGGCTGGCGACGCGATGCTTACGGCTCGATCCTGATCGTGCCGCTGCAGCGCGCCAAAGCCGATCTGGAAACGCTGCACATTGCGGCCGAAGCCGAAACCTTGTCCGACACCGTGCCCGGCGGCGCCGAGCCCGCCAATACGCGGCTCGAACGCAGCGGCCCGTCGCGCATCGACGGCGCGCGCTTGCTCGCCTTGCCGGCCGAGCGTTTCGACGATTTGCTGCGGCGCGCGCCGAATGTTTCCGGCCAGGGCCAGGGCCTGGCGATCCGCGGCATCGAACGCGGCGGCGCCGGCGTGGCGACGTCGAGCGTTTATCTCGACGGCATCCCGCTCGGCGGCCGTGTGCTCGAAAGCGGTGCGTTGCCGCCGCTGCAACGCGTGCAATACCTGCGCGGACCGCGTTCGCTGTGGGAAGGCCCCGGCGCGATGGCGGGCGTGATCCGGCTCGAAACGCTCGATCCGCAGTACGACTTCGGCATGCACGGCCGCGCCTCGGCCTCCGATGATGCGAGCGCCGAACTGCGCGTCGGCGGCACCGGACAAATCGGATCGAACGGCCCCGCGCTGCGCCTGAACGCAATCGAACAGCGCGCCGGCGGCAGCATCGACAACCCGCGCACCGGTCAGCGCGATATCGACGAAACCCGGCAGACCTTGCTGCAGGGCCGCATGCTCTACGAACCCGACCGACTCGAAGCGCTCACGCTGCGTGCCAGCTGGCTGATGCTGCGCGGCGATCCGGGCGTGCCGGGCGTGGTGCCGCCGCTATCGAATGCGGCGTTCGATCCGTTCGATCGCCTGAGCTACGAATCGCTGCAGCGCGATCCGCAACTCGATGCCGACGGCGGCGCGGTCGAAATCGACTGGCGCTTCGGGGACGTCGGCACGCTGCGCGTGTTCGGCATCGGCGCACGCACCCGATTCGACACCACCACGCGCCGGCCCGGCATCGCCGGCGAGCGCCAACTGCGCGGCGAAACCGAAAACGCGCGCGAGTACGGATTCCGCTGGGAGCAAGCGCTCGGCGCCTCCTGGCAGTTGCAGGCCGGGCTCGATCAAAGCGTGCGCGAGGTGAAGTTCGTCGATGCACTGGTGACACCGTTGCGCGAGTTTTTCCCGGCCGCGGTCAACGTCGTGGTGACGCCCGACACCACGCGCAGTCTTGCCACCGCGGCGCAAAGCGGCATCACCACCGACGGCGCCTTCGTCCAGCTCGAATGGGCCGGCGCGGAAGGGGCGCTCGGCATCGGCGCGCGCCGCCTGCGCGAACGGCGCAACTCCGATCGCGTGCGCGAAAGCCTGCTCAGCAACGACGAGTGCATGATCACCATCGGCAGCGCCGCGCCGATTCCATGCGCGCAGGAATTTCCGTCGTTCCTGGAGCAAACCCGCACCCCGTCGGCGACCGACGTCTGGGTGCCCAACCTGCGCGGCACCTGGCAGCCGAACGCGCAGCATCGCCTGGGCTTCGAACTGCGCCGCGGTTTCGTCGGCGGCGGTGCGCGGCTGGATACCGCCAGTGGCCTGCTCGCATCGTACGACCCGGAACGCAGCGACACGCTCGATCTGACCTGGAGCGCGTCCTGGTTCAACGAAAAACTGCTGTTCGACGCCGCGCTCTTCTACAACCGCTGGATCGATCGCCACGTGCCGGTCGACCTGCCGCAGCGCGAAACCTACGTCATCGTCAACGCCGGCGCCGCGCATGCCTACGGCGGCGAATTCGAAGTGCAGTGGCGGCCCGACGAGACGCTGCAGGCCTGGTTCGGCGTCGGTCTGTTGCACACGCGCTACGACGAATTCGTCGCACGTCTGCCGTTCGGCACCGTCGACCTGCAGGGCCGCCGCTTCCCGGGCGCGCCGCCGCTCACGCTGACGGCCGGCGCGCGCTGGGAATTCGTGCCCGACTGGCAACTGGCGCTCAGCCACTGGTACAGCCGGACCACCTACAGCGACGCGCTCAACACCGAAGCCGGCCGGCGCGAAGGCTATGGCGTGCTCGATCTGAGCCTGCGCCGCGCACTCGGAAAAAAAATGAGCGTCGAACTCTACGCGCGCAATGCGCTCGATCGCGACTACCTCGACGACGTGCGCGTCGCCGGCACCCAATCGCAGCCGCGCGAATATCTGTTGGGACGCGAACGCCGCATCGGCGTGGCTTTCGACTGGGCCTGGTGAGCCCGCGGGCGCCGATCTCAGCGCCGGCGCGCGATCAACAGCAGATTCTTGCCGAGCGGCGGCCGTACGATCGATTCGAGCGTACGCAGCACCGGCACGAACACGCGGTCGTACAGGTCGACCGAACCGGCCTTGAGCGGCAGCTTCAGCACGCGCATGCACAACCACCAGCTCAGCACGCCGAGCGAATCGAAGAAATGCAGTTTCTCGATGTCGAAGCCGGCTTCGCGCACCTTCGTCTGCAGTTCGCGTCGCCCGTAGCGGCGGAAATGTCCGATCGCGCGATCGTGATCGCTCATCAGCCACTGCAGTGCCGGCACGAAGATGCAGATGCGTCCGTCGGGCCGCAGCGCGCGATGCGTCAGCGCCAGTTCGTTGCGATCGTCTTCGACGTGTTCGAGCACGTTGACGTAGACGATGGTATCGAGCCTGCCTTCGAAGGCGGCGGCGCGTTCGGTGAAAGTGGCGTTTTCACGCTGTACGCGCGCATCGCCGCCGAGCTTGACGGCCTGCCGTTCGTACATCGCGGTGCTCGGTTCGAACAAGGTCAGCGAGCGCGGACCGAGTTCCAGCAGCATCCGGCTGAATTCGCCGTCGCCGGCCCCCACCTCGGCCACATCGCCGCGCACGGCGGCCGCGAATTCGTCGCGGATCCAGCGGTGGTAACGCACCGCGAACGACATCGCCTCCAGGTCGCGGCCGGGATACTCGGACTTGGCGGCGGCGCTCACGCCACTCAGAGCGGCTTGACCATGCGCAGCATGTCGAGGCCGTAGCCAAGCTGCTCGTACAACTTGCGCGCGCGCTCGTTGCCCGGAAAAACCGACAGTTGCAGCCGCTCGTAGCGATGCTCGCGCGCGAATTTCTCGGCATACGCCAGCAGGGCCTGGCCGATGCCGTGGCCATCGTGGCTGCGCGGCACGGCGACATCGGAAATGTGGCAGTTCTGGTGACCGGTGAAGTAATCGGTGACGGTCTGCAGATGCAGGAAGCCGACGCGCTCGCCGGTGCTGTCGTCCTCGGCCACGAACATGAAGGAACCGGCCGGCTGTTCTTCGAGATTGCGCGAAAGATCCTTGCGGATGCCCTCGACCACCACGTTGCGCCGTCGCCACTTGGGCAGTTCGAAATCGACGAAACGTTCGATCAGGCTGAAGATGAATTCGTCGTCGTCGGCATTGGCAGCCCGGATCAGGAGGTCGATGTCGCCGGCTTTGATATGCATTGGGGACGGAGCGCGCGGGGCGGAAGCGCAGTTTTACCGCGTCCGCCCCTCTGCGTGAAGAGCGCGGCGCTAACTGGCGAAGTTTTCCTCGGCCAGCGCCATCAGGCTGGGCGCGCCGGCGCGGATCGCCGCCGCGTGCGACAGGCAGCGCGGCAGCAGGCGCTGGTAGAAGAAGCGCGCGGTGTCGCGCTTGGCCTGCCGGAAGGCGGGCGGGTGCGCGTCGCGGTCGGCCGCGGCGACGCTCTTGGCCCACCAGAAGGCCAGCGCCACGTAGCCCGAATAGAACAGATAGTCGACCGAGGCCGCGCCGATCTCTTCCGGATCGGCCATCGTGCGCCGGCCGATTTCCAAGGTGAGCTGCTGCCAGTCCTGCGCGATCTTGGCCAGCGGCGCGACGAATTCGGCCATGCCGGCATTCATCGTTTCGAGCGTGCAGAACTCCACGATCAGTCCGAGGAAATGCTTGAGCCCGGCGCCCTGTTGCTGGATCACCTTGCGGCCCAGCAGGTCCAGCGCCTGGATGCCGGTGGTGCCTTCGTAGATGGTCGTGATGCGCGCATCGCGTGCCAGTTGCTCCATGCCCCATTCGCGCACGTAGCCGTGGCCGCCGAAACATTGCAGCGCGTGATAGGTGCACTCCACCGACCACTCGGTGAGGCAGGCCTTTACGATCGGCGTCAGGAACGACAGCAACTCGTCGGCCTTCTTGCGCTCGGCCGCCTCGGGATGACGCTCGATCACATCCACCAAAGTGGCCGCATGCAGCGCCAGCGCGCGACCGCCTTCGCCGAGCGCCTTGCAGGTCAGCAGCATGCGCCGGATATCGGGATGCACGATGATCGGATCGGCCGGTTTTTCCGGCTTTTTCGGCCCGGATAGCGATCGCATCTGGAGCCGGTCCTTCGAATACGCCAGCGCATTCTGGAAGGCGCGATCGATCAATCCCAGGCCCTGGATGCCTACCGCCAGGCGCGCGGTATTCATCATGGTGAACATCGCATTGAGGCCCTTGTTGGCCTGTCCGATGAGATAGCCCTGCGCGCCGTCGAAATTCATCACGCAGGTCGACGAGCCGTGGATGCCCATCTTGTGTTCGATGCTGCCGCAACGCAGCGCATTGCGTTCGCCGAGCGTACCGTCCTTCGCGGTGCGGATCTTGGGCACGATGAACAGCGAGATGCCCTTGGTGCCGGCCGGTGCATCGGGCAGGCGCGCGAGCACCAGATGCACGATGTTGTCGGTGAGATCGTGTTCGCCGGCGGTGATGAAGATCTTGGTGCCGGAAATGGAATGGGTGCCGTCGGCCTGCGGCTCGGCGCGCGTCTTGAGCAGCCCCAGATCCGACCCGCAATGCGGCTCGGTGAGGCACATCGTGCCGGTCCAGCGGCCGTCGACGATCGGTTTGAGGAACACCTGGCGCTGCCACTCCTCGCCGTGATGTTTCAGCGCTTCGGTGGCGCCGTGCGAGAGCAGCGGATAGTTGCCCCAGGCCAGGTTGGCGGCGTCGATCATTTCCTTCAGCGCCGCGCCGACCGACTCGGGCAGGTGCTGGCCGCCGTAGGCTTCCGGCGCCGTCAAGCCGGTCCAGCCGCCTTCGACGAACTGCTGGTAAGCCTGTTTGAAACCGGTGGGCGTGCTGACGTCGCCGCTCGCCTTGTCGAAGCTGCAACCTTCGCTGTCGCCGATCGCGTTGAGCGGCGCCAGCACTTCCTGCGTGAAACGCGCGCCCTGTTCGAGCACGGTTTCCACCAACTCGCGCGTGACGCCCTCGGAGCCCGGCAACTGCTGAAAAAGCGCGCCCGCTTCCACTACATCGAACAGCGCGAAATAGATATCGCGCAACGGGGCCTGGTAATTGTTCATTCGAAAACTCCGGAAAGGTCAGCGCAGCACGCGGTCGAGACCGGGCACCGTGGAAAGTCGGCTGGCGAACTCGAACTCGTCGTCGCGCCGATCCGGCTCGCTGCTCACGATGCGCCCGCTGATCGAATAAGCGACGTTGCCGCCGCTGCGCTTGTTCACTGCATTCATGACGTGATTGGCCGCCGCCGATTGCGGCGCCAGGGTGAACTCAACGATCTCGGCCGACTCCGGCGGCACGCTCACCGCCGGCCGCAACGAAATCTTGCCGGCCTGCGCCGAGGCGATCTGCAGCGTGGCGTCGACTTCCTCGACCAGCATCGACACATTGCTGAAATTCTGCAGCCGCAACTTGAGCGTCCAACTGCCATCGGCCTGCACCGCCAGTTCCTGCACGCTCGCCGTCGGCGGAAACAACCGCTGCCGCACCCCATCGCCACCGCCGCAGGCGGTGAGCGCGCACAACAACATCACGCTGAGGGCGTATCGGCTGACGAAGGCGAAGAGTCGATGAGGCATGGAATCCATCCGGCGGGGTATGGGAGGTGGGGAGAATACCAAGGTGCGGAGCGGGTTGTATTCCTCGTTATTCTTCGCATGAGCGTCCGCCTTCTTCTATGCACGTCCTGTCTAAGAAGGTTGGATCCGGCGACTTTTGAGGCCCTCCGCTTCTTCGCGAATGAAGTTGCGCTTTCGCTGGTTTCGTTCCCCTCGGCGGGGACGAAACCGGCGAAAGCGCAATTTCAAAATCGAGGGAAGCGGAACGCTTCAAAGTCACTGGATTCCCGCCTGGCCGCAGGCCAGCCTGCCCTGAGTTTGTCGAAGGGCGGAGATGACCGAATCAACTTCGCGGGAAGGACGAATTCAACAATAGGTCCGCGAAACCCATCCCGATTCCGCTTTGCCGCATCCAGACTGCAAAAGCAAACCACACAACCGGCGAGCTTGCCGTAGCAAGCCCCGCCCCATCCAACCTCCTGAACCTTTTACCAACCTCCCCTCATCCCACGCCAAAAACCCTCCCCGTCGCGCTAAGCTCACCACCCCGACCAAAGGAACCTTCCCCATGGAACAACTCTTCGGTGGCGGCATCATCTGGACCATCCTGATCGGATTCATCGCGGGTCTGGTGGCGCGGGCGCTCAAGCCCGGGCGCGACAAGCTCGGCATTTTCCTCACCATCATTCTCGGCATCGCCGGTGCGATATTGGCGCGCGTGGTCGGAGTGAAAATGGGGTGGTATGGGCCGGAGGAGCCGACCGGGTTCATCGCGTCGGTGGTCGGTGCGATCGTGTTGTTGTTGATCTTCGGGTTGATCGCGAAGAAGCGTTGATTCACGCCGCGGCCCGCTGGTTGCGTTCCTTGGATTCCGGAGTTCGCCATGACTTTGTTTCGTGCTTTGCTCGCCGCGTCGTGTCTGGCGCTGGGTGCCTGCGCCACCGCAGGGACATCCGTGTCGCTTGACGGCTCGCGCTGGCAATTGGCGAGCGCCGACAAAGGCGCGCTGGCGTCGCCCTCGGCGAAGGCGGTGACGATCGAGTTCACGGCCGATCGCGCCAGCGGCTACGGCGGTTGCAACCAGTACAGCGGCAGCTACACGCTGGTCGACGGCAAGCTCACCGTCGGGCCGGTGATGGCGACCAAGCGCGGCTGCATGGGCGATGGCAACACGATCGAATCGGCCTGGTTCGAGGCGCTGGCGCAGCCGCTCGAGGTGTCGCAGGCGAACGGGAAATTGCAGTTGCGCGCCGCCGACGGTACCACCTACGAATTCGCCGCGGCGGCGCCGAAGACGCCCTGATCGAACCGCGCGTCAGGCCACGCCGGCGACGCGCGCGTTCTCGAAATAACGCTCGATCGGGATCGGTTCGTCCACCGCGTAACCCTGCGCGTAATCGACGCCCAGTTCGATCAGGCGCTGTCGGATCGCCTCGGTCTCGGCGCACTCGGCGATCGTTTCCTTGTTCATCACGCGGCCGATGTCGGCGATCGAGCGCACCACCGCGAGCGCCAGCGGCGAGGTTTCGATTTCGCGGACGAAACTGCCGTCGATCTTGAAATAGTCGACGTCGAGCGAGCGCAGATAGCCGAACGAACAAAAGCCCGTGCCGAAATCGTCGAGCGCGAATTTGCAGCCGAGCGCGCGCACGCGCTGGATGAAATGTTGCGCGCGCGACAGATCGCGCAATGCGCTGGTTTCGGTGAGTTCGAAACACAGTTTGTCGGGCGGCAGGCGGCTGGTTTCCAGGCGCTTTTGCAGGAAGGCGAGGAAACGTTCGTCATCGACCGACGCCGCGCACAGGTTGATGCAGCACAGGCTCACGCGTTCGGCGCTTTCCGGCGAGCGTTCGAACCAGCGCAGGGTGCGGTCGAGCACGTGACGATCGAGCCGCAGGCCCAGGCCGAAGCGTTCGGCGGCCGGAACGAAGGTGCCGGGCAGCAGCAGTTCGCCGGTGGTGGGATCGAGCAGGCGCAGCAGGATTTCGAAGTGCCGCGCGTGGCCGTCGATACGGGTGAGCGGCGAGATGCTCTGGCAGAACAGCACGAAGCGATCGCGTTCCAGCGCTTCGTTCAAGCGTAGCGCCCAGCGCATCGAGGCCGAACGTTCCTCTACCGCCGCGCCGCGGCCAGGGCTGACGCTTTCGATGCGGTTGCCGCCGCGTTCCTTGGCCGCAAAACAAGCCGTGTCGGCCTTCGCGAGCAGGTCGTCGAATTCGATTTCGCCGGCCTGGAAGGTCACCAGCCCGACGCTGGCGGTGGTGGCCGCGACGTGGTCGCCCGACGCGAAGCGGTAGTCGGCGATCGCATCGCGCAGGCGCTGCGCGCGCGGTTCGGCTTCGGCAGACACGCAATGCCGCAGCAGCACGGCGAACTCGTCGCCGCCGGTGCGCGCGAGCAGGTCGTGCGGGCCCAGGCGCACCTGCATCGCGCTGGCCAGCGCGCGGATCAGCTGATCGCCGGCGGCGTGGCTGAGAATGTCGTTGACCAGCTTGAACTGATCCAGGTCGAAATACGCCAGTGCCATCGGTTCGCCGCGTTCGCGCACGCCGAAGGCACGGACTCTTTCTTCGAAGGCGATGCGGTTGGGCAGGCCGGTGAGCGCATCGGTGCTCGCGCGGCGCAGCAGCCGTAGGGCGGCGACGCGATTTTCGTGCGCCGCGGCCGACAGCACCTGCGGCGTCAATGCGAGGATGCAGAGAAAGCCGATCAGCACGGCCACATCGCCGATGCCGGTGGGCGCGGTGAATCCGCCCAGGCCCAGCCCCGCGATGGTCGCCACCATCAGCGCGAAGGCGACGTTGGCAAACGCGGTGAACAGCGGCTCGAAACGCAGCGCGCTCCACAGCAGCAAGGCCAGCGGCAGGCTCGCGATGCCAAGCGAATAGGCGCCGGTGTGGCCGCTGGCCCAGCCGATCGCGGCGAGCGACACCACCACCGCGAGGGCCCAGGCGGATTTCTCCAACGGGCTGCCGTAGACGAAGGCCGGATGGCCGCTGACGCCCCAATGCCGTCCGCGTCCGGCCAGCAGCACGGCAGGCGCGACGGTGATGATGCCGAACAGGTCGCCCATCGCCCAGCGCATGCCGGCGGCGACGGCATCGGCCGCTTCGATCATGCCGGCGTGCAGCATGCCCAGCGTGCCGATGAGCGCGCTCGCCGCGACCATGATCATGCCGCCGAGCAGCAGATCGAAACCGCCGGCGAGCGAATATTTTTCTGCCGACAGGCTGCGGAAATGCAGCACGAAACCGGCGCCGAGCAGACCGCCGATGGTGTTGCTGGCGGCCGAGTAGGGCAGGAAGACCGCCGGCACCGGCGCCATCAGCCAGTGCGTGAGCAGCACCGACACCACGACGAACGGCCACCAGCGCAGGCCGAACAGGATCAGCACCGCGAACACCACACCGGAGGGCGGCCAGATCAAGGTAATCTGTTCGGGTCCGTCGATGAACCACAGCGCGACGTGGGCGCCGGCCAGGTAAATGGCCACCGACGTGACGAAGCGCAACGCCTGGCGTGCGGCCGGATTCACTCGGCGAGTGTAATCTTCCCACCGGCCGGCCGCGTGTCGGGCCGGCGCGTTACTCAAACTTTTTCAATTCACTTTGTCATCCGACCATGCCCAAGAAGATCGCCCAGCGTCGCTCCCCCATCCACGGCAACGGCGTTTTCGCCACCGCGGCCCTCAAGAAAGGCGAACGCGTGGTCGAATACCGCGGCCGGCGCCTGAGCATGGAGGACGCCGACGACATCTACGCCGACACGCTCGACAGCGGCCACACCTTCCTCTTCACGCTCAACGACGAGTATGTGATCGACGCCAATTTCGGCGGCAATATCGCGCGCTGGATCAATCACAGCTGCAGCCCGAACTGCGAACCGCTGCTGCTGGAGGACGAAAAGGATCGGCGCGAGAAGGATCGCGTGGTGATCGAAACGCTGCGCGCGATCAAGCCCGGCGAAGAGCTCACCTACGATTACGGCATCACGCTCGAAGTGCCGCACACCAAGCGCCTGAAGAAGATCTGGGCCTGTCGCTGCGGCTCGAAGAACTGCACCGGCACGATGCTCAAGGACAAGAAGAAACCGGTGAAGAAATAGTTTGCGTCAGCGCGCAGGTTTCGTACCGCGGCGCTCCGGTGGCACCAGGAACCAGGTCGCCACCACGAGCGCCGCGAACGCCGAATAAGCCAGCACGAATGCCCACCACGGCGCGTGCAGGTAGAGCACCTTCGACAGCCAGTGCTCGATGAAGCCTTCGCTGTAGCCGCGCTCACCCGCCGCGCGGCGCAGCGCCTGCTCCCACACGGTGAGCGGACAAAGCTGCCCGAGCCAGCTTTGCACGGCGATGAACAGCATCAATGCGATGTGCGCGATCCGCAGGCCGCGCCTGCGGATCCAGCGCCAGCGCTTCGCGCCGATCAGAAACAGGATTTCGCCGCCGACGACGAAGGCGACCACGGCTACGTGCAGCACGAGGATCGCATCGGCTAGCAGAGAGGCGGATTCTGGGGGCATCGGCGGTCAGAGCAGAGCGGGACGCGAAGGACGCAAAGAAAAAGAAAGGACGCGAAGGAAGCTTTGGTGTAGCTGTTGCTTGGAGCGGAGCGGGATCAGAGGATGCGCAGGAGAAGAGGAGCGGGCACGGAGAAGTTATCTGGTGCGTCAATCTTGTCCTTGAAATCGCGCGATTTGTATCGAGGCAGCGGAGTGGCGCCGGTTCAGGTTTCGCCCTTCTTCGCGTCCTTTCTTTTTCCTTTGCGTCCTTCGCGTCCCGCTCCGCTTTTGAACAACCCAGCAGCCGCGCCCAATCGCGCGCAGTAGTGGCGCTCAGCGCTTGCCGAACGGCCATTTTAGCCGCGACAACACGCTTGCCGATTTCTCGTGCGCAGGTTCGGGTTGGTTGCGGCGTTGGCGGGGGGTCCAGGTGAGGCGGCCGATGGCGTCGTAGGCGTTGACGATGTCGAACACCTTGTCCATGCCGGCGCCGCTGGCAGCGGCCACTTCGTGCAGTCGCGCCGGTTGCGCGAGGGCGGCGGCGATGGCGCCGTGCGATTGGAATTCCGGATGCACCGTCACCGGCTGGCGCACCTGGTAGGTGCCGCCCGGATCGAGCCGGCTGGCCAGCCGTCCGCTCGATTTGATCAGCGCATCGAGCCAGCGCAGATCGTCGTACGGGCGGCCGGGTTCGGCCTCGCGCACGCGTGCCAGATCGGTGGTGGTGACGCCGGCGACGACTTCGCGCGGCAACACTTCCACGCAGTAGGCGACGAGGTCGGCCAGATCGGCAGTGGAGTGGAATACGCGTTGTTTCGGATCGAGCGTGAGGGTCGGCGCGTCGGCGAGTTTCATCTGCGACGGGCTGCCGAGCAGGTTGCCGTCGAGATAGTCGAGCAGGCGGTTGCCGGGATCCTTGTCGTCGTTGCGCGCGGCACCATGCGACGCAACGTTGATGCCTTCCGGGCGCGGCGGAATCACGTACGGCGTGACATCCACCGTTTCCACGCCGACCACGCCCGCCGGAATGCGATGGCGCGCCGACTCGGCGCGCGCTTCGGCGCGCACGCTCGGCTGGCTGCGGCCGGACGCCACCGTGGTGTCGGCCTGGATCAGCGGTTTCGGCTTTTCCGGTTCGACCAGCGGGTCGCCCTTGATCAGGTAATCCAGGCCCGAGCGGTGCTCGTCCTCGACGCCGCGCGGTTGGTTCTGCGGACGTTCCTGGCGCGCCCACAGCTCGTCGTTGCGACGTGCGCCTTCGCTGGTTTCGGTGCCTTCGAGATCGCGCAGGTAGAAGTCGTCGGCGAAATGTTCGACCGGACCGCTGGCCGCGGTTTCGGCGCCGGCGGCATTGAGCACCGCGACGATCTGGTCGAGCTTGAACGGCCGGCGCAATACCAATCCGTGCACCACCGCTTCGCCGGCTTCGGCCAGCACCGCGCAGGGAATGCCGGCCGACTGGCAGCGCGCGATGACGCCTTCGGCGCCCAGATCGTTCACTTCCACCGCGACGAAATCCGCATTCGCCTCGGTGCCCCACTGCCAGCGATGGCGCAGCCGGTTGGCTCCCAGCTTCATCAGCAGGCGCAGATGCGCGGCGCTCTCCTCGCTGGCCCCGACGATGGCGATGGTTTTGGTGACCGACATCCCACTATGGTCGGCCTGTCGTCTGCGGGGCGCAAGGGAAAAACCTGCAACGTAACAGTGCGACACACCTGCCATGCCGGGGCCGGGACGCGCGACAATATCGCCGTCAGGGGAGTGCGTGTTGCGCAAGATCGTTCACATCGACATGGATGCTTTCTACGCGTCGGTCGAGCAGCGCGACGATCCGGCGCTGCGCGGACGTCCGGTGGTGGTGGCGTGGCGCGGCATGCGCTCGGTGGTGTGCGCGGCGTCGTACGAGGCCCGCAAGTTCGGCATCCGTTCGGCAATGCCCGCGGTGCGCGCCGAACGGTTGTGCCCGCATGCGGTGTTCGTGCCGCCCGATTTCGTGCGCTACAAGGCGGTATCGCGCCAGGTGCGCGAGATCTTCGCGCGCCACACGATGCTGATCGAACCGCTGTCGCTCGACGAGGCTTATCTCGACGTGAGCGAAAACCTGTCAGGCCTGGCGAGCGCCACGGCGGTGGCGCAGGCGATCCGCGCGCAGATTTTCGACGAGACGGCGCTCACGGCGTCGGCCGGTGTCGCGCCGAACAAATTCCTCGCGAAAATCGCGTCCGACTGGCGCAAGCCGAATGGATTGTTCGTGATCAAACCGCACGAAGTCGACGCGTTCTTGCCGCCGCTGCCGGTGGGCATCGTGCCCGGCGTCGGCAAGGTGATGGTCGGCAAACTCGAAGAACTCGGCATCCGCACGGTGGGCGAGTTGCGCGCCCATGGCCGCGCCCAACTCGAACGTAGGTTCGGACACTGGGGCGCGCGGTTGCACGAGTTGTCGCTCGGCATCGACGAGCGTGCCGTCACGCCCGACCGCCCGACCCAATCGATCTCGGCCGAAGACACGTTCGCGCAGGATCGCCGGCTCGATGAACTGGAAGCGCCGATCCGCGAGCTGGCGGAAAAATCCTGGCGCGGTGCGCAGAAGGAAACCGAACGCGTGGGACGCACCGTGGTGCTGAAACTCAAGACGCGCGATTTCCAGATCCTGACGCGAAGCTTCACGCCGTCAGCGCCGCCGGCCTCGTTCGATGAATTCGTCGATCACGCGCTCGGGCTGCGCGAGCGCGTCGAACTGCCGGCCGACACCTTGTATCGACTGGTGGGCGTGGGCTTGTCGAACTTCACGCCGCGCGAGGCGGTCGCGGCGCAGGGCGCGCTGTTCGCGCAGGATCAGACGCGCAGCGCGATGTAGATGCAGGCGGCGAAGAAGCCGCCCATCACGAACGGCAGGCGCTTTTTCATGCGGGCTTTCTTCTCTTCTTCCGACAGGCCGGCGCGTGCATCGCGGATGCGCATCGCGCCGGCATAGATCACCAGCGCCAACAGGATGCCGAAGAACACCACGCCGTCGATCAGCGCTGCGGTGCGCTGCGCATTGTTGGCGGCCTGGGTCAGCGGGGCGGCGGCCAGCGCCGCGAAAAAAACCAGAGGTCGGAACATGGGAGCATCCTGCGTTCATTCGGCGCCGGAGCGGCGCCTCTCGTTGTAAACGAGAAAGTGGGCAGGGCCGGCCACTGCCCACGCGATGACGCGCTCAATCCTCTTCGGCGTGCGGCCGATAGGCTTCCACCAGCTGCTTCTGCACGTTCGGCGGCACCGGATCGTAGTGGCTGAATTCGATGCTGTAGCGCCCGCGTCCGCCGGTGATCGCCTTCAGCTCGTTCGAATAGTCGCCCACTTCGGCCAATGGCACCTGCGCCTTGATCACCAGTTCGCCGCCGCGCAGCGAGTCGGTGCCGTTGATGCGCGCACGCTTGGAAGCCAGGCCCCCGGTGACATCGCCCATGTGCTGCTCGGGCACCGAGACGTCGAGGTTGACCACCGGTTCGAGCAGGATCGGCCGGGCCTTGGAAACCGCATCGAGAAAGGCTTTTTTGCCGGCCGCCACGAAGGCGACTTCCTTCGAATCGACCGGATGATATTTGCCGTCGTAGACGATGACGCGCACATCCTGCAACTGATAACCGGCCACCGCGCCGCCTTCGAGCACCGCGCGCACGCCTTTCTCGATCGCCGGCAGGAACTGGTTCGGAATCGTGCCGCCCTTGACCTCGTCGACGAATTCGAAGCCCGCGCCGCGCGGCAGCGGCTCCACGCGCAGGAACACTTCGCCGAACTGGCCGGCGCCGCCGGTCTGCTTCTTGTGGCGGTGATGGCCGTCGGCGCGCGCGCTGATCGTCTCGCGATAGGCGATGCGCGGCGGGCGCGACTTCACTTCGACCTGGTAGCGCTCCTTCATGCGCTCGAGCATCAGCTTCAGATGCAGCTCGCCGAGGCCGCGGATGACGGTTTCGTTGAGTTCCTTGTTGTGTTCGATGCGGAAACACGGGTCTTCTTCGTGCAGCTTGTGCAGCGCGGTGGCGAGCTTCTGTTCCTGGCCCTTGTGCAGCGGCTCGATCGCCAGGCCGAACATCGGCTGCGGGAAATCCAGCGGTTTGAGATGGATATGGTCTTCGTCGTGGCTGTCGTGCAGCACGGCGTCGAAATGGATTTCGTCGATTTTCGCGACGGCCGCGATATCGCCCGGAATCGCATCGTCGATCTCGACGTGATCCTTGCCCTTGAGCTTGAACAGATGGCCGACCTTGAACGGTTTCTTGCCATCGTCGATGAACAATTGCGTGTCGCGTTTCACCGTGCCCTGGTAGACGCGGAACACACTGAGCTTGCCGACGAAGGGATCGTTGACGATCTTGAAGACGTCCGCGATGACGTGCTTGTTGGGCGCCGGGTGCGGCTCGATCACGATCGCTTCGCTGCCGGCGCCCTTCAGGAACTGCGGCGGGTTGGCTTCGGCGGGGCTCGGCATCAGGCGCTCGAACAGGTCGAGCAGTTCCTTCACGCCGGCGCCGGTGCGCGAAGAAACGAAACAGATCGGCACCAGATGGCCTTCGCGCAGGCACTGTTCGAAGGCGTCGTGCAGTTGCTGGCCCGACAAACCCTGTTCGCCTTCGTCGAGGTATTTGCCCATCACCTCTTCGTTGATTTCGACGACTTGATCGATGATGCGCTGGTGCGCGTCGGCCACGCTGGAGAAATCCGATTCGCCGGACGGCGTGAAAAAGCAGTCGACGACTGCGGTGCCGTTCTTGGCCGGCAGGTTGATCGGCAAGCATTCGCTGCCGAAGGTTTCGCGCAGTTGGTCGACCAGCGCTTCGAGGTGCGCCGCGTCCTGGTCGATCTTGTTGACCACCAGCAGCCGGCACAGGCGGCGCGCCTTGGCGTAGTCCATCAGCCGCGTGGTGCCGTGCTCGATGCCGGTGCCGGCGTTCACCACCACGGCGGCGGTTTCGACCGCGGCCAGCGCGCACAGGGTGGGGCCGCGGAAATCGGGGAAGCCGGGCGTGTCGATCAGGTTGATGTGCACCGATTGACCGGTCGCCGAGACGTGGTCGATCGAGGCGATGCTGGCGTTGATCGAGTGGCCGCGGAGTTTTTCCATCGGCTCCCAATCGGAAACCGTGTTGCCGCGTTCCACGCTGCCTGCCGTCTGGATGGCGCCGCCGGCATGCAGCAGGGCTTCGAACAGGGTGGTCTTGCCGGCGCTCTGGTGGCCCACGAGGGCGACGTTGCGGATGTCTTCGGTGCGGTAGGCGGGCATGCGCGTTTCCTTCCGTCGAGAGGGCCTAGCCTCCCAGCCTGTCGGGAAGCGGTCAAGGCCGGCGCGCGGTGCAGCGCAGCAATCGGGGCTGGCGGGCGCAGGCGCGACGCGTAAACTTCCGGTTCCGGGCGCGCCGCGCCCTGCGACCAGGAGCAGCCTCATGGCTTTCAAGCGTTACGCCACCGCCTTTTGGGAAGGCGATCTGAAATCGGGCAAGGGCGCGATGAGCACCCCGCAGAGCGGCCTGTTCGACGGCCAGAAATACTCCTACAACACCCGTTTCGGCGAAGAGAAAGGCACCAACCCGGAAGAACTGCTGGCCGCCGCGCACGCCGGCTGCTACAGCATGGCGCTCGGTTTCATGCTGCAGAACGCCGGCTTCGTCGCCACCCGCATCGACACCCGCGCCGAAGCCACGATGAGCACCGAGAACGGCCCCACCGTCACCGGTATCGCGCTGATCGTGCGCGCCACGATTCCCAACATCGATGCTGCGCAATTCGCCGAGATCGCCGAGAACGCGAAGAAGGGTTGCGTGATTTCGCGGGTGCTTTCGATTCCGGTGACGCTGGACGCTGCTCTGGCTTGAGGCTTTTGGAGCTGGGAATCGGGAATCGGGAATCGGGAGAGGAGCAACGCTCGCAATCCGCCGGCTCTACTCCCGATTTCCGGCTCCCGATTCCCGCAGTTCACACATCCAGAAAACCAAAAAAATCCGCGAAAACGTAGCGTTCTCAACACATCGGACAGCTACCGTAATCGCACCGGAATTCTTTCTGTCGCGGCGGTAAACGCGCGTTTGAAGTTCATCGCGAATTAAGTGCTGCGGGCCTAGTTTCGCTCTCGAGGGCGCGCCCATTTGCGCCCTTCAGGAGAAGACAATGAAATCCCGCATGACCCGCTTTACTGCACCGCTGATCGCTGTCGCCGCGCTCGCCGCTGCAGGCACCGCTTCGGCGCAACGGGGCGGCTACTACGGCGATCGCTATGAGCCCCATTACGACTATGCCCGCGTCATCGATGTCGACCCGATCATCGACGTGGTGGACCGTCCGGTCCGTCGCGACGAATGTTGGGAACAGCCGGTGACCTATCGTGAGCCCGGTTATTACCGTGGCGGCAGCCGCGACCGCACGCCGGCCGTGGTGGCAGGCATCGTCGGCGGCGTGATCGGCAACCAGATCGGTTCGGGCAGCGGCCGTGACGCCGCAACCGCCGCAGGCGCGTTGCTCGGTTACACGGCGGCCCGCGATTCGCAGCGTCGCAACGGCGGCGGTTATTACACCGGCGGCCGCGAATACACGACCTACGAACAGCGTTGCACCACCCGCACCGACTACGTCAGCGACGAACGCGTGCAGGCCTACGACGTGACCTACAAGTATCGTGGCCGCACCTATCACACCGTCACCGACTATCACCCGGGCGATCGCATCCGCGTCGAAGTCGACGTGGCGCCGCGTCCGTAACGGGTAGTTTTTAAAATCAGGCAGTCCCAACGCGAGGCCGTCGGGCCTCGCGTTTTTTGTGGGTGACAATTTCAGCTCGCAAAAGCCGCCGATTGTGAGGCGCGCAGTTGATCCGCGATCGGCAGCGTGCGGATGCGTCTGCCGGTGGCGGCGAAAATCGCATTGGTCAGCGCCGGCAGCGCACTCGGCAGGCCCATTTCGCCGGCGCCGGACGGTTCTGCGGTGCTTTCGACGATGATCGTTTCCACGTCCGGCGCCTGCGCCGACCGCAGCAGCGGATAGTCGTGGAAGTTCGATTGCTGCACCTGGCCGTCGCGCACGGTGATTTCGAGGTTCAGTGCAGTCGACAAACCATCGATCGTGCCGCCCATCATCTGCGCATCGACACCGAGCGGATTCACCACGCGGCCCACGTCCACCGCACAGATACAGCGGTGGATCGCCAGCTTGCCGTCGACGACACTGACCTCCATCGCATGCGCGGTGTAGCCGCCGAAGGTGAAGTGGCTGGCGATGCCCAGGCCGTGTCCCTTCGCTACTTCTTTGCCCCAGCCGATGCGCTCGGCGGCGCGCTTGAGCACGCCGATCAGCCGGCCCGAATCGAATTTCGGCCCGCCGTGGCCTTCGTAGTCGTACACCGCCGGTTCGCCGTACAGCGCGAGGCGGAACGCCAGCGGATCCTGCCCGTTCGCATGCGCGATTTCGTCGATGAAACTCTGGATCGCGAAGGCGTTGAAGGTATGCACCGGCGCGCGCCACCAGCCGCGCGGCATGCGCGAGGCCAGGCCCGAGTATTCGTTGCGATAGTTCGGCACGCGCTGCGCGGGCACGCCGTCGGGATCGTTGACGCCGTTCCACTTCGGCGCCTGCAGCATGCCGGTTTCGCGCCAGTTGCGCGGCGTGGCCAGCACGCGATGGCGCCAGCCTTGCACGGCGCCCTGGTCGTCGATGGCGGCAGCCAGATCGTGGATGCCGAACGGGCGGTAGAAATCGTGCCGCATATCGTCTTCGCGCAGCCACACCAGTTTGACTTCGCGCAGTTTCGCGGCCTGCGCGACGCGCACGGCCTCGGCGACGAAATCGTTATCGAGCCGCCGGCCAAAGCCGCCGCCGACGCGCGTGAGATGGATTTCGACTTTTTCGCGCGGCAACTTGGTCAATTGCGAAATGATGTTGGACGCGCCGCCGGGGCTTTGCAGCGGCGCGATCAACAGGGCGCGATCGGCTTCCAGGCGCAGCAGCGCGTTCTGCGGTTCCATCGTCGCGTGCGCCAGGAACGGCACTTCGTAGCTGGCTTCGACTTTCTTCGCGGCCGAATTCCACGCTTTGTCGAAATCGCCGTCTTCGCGCGCGATCGCTTCGGCCGGTTTGCCGCGCATCGCGGCGGCCTGCCGGCGCAGGGCATCGCGCGATTCGTTCGGCAGCGGCCCCGGTTTCCAGACGATCTTCAGCGCGCGGCGCGCCTTGATCGCGCTCCAGGTGTCGTCCGCGATGACGGCCACGCCGGCGGCGAGATTGAAATCGAAGGCCTCGTCGAGCCGCGGACCTCCGATCGCGACCACTTGCCGCACGCCCGGGATTTTCAGCGCTTCGGTGGCATCGAACGATTCGAGCGTGCCGTCCAGATGCGGGCAGCGCTCGATCATCGCGATCGGCACCTGGTCGAAATAATGATCGAGTCCGAATTTGGCCTGGCCGCGCGCGATGTCTTCGGCATCCACGAGCAAGGTCGGCCGGCCGATGATGCGGAAGTCGTCCGGCGATTTCAGCGCGACCGGCGTCGCCGGCGGCGAGAGCTTCGCCGCGTCGGCGGCCAGTTCGCCGTAACCGAGCTGGCGGCCATCGGGATGCAGCACGGCGCCATCGCGCGTGCGCAGTTGCGCGGCGTCGATTTCCCAGCGCCGTGCGGCCGCCTGCACCAGCAGGGCACGCGCCGTGGCGCCGGCCTGGCGCAGATCTTTCCAGCCTTCGGAAACGCTGGTGCTGCCGCCGGCGCCCTGCGGGCCGTAGCGATTGGTTGGACCCTCCGTGCCGAGTTCATAGCCGTAGTCGAGCTGCTCGACGCGCACGCGATCCCAGGCCACATCGAGTTCTTCGGCGATCAGCATCGGCAGCGATGTTTTCACGCCCTGGCCGATTTCTGGATTGCGCGCGCCGATCACGATGCTGCCATCGCGTTCGATCCGGATGAAAGGCCCAAGCGAAGTCGGGCCGACCGCGATGTCGGATGTGGCGCCTTGTGCCGGCGCCGATTCGAAGCGCAGCAGCATGGCGCCGCCGGCGAGCGCGCTCACGGTGAGGAAACGGCGTCGCGTCAGCCCGCTCACGACTGCGCTCCCTGCAGTTTCTCCGCAGCACGGCGGATCGCGCGGCGAATGCGGGGATAGGTGCCGCAGCGGCATAGATTGGTGAGCGCGGCGATCTCGTCGTCGGCCGGCGCCGGCGAGCGTTGCAGCAGGTCGACCGCCGCCATGATCTGGCCGGCCTGGCAGTAGCCGCACTGCGCCACGTCCTCATCGATCCAGGCCTGCTGCACGGCGTGCAGCGTGTCGCCGGCCAGCGCTTCGATGGTGACGACGCGCTTGCCGGCCACGCTCTGGACCGTCGCACTGCAACTGCGCAGCGCCGCGCCGTCGACGTGCACCGTGCAGGCGCCGCACAGGCCCAGGCCGCAGCCGTACTTGGTGCCGGTGAGGCGGGCGTGGTCGCGCAGATACCACAGCAACGGCATTTGCGGATCGCCGTCGAAACTCGCCTCGCGGCCGTTGAGAACGAAACGCACGGTCATGGCTGGCTCCTGCGGCGGGCTGGGATGCGGCGATGCTAGTCCCGCGGCCACGGCCCGCCATGGGCCAATCGGCAGGACGAGGACGCGACACGGCGAAGCGTCGGACGATCGCGATTCGAGCGCAAGATTGTGTGTTGACGCCGGCCTCGGCATAGTCCGGGCTCGATCCGGCAGGAGCTTTCCATGTTGCGTCTAGTCGTGCTGTTTTTCGCCTGCGTGTCGAGCCTTGCCTGCGTGGCGGCACCG
Organism: uncultured Chiayiivirga sp.; assembly: GCA_965653565.1. Classification (GTDB taxonomy): domain Bacteria; phylum Pseudomonadota; class Gammaproteobacteria; order Xanthomonadales; family Xanthomonadaceae; genus JALCLA01. The sequence goes on along the minus strand of CBFHAI010000007.1, from coordinate 76,426 downwards.
CGCGTGCTGGTCAACGCCCGCATCCACACGATGGATGCGAAACAGCCGCTGGCCACGTCGATGCGCTGGGACGAACACGGCCGCATCGAGGCCATCGGCAGCGCGGAAAAACCGTTGTCGATACCGGCCGATGCCGAGGTGATCGACGCTGCCGGCCGCACCGTGGTGCCCGGCCTGATCGACGCGCACGGCCATCTGATGGGCCTGGGCCTGTCGCTGATGCGCGCCGATCTGCGCGGCGCGGCTTCGAAAGAGGAAGTGATCGAGCGATTGCGCGCCTTCGAGCAATCGCTGCCGGACGACGCCTGGCTGCAGGGCCGCGGCTGGGACCAGAACGATTGGCCCGACAAACAATTCCCGACGGCGGCCGATCTCGATCGCGCCTTTCCCGATCGGCCGGTGTGGCTCGAACGCATCGACGGCCACGCCGCGTGGGGCAATTCGGCGGCGCTGGCCGCCGCCGACCGGCCGTTGAGCGGGCAGTGGCAGCCCGATGGCGGCCGCATCCTGCGTGCCGACGGCAAGGCCACCGGCGTGTTCATCGACGAGGCGATGAAGCTGATCGAATCGGTGATTCCGCCGGCCAGCGACGAATTGCAGATCCGCGCCTTCGAGCGGGCTTTCGAAACCGCGGTGCGCCATGGCTTGACCGGTGTGCACGATGCCGGGGTCACGCTGCGCGAACTGATGCTCTACCGACGCCTCGCCGACGCCGGCCGCCTGCCGCTGCGCGTCTACGCGATGGCCGACGGCGACAAGGAAGCCTTCGCCGCGCTGTGCGCAATGGGCCGCTATCGGCATGCGGGCGGACGCCTCGAAATGCGCGCGGTGAAGTTGTACATCGATGGCGCGCTCGGCAGCCGCGGTGCCGCGCTGCTGGCCGATTACAGCGACGAGCCGGGCAATCGCGGCCTGCTGCTCACCGATCCGGCGGTGTTCGAAGACACGCTGCGCCGCGTCAAGGAATGCGGGCTGCAGGCGGCCAGCCATGCGATCGGCGACCGCGGCAATCGGCTGGTGCTCGACACCTACGAAAAGGTGCTCGGCGGCGATGCGAAATCCGATCATCGCTGGCGCGTCGAACATGCGCAGGTGGTCGCGCTCGACGATATTCCGCGTTTCGCGTCGCTCGGCGTGATCGGATCGATGCAGCCGACCCATGCGACCTCGGACATGCCCTGGGCCGAGGCGCGCGTCGGTCCCGAGCGCTTGCGTGGCGCGTACGCGTGGCAACGGTTTCTGAAGGCCGGCGCGCGGCTGGCGCTGGGCTCGGATTTCCCGGTCGAAGAAGTCGATCCGATGCTCGGATTGTTCGCCGGCATCGCGCGGCAGGATCGCGACGGCAAACCGCCGGGCGGCTGGCTGCCCGATCAGCGTCTGAGCGCGGCCGAAGCGCTGCGCGGGTTCACGCTCGACGCGGCGTATGCGGGATTCGCGGAAACCGACGTCGGTTCGATCGAAGTCGGCAAACGGGCCGATTTCGTGATGCTTTCGCAAGATGTACTGGCACCACCGCCTGCGAAAGTGCTGGAAACGAAGGTGCTGGCGACGTATGTGGATGGGGCGCCGGTTTACGTGGCGGAGAAGTAGAGGGCGGGCTCGGCCGCAGAATTTCCCCGCGCAATCCGCTAATCGAACCGGATCATCCCGTCGATCACCGTCACCGACGAACCGCCGATCCACACGCCATCGTCGCGCAACCGCACTTCGACGAAGCCGTCGCGGCCCACTTCGCGGCCCTGGCTGGCGAGATAGGTGTCGCCGGCGCGCTGCCGGCCTTCGGCCAGCAACAGCGCGCCGATCGCAGCGTTGGCGCTGCCGGTGACGGGGTCTTCGGGAATGCCGTCGGCCGGGCAATAGGCGCGCACCACGCGCTGATAACTTTCGCACTGCGCATCGGCGAACACGCTGATGCCGATCGCGCCGGTGGCCGTCGTGAACGCGGCGATCGCGCCCAGATCCGGCTGATGCATGCGCACATCGTCTTCGCTCGCCACTTCCACCAGCCACCAGCGCGGACCGTTGTCGTACAGCCGCGGCGCGAGCGTGCCGCGGGTGAGGCCGGCGAGCGCTGCGTCGAGCAACTGCTGCGTGCCGACCGGCGTCGGCAGCGCGCGGGCCTGCGGCGCGCGTACCGAAATGCGCTGGCCTGCCGCGGTCTCGTCGACGCGCACCGGCAGCAATCCGGCAGCGCATTCCTGCACCAGCGCGCCGTCGCGCGGTCGCACCATCCGCGCTTCGATCGCCGCGTGCGCGCTGCCGACGCTCGGATGGCCGGCGAACGGCAGTTCCTGCATCGGCGAAAAAATCCGTACCCGGTAATCGGCCGCGGGCGTGGACGGCGGCAGCAGGAAGGCGGTTTCGGAAAGATTGGTCCAGCGCGCCATCGCCTGCATCTGCGTGCCGTCGAGGCCTTCGCTGTCGAGCACGACGGCGACCGGGTTGCCGCCCATCGCGTGCGTGGTGAAGACATCGACTTGCTTGAACGCGACGATCTGCATGGCGGCGGCCCGATTCGAAGGCCGCCACGTTGCTGGTTTTCGCCGCCGACGGCAACCCGCGCGCGCCCGATTCGTGCGCATGGTGGCAATTCGCCGGCACGGCGTGGCGAAACCGGCATCGGTGCTGCAACGCCGCACGAACATCCCGGATAATCGACCGCCACGACCCCGCGCCCGCCGCCACGGCCGGCGCGCCGTCGTCCACCAGGATTGCCATGCCCGCCGCCGCCTCCGACCCTCAGCCCTGGATCGTGCTCAAGTTCGGCGGCACCAGCGTCTCCAAACGCAGCCGCTGGGACACGATCGGGCGACTGGCGGCGCGCCGCCGCGACGAAGGCTTTCGCGTGCTGCTCGTGGTGTCGGCGGTATCGGGCGTCACCAACGCGCTGCAGGCCTTGATCGATAGCCATGCGGATCTGTCGGCATGCCGCGACGCGGCAATGGCGCTCGACCATAAACATCGCGATTTCGCGCGCGACCTCGGTGTCGATGCCGACGAGGCGATCGGCGACCTGCTGCAGTCGTTGCGGGCCCTGGCCGACGATGCGCGGCGCGCAGCGGCGGCGCTCGATTGGCAGGCCGACGTGTTGTCGCTCGGCGAGTTGCTGTCGAGCCGTCTGGGCGCGGCGTATCTGCGCAGCCAGGGCCACGATCTGCGCTGGAGCGACGCGCGCCGGCATCTGCGCGCGCTGGCGTTGCCGAACCAGAACGCGTGGTCGCGGCGTTTGTCGGTATCTTGCGATACGCGGGCCGATCCGGCGTGGCGCACCGCTTTCGCGACGCAGGGCGAACTGCTGATCACGCAAGGCTTCATCGCCTGCGATGCCGACGGCCGCACCGCGATTCTCGGTCGCGGCGGTTCCGATACCTCCGCTGCTTATTTCGGCGCGCTGCTCGGCGCCGCGCGCGTGGAAATCTGGACCGACGTGCCTGGCATGTTCAGCGCCAATCCGCGCCAGGTACCGCAGGCGCGGCTGCTGTCGCGGCTGGACTACGAAGAAGCGCAGGAAATCGCCACCACCGGCGCCAAAGTGCTGCATCCGCGCTGCATCCAGCCCTGCCGCGACGCGCGCGTGCCGCTGTGGATCCGCGACACCGAAAATCCCGATCTCGCCGGCACCGTGATCGACGCCGCGCCGGCCGATTCGGCGCCCGGCGTGAAGGCGATCAGCTCGCGCCGCGGCATCGTGCTGGTGTCGATGGAATCGATCGGCATGTGGCAGCAGGTCGGCTTCCTCGCCGATGTGTTCGAGCGCTTCAAGCGGCACGGACTGTCGGTCGACCTGATCGGTTCGTCGGAGGCCAATGTCACGGTGTCGCTCGATCCGAGCGACAACCTGGTCAACTCCAATGTGCTCGAAGCGCTGTGCGCGGACCTGGCGGAAGTCTGCCGCGTGAAAGTGATCGCGCCGTGCGCGGCGGTGACGCTGGTCGGCCGCGGCATGCGTTCGCTGCTGCATCGCTTGTCGGATGTGCTCGCCGAATTCGGCCGCGAACGCGTGCATCTGATTTCGCAAAGCTCGAACGATCTGAACCTGACTTTCGTCGTCGACGAAGCCGTCGCCGAAGGCATGCTGCCGCGGCTGCACGAATTGCTGATCCACGCCGGTGCGATGCCGGTGCACGAGCATGCGGCCTTCGGTCCGAGCTGGGCGTCGCTCAACGGCGCGCGCCGCGCACTGGCGACGCCATGGTGGCAGGCGCGACGCGATCTGCTGCTGCAACAGGCGGCGCAAGGCACGCCCGTCTATGTCTACGAGCTGCAGACGGTGCGCGAACGCGCGCGTGCGATCGGCGATCTCGGCGCGCTCGATCGCCGCTTCTACGCGCTCAAGGCGAATCCGCATCCGGCCATCTTGCGCGCGCTCGAAGGCGAAGGTTTCGGTTTCGAATGCGTGTCGGCCGGCGAACTCGAACATCTGTTCGCGACCTTGCCTGCGCTCGATCCGACCCGCGTGCTGTTCACGCCGAGCTTCGCGCCGCGGCGCGAATACGAACAGGCGATCGCGCGCGATGTGTGGCTCACGCTCGACAGCGTCGCGCCGCTGCGCCAGTGGCCGGAGTTGCTGCGCGGACGCACGGTCTGGCTGCGACTCGATCCCGGCTTCGGCCGCGGCCATCACGAAAAAGTGCGCACCGGCGGCAGCGGTGCCAAGTTCGGCCTGCCGCTGACGCAGCTCGACGAGTTCCTGCGCGAAGCGCGCGCGCTCGACGTGCGCGTGTTCGGACTGCACGCGCACCTGGGCAGCGGCATTACCGACGCCGGCCACTGGCGCGATGTGTTGCTGCAGTTGGCGAGCGTGGCCGACGGCATCGGCACGATCACCGCGCTCAATCTCGGCGGCGGCATCGGCGTGCCGCCGGAACCCGACGCAGCGGCCTTCGATATCGCCGCGCTGGGACGCTTGCTGGCCGAAGCCAAGGCGGTCTATCCCCAATATTCGCTGTGGATGGAACCGGGCCGCTACCTCGTCGCCGAGGCCGGCGTGCTGCTGCTGAGGGTGACGCAAGTGGTGCAGAAAGCCGGCATCCGGCGCATCGGCGTCGACGGCGGCATGAATGTGCTGTTGCGTCCGGCGCTGTACAACGCCTGGCACGAAGCGGTGAACCTCAGCCGCGATGGCGACGTTGCGGATACGCTCTACGAGATCGTCGGGCCGATCTGCGAAACCGGCGACGTGCTCGCGCGCCGCCGCCGCCTGCCCGCGACGCGCGACGGCGACGTCCTGCTGATCGCCACCGCCGGCGCTTACGGCGCGGTGATGGCCTCCGACTACAACCTGCGCGGCCGTCCGCGCGAATGGGTGATCGAATGAGTTTCGCGTCAATCACAATGCCGAGGATTCGCGTGAGCGCACCGTGCAAGGAAAACCGATGAGCTTCGACCGCAGCGGCATCCGCGCTTTCCGCTTCGTCCGCGCGCAGTTCGATGCGCAAAGCGGCGAGGCGCGCCTGGTTTACGCCTTCGACGATGGCCCCGAAATGGTCGAAACGCTGACCTTTCCCGGCGCGCCGTTCGCGCTCGAAGCCGAGCGCGCGCAAGCCGTCGAACAGATGCTGCGCGTGCTGCACCTGATCGCGGGCGTGAGCTATTACAAGGCGGCGGTGCCGCCGGAGATCCGCATCGAGTCCTACACGATCGGCGAAGCGACGGCCGCGTTCCTGATCGATCTCTACGAGCACGGATTGGCCGAATTCGCCTATCGCAACGGCTTGTCGCTGCGCGGCACGATCAAGTTTCCGTTCGCCGACATCCGCTCGCAAGACACGCATGTGCGCGAACCCGATGCGGCTTATCTCGGCGCGGCGATGCTGCCGCCGATGGCGTATCCGTTGCCGGCGACGGCGCTGGTCGACGCGCCCGACGGCGAGCAGCCGATCGCCGGGGTCGTAGCGGCGGCGAACGAGCCGCGCGCGCTGGTCGCGATCGGCGGCGGCAAGGATTCGCTGGTCTCGATCGAGTTGCTGCGCGCCGCCGGCGTCGAGCAGACGGTGGCGTGGATCGGCGGTTCGCAACTGATCCGCGCCTGCGCCGAACGCACCGGATTGCCGACGATGAACATCGGCCGGCAACTGGCGCCGGAACTGTTCGAGCTCAATCGGCAGGGCGCGCTCAACGGCCATATTCCGGTGACGGCGGTGAATTCGGCGATCCTCGCGCTCGCCGCCTTGCTCACCGAGCACGACCACGTGGTGTTCTCGAACGAACGCTCGGCCAGCTACGGCAGCATCATTCCGGGCACCGGCGAAGTGAATCACCAGTGGTCGAAAGGCTGGGATTTCGAGCGCGGTTTCGCCGTGCATCTGCATGCCTGCGTGGCGCCGCATCTGCGCTACTACTCGCTGCTGCGGCCGTTGTCGGAACTGGCGGTGGCGCGGCAGTTCGCCAAACTCGATCGTTACGATGCGCATTTCTCCAGCTGCAACCGCAATTTCCATCTGCTCGGCGAGCGGCCGGCCGCGCGCTGGTGCGGCGTGTGCCCGAAGTGCCATTTCGTTTTCCTGGCGCTGGCGCCCTTCATGCCCAAACCACGCCTGATGGCGATCTTCGGGCGCAATCTGCTCGATGACGCTACGCTCGCGCCGGGCTTCGATGCCTTGATCGAATATCGCGATCACAAGCCGTTCGAATGCGTCGGCGAAGGCCGCGAATCGCGCGCGGCATTTCACGTGCTCAGTCGCAGCCCGGCCTGGCGCGAAGACGCGCTGGTCGCGCGCTACGCCGCCGAAATCGAACCCCAGCTCGACGCCACCGATCTGGCGCTCGCTCCGCTGCTGATACCCTCGAACGAACACGGCATTCCCGCCGCCCTCTGGGAGCGCATCGGTGCAACTCTCCGAGCTTGAGAACAAGCGGGTCGCGATCTGGGGTTACGGCCGCGAAGGCCGCGCCGCGCTCGCCGCGCTGCGCTGGCGTTTGCCGCGCACGCCGCTGGCGCTGCTGTGTTCGGAGTCGGAGGCCGTCGAGGCGATGCAGCTCGAGGATCCGGCGCTGTACGTTTTCACCGAGGAAGCGACGCCCGATCTGCTGGTGCGTTTCCAGGTCATCATCAAATCGCCGGGCATCAGCCCGTATCTTTATCCGGCGGCCGACGCCATCGCCCGCGGCGTGCGGTTCGTTTCGGGCACCGGCTTGTGGTTCGCGGAAAATCCCGACGCCAGCACGATCTGCGTCACCGGCACCAAGGGCAAAAGCACGACGACGGCGCTGATCGCGCATCTGCTGCGCGCCTCGGGCGCGCGCGTCGCGCTGGCCGGCAACATCGGCATGCCGCTGCTGGAACTGCTCGATGTCGATCCTGCGCCGGATGCCTGGGCGATCGAATTGTCGAGCTATCAGACGCGCGATGCGGTATCGCCGGAAGTGGCGGTGGTGTTGAATCTGTTTCCCGAGCACCTGGACTGGCATGCCGGCGAGGAGCGCTATCTCGCCGACAAACTCGCGCTGATCACGCGTTCGAACCCGAAGAACATCGTGCTCAACGCGGCCGACGCGCGGCTCGCCGCGTTCGGTCGCAGCCCCGCGCTGCAGGCGGTGGCGAGCGAGCACAGTGCGGCGTTTGGCGAAGTGCCGGCGAGCGCGAAGCTGCACTGGTTCAACAGCCGCGAAGGCTGGCATACGCGCGGCAGCGTTCTGTATCGCGCCGACGATGCGATCATGGATTGCGCCACGTTGCCGCTGCCCGGTGCGCACAATCGCGGCAATCTTTGCGCGGCGCTCGCGGCGATCGAAGCGCTCGGACTCGAAGCGGTGCCGCTGGCGCCGGATGCGGCGAGCTTCCGGCCGCTGCCGCATCGTTTGCAGAGCCTGGGCGTGAAGGACGGGCGCGAATACATCAACGATTCGATCAGCACCACGCCGCACGCGAGCCTGGCCGCGCTCGATTGCTACGCGAACCGGCGCGTCGCGATCCTGGTGGGTGGTTACGATCGCGGCCTGGATTGGTCGGTGTTCGTCGAGCGCATGAATCGCGAACCGCCGATCGCCGTGATCGCGATGGGACAAAACGGCGCGCGCATCGCCGAGGGCCTGCGGCCGGCGGCACGCGGCGGACGCTTCCTGCTGGCGGAAGCGGCGGAACTGAGCGACGCGATCCGCCTGGCCGAACAGGCGATCGGCGCCGATGGCGTGGTGCTGCTGTCGCCCGGCGCGCCGAGTTTTCCGCGCTATCGGGATTACGTCGAACGCGGCAAACATTTTGCGCAGCTGGCGGGTTTCGATCCCAATGCGATCAGCGCCATTGCCGGGCTCGGCGTGAGCTGACGCCGGCCGGTTGATAACCGATGCGCAGCTTGCGCACACTTGCGCCACGCCTGCCGGGCGTAGCCTTGCCCGACCCCAAGACGGAGACTTCGACATGCGCGCACTCGCTTTGGCCGTCCTCGCTTTTTGCAGCCCCGCGGTGTTCGCCGCGATGCAGAGCAAACCCGTCGAATGGGAACTCGACGGCACCCGGTTCAGCGGCTTCGTCGTCTATGACGATGCCGGCGCCACGGCTAAAAAGCCCGGCGTATTGCTGATCCCGAACTGGATGGGCGTCAGCGAGGCGGCGCTCGAACGCGCCAAGGAAATCGCGCGCGATCAATACGTGGTGCTGGTCGCCGATGTGTTCGGCAAGGACGTGCGGCCGAAGAATCCGCAGGAGGCCGGCGCGGCGGCGAAAGCGGCCTATTCCGATCCGGCACGTTTGCGCGCGCGCGCGGCGAAGGCGCTCGACGTGCTGACCGCCAATGCGTCCGGCGCACCGCTCGATGCCGCGCGCGTCGCCGCCGTCGGCTACTGCTTCGGCGGTTCCACCGCGCTGGAACTGGCGCGCAGCGGCGCCGACCTCGACGGCGTCATCACCTTCCACGGCGGACTCGATTCGCCGATCCCGGCGACGCCCGGTTCGGTCAAGGCGAGCTTGCTGGTGCTCAATGGTGCGAACGATCAGAGCGTTCCGGCCGAGCAGATCCAGGGCTTCGAAAAAGAGATGAATGCGGCCGGTGCGGATTGGCAGTTCGTCAATTTCTCCGGCGCCGTGCATTGCTTCGCGGAGCCCGATGCGAACCGCCCGCCGGGTTGCGTGTATCACGAGCGCTCGGCGAAACGCGCGCGCGAGATGATGGAGGAGTTTCTCGAAGAGCGGTTCGGCGCGCCCTAGCTTTTCGTCATTCCCGTGAAGGCGGGAATCCAGTGACTCCAAAGCGTCTGGGCAGGGCGCGGGCATCAATCATCGGCTGCGTTGGCGACGACCGCATTGGTTCCGACATGCGCTGCAGAGTCGCTGGATTCCCGCCTGCGCGGGAATGACGGTGAGGGGATGCGCTGCGCGCAGCCCCTCGCGCCAATACCTCTCAACGTCAACTCACCTCAACCGAATCCACCCGCTGAAACCCGCGCGGCAGCACATTGCCGCGCGAGGCGCGGTTGCCGACGTAGGCTTGCAGGTCGCGCCAGGTCAGGTTGAGTTTGCGCTGGCCGCAGTACAGCACCAGCTCGCCGCCCTGGCGCACGCTCGCAACGGCCACCACGCGCTCTTCGCCCGATTTCAATTTCGCCGGCGGAATCTGGATCAGTTTGTTGCCTTTGCCGCGGTCGAGTTCCGGCAACTCCGACAGCGGGAACGCGAGCAGATGGCCGGCCGACGTGATCGCCACCACCAGATCGCTGGCCGGATCGTTGACTGCGATCGGCGACAGCACCGCCGCTTCCTTGTCCGGATTGATCAGCTGTTTGCCGGCCTTGTTGCGGCCGAGGAAATTGTCGTAGCGCGTGACGAAGCCGTAACCGAAGGTCGACGCCAACAGATAGCGCGTCTCGGCCTCACCGATCGCGACGCCGACGAAGGTGGCGCCCGATGGCGGCGAGAAACGTCCGCTCAACGGCTCGCCGTTGCCGCGCGCCGACGGCAGCGTGTGCGCCGTCGTCGAGTACGCGCGGCCGGTCGAATCGACGAACGCCGCCTGCTGGTTGCTGCGTCCGCGCACCGCCTGCAACAACGAATCGCCTTCGCGGTACGACAACGCGGCCGCATCCACTTCGTGGCCTTTCGCCGAGCGCACCCAGCCCTTGGTCGATATCACCACCGTCACCGGTTCGCTGGCGACCAGTTCGGTTTCCGACAGGGCCTGCGCGGCTTCGCGCGCCACCAGCGGCGAGCGGCGCACATCGCCGTATTTCTTCGCGTCGGCCAGCAGTTCGTCCTTGATCAGTTTCTTGAGCTTGGCGTTCGAACCGAGGATCGACATGATCTTGTCGCGCTCCTTCGCCAGTTCGTCCTGCTCGCCGCGGATCTTCATTTCCTCCAGCCGCGCCAGGTGCTTGAGGCGCGTGTCGAGGATGTAGTCCGCCTGTTCTTCGGTCAGCGCGAAGCGCGCGATCAGCGCGGCGCGCGGCTCGTCCTCGGTACGGATGATGCGGATCACTTCGTCCAGATTGAGGAACGCGATCAGCAAGCCTTCCAACAGGTGCAGGCGGCGCTCGACCTTGTCGAGGCGATGCTTGAGACGGCGGCGCACGGTGTCGGTGCGGAAGACCAGCCACTCGGCGAGGAACGACTTCAGATTCTTCACCTGCGGCCGGCCGTCGAGGCCGATCACATTGAAGTTGGCGCGGAAGCTTTTCTCCAGATCGGTGGTCGCAAACAGATGTCCCATCAGCTGTTCGGCATCGATGCGGTTCGAACGCGGCACCAGCACCAGACGGATCGGATTGGCGTGATCGGATTCGTCGCGCAGATCTTCCAGCCACGGCAGTTTCTTGGCGCGCATCTGCTGCGCGATCTGCTCGAGGATCTTGCTCGGGCTCACCTGGTAGGGCAGTGCGGTGATCACGATATTGGCGTTTTCGCGCGTGTAGACGGCGCGCGCGCGAATGCTGCCGCCGCCGGTTTCGTACATGCGCTGCAGGTCGGCGACCGGCGTGATGATTTCGGCCGCGGTCGGATAATCCGGGCCGCGCACGTGTTCGCACAGATCGCGCACGCTGGCGTCGGGATCGTCGAGCAGGCGCACGCAGGCGCTGACGATTTCGTTGAGATTGTGCGGCGGCACGTCGGTGGCCATGCCCACCGCGATGCCGGTGGTGCCGTTCAACAGCAGGTGCGGCAGGCGCGCCGGCAGCCAGCTCGGTTCGTCCATCGTGCCGTCGAAATTCGGCACCCAGTCGACCGTGCCCTGCGCCAGCTCGCCGAGCAGCACGTCGGCGATCGGCGTCAGTTTGGATTCGGTGTAGCGCATCGCGGCGAACGATTTCGGATCGTCCGGCGAGCCGAAGTTGCCCTGGCCGTCGATCAGCGGATAGCGGTACGAGAACGGCTGCGCCATCAGCACCAGCGCTTCGTAACAGGCGCTGTCGCCGTGCGGGTGGAATTTGCCGATCACATCGCCGACCGTGCGCGCCGATTTCTTCGGCTTCGATCCGGCCGCCAGGCCGAGCTCGCTCATCGCGTAGATGATGCGGCGCTGGACGGGCTTGAGGCCGTCGCCGAGGAAGGGCAGGGCGCGGTCGAGCACCACGTACATCGAGTAATCGAGGTAGGCGCGTTCGGCGTACTCGTGCAGCGGAATCTGTTCGAAGCCGTGGAAGCTGGGACGGGTCAGATCGGGCATGGGTCCAACGTGAGGATCGGTTGAACCGCCGATTTTAGCCCGGGGCCGGGTGGCGGCGTGCGGTGCTAGCCTCGCCGACGTTGCCCGGACGGGAGAAGCGCATGAGTTGGCTGGGAATTTTGCTCGTGGTGATCGGCATCGTGGTGGCCGTGAAAGTGGCCGGCGCGCTGCTCAAGGTGCTGATGGTGCTGCTGATCGTGGCCGGGCTGTACCTGGTGCTCGGGCCGATGCTCGGCCTGCCGGCGCTGTTTTAGGCGCTGGCTCAACCGCCCGTGGCGGGCAGGGCGCCGACGGCTTCCAGCGCTTCGACGCGCAGCCGTTCGGTCGGCGCGAAAGACTCGCGGCGCAGGCGGTCGAGGGCCGCCGCGCGGGTCGAGGCGTCCAGCGTCGAGTCCGCGATCAGCGCCGCGCGCGATCGCGCATAGCCGGCCAATCGGCGATCCCAATCGGCGCGCTCGCGATCGAGGCGGGCCAAGCGATCGGCCGCCTGTTCGCCCCACAGCTCGGCGCGCTCGGCGTGGCGGTCGGTGGCATCAGCGCCGAGCGCGTCGAGTTGGCGGGTCTGTTCGGCCACGAGCAGCGCGGCCGAGGCATCGCGCTGGACGGCACGCTCGGTCGCCGGTCGGCGCGCTTCGAGTTGGTCCAGGCGCGACCGGCGTTCGGCGTCGTCGAGTTCATCCGATGCCTCCAGCGCCTGCCGTTCGAGCGTGTAGGCGACGTGTGCTTCTTCGTCGCCGAACATTGCGTCGGCATCGTCGCCGAACCAAGTGCGGCGCGCGGCGCGGACTTGTTCGAAGCGTTCCGCCAGATCCGTGCTCATGCGCGAATGCGCGAGATCGGCGCGCAAATCCAGATAGCGATCGAAGGCCTCGGCCACTTCCGCGGCGGCGCTGGCGCCATGCGCGTCGGCCACGTCGCCCAGCAGTAGCGTGCGGATATCGATATCGCTGAATTCGCCGCTCAGCGCGAGGTAGTAGTCGAACCGTCGGCGCAGGTTCGCGTCGAGCACGAGGCGACCGCCGGCGTCGAAAGCGATGTCGCCATCACGCGTGGTGCCGCGCAACGAGCTTTGCTGCAGGCGGTGGCGCAGTTCGGTAAGGCGCAGCGTGTTTTGCGGCGTGGTGGCTGTCGGGATTTGCTCGGCTTGCGGCTCGTGTTTTTCTTCGGCGGCGGGGACGGTGACCGGAGCGGCTTGCCTTGTGGTAACGGAAACCGCGCGATTTGTTGCCGAATCGCGCGTCACTGCCCACCACCACGCCGCGCCGGCGAACACAGCGACCGCCACAAGGACGAAAAGCCGGCGCGTCCGGAGCGAACGCGCCGCAGCAGCCCCAGCCATCGCGCTACAACCCGGCCGCCTTCAAGCGGTTCGCATGCGCGCGGATCACCGACTTCGGATTCGATGCAAACCAGCTCGTCAGCCCGAGCACCTGGTTCACTTCGTCGAGATGATTCCAGCCGTAGTCGTCGCGCAGCACCACGCCCAGGTGCGAGGAGCAGCGGCCGACGAGGCCGTCGTTCTGCTCGAAGCCGAAGAACAGGCTGCCGGCGCCCATCAGCGGATCGCTGGCATCGAGCACATGCGTGAGCACCGAAGTGCCGCCCCACGAGTAGTAGCGGATGCCGTTGACGACGGCCGCGCCTTGCCCGCAACTGGTCGCCGGCATGCCTTTCGGGAAGCGCGCGTTGAACTGCGCCGCGCCGCTCGACGACAGCGAGGCCAGCGCGCCGAGCGCATCCTGCGGATCGTCGTCGCCGGACAGGAATTCGAGGAACACCGACAGCGCGTTGACGAAGCCGGCGACCACCGGCCGCAACGGCGAGCCCACCGGCAGCGTGGCGTTCAAGCCGTCGGCGACTTTGCTGCCTGTGTGGGGCGAGCCGATCGAGGTGATCGAGGCCACCAGATCGGGCCGCACCGCGGCGACGTAGCGGATGGTCGGACCGCCGTGGCTGTGTCCGATCAGGTTGAAGCGCGCGTGGCCGTAGATGGCACGCAGGTTGTCGAGATCGCGGATCAGCTGTTCGCCGCGCACCTCGCTGTAGTTGCTCGACGACACGTTGGCGAGATAGACGCGCGCGCCGCCCGAACGCAGGTCCGACGGGATGCCGTACCAGTAGTCGTAGACGCCGAGTAGCGAATCGAACCCGAGCAATCCATGCACCAGCACGATCGGATGGCGGGTCTGGGTGTAGCCCGTCTGGGCGGACGAAAACAACGGGATCGAACACAACAACAGCACCGCCAGAGCGCGGTGTATGGCGCGAAAGAACATGCTCTTCTCCCCGAAGGCAAGCCTGGCCCGGCAACAGGCCATGACACGAAGACGCAGGCCGCATCGGCCGGCGGTCGAATCCATTCGCGTTTTTCCCCGTGCCGAACGTACGTTTGAAATGGGCGTTCGTCAAGCGCGGCCCGCCCGAAACCGCCGGCCACGAAAAAGTCCGTTTTCACCTTCGAAGTGCGATTTGCAACGTGAGCCAAACGGGTGCCGTGCGAATCGCTGCCACTTCGGCCTTGAAACATCGAGCTAACCGCGCAGCGACGCGGGCTTTACGTTCCGCCGGCGGTGGCGCGCTTCTTGCCAATCCATGCGCATCCGGGCAGGCGAGGGGTCGGCACGGAGCACTCGGGGTCAGGGCGATGAAAAACGAAAACCGATCGTTCAAATACCTGGCGGTGGCGGCGCTGGCGTTCACCGCCGGCGCGGTGCGCTGGGAGGCGGATCTGGCGGACGGCCGCGATGCGGGCTTCTACGCAGTCGGCGATAGCCGCAGCGCGGATCTCGCATGCAACCGCCTCGACGCCGCCTGGCTCGGCGACTGCACGCATCCGGAAGTGGTGCTCGCGACGCGTTGAGGATGCAAAGGGTGTCGCGCCTTTGGCGCGACGCGGTAGGGACATCAGGGAGAGTAGTCATGCAGCAGGCAATGAATGCGGACCGTAGCGACCGCGTCGAGTCCAACGGTGTGATCTCCAACGGTGCGATCTCCAACGGTTCGATCTCCAACGGTTCGATCCCGCGGCTTCGTCTGTTCTCGCGCGGCCGGCTCATCGGCCTGGCCGGCGTGATCGTCGTGACGTCGTTGTATTTCGGCACCGTGGTGTGGTTCGGCCACGATCTCGCCGACCAGGTGAAGGCCGGCACGCGCGAAGTGACCGCCGGCATGATGGTGCCCGACCAGGGCTAGGACCGGTGGCCACCAGCGTTCCAGGGAGCGCGCCTCACGTTGCGACCACCCACGCTGCGAGCCTGCCTGCAACCACCGTGGAAGCGCTGCGCGAGGCCACCGAGCGCGCCCAGCTCGCGCTCGAGTCGACCTGGCTTCATCAACAGGTACGATCCAACGACGTCACGCTGTTCGATTACCGGCATTTCCTGCAAGCGCAGTTGACCGTCTTCGTGCCGTGGGTCGAATGCCTGCCCGCGGCCCTGCATGAAGCCTCCGGTTGCGACCCGGCCGCGCGTCTGGACGCGCTGCATCTGGATCTGGCGGCGCTGCATGACGACGTCATCGATGAACCGGCGCGCGCCAGCTTCTCCTTCGACTGGCCGCCCACATCGGCCGAATGGTGGGGCGCGCTCTACGCGATGGAAGCGTCGCGACTCGACGGCCGCGCCACGGCGCGCCACCTGCGCGAACAACTCGGCCTGTGCGTCGCGGGCGCCCTGCGTTTCCTCGACCCGCCGAACGACGCCGCGCAACCGGCCTGGGCCACCTTGCTGCACCGCCTCGAAGCCGCGGTCGACGAATCGGCAAGGCAGGAAGCCGTCGCCGGCGCCCTCGTCACCTTCGCCCACTTCCACGCCGCCTTCGCCATCGCGGCGCCACCACCGCTGATCGATCGCAACGACGGAAGTATCGAAATAGCGCTGAGGTAGCCCGACGCAAATACAGACGCGGTCAACGCGACGACTTCGTCTATATATTCTTGCTTCCCTTGGTGTCCTCTCTTTTAAATCTTCGCGTCCTCTGCGTCCTTCTCTGGCTCCAAAAGCAGCCTACGCAAGCCCGAACCTCATCCCGGCCTTCTCCCGGTGGGAGAAGGAGAAGTGCGGTGCCGCGCGATAGCGATGTCAGCCGATGCGATCGGCGCTGCGTTCTTCGAGGCGCGTTTCCTGCGCCGCTTGTTCGCGTTGCTGCTGTTGCAGCCGCCACATCTGCGCGTAATGCCCGCCATCGGCCAGCAACCGCGCGTGCGTGCCGCGTTCGACGATGCGTCCGCCATCGAGCACGAGGATCTGGTCGGCATTCATCACCGTCGACAACCGATGCGCGATGACGAGGGTGGTGCGGCCTTCCGCGATGCGATCGAGCTCGGCCTGGATCGCCTTTTCCGATTTGGAATCGAGCGCCGATGTCGCCTCGTCGAAAATCAGCACCGCCGGATTTTTAAGCAGCGCGCGCGCGATCGCGACACGCTGCTTCTCGCCGCCCGACAATTTCAGTCCGCGTTCGCCGACTTCGGCCTCGTAGCCGTCCGGCAGCGATTCGATGAAGTCGTGGATATGCGCCGCCTTGGCCGCGGCAAGCACTTCGTCGCGCGTGGCGCCGGGACGGCCGTACAGAATGTTGTAGTAGATGGTGTCGTTGAACAGCACCGTATCCTGCGGCACGATCGCGATCGCCGCGCGCAGCGAAGCCTGCGTCACGTCGCGGATATCGCGGCCGTCGATCGTGATGCGGCCGGCGTCGACATCATAAAAACGATATAGCAGTCGCGACAACGTCGATTTGCCCGAGCCCGAATGGCCGACCACCGCCACCGTCGCGCCGGGCGCCACCTCGAAATCGACGTCGTGCAGGATGCGCCGGCGCACGTCGTAGCCGAAATCGACCTGTTCGAAGCGCACGTGCGGGCGGCGCGTCGTCAGCGGCGCGGAGTCGGGACGGTCTTGCACGTCCTGGCGCTCGCCGAGCAGTCCGAACAATCGCTCCATATTGGTCAGCGCCTGCTTCACCTCGCGATACACCATGCCGAGGAAATTCAGCGGAATCGCCAGCTGCAGCAGATACGCGTTCACCAGCACCAGGTCGCCGATGCTCATCTGGCCGCTCACCACGCCGGCCGCCGCGCGCCACATCATCGCGGTGACGCCGATCGCGATGATCGCGCTCTGCCCGGTGTTGAGCACCGCGAGCGATTTCATGCTTTTCACCTGCGCGTTTTCCAGCCGCACCAGATTGGTGTCGTAGCGGCGCGCTTCGTGTTCCTCGTTGCCGAAGTACTTGACGGTTTCGTAGTTGAGCAGCGAATCGACCGCGCGCTCGTTGGCATGCGTATCGGCTTCCACCGCGGCGCGATAGAAACGCGTGCGCCACTCGGTCACCGCGAACGTGAAGGCCACATACGCGCCGAGCGTCAGCAGCGTGATGCCGGCGAAGCCCCAGTCGTAGCGCACCACCAGCACGGAGGTGACCAGCACGATTTCGATCAGCGTCGGCAGGATGGTGTAGACCGTCCAGTCGAGCAGATCGGAAATTGCACTGCCGCCGCGCTCGACATCGCGCGCCACGCCGCCGGTGCGCCGTGCCAGATGAAACCGCAGCGACAGCGCATGCAGATGGCGGAACACTTTGAGCGTGATGAGCCGTGACACGCGCGCCATCACGCGCGCGAAAACGAGTTGCCGCAATTCGGTGAAGATCGTCGTCGACAACCGCGCCGCGCCGTAGGCGAGCAACAGCGCCACCGGCAACAGCATCAGGCTCGGCGCGACATTGAGATCGTCCACCAGCCGCTTGAGCACCAGCGGCACCCCGACATTCGCCAGCTTGGCGATCAGCATCAGGCTCAGCGCTGCAGCAATACGCAGGCGGAACTGCCATAGATAAGGCAAAAGCCCCCGGACCACCTCGAGGCCGGACGGGGGCCTGGGGGCGGGCGCGGCAGCGGGAATTTCAGCGGCGAGTTCGGGGGTCGACATGCAGCGCAGGTTGGGGCGAATCGCGGGCGTTCAATGCAGGTCGATGTGTGGGCGCTGTTGCTGCGAGGCGGCTGGCCTCGGAGGTCTGCGTCGGGCTGGCATGAGCGGATGGGATCGGCCTTGCCGGTGGTTTTGCGGGTATCGGGTACCCCTCTTGGGGCATGCGGTTCCGATGTCCGACTGCTTGAATGTTTGCGTAAAGCGCCTCTATTCCCCATGGAGCCGCCTCATGTCCTCACAATTCCATTCTCCCGCGCGCTACTCCATTCCTCGTTCGCTTTTTCTTGGGTCGGTGCTGCTAGGGTCGGCGACTTTTTCCAGCAATGCAGCCGACGGCGACCTCGATCCCTCTTTTGATGGAAATGGATTGGTAAGTGTCAATTTCGACCTCGGCAACGGAAATACGGATACGCCAACAGCCATCGTGGTCGATGAGGACAACTATCTGGTGGTGGGCGGGTTTGCATCCTCCAGCGATTTTCATACCGAACTGGTGATGGCACGCCTCACGCCGGATGGTATTGAAGAGTGGGCAAGACACGTACCGGCGAATCCGAATTTTCCGGGGCGTGGCCTGGCGCTCACCGCCAGATCGATGACTGGGCCGTGTCTGTCGGGGGTCCGTTTCAATACCGTCAGTTTTCAGCGCGACGGGTACATCGTTTGCACGGACATCGACGCGCAGCCGAATGCCGATAACATCACCGTTGCGCCCGGCGAATCGGTCGGCTGGCACGCCGCGACCTTGACGACATCGACGCAGTCTTTTTACACGGCAGGCACGGTCGGAACGGCCAATAGTCCGGACAGGGATTTCGTCGTGGCTCGCTTCAACGCACCACAGGTTACTCCCGACCTGACCTTCAGCCCTCAGAGCGGCGGGCTGCTGCGAATCGACGTCGGCGAATTCAACGTCGCCGACGACGCTACGGCGATGTCCGCCGCGGTGGGTCGTGTCTATGTCGTTGGCAGTACCCACAGTCAGGGCATTGGTCTGGAAACCGACTACGACTTCGCGCTGGCCGCTGTCGGCGAAGACGCAACGGTAGAGTCGACAAGAATTCACTTTGACCTATCCGGAAGCAACCAGGACGATCGGGCCTACGGCGTCGCGCTGGATGCACAGGGACGGATTCTTGTTGCGGGTACGGCGACCAAAGATCAATTCAGCGCTGATCGTGATATTGCTGTCGCACGCAGGTTGTCGTTGTTCGATCCTGACCCTTCCTTTTTACAGC
The DNA here is from genome assembly GCA_965653565.1 of uncultured Chiayiivirga sp. Lineage (GTDB taxonomy): Bacteria > Pseudomonadota > Gammaproteobacteria > Xanthomonadales > Xanthomonadaceae > JALCLA01. Next base: position 57,664 of record CBFHAI010000007.1, on the reverse strand, counting down.
CGGGGCTGGACATCGGGCGCCGGCTCTACAATTTTTCCGCAGCGCACCCGGAGTGGGACGAGTCGGTGCGTGGCATGGTCGTCGACTCGTACGGCCGAATCTACATCGTCGGCACGCTCTACTATCCCAACCAGCCGGAAAACCCCAGCGACATCGCCGTGCTGAGATTGAAAGCCGATGGCGAAATCGACACTACGTTCGGAAGTTCAGGCCGCCTGATTCTGGACATCAATACAGTGCTCTCGGGAGGAAAAAGTCGCGAAGAAGGGGTAGCCATCGCTTTGCAGGACGATCGTCCGGTGATTCTGGCTGATTACGAGCTCAGCGGCGCCGACACGGACTTCTTCATCGCGCGACTGACAACCAGCGAACCTGCCCAGATTTTCGCCAACGGTTTCGAGTGAGCACCCCAGGACACCGTTGACGGGCGGCGCGAACCCGCGCGTCGTCCGCAGGCGGAGGTGGCTTGGAACTGTGCGGCGAAGAGACAGCCGCGAATCGGTTGAGGATGTGCAAGTCAGTTTGGGGCGGCCGGGGCTCAGCGCGAGCCGCTGGAGTTGACTCCGGACATGTCCGCGTGACAGCGGACGTGCGTACTGCGCAGGAGCGGGTGGGGCGGATTGCGACCACCGGCGCCTCTCCTTTGCAGCCGGGAAAACACATGATCTACACACCATGCGGCGGCAACAATCAACGAAAGACGATCTACCGCTCGGTTCTCGTTGCGGCGATCTTGGCGGGCCTCGGCTTCCAATCGGCAATGGCCAAAGATGGCGATCTCGATGTCGGATTCGGCGATTCGGGCCATCGAATCATCCAGTTCGATCTGGGCAATGGCAACGGGGATTTTGCGTCGGCCATCGCAGTGGATGGCGATGGCCGAATTGTCGTAAGCGGCACGGTGAGCTCAGCCAGCTACGTCAATGAGCTAGCCGCAGCAAGACTCGAAGCGGACGGTTCGCTCGATACGACCTTCGACGGCAAGGGCGACGGAACCTTGCATAGTCCCGGCCCGGACGAAGTGCCGGCAGGCGCGTCAAGTGTCACCCTTTTTCCCGATGGAGGCTTCTGCCTTGCCGGTTTCGCTTTCGACACTATGGCGTCATTGCAGCGTGGACATACCCCGTGCCTCCTCAACGGCGGAAACACGGCGAGCATCGATATTGCGAAGGTGGTCGGTGAACCGCTTCGCTGGGATGCGTCCACCGTACCGGACGAGGACGGGGGATTTTTCGTGGTCGGTACCGCTGGCACGGGAAACGACTCCGATGTCTACGTGACTCGACTGATTGACACGGGGACGGGTATCGCACCCGATCTGAACTTCTACTCGGGAACGGGGCAATTAAGGGTGATTCCGCCGTTCTCTCAGCCCTACCCCGAAACCGCTCGGGCCGCGACTCGGGTGGTCGGCGGCGTGTACGTTGCCGGAGACGTTTTTCTAGGAGGAAATTCAGATTTCCTTGCAACGGACCGGGACTTTTTGCTGGTCGCCGTCGCTGATGACGGTAGCTTCGAAGTCACCACGGTGCCCTTTGATTTGCCCGACAGCAACGATGACGACCGCGCCGTGGCCGTCGGTCAGGATATTGCCGGCAGGATACTGCTTGCGGGTATCGCAACTGCGGATGCCGAAGGGGAAAATCGGGAGATTGCGCTGGCGCGATTGCTATCCCCTTCGTCGGCTGACCTCGATCCCAACTTCGGGCCATATGGAAATGGCAAACGCATATATCACTTCGACTCAGCACACCCGGAGAAGGACGAAACCTTGTCCGGAATGGTTGTCGATGAATTCGGCCGAATCTATCTTGTCGGCACGCTGTATCACGACGACGGCGCCGCCAACCCCAGCGACATTGCCGTGATGCGCCTCACGCCCGACGGGGATCTCGACCCCACGTTCGGCATTGATGGAACGACGCTTCTCCCCGCCCCTGCAACATCGACAGGCGGCGAACGCGGCGTCGCAATCGCAATGCAGGACGATCGTCCCGTTGTCCTCGGCGAGTTCGATGCCGGCGGAACGGATACGGGCTTCGTCGTCTATCGACTCGAATCGACGGTTCCGTCGCTTTTCGCCAACGGATTCGAATAAGAGTCGCAGGATCGCCCTCGACCTTGGTCGAGGGCGATCCGCGATTGTTCGCGCTGCTATGCTCGCGCAAAGTATTCCGCGCGAGTCTCGATGCTTCCCAAACATTCGGTTTCCCGCGCCCGGCTGGCCCTGCTGCTGGGCGGCCTGGCGATGTTCGGGCCGTTCGCCATCGATACGATTTTCCCGGCGTTTCCCGCCATCGAAGCCGAGTTCGCGGTGTCGGCGGTGGCGATGCAGCAGAGCATCAGCGTTTACCTGATCGCCTACGCGATGATGAGCGTGTTCCATGGGCCGCTGTCGGATGCGGTGGGGCGTGTCCGACAGATCGGGGCGCCGGGATTCAACGCCGGGCGTCGAGTCGAAGTGGAAGATGTCCGCGCCATGGCGGGCGCGCGTACTGCGCAGGAGCGGGTCCGACGCGACCGTCGCCGTGCTCTTTCCTCCTTCGCAAGTCGGGAAACACATGACTTACCTCAGACCACGCGGCAACAATCAACGGACCTCGGTGCTCCTTGCGGCGATCATCGCGGGCCTCGGTTCCCAATCGGCAATGGCCAAAGATGGGGATGTCGATGGCCAATTCGGCGACCTGGGCCATCGAGTCATCCAGTTCGATCTGGGCAACGGCGACGGGGACTTCCCATCTGCCATCGCGGTCGATGGCAATGGACGGATTGTGGTCAGCGGTACTGCGAGCTCGCTCCAGCACTTCACTGAATTGGTCGTAGCGCGGCTCGAAGCTGACGGAACGCTTGACACTATGTTCGGCTTCTTAGGCAGTGGAAAGTTGCACGCTGCCGGTCCCGATGGAATGCCGGGCAGTGCTGCCGCTACTACGCTTTTGGCCGATGGCGGTTTCTGCCTCGCAGGTTCCGCTTACGATTCTGCCGCGTGGCTGCAGCGTGGCTACACCGTTTGCGTCGATGGTACCGGCCAGCCGAGCAGCCATTTTGCGACGCTGGCCGGTGAGCCGTTGCGCTGGGATGCGTCCACCGTGCCGGACGAGGACGGGGGATTTTTCGTGGTCGGTACCGCTGGCACGGAAAACACCGATGTCTACGTGACTCGGCTGATCGACAAGGGGGCGGGCATAGCGCCCGACCTGGATTTCTATTCGGGAACGGGGCAAATAAGAATCGACGACGCACTTGGATTTCCCGAGACGGCTCGGGCCGCGACTAGAGTGGTTGGCGGGGCGTACGTTGTCGGGGATATTTTTCTGGGAGCAAATCCTGTTTTTCTTGCGACCGACCGGGATTTCTTCCTGGTCGCCCTTGGCGATGACGGCAACTCCGACGCTGCTACCGTGACGTTCGATTTGCCCAACAGCAACGCCGACGACCGCGCCGTGGCCGTCGGTCAGGATATTGCTGGCAGGATACTGCTTGCGGGTATCGCAACTGCGGATGCCGATGGGGAAAATCGGGAAATTGCGTTGGCGCGATTGCTATCCCCTTCGTCGGTTGACCTCGATCCCAATTTCGGACCAGATGGAAATGGCAAACGCATATACCACTTCGACTCAGCGCACCCGGAGAAGGACGAAACCTTATCCGGGATGGTCGTGGATGACTTCGGCCGAATCTTTCTCGTCGGCACGCTCTACCACGGAGACGGCGCCACCGATCCCAGCGACATCGCCGTGATACGCCTCACGCCCGATGGCGATGTCGACACCACCTTCGGCGCCGGCGGCACAACGCTTCTTCCCGCACCGCCGACATCGACCGGTGGCGAGCGCGGTGTTGCGATCGCAATGCAGGATCTTCGTCCCGTCATCCTCGGCGAGTTCGACGCGGGTGGAATGGATACGGGCTTCGTCGTCTATCGGCTCGAGACGAAAGTTCCGTCGCTGTTCGCAAACGGATTCGAATAAGGGGTTCCAGGTCGCCGCCCTCGACGCAGATCGGGGGCGATGACCGAGTGTTCGGCACTGTTATGCTCGCGCAAATCATTTCGCGCGAGTCTCGATGGCCCCCAAACCTGCGGTTTCCCGCGCCCGACTGGCCTTGCTGCTCGGCGGGCTGGCGATGTTCGGTCCGTTCGCCATCGATACGATTTTTCCGGCGTTTCCCGCCATCGAAGCCGAGTTCGCGGTGTCGGCGGTGGCGATGCAGCAGAGCATCAGCGTGTATCTGCTCGCCTATGCGTTGATGAGCGTGTTCCATGGGCCGCTGTCGGATGCGGTGGGGCGCAAGCCGGTGATCCTGTGGGGCGTCGTAGCGTTCATTGCGGCGTCGATCGGCTGCGCGCTGGCGCGCGATCTGCCGCAGCTGTTGATATTCCGCGCGCTGCAGGGCATGTCGGCGGGTGCCGGGCTGATCGTGGGGCGCGCCATCATTCGCGATTGCCTCGACGGCGACGATGCGCAGCGGTTGATGTCGCACATCACGATGATCTTCGGCATCGCGCCGGCGGTGGCGCCGGTGGTGGGCGGCTGGATTCTCGGCTGGTCGGACTGGCGCACGATCTTCTGGTTTCTCACCGCGTTTTCGGTGCTGCTTCTGGTGCTCACGGCAATGTGGCTGCCCGAGACGCATCCGAAGGCCAATCGCATTCCGCTGAAGCTGCGCACGCTGTATCACGGCAATCGCGCGATCCTGAGCAACAAGCAGTTCCTGCTGCTGTCGATCGCCGGCAGTTTCAATTTCGGCGCGCTGTTCCTTTACATCGCGTCGGCGCCGGCCTTCGTACTCGATGTGCTGCATCTGAACCAGCAGCAGTTCGGCTGGTTCTTCATTCCGATGATCAGCGGCATGATGTTCGGGGCCTTTCTTTCCGGCCGGCTCGCCGGGAGACTCACCGGTGCGCAGTCGGCGGGGTTGGGTTTCGTGCTGTGCGCGATCGCGATGGTGATCAATCTCGCCTACAACCTGCTGGTGACCGAGCCGAGCGTGCCGTGGGCGGTGTTGCCGATGTCGCTCAATGCGATCGGCATCGCGCTGGTGTTTCCGATTCTCACGCTCGCCATCCTCGATCTTTATCCGCGCCAGCGCGGCGCGGCCTCGTCGATGCAGGCCTTCGTCGGTTTGAGTTTCAACGCCGTGCTGGCCGGCGCGGTGTCGCCGTGGGCCAGCCACGACGCGATGCGGTTGGCGCTGGTGGCGGCCGGCTTTTGCGCGGTGGCGTGGATCTTCTGGCGGCTGTATCGGCGCGATGTGAAACGCGTACCCGACACGCGGCGCGACGGCGCCGCGCTCGAGCCCACCGAGCGGCTTTGACGCAGCCTGAATTTACCCGTCTGATTCAGTCCGCCGGAACGATCAGTACCTTGCCGTTGCGCCCGCCCGATGCGGCGGCGGCCACGGCTTCGCGGATGCGTTCGACCGGAAAAGTCGCATCGACGCGCGCATGCAGTTTGCCGCGCGCGATCAGCGTGGCGATTTCGCCGAACACGGCCTGCCGCGCTTCGGGCGTGGCTTCCTTGAACCAGCGCGACAGCCAGAAACCGCGCAGCGTGACGTCGCGGAACACGAACGAGGCCGGTGACACCTGGCAGGGCTCGCCGCTCATCGCGCCGTAGTTCACCAGTACCGCGCGTTCGGCGAGCGCGGAGGCGAGGCGATCGGTGGCGGCGCCGCCGACCGAATCGACGCCCAATCGGATCGGCGCGCCGCCGGTGATTTCCGCCACGCGTTTGGCGAGCTTGTCGCCATCGACGAGCACGTGTTCGCCGCCGACTTCGCGCACGCCCTCGATCGCCGATTCGCGCCGCACCAGATTGATCGTCTTGATGCCGCGCAATTGGGCGATCTGGATCAGATAGGCGCCGACCGCCGAATTCGCCGCGTTCTGGATCACCCAGTCGCCCGGCTGCAGATCGACGAATTCGCGCAGCATCAAAAGCGCCGTCGGCGGATTGACCGTCATCATCGCCAGTTGCTGCGGATCGGCTTCATTGGGCAGCGGCATCAGGCGTCGCGCATCGACCACCAGATGCGATGTCCAGGTGCCGATGCCGACCGGCAGCAATACCGTCTGGCCCACGCTCAAGTGCGACGTGGACGGACCGAGTTCGACAACGCGGCCGACGCCTTCGTTGCCGCCCACCGCGGGCAGCGGCGGCAGCAGGCCGTACTGGCCGGTGAGCGTGAGCACGTCGGACGGATTGATCGGCGCGGCGAGCACCTGCACCAGTGCCTGGCCTTCGGTGAGTGGCGGCAGCGTGAAATCGACGGCGTCGATCACGTCCTGCGGCACGGGGCCGCGCTGCTGGTAGGTGGCGCGCTTCATGGGACGGCTCCTCGGCGGGAGCGTCATCCTAGCGCGACGCGGCCGGTTACGTCGTCGGCGCGCTCGCTGCGTTGTCGGCTGCGAACACCACCACGTGTTCGAGATCGAGCCGCACCCGGACGCGCTCGCCGATCGCATGCTGCAGATGACTCGGAAACAGCGCGCTCACTTCTTCGCCGTCGGGCAGGCGCAAGGTGTAGAAGGTTTCGGCGCCGCGGAAGGCCGAAGCCACGACGTCCGCTTCGATGCCCGCGGCGGGATCGGGCTGGATATCGTCGGGACGGATCAGCACGCGCACGTCCGAGTTGGCCGGCACTGCGATCGGCTGCCCCGGGCGCAATCGGCCGAGCGTGGTTTCCACCGTCGTCGCATCGACGGCGCGTCCGCGCAGGAAACGGCCTTCGCCGACGAAGCGCGCGACGAAAGCGGACGCCGGCCGATGATAGACATCGAAACTGCTGTCCCACTGTTCGAGCGTGCCCGCGTGCATCACGCCGACCCGATCGGCGAAGGCGAAGGCTTCGTCCTGGTCGTGCGTGACGAGCAGGGCAGCGATGCCCAGACGCTTCAGCAAGCCGCGCAATTCTTCGCGCAAGGTTGCGCGCAGGTGCGCATCGAGGCTGGAGAAAGGTTCGTCGAGCAGCAACAGGTCGGGCCGCGGTGCGAGCGAGCGCGCGAGGGCGACGCGTTGTTGCTGGCCGCCGGAAAGTTCGTGCGGATAGCGTGCGGCGAAGTCCTGCAAACCGAGCAGCGCGAGCGTTTCGCGCACGCGTGGCGCGCGCTCGGCACGCGGCAGCGCCTGCAATCCGAAAGCCACGTTCGCACCGACGTCCAGATGCGGAAACAGCGCGAGATCCTGGAATACGAAGCCCAGGCTGCGCGCCTCCGGCGCAAGCACGCGCGCGGCGCTCGAAACTTCGCGCCCGCGCAGCTCGATGCGGCCGGCGGCGAGCGACTGGAATCCGGCGATGGCGCGCAGCAGGGTCGTCTTGCCGCAGCCGCTCGGGCCGAGCAGGCAGCCCAGCTCGCCGGCGGCGAGCGTGAAACTCACGCCGCGCACGATGGCGTGCGCGGCGATGTCGCAACCGACGCCGTGCAGCGCCAGCAGCGGCGCGGACGCGGGCACGGCGTCGGGGTGGTTCAAGTGGCTCAGCTCATCCGGCTCGCGGCGAAATCCCAGTTCACCAGGTTCCAGAACGCTTCGAGATACTTCGGACGCGCATTGCGGTAATCGATGTAGTAGGCGTGTTCCCACACATCGCAGGTCAACAGCGCGACGTCCGGACCGGTGAGCGGCGTGGCCGCGTTGGAGGTGCTGACCAGGCCGAGCGAGCCGTCGGGACGCTGCACCAGCCAGGCCCAGCCCGAGCCGAAGGTGCCGATCGCGGTCTTGCTGAATTCTTCCTTGAACGCCGCGAACGAACCGAAGGCCTTGGCGATGCCGTCGGCCAGCTTGCCGGTGGGCTCGCCGCCGCCCTGCGGCTTCAGGCAGTTCCAATAGAAGGTGTGGTTCCACACCTGGGCCGAGTTGTTGAAGACCCCGCCCTGCGATTTCTTCACGATGGTTTCGAGATCGGCGTTCTCGAACTCGGTGCCCTTGATCAGGTTGTTGAGATTGGTGACGTAGGTCTGGTGATGCTTGCCGTAGTGGAAGTCGAGCGTCTCGGCCGAGATGTGCGGCTCGAGCGCGTTGCGCTCATACGGCAGGGGCGGCAGTTCGATCGCCATGGGTCGGCTCTCCTGTGAGGTTGGCGTGACCCGCTGGTGTGCGGGACGAACTACAATTCTAACTTATCGCCGCGGCCGGCCCGGCCTTGCGCGCCATCGATCGCAGGAGATCCGCATGACCATCCAGGACCGCATCCAGTCGGAAGTGGAACGCCAGCCCATCGTGCTTTTCATGAAAGGCACGCCGCAGTTTCCGATGTGCGGCTTTTCCAGCCGCGTGGTGCAGGCGTTGAAGGCCTGCGGCGCCGAATTCCATTCGGTGAATGTGCTCGAGGAACCCGAAATCCGCGCCAATCTACCGCGCTATTCGAACTGGCCGACGTTCCCCCAGCTGTTCATCCACGGCGAACTGATCGGCGGTTGCGACATCACCGTCGAGCTGCACGAAAAGGGCGAGCTCGCGCGCATGGTGGCCGACGCGCAGAAGGCGGCCTGATGCCGCAGGCGGTCGACTTCCAGCCGGCGGCCGATGCGCTCGCCGGCCGCACCATCCTGATCACCGGCGCCAGCGGCGCGCTCGGCGATGCGGCGGCGCGCGCCTGCGCGGCGGCCGGCGCCACCGTGGTGTTGCTCGGCCGGCGCGTGCCGAAGCTCGGCCGCCTGTACGACGCGCTCGTCGCCAGCGGCGCGCCGCAGCCGGCGATCTATCCGCTCGATCTGGAAGGCGCCTCGCCCGATGATTACGACGACCTGGCCCAGGCCCTGCAGCGCGACTGCGGCGGCATCGACGGCGTGCTGCATTGCGCGGCCGAGTTCAAGGGGCTGTCCTCGATCGAAAACACCGCGCCGGAAGAACTGCTGCGCGCGCTGCACGTAAACCTGGCCGCGCCGCTGCTGCTGACGCGCGCGCTGTTGCCGATGCTGCGCTTGCGCCCGGATGCCGCGGTGGTGTTCGTGCTGGACGATCCGGACCGCGCCGGCCGCGCCTTCTGGGGCGGCTACGGCATCGCCAAGCACGGCCTGGTCGGCGCAGTGTCGGTGCTGCACGACGAAACCGAGAAATCGCCGGTGCGCGTGCACGGATTGCAACCGGGGCCGATGCGCACGTCGCTGCGCGGCAAGGCCTATTTTGCGGAGAATCCCGGGGCGATTCCCGAGGCCGCCGCCTACGCGCCGGTCTGCGTGCACCTGCTCAGCGCTGCGGGCATGGCGCAGCGCGGCACGGTGCTCGACGTCGCGGCGTGAACCCATGACCACCATCTCCGCCGCCATCCTGCTGTTCTTGATCCTCGACCCACTGGGCAACGTCCCGGTCTTCCTCAGCCTGCTCAAACCGCTGTCGCCAGCACGGCGGCGGGTGGTGTTGCTGCGCGAGATGCTGATCGCGCTCGGCGTGCTGTTCGTTTTCCTGTGGGGCGGCAAGCTGATCCTCGATGCGATGCACATCCGGCAAGAGTCGGTGTCGATCGCCGGCGGCATCGTGCTGTTCCTGATCGGCATCCGGATGATCTTCCCGACGCCCGAGGGCCTGCTCGGCGAGTTGCCCGAGGGCGAGCCCTTCATCGTGCCGATGGCGATCCCGCTGGTGGCCGGGCCGTCGGGCATGGCGGCGGTGATCCTGATGGGCAGTTCGGAGCCCGGCCGGCTGGCCGACTGGAGCCTGGCGCTGTTCCTGGCCTGGCTGGCGACCGCCGCGATCCTGTTTTCCGCCACCTATCTTTACAAAGTGCTCGGCACCCGCGTGCTCACCGCGGTGGAGCGCCTGATGGGTATGTTGCTGGTCACTTTGTCGGTGCAGATGTTCCTCGACGGGGTCCGCGGCTACCTCGCGCCGGGCTAGAACCGGCCGGCCGGGCCGTGTGACATCCGTGTGATGGGTTACAAAAGTGTCATCGTCTGCTGTTAAACTGCGGTTAACCGGATGCCGGGCCTGGGGGGTTCTCGGGCGCGCTGCCGGTTGAGCGGATACGGGTTTCGGTCAGTCGCGATGCGGGCAAGGGCCTGCGTCGCACGTCCGGTTTTGTGCGGTTTTACCGCCTCGCATCCTTAATCATTTGTCGGGCTATCAGGGCATCCATCCATGAAGAATCAGCTCCGAGTAAAGCGCCTCGCCGGCGCCCTCGCCATTCTGCTCGCGACCGCCCCGGTCTACGCGCAGAACACCTCCGCGAACCTGGCTGGTCGCATTACCAGCGCCGACGGCGCGCCGTTGAGCGGCGCGCAGGTCACGATCGTGCACACGCCGTCGGGAACCACGAGCCGTGCCACGACCGATGCGGAAGGTCGCTACGCCGCGCGCGGCCTTCGCGTCGGTGGACCGTACACGGTCACCGTGCAGAAGGACGGTTTTCAGGGCGAAGCCTCGGAAAACGTGTTCCTGCTGCTGGGCGAGACCTCGGCCGTGAACGTCGATCTCGACGCCGCCACCACGCTGGAGGCCGTCGAAGTGGTCGCCGCCTCGCAGTCGAGCATCTTCACGCCCGACAGCATGGGCGCCGGTTCGAACGTGACGCGCGAGCAGATCGATTCCTTCCCGTCGATCCAGCGCAGCCTGCAAGACTACGCGCGTCTTGATCCGCGCATCTCGCAGACCGACAAGGAGCGCTCGGAAATCTCCGCCCTTGGCCAGAACTCGCGCTTCAACTCGATCACCATCGACTCGGTGACGACCAACGACACCTTCGGCCTGGAATCCAACAACCTGCCGACGATCCGCCAGCCGATCTCGCTCGACGCGATCGAGGAAGTGCAGCTGAACATCGCCAACTACGATGTGACGCAGAAGGGGTACACCGGCGCCAACATCAACGCGGTGACCAAGTCGGGCACCAACGAATTCAGCGGCTCGGTCTACGGCACCTATCGCGACGGCGACTGGCTGCGCGAAACCGACGATCGCGGCGTCGATTTCAACGGTTTCGAAGAAGACAAGAGCTACGGCGCCACCTTCGGCGGCCCGCTGATCAAGGACACGCTGTTCTTCTTCCTCAACTACGACAAGACGGAAGTCTCCGCGGCAGGTCCGGACCTCGGCGCCGGCCCGTTCGGCACGCGCATCACGCAGGCGCAGGTCGATGAAGTGATCTCGATCGCCAACAGCCGTGGCATGAATGCCGGTGCGGTGAATCCGGGCGGCCTGGACACCGAAGTCGAGTCGATGCTGGCGAAGTTCGACTGGAACATCTCCGAAAGCCACCGCGCCTCGGTGCGCCTGAGCGCCACCGAACAGTCCGAAGCGATCCTGCCGGGTTTCGGCACCACGTTCTTCTCGCTGTCGAGCTACTGGTACACGCAGGAAAAGGAATTCGACAACTACGTCGTCGAACTGTTCAGCGACTGGAGCGATTCGTTCTCCACCGAAGCCCGCGTGTCTTACCGCGATTACGTGAGCACGCCTTCGGTGTTCGGCAATCAGCCGCAGGTGCAGATCGATTTCGGCAACGACAACTTCCGGTTCGGCACCGAGCAGTTCCGCCAGGCCAACGTGCTCGAAACGCAGACGCTCAACGCCTATTTCGCGGGTAACCTGTACGTCGGCGACCACGACATCAAGGCCGGTGTCGATTTCGAATCCAACGACGTCTACAACCTGTTCCTCGATTCGTACTACGGCCGCTACCGCTACGGCAGCCTCGAAGCGTTCCGCAACAACGATCCGCTGCGCGAATACAGCTACCGCACTTCGACCTCCGGCGTGCTCGACGACGCCGCTGCGGCCTACACGCTCGACAACATCGGCCTGTTCGTGCAGGACGTGTGGAACGTCAACTACAACCTGTCGCTGATGTTCGGCCTGCGCTACGACATCCCGCAGATCGACGACGAACCGCCGTTCAACCAGGCGTTCGCCACCGCGTTCGGCATCCGCAACGACGCCACCATCGACGGCAACGCGCTGCTCCAGCCGCGCTTCGGCTTCAACTACACCTTCGACTGGGATCGTCCGACCCAGCTGCGCGGCGGCGTGGGCCTGTTCCAGGGCGCGGCGGCCAATGTTTGGCTGGCCAACCCGTTCACCAACAACGGTCTGACCATCACGGCCTTCGGTTGCGGCACCGGCGGTTTCGCCAACTGCCCGGCCACGGGCGGTCCGGTGTTCAGCGCCGATCCGAACAACCAGCCCGAGTTCGCCGCCGGTTCCGGCCCGCGCGCCGATGTCGACGTGATCGAGGACGATCTCGAACAGCCGTCGGTGTGGAAGGCCAACCTCGCGTTCGATCACGAACTGCCGTGGTGGGGCACGGTCGGCAGCGCCGAGTTGATCCTGACCTCGGTCGAGAGCGGCATCTACTACGAGCACCTGAATCTGGGTACGGTTGGTGCGCAGGGTCCGGACGGCCGCAACTTCTACTGGCGGTCGCTGGCACCGGGCAACTACAACGCGTCGCAGAACCGTTTCAACGGCACGGCCCGCAATGGCACGATCGCCGGCTTCAACGACGTCGTCATCGCACGCCAGACGAACAAGGGCGATGGTCAGCAGCTGACGCTCTCGCTGGCCAAGCCCTACACCACCGACAGCAACCTGACCTGGACCGTGGCTTACGCCTACACCAACGCGACCGAAGTCAATCCGCTGACCTCTTCGCGCGCGATCTCCAACTTCGGCAGCCATGCCGCGTTGAATCCGGGTGAGGAAATCGCCAGTCGTTCGGCCTACATCAATCGCGATCGCTTCAGCGCCGCGATTTCGTACCGTCACTTCTTCTTCAGCGATCTGAAGACCGAAGTGTCGATGTTCTACGAAGGCCGCAAGGGCAAGCCGTACAGCTGGGTGTTCAACAACGACGCCAACGGCGACAACGTGATCGGCAACGATCTGATGTACATGCCGGCAGGCCCGGGCGACGTGATGTTCACCGATCCGTCGGAAGAAGCGCGCTTCTGGGAAATCGCGCAGCGCAACGGCCTCCTCGCCACCGGCGGCGCGCTCGATCGCAACTCGTCGTTCGCGCCGTGGGTCAACAGCTTCGACATGCGTTTCTCGCAGGAACTGCCCGGCTTCTTCAACGACCACAAGGCCGAGATCTGGCTCGACGTGCTCAATGTCGGCAACCTGATCAACAAGGACTGGGGCCACGTCGACGAGGTGTTCTTCCAGTCGGGCGGCGGTTCGGCGCGCAGCTTCGTGAACTTCGCCGGTATCGATCCGGCAACCGGTCGCTACATCTTCGACGTGGTCAGCGAAGAAGAGTTCGGCCGCAAGGATCGCGCCGGCGAATCGCGCTGGGCATTGCAGCTGGGCTTCCGCTACAAGTTCTAAGCCCGCATCGCGTCACGAAAAAACGGTCGGCGCATGCCGGCCGTTTTTTTTTTGCGATCAAAAAACGGGACGGCCGCGGTCGATGCGCCGCGCCGTGCTGCGCAACGTTATGCTTGACCTCGGTCGGCCGCATTGGGCAGGCTGCCGCGCATCGGCGTCATCGACGGACTCCATGATCAACCTCAGCGTCTTCCGGCACTTCGTTCCCACCCATTCGCTATCGCCGGCCGATCGCGCCGAACTCGCGCGCCACAGCTATATCGCCGGTTATCAACCGGGCCAGGTGCTGTTCCATCGCGGCGACGCGGCGAAAACCGTCGCCTATCTGGTGGCCGGCGAAGTCGAACTGGTGAGCGAGCTGGGTGCGCGCCTGGTGGCGGGTGAAACGGAAGAATCGCGCTACGCGCTGTCGTCCGGCGAAAAGCGCGCCGTCACCGCCACCTGCACGCGCGCCGCGCAGGTGCTTTTCATCGACCGTGTGCATCTGGACCTGATGCTGACCTGGGCCCAGACCGGCGCCGTCGACGTGCGTGAGTTCGACGACGGCGAAGCGCAGGACTGGATGAGCGCGATGCTGCGCAATGCCGCCTTCCATCGCATCCCACCGGCCAACATCGCGCAGATCATCGCCTGCGTCGAACAGGTCGAATTCGCCGCCGGCCAAAGCATCATCCGTCAGGGCGAAGCGGGCGATTACTACTACGTCGTCACCGACGGCCTGTGCCAAGTGCTGCTCAGCGACCCCGCCGGCACCGGCGAACGCGAACTCGACCGCATCGGCCAGGGCCAGGGCTTCGGCGAAGAAGCCCTCGTTTCCGGCGACCCACGCAACGCTACCGTGCGCGCCCTCACGCGCTGCTCGCTGGTGCGCCTGGCCGCGCAGGATTTCGCCCGCCTGCTGCGCGACCCACTGATGAACCGAGCGAACCTCGATGCAATCCCGATCGGCGCGATTCTCGTCGACGTGCGCCTGCCCGAAGAATTCGCCCGCGGCCACCTCGAAGGCGCCGTCAACCTGCCCCTGCGCCGCCTGCGCAGCGAAGTACGCAGCATGGACGCCAGCCGCCCCCTGATCGTCTACTGCGACACCGGACGCCGCAGCGCCTCGGCGACGTTCCTGCTCACCGAACGGGGGTTCGATGCGCGCTGGGTGGAGCATGGGGTGGCGGAGGCGAGGTTGCTGGGGAAAGGGCGGGTTTGAGTTTTTGCCTACGCGAAGAGCGGCACGCTTCAGAGTCACTGGATTCCCGCCTGCCCGCCAATCAGCGCAAGTCCACGCAATCTTGCCATTGCGTACGATGGCCAGCCGCCGGGATTTTTGCATTCGCGCCGGCTGCGCAGCGTTTTTCATTCGCCAGCGCACCCCAATTGCAATGAATCGTTGCAACTCACCCCGCAGCCGACCTGCGGGGTCTTTCGGCGGACAACCGTAGCGTCTGCGAGTTGCTTCCCTGCGGCGCCTCGCCGATGCTGGCTGCCCAGGGTGGAGTCGATGATGCAGCACAGGCGGGGCGAGGGCGTTGGCGCTGGTCCGGCGTGCGATCCGAGGTGCGCCGCCCAAGCCATGTCCATGGCGGCAGCGTTGCTGGCGCTGCTATGCCTGCGTCCGGCCGCTGCGCTCGATGCCGAACGGCCGCTCACCGAATTCACCATCGCACTGCGCGATTCGAGCGCCGGCCTGCCGCACAACATGGTGATGGCGATGGCGCAGACGCCGGACGGCTATCTGTGGGCCGGCACCTGGGAAGGGCTGGCGCGCTACGACGGCATCGAGTTCCGCGTGTTCGATCGCGCCAACACGCCGGAGTTGAACGGCAACGGCGTGCGTGCACTGGCGGTGGCGCGCGACGGCGGGTTGTGGGTGGGCACCGCGCGCGGCGGCTTGTTGCGCTTCAACGCCGGCCGCTGGCAGCGCTTTGCGCGTGAAACCGGTTTCGCTTTCGACGAAATCATGGCGCTGTTCGAGGATTCGCGCGGCGCCTTGTGGGTGGCCGGCGAAGAGGCCGGCGCGCTGCGCATGGACGCCGCCGGCATCACCCGCTTCGGCCGCGCCGAAGGGCTCGGCCACAACACGGTGTACCAGTTCGCCGAAGCGCCGGACGGCGGCATCTACGTCGCGCACGGCGCCGGGCTCGATCGCATCGACGGCGATCGCGTGCAGCCGTTCGGGCGCGAACACGGTTTGCCCGCGGCCTCGGTGCGCGCGATGCAAATCGACAGCGACGGTGGCATCACGCTGTCGTCGGGCTGGCGGTTGTGGCGTTACGACGGCGTCCGCTTCGCGCGCGATCCGAGGCAGTCGTCGATCGGTGGAGAAATCACCACGCTGGGGCGCGATCGCGACGGCAATCTGTGGGTCGGCACCATCGATGCCGGGCTCTGGCGCCTCGGCGCGCGCGGCGCCGAAATGCTCGACAGCAGCCTGGGTTTGCCGCAGAACCGCATGGTGTCGTGGCTGGAAGATCGCGAAGGCTCGGTGTGGCTCGGTACCAGCGCCGGCCTGGCGCAGTTGAAGGATCTGCCGTTCGCCGGCATCGATCGCCGCCGCGGCCTGGCCGACGACTACGTGCGCGCGGTGACCGACGACGCCGCCGGCGCGGTGTGGTTCGCCACCAGCGGCGGGTTGGCGCGATTGCATCACGGCGCACTGCAACGCTGGCAGCAGGCCGATGGCCTGCCGAGTGAATCCTTGTTGTCGCTGGCCGAGGATGCCGGCGGCGCGCTGTGGATCGGCAGTTACGGCGCCGGCGTGGCCCGCATGGTCGATGGCCGCA
The DNA here is from genome assembly GCA_965653565.1 of uncultured Chiayiivirga sp. Lineage (GTDB taxonomy): Bacteria > Pseudomonadota > Gammaproteobacteria > Xanthomonadales > Xanthomonadaceae > JALCLA01. Next base: position 41,628 of record CBFHAI010000007.1, on the reverse strand, counting down.
TCGAGCCGGTGCCCGGCACCGCGGCGCTCGCCGATCGTCAGATCCGCGCCATGCTGCCGCGCGCCGATGGCAGCGTGTGGATCGGCACCAATGCCGAACTGGCGCATTGGCAGGCCGGCGAACTGCGCAGCTACACCACGGCCGACGGACTGCCGCGCAATTACGTGATGGCGCTCGCCGCCGCGCCGGATGGCGATCTGTGGATCGGCACCTCGAACGGTCTGGCGCGCTACGACGGCGAACGCTTCGAGAAATTCGATCAGTCGAACGGCTTTCCGGCGCGCGACGTCTTCAGTCTGCATATGCAGGGCGACGGCACCTTGTGGGCCGGCACCAACGACGGTCTGGTGCGCGGCCGCGACGGCCGTTTCGCCAGCATCGGCGTGGCGCAGGGGCTGCCGCACAACGCGATTTTCCAGATCGTCGACGATGGTGCCGGTGCACTGTGGATGTGCAGCAACAAGGGCGCCTTCCGCGTCGCGCGCGCGCAGGCCGAACGCGCGGCCGACGATCCGACCTTCCGCCTCGAAGCGCAGGCCTTCGATCACCTCGACGGCATGAGCGACACCCAATGCAACGGCGGTTCGCAGTCGGCCGCGATCCGTGCCGCCGACGGCCGGTTGTGGTTCGCCACCGCCAGCGGCGCCAGCGTGATCGATCCGCTGCGGCGCCTCGATATTTCCGGCGCGGCGCCGCCGGTCGCGATCGAAAGCGTGGCCGTCGATGGGGTCGAAATCCTGCCCATTTCCGCGCTCGAATTCGAGTCGGGCCCGCGCAAACTGGAAATCCGCTATGCCGGATTGAGCCTGCGCATCCCCGAACGCGTGCGCTACCGGCATCGCTTGGTGGGCTACGAAACCGAGTGGGTGAACTCGGGCAGCGCAAGGCTTGCCACCTATACCAACCTGGCGGCCGGCCCCTATCGCTTCGAGGTGATCGCCAGCAATGGCGGCGCCTGGAGCGAGGCGGCGGCGATGCGCGAATTCACCGTGGTGCCGCGCTACTGGGAAACCACGCTGTTCCGCGGCGCGGTGTTGCTGGCGGCCGCCTTGCTGGCCTGGGCCGGCCTGCGCTGGCGGATCAATCGCGCGCGGCAGAACGAACAGCACCTGGCCGTGCTGGTGGCCGAACGCACGCGCGACCTGGCCGACCAGGCCGACCGCCTGGCGCTCGCCGACAAGGAGAAATCGCAATTGCTCGAAGCGCTGCGGCAACAGGCCGAAGCGCTGGCGCGACTGGCGAGCGAAGACTCGCTCACCGGCCTGCCGAACCGGCGCGAATTCGATGCGCGCCTGGCCGTCGCCTTCGAACGCGCGCGGCGCGAGCACACGGCGGTCGCGGTGGCGATGGCCGACGTCGATCATTTCAAACCGATCAACGACTCGTTCTCGCATGCCGTCGGCGACGAAGTGCTGCGGCGACTCGCGCACACGATGCGGCGGTTCACGTCGCCGGAAATCTTCATCGCCCGCTACGGCGGCGAAGAATTCGCCCTGCTGTTCACCGGCAGCGCCGCGCTCGACGCTGCCGCCACCTGCGAACGCCTGCGCGCCGCGGTCGAAACCCTCGACCTGCACGGCCTCGCCCCCGGCCTGCGCGCGACCGTCAGCCTCGGCCTGGTCCACCACGACGGCTCGCAAACCCACCACGAAAAACTGGTTTCCGCCGCCGACGCCCAGCTCTACGCCGCCAAACACGCCGGCCGCAATCGTGTCTCGATGGCGTGATCGGCGGGCGCCGGAAAATCCACGCCACGCAGCCCATCCCCGACGCAACCGACAGCCCCACCGCGCTTCCCCGCTGGACGGCGAATTCACCCCCAGCGTAGATTGACGCGCCGGCCACAGAGCGCATCAGAACGCTCCAACCGCCGGCAAGCCGCGACGGCCGGCCTCCGGGAGAGCCGGCCGTCGCCTGATCAAACTTGCCTCGGGGAATAATCAATGAAGCGCAATCGATTGTGGATGGCCGTGGGTCTGGGCCTGTCGTTGTGGATGGCGGGTGACGGTCTGCTGCCGCGCGTGGCGCAGGCGCAGGACGAGGGGACGGAGGCGGACGAGGCCACGACCCTCGAAGGCATCCAGGTCGTCGGCTCGCGCCGCGTCGGCCGCTCGGCCACCGAAACGCCGGTGCCGATCGACGTGATTCCGATGGAAAAAGCCGCCGAACAGGGCGCGCAGTTCGATCTGATGCAAAGCCTGCAATACACCGCGCCGTCCTATTACTCGACGCGCCAGACCGGTGCCGACGGCGCCGACCTGGTCGACTCGGCTTCGCTGCGCGGCCTGGGTTCGGACCAGACCCTGGTGCTGCTCAACGGCAAGCGCCGCCACACCACCTCGCTGGTCAACATCTTCGGCGCCCGCAATCGGGGCAACACCGGCACCGACCTGTCGACGATTCCGCTGCTGGCCGTCGAGCGCGTCGAAATCCTGCGCGACGGTGCCGCCGCGCAATACGGTTCGGACGCGATCGCCGGCGTGATGAACATCGCGCTGAAGAAAAGCCGCGGCTGCGATGCGGTGCTCGGCTATGGCGAATACACCGAAGGCGACGGCGAAAACCAGCTCGCGTCGGCTTACTGCGGCTTCGGTTTCGGCAGCGACGGCGTGCTGGCGGTGACCGGCGAGTGGATGGATCGCGGCCGTTCGGATCGCTCCGAACCGGAAGACAATCCGCGCACGATCGGCGATTCGGCGGTCGAGAACCAGACCGTGTTCCTCAACGGCGAAACCCCGATCGGCGAAGACGCCACCGTCTACTTCACGCTCGGCGCGCAGAATCGCGACGCTTCGTCGGCCGCGTTCGCGCGCGGCGGCATCGGTTCGGACGACATCCCGTCGCGCAACTCCGAAGCGATGTATCCGGACGGCTTCGTGCCCTTCATCAACGGCGACATCGAAGACCGTTCGGCGATCCTCGGCGTGTGGTGGAACTTCGGCGAGTGGCGCACCGATCTGTCGACCACTTATGGCTCCAACGAATTCATCTACGACATCAGCAACACGCTCAACGCCTCGATCGCCAATCTCGATCTGTTGAACGGCGGCCCGGGTCGCAGCGCCAGTTCCTTCGACGCCGGCGGTTTCCAGTTCCAGCAGAACACCACCAATCTCGATTTCACGCGCTTCTACGATGGCGTCTACAACGGCTTGAACCTCGCGTTCGGTGCCGAATTCCGCACCGAGAATTACGAAATCTTCGCCGGCGAACTGGGTTCGTACGTCGATGCCGACGGGGTGGGCGAGGGCGGCAACGCCGGCAGCCAGGGCTTCCCGGGCTTCCAGCCGGCCGACGAAGTGGATGCCGATCGCGACAGCTGGGCGGTGTACGGCGATGTCGAAATCGATTTCAGCGAAGCGGTGACCAGCAGCTTCGCGCTGCGCTTCGAGGAATACGACGATTTCGGCTCGACGCTGGACGGTAAAATCGCGCTCGCTTATCGCGCTACGGACAGCACCACGATCCGCGGTTCGATCAGCACCGGTTTCCGCGCGCCGTCGCTGCAGCAGGCGTATTTCTCGTCGACCTTCACCGATTTCATCAGCGGCGAACCGCTCGATGTGGTGCTGGCGCCGAACGGCGGCGTGATCGCCACCGCGGCCGGTATTCCGGCACTCACCGAGGAAACCTCGACCGGCGCCACCGTCGGTTTCACCTGGGCGCCGACCGACGCGCTGTCGTTGACGCTCGATGCCTATCGCATCGAGATCGACGATCGCATCGTGCTGTCGGGCCGCTTCGGCATCGACGATCCGACCATCGGCGAAATCCTGCAGGAGCTCGGCGTCGGCCAGGCGCAGTTCTTCGTCAACTCGGTCGATACGCGCACCTCGGGCGTCGACTTGACGCTGTCGCACGATCGCCAGTTCGACAACGGCGGTTCGGTCGAAACCTTCCTGGGCGTCAGCTATGCCGACACCGACGTGACCGGCATCAATGCGCCGGCCGCACTCGCCGGCCGCGAAGACGTGCTGCTCGAACCGCGCGAACGCCTGTTCATCGAAGAAGGGGTGCCGAGCCTGAAAGCCATCCTCGGTTTCGACTTCAGCTTCGGCGACTGGAATCCGGTGGTGAAATTCATCCACTTCGGCCGCCAGGAACTGGGCACGTTCTCCGGTCCGCCGGTGCCGAACCAGAAGTACCAGGAAAAGACGTCGGCCGACATGAGCCTGACCTACAGCTTCAACGAGCACACCAAGCTCACCGTGGGCGGCGCCAACGTGTTCAACGCCAAGCCGACGCGGCAGGATCCGAACGAAACCGACAACGGCCACGTGTACGAAAGCGTGCAGTTCGGTTTGAACGGCGCGGCGTGGTTCGTGCGGTTGGCGCATACGTTCTGATGCGGGCGGTGTAGTCGAACGGGGCTCGGTCGAAAGGGCCCGTTCGAAAGGAACTGATGCGGATGAAGACGAGGGCGCCGCGTGGCGCCCTCGTCGTTTGCCGCGTCGCCTGGCGTTTTCGACGTCACACCTGGTGACGCCCGGCGTGCCGCTCGCCGTGCTGCCGCTGTATCGGGCCGTGCGATAATCCGGCCGTACGCCGACCGGGGGGCTCGGGCGGCGATCATTCAACTTCGGGGAATCCAGATGTCGATCCTTTCCTGCGCGGCCTTCGTGCCGGGCCGTGTTGCCCGCGCTTTGCCTGCCGCGCGCGTGCTGCCGCGGTCGGTCGCACTGACGTTCGCGATCGCCGCGCTGACGCTGGCGGCCGGAGTGCAGGCGCAGTCGCGCGCGCCGGCCGACTATCACGCGATGTGGGCGCAGGCGCCGGTCGACGCCGCGGTGGCGTCGCGCGCCGTTGCGCAGGCGCGCGACAGCTATCGCGTGACGGTGCATCCTCGCCTGGGCATCCCGACCTTTCTGCAGCCGACCGGGCGGCTGGCGCGCGGTCGTCCGCCGCTGGCGCTGAGCGGCCCGGAGAACGCCGCCCGCGCCGCTTTGCGCGATCTGGCGCCGGCCTATCGCGTGACGCGCGCCGAAGTCGATCGCCTCACGGTGGCGAACACGCAGCGGCTGGCGAACGGCGCGGCCATCGTGCAATTCGTAGCGAAGATCGACGGCATCGACATCTTCAACGAACGCACCAGCGTGCTGATGGATGCCGACGGTTCGCTGCGCGCGATCGGCGGTTACGCGGCGAGCACGAGCAGCATCGCCGCCGGGCAGGCGCGGACGTTGTTCCACAAGACCGCCGGACAGGCGGTGAGCACGGCGCTGGCCGAACATTTCGCGAGCGACGCGATCGAACTGCAGGCGCAGTCCGATACGCCCGACGCCGCCGGCTACCTGCATTTCAACGCCGCGATCGATGGCGGTCACGCCGATGCTCTGCGCGCCAGGCCGGTGTTTTTCCGCCTGCCGCAAGGCCTCGTGCCGGCCTACTACCTCGAAGCGGAGATCGCCAATGGCACGTCGGCCCATCTTTACGGCTATGTGATTTCAGCTAAGGACGGCAGTCTGCTGCTGCGCCAGTCGCTGACCCACGACGCCGATTTTTCCTATCGCGTGTGGGCCGATGCGCAACCGCCGCATACGCCGTACATCGGCCCGCAGGGTCGCGGCGGCATTCCGCATCCGACCGGCACGCCGAACGGTTTCCAGCCGCCCTTCATTGCGCCGGACCTGATCACGTTGCAGAACGGCCCGATCAGCACCAATGACGAGTGGCTGCCGCCGGCCGCCACCCAGACGCTCGGCAACAACGTCGATGCCTATGCCGATCGCAGCGCGCCCAATGGTTTCGGCGGCGCGCTGGATGTGCGTGCGGCGTCCACGTCGGCCAATACCTTCGATCGCGTCTACGACGTATTGCTTGCCCCAGCCGCCAACGCCACCCAGGTCCAGGCCGCGGTGACGCAGCTGTTCTACGTCAACAACTGGCTGCACGACTGGTATTACGACGCCGGTTTCGATGAAGCTTCCGGCAACGCGCAGGCCGACAACTACGGTCGCGGCGGCGTCGACGGCGATGTGCTGCTGGCCGAGGCGCAGGATTATTCCGGCACCGACAATGCCAACATGAGCGTGCCCGCCGACGGTTCGTCGCCGCGCATGCAGATGTACGTCTTCACCGGCACGGCGCCCAACCGCGACGGCACCATCGACAACGGCATCGTGGCGCACGAGTGGGGCCACTACATCAGCTATCGCATGATTCCCAGCCTGTTCGGCTCGCAGGGCGCGGGCATGAGCGAAGGCCTCGGCGATTTCCACGCGATGCTGATGATCGTGCGCGAGGGCGACGATGTCGCCGCGCCGTCGAATGCCAACTTCAATGGCGTGTACTCGGCGTCGGGCTATGCGTTCGGCGCCCCCGGCAACAATAGTTTCTACTTCGGTCTGCGGCGTTATCCGTATTCCGCCGATTTGACCCGCAATCCGCTCACCTTCCGGCACATCGGTTCGGGTGTCGCGCTGCCGGTCGGGCCGCCGGCGCAGGGCGCCCACCCGGACAATGCCGAAGTGCACAACGTCGGCGAGGTGTGGGCCAATATGCTGTGGTCGTGCTACGCCGGCCTGCTGGCCGACGATGCGCGCCTGAGCTTCGTCGAAGCGCAGGACCGCATGACGCGTTATCTCGTGGGCAGCTACAAGATGTCGCCGCCGTCGCCGACCTTCGTCGATGCGCGCGATGCGCTGCTGAGCGTGATCGCCAGCCAGGACGCCGACGATTTCCGCATCTGCGCGCAGGCCTTCGCGGCGCGCGGGCTGGGCAGCGGCGCGATCGCGCCGGACGTGAACGACGATACCAATGCCGGCGCGGTGGAAAGCTTCACGCTCGATCCCGATGTGCACCTCGCCGGCCTGACGGCCGACGATCAACCGCAATACTGCGATGCCGACGGCTATCTCGACTCGGGCGAAACCGGTCTGTTGAATGTGCGGCTGCGCAATAACGGGCTGGCCGACAGTGTCGCCGGCACCGTCACGCTGTCGACGGCGGCCGCGGGCGTGACCTTCCCGGCGGGCGCCGCGTTCGCGCTGCCGGTGCTCGCGCCGACCTCCGAAACCGTGGTCAAGGTGCCGGTGTCGCTGAGCGGCGCCAACGCGATGCAGACCATCGAGTTCGACGTCGAGATCGTCGCCGGCAGCTTCGCCGCCACGCCGAGCGCGGCGATCGTCGCGCACGTCGATTACGTGCCGCAGGCCGCGGGCGCGGAAGGCTTCGAATCGCCGACCTTGCGCTGGGACGTCCTCACGGAAAGCGGCGCGAGCGAGGCCAATCTGTGGACCCGGCGCGAAATCGCCCCGGGCCAGCACGCCGCTTTCGGACCGGACCTGAGCGGGCCGGGCGTCACCTGGCTGATTTCGCCGCCGTTGCCGCACGCGCCGGGCACGCCGCTGTCGTTCACGCTGCGCCATCGCTATTCGTTCGAATACGACGGCACGGTGTGGGACGGCGGCCTGATCGAAATCAGCACCGACGACGGCCAGAACTGGGTCGATCTGGAAACCTACACCTCGGCCATGCACTACGACGGAACCCTGACCGGCATTTCGCAGAATCCGCTCGCCGGCCGGCGCGTTTTCAGCGATGCCAGCGCCGGCTATCCGGCCTTCGTCGACCGCACGATCACGCTCGACGATCTGCCCGGCGCGGCCGGTGATGTGCGTGTGCGTTTCGGCATCGCTACCGATGCCGCCGCCGGCGGTCCGGGCTGGGAAATCGACAACATCGCCTTCACCGGTTTGAACGGCCTGCCGTTCGAACTGACACGCGACGATCAGGGCCTGTGCCTGCAAGTGGAGGCCGTGTCGGGCACGCCGCAGTCGGCGCTGCCGGGCGCCGCGTTCGCGTTGCCGCTGAGCGCGCGCGTCGTCGGTGCCGACGATGTGCCGCGCGCCGGCGTCGAGGTGACCTTCGATGCGCCGCTCGCCGGTGCCTCGGGCACGTTTGCCGGCGACGATGCCTCGGTGACGGTGACCACCGGCATCGATGGCATCGCGACTTCGCCCGTCTTCACCGCCAACGCCACCCCCGGTGACTATTTCGTGCTGGCCAGCGCCGGATTGCAGGACGCCGGCTTCGCGCTCGGCAATGCCGCGCCGGCGGGTTCCGTTCCGCTGCTCGATGCCATCAGCGACACCGGCCGCTTCGACGACGACCGCCTCACCAACGCGCTGCAGCCCGATTTCACCGGCACCTGCAGCGGCGCGGACAGCGTCACGCTGATCGTCGATGGCGCCGATGTCGCGTCGGCGGCCTGTGCCGGCGGCACCTACGTCGTCGGTGCGCCGATCGTGGCGGGCGTCCACGCCGTGGCCGCCCGCTTCTCGCTGGACGCCGCGCAATCGGCGCCGACGGCCACGATCCAGGTCACGATCGACCGCACCGCGGCAGCGCCCGCGGCACCGGTGGTCGCAGGCAGCGGCAGTGCGGCGGTGCAGGTTTCCGGTACCGGCGTCGAGCCGCTGGCCGAGGTGATCGTCGAAGACGGTGCCGTCGAAGTTTGCAGCACGCTTGCGACCAATGCCGGCGTGTGGTCATGCAATGGCAATGTCGCCGGCACCGGGGTCCGCACGCTGACCGCGACGCAGATCGATGTGGCGGGCAACGAAAGCGCGGCGTCGGCTGGCAGCAATTACTCGGTCAGCAATCTCGTGTTCCGCAATGGGTTCGAGAATTGATGCCCCTGCTTGCGGGGTAAGAGAAAGAGCGGGAATCGGGAGACGGGAGTCGGGATTAAAAACCGACGCCGGTTCTTATCCCGATTCCCGACTCCCGGCTTTTCAGATCACTTCGCGTCGGCAACCCGCACCGGAATCGGCACGTTGCACAGCTCGACATGGCCGACTGGATCGAGGAACCACTCCTCGCGCCGATTGCGGCGCGCTTCCACCAGGCGCTCGAAGGCCGGCGTATCGGTGCGGAACACTTCCAGCGGGACGCGCTGCGCTGCCGGCAGTTCCGACGCCAGCTTGATTGAAGTAATCGCGACGCGTTGTTCGGGTTTCTCGTAGAAGCCCAGCGGTCCGGTGCCGCGCGGCAGCACCGACAGATGTTCCATGCCCTGCAACACGCGGCCGACCAGGGTGATATTGCGATCCAGATGGCGCGGCGCGTGGCCGATCACCACGTACAACTCGGCGCCATTGCTCGAATCGGCTTCGTTGCCGCGGCCGGCACCGATCATCGCGTAGCAGTGCGTGAGCCAGGCCTGGCCGGTTTTCGGGTCGCGTGCGACAGGAAATCCGCCGGACCAGCCGACCTGCGGCGCGTAGATGTCGCCATCCTTCAACGGTGCAAACGGCAGGCCGTCGGATTTGCGCGCGAATTCGGCCGGCAATCTGGTTTTCGCCTCGCCGAGGCTGCGCGGTTTTTCTTCTTCGGCGGCCGGATCGCCCCATTGCACGACGTAGTTGTCCTGCGAACGCAGGATCGCCAGCCCGTCCCAATAGCCTTGCTTCGCCAGTTGCCGGATGTTGTCGGCATGCGCCGGCGCAAAATCCTTCGCCAGTTCGAAAATCACGCGCCCGCCCGGCAACTGCAGGTACAGCGTGTCCTGCGGTGCCGGCCGGCGCCAATCGTCCGGCGTCGATTGCGCGATCACATCGCCGGTGGTCGGCGGCTTCGCGGCGGCTTCTTCGGCCTGCGCGAGCGGTGCGGCAGCGACTAAAGCGAGAGCGAGGACGGCGGCATCGAAAAGGGACATGCGCAGCTCCGGGAACGAGGTCGGCACAGCGTAGCGCGTCGTCGCGGCGATTGCCCGAGGCCTGCGGCAACCGCGACAATGCCGGCACAGGGAAGCGACACACCGTCAGGAGCCGAACGATGTCGAGATTCCCGATCGCGATGGGCCGGGTGCGCCGGCCGGCGTTGATTGCTGCAATTGTTTTCGGCGGCGCCGCGCCCGCGTCGCACGCCGCCGTCGACTTCCCGGTGAGCTTCGATGCCTCGGCGAACGAGTTGAACGAAACCGACCGTGCCTATCTGACCTCGCATTTCGAGGAAGCCGGTCGGCGGTGGACCGCACTGCTGGACCTGCCGCTATCGAGCAGCATCGAAATCGAAATCGCGCTCGACGCGAACATCGCATTCGCGACCGGCTTCAGCGTCACCAGCGCCCTGGTGGAAACCGTCAACGGACGCGAAGTCTACGAACAGGGCGCGGCGCACGAACTGCGCACCGGCGTCGATCCCAACGCTGCCGCTGCCGATGTGCGCATCGTGTTGAATCCGGATTATCTGCGCGACGAACTCTGGTTCGATCCGCAACCGGCATCGCGCCAGTTCCCGGTGCCGCAGGATCGCACCGATGCCATGAGCATGGCGCTGCACGAACTCGGCCACGCGCTGGCCTACAGCGGTTGGGCCAACGGGCAGGGCGTGCCGCCGCCGACTTACTGGTCGACCTTCGACCGCCATATCGAAGCGGGCGCGCCGTCGCATTTCATCGGCGAGCATGTGCTGGCGACCTGGGGCAGCGCGCCCGAACTCACCACCGGCAATATCCACCACTGGGCCAATGCGGCGGTGGTGCCGCGCAAGCGCGCTGCCGCTTTCGTGCCCTGGATCGATGCGGCGCCGGTGCCGCCGGCCTGCGAGGGCGTGCCGTCGGCCGATCGCGCCGCCTTCGAGGCGGCGCTGCAAGCCAAAGGCAATCTGCCGCCCGGCCTGTTGTACGAACTGATGAACGGCGTCGTGTTCTATCGCGGTTCGCGCTACGACATCTCGGCGCTCGATGCCGCGGTGCTGGTCGATGCCGGTCTGCCGGTACGCACCGTGTTCGCCGACGGCTTCGAATCCGACTGACGACTACATCGCGCCCTACAACTCCCCGCGACCGCGCTGCACCAGCAATTGCTTGGCCAGCGCGGCATGCACGTGCCCGATGCCGCGCGCCAGGTGCAGGAAGGCGAACAGCAGCAGCACGCCGGCCAGCGCCACGAACGGGCCGGTCCAGTCGGGCAGCGTGAAAGTCAGCTGGTCGCGCCATGAATCGGCCAGTCCGACCCACCACAAGGTCTGCACCATGCCCGCGATCGCGAGCGCGATCGACACCGACAGCGCCGTCACCGCGACGGTGAAGTAGACGATCCCCAGCGGCATCATCAGCACCATGTAGAGCAGCGTCGACCAGGTGCGCGGATCGCGCACCAGATCGGCGATGCGTTCGCGCAGCGGCAGCGTACGGTCGGAATACACCGGCCGGCGCGGCATGCGTTCGCCGAGCATCACCTCGATCAGGCGGCCTTCGACCAGCGACAGCACGCGGGTGAGGCCGAGGAACAGCAGCGCGAACGGCACGCCGATGATCAGGATCATCAGGCCCAGCGACAGGCTCACGCCGGTAACCGCGATGGTGAAGTAGACGATGCCGGTGCCGAGCGACAGCAGCAGGTAGAACAGCGCGCCGTAGGTGCGCGGATCCGCCGCCACGCCGAAGAAGCGGCCGAGCGGGCCGCGCCGGCGCACCGCCGGCGGCGTGCGCAGCGCCTGCACGACGCGCGTTTCGGTGTCGCGATAGATCGCGGCCACTTCGGCCGGCGCACCGTAGCTGCCGGCGACGCGCGCGATCACGGCGGCTTCGCTATCGCCGGGATGCGCGGCCAATTCGCCGCGCAGGTATTCCTCGGCATCGAACAGCGCGTCCTGCAACAGCGCCGCATCGGCATCGCGCAGGTTGGCGCGCAACTGGTCGAGGTAGGCGGGAATCGTGGTGGGCAACTGGGCGCTCATGCGCGGGATCCTTCGGGCAGCTTGGAGAGAATGGAATCGACGAAATCGCGCGCATCGGACCAGGCCTGGGTCCATTCGCCGAGCACGCGGCGGCCTTCGTCGGTGATGCCGTAGTAGCGTCGCGGCGGACCGCTGACCGACGGCTCGACGAAGCTGTCGAGCAGGCCGGCCGCGTGCAGATTGCGCAGCACCGGATAGAGCGCGCTCTGCTTGCCGCCGAGCGAGCTTTCGCCGCCGCGCTCCAGGCTCTTGGCGATCTGATAGCCGTACATCGGCTCCGGCGCCTGCGCCAGCACCGCCAGCAACACCAGTGCTACGGTGCCGGCGGCCAGTTCCTTCTGGAATTTCTTCAGGTGCGGCTTGTCGTCGTCCATCCGGGTTGTTGGGCCTTCGTGATAGTGTCGATAAGGTAATAGTGTTTAGTTAATAATAGCCATAGGCCTGAAGTCATACCGATGAAGTCATCGCGTGGGAAAAGCGCTGCCGGGCCCAGATCCGGCCTGTCGGCCGCCGAACGCGCGGCGGGCGTTGCCGCCGACCTGCGCGGACTGTCGAGGCTGGTGATCGATGCGGTGACCGGCGTCACCGACATCGTCGAAGGCATGCATCGCAACATCGCGGCGGTGTCGCCGATTGTCGGCGCCGAGCCTTCGGGCAACGCGCGCGGCATCGCCGGATTCGTTTATCGCAGCGTGCGCGGCGTGACGCGCGGCGTGGGTTGGGGCATCGACAAGGCGCTGGCGCCATTCGCCGGTGATACGTGGGCTTCACCGACGCGCGAAGCCCTGTTGGCGGCGATGAACGGTGTGCTGGGCGATCGCCTCGCGCTGGCCGGCAATCCGCTCGCGATTCCGATGACCCTGCGACAGGGCGGCAAGCCGATCTCGTTCGATGCGTTCGCACCAACCGAGCACGAACCCGGCAACAAACTGCTGATCCTGATCCACGGCCTATGCATGAACGACCTGCAATGGCGCCGCGACGGCCACGATCACGGCGCCGCACTCGCCGCCGATCTCGGCTACACGCCGCTCTACCTGCACTACAACAGCGGCCGCCACATCGCCGCCAACGGCATCGAGCTGTCCGCCTTGCTCGAAACGCTGCCAACCCGCTGGCCGGTGCCGATCGAACGCATCGCCATCGTCGGCCACAGCATGGGCGGCCTCGTCGCCCGCAGCGCTTGCGAAACCGCGACGCGCGAATCGCACGCGTGGCTGGCAAAACTTTCCTCGATGACCTTCCTCGGCACCCCGCACCACGGCGCCCCGCTCGAACGCATCGGCTACCTCGTCGACCGCGCCTTGAATGCCAGCCCGTACACCGCACCGCTGGCGAAAGTCGGCGCGGTGCGCAGCGTCGGCATCAAGGATCTGCGCTACGGCCGCGTCGACGCCGCCGAAGCCACCGTGCCGCTACCGCGAGGCGTCGCCTGCCACGCAGTCGCCGGAACGCTGCGAGCGAAAACGGGCGCGCCGAAATCCCTGCCCGGCGACGGCCTCGTCGCCATCGACAGCGCACTCGGCTTGCATCCCGATCCATCACTCGACCTCGGAATACCGGCAAACAATCGCAGTATCTTCCACGGCACGAACCACTTCGATCTGCTGAGCGATCGAAACGTATATGCGCAGCTCAAGCAATGGTTGGATTGACGACGCAACAAAAAAATCTCTGCGTCCTTTCTTTTTCCTCTGCGTCCTCTGCGTCCCGCTCTGCTCTTAAACCAACGAAGCCGGTTCCTGCAACGCCGCCAGCTGCTCCTGCAGTTGCGTAATCACCGACTCCCAATGCCTGGGCTCATCGAACCAGGGAAACGCCCGCGGAAACGCCGGATCGCTCCACCGCTTGGCGACCCAGGCATTGAAGTGCAACAGCCGCATCGTGCGCAGCGATTCCACCAGATGCAGCTCGCGCAGATCGAACTGCCGGAACGAACGATAGCCTTCGAGCAGCCAATCCAGTTGCCGCCGCTGATCGCGCAACTCGCCCGACAGCAGCATCCACAGATCCTGGATCGCCGGCCCCGTCAGGCAATCGTCGAGATCGACGAAATGGGCGTGATCGTCGCGCCACAGAATATTGCCGGGATGACAATCGCCGTGCAGCCGCAGCACGCTGAAATCGCCGGCGCGGTCCCACGCGGCTTCCATGTGATCGAACAGCGCTTCGGTCAGTTGCTCGAAAGGCTTTTCCAGTTCGGGCGGTAGCCACGCATTGTCGAGCAGCCAGTCGACCGGATCGAAGGCGTGGCTGTCCAGATCGAGTGCGATGCGATGCGCGAACGGGGCGCGCGCGCCGACCGTGTGCATGCGCGCGAGTGTCTGGCCCAGGCGGATCAGCGTGTCCTTGCGATCGAGTTCCGGCGCGTGGCCGCCCTGGGTCGGAAACATCGCATAGCGGTAACCGTCGAAGTAGTGCAGCGTTTCGTCGTCATCGACCAGCGGCGCCACCACCGGCAGATCGGCATCGTGAAGTTCGATCGCGAAGGCGTGTTCTTCCAGGATGGCCTCGTCGGTCCAGCGCGCCGGCCGGTAGAACTTAGTCACCAGCGGCGCATCGTCTTCGCGTCCGACGCGATACACGCGGTTCTCGTAGCTGTTGAGCGCCAGCACGCGGCCATCGCAGCGATAGCCGAGCGCTTCGACGGCTTCGAGCACGGTCTCCGGATCGAGATCGGCGTACGGGGTGGCGTCGGGCTCGGTTGCGGTCATCGCGCGATGCTACGGCATCGGCGGCGCGATCGACTCCGGATCCAGCCGCACGTCGAACCAGTTCAGACCCCAGTGCATATGCGGCCCGGTGGCGCGACCGGTGGCGCCGACGGCGCCGAGCGCGTCGCCCTGTTCGACGCGTTGTCCCACTTTCACATCGATGCGGCTCAGATGCAGGAAGGCCGACGACACGCCGCGTCCGTGATCGAGCAGGACGGTGCCGCCGGTCAGATACAGCGACGAATCGGCGAAGGTGACGATGCCCGCGGCCGGCGCGCGCAGCACGGTGCCGGCGGGCGCCGCGACATCGGTGCCAGAATGCGGCGACGACGGCGTGCCGTTGTAGATGCGCTGGCGCCCGAAGCGGCCGCTGACGCGTCCGGTGAGCGGCCACACGAACCCTTGCGCGAAATCGCTGCGGGCGTCGTCGCGCTCGCGCGCCTTGGCCACCGCGGCCTGTTCGCGCGCGATGCGCGCGGCGATTTCCGGCGGCGGATTCACCGTTTTTTCCGGCACGCCGTCGACGCGTTCGATCGGCCAGTCGCGCGGCCGCACGTCGATGCGCAGGATTTCCTGCGCGCCGTTCGGATGCCGCACCAGCAATTCGAGCGGACCGCGTTCGTCGCGACCGACGCCGAACACGAAGCGGCCGGCACCATCGGCCTGCAACTGCCGACGCTCGTATTCGATGTGCGCGCCGGGCGAGGTGTTGCCGATCACCAGTGCGCCTTGCGATACCTCGGCCGGCACGTCGGTGCGGATTTTCGTGGCCCCGGCGTCGCGCATCAAGGCGAAACACAGCAGCGCCGCGACGACAGCGCCAACCGATCTGCCACGCAAAAAACTCATCGTGCGAACGCCAACCGGCGGCCGGCCGGCGCGCCGATCAGGCGCTGCCCATCCCACGCCAGTTCGCCGTTGACGAAAGTCGCCGCGACGCGCGAACCGAACGTGATGCCCTCGAACGGCGACCAGCCGCACTTCGACAGCACGTTGCCGCGCTCGACCAGATACGGCGCATTCGGTTCCACCAGCACCAGGTCGGCGTAATAGCCTTCGCGGATGAAGCCGCGCTCGGACACATCGAACAGCAGCGCCGGCGCGTGCGCGAATTTCTCGACCACCTTGGTCACGCCGAAATGGCCTTCGTGCACGCATTCGAGCGCCGCCACCAGCGCCTCCTGCACCAGCGGCAGGCCCGATGGCGCGCTGGCATACGGCTGCTGTTTTTCGGCCAGCGTGTGCGGCGCGTGGTCGGTGGCGAGCACGTCGATGCGATCGTCGACCAATGCGCGCAGCAACGCGGCGCGGTCGGAGGCTTCCTTGATCGACGGATTGCATTTGATGAAGTTGCCGCGCGCTGTGTAATCGGCCCGCGCGAAGCGCAGGAAATGCACGCAGGTTTCGGCGGTGATGCGTTTGCGCGAACCGTCGCGGCGGATCAGCGGGCCGGCTTCGAACAGCGCCAGTTCGTCCGCCGTGCTGATGTGCAGCACGTGCAGGCGGGTGCCGTGCCGGGTCGCCAGCGCCACCGCCAGTTCGCTCGATTTCAGGCAGGCGGCGCGCGAACGCAGGTCTGGATGCATGTCGGCGGTGAGGCCGTCGTCGCCGTATTTCTCGCGCGCGGCTTGCACCGCCGCATCGATCATCGGCGTGTCTTCGCAGTGCGTGATGATCGGCGTGGGCGCTTCGCGGAAGATGCCTTCGAGCACGTCGGGATCGTCCACCAGCATGTTGCCGGTGGAGGCGCCCATGAACACCTTGATGCCCGGTGCGGATTTCGGATCGAGCTTGCGGATCGCTTCGAGATTGTCGTTGCTGCCGCCCAGATAGAAGGCGTAGTTGCTGCGGCAGCGGCCGGCCGCGCGCTGGTATTTGTCTTCCAGCGCCGCCGCGTCGAGCGTCGGCGGCTTGGTGTTGGGCATGTCCATCACGCTGGTGATGCCGCCGGCCACGGCCGCCGCCGATTCGCTGGCCAGATCGCCCTTGTGTTCGAGGCCCGGTTCGCGGAAATGCACCTGGTCGTCGATCATGCCGGGCATCAGCCAGCGGCCGGCGGCGTCGAGCACCTGTTCGCCGGGGCGGGCGGCGAGATCCTTGCCGATGCGGTCGATGCGGCCGCCGAGCACGCGCACGTCGGCATCGAACTCGCGCCCTTCATTCACCACGCGGGCATTGCGGATCAGCCACTCGCTCATCGGTGCGGTTCCGGTCGGGACGATCCGGAAAGGATAGTGCACCGGACGCGCCGCGAGCTCAGTGGCGGTGCGCGTCGTCCGGCCGGCGTTCGGTCGGGCTTTCGGGAACTGGGTCGTAGCCGCCTTCGTTCAACGGGTGGCAGCGCGCCAGCCGGCGCATGCCGAGCCAGATTCCGCGCACATGGCCGTGCCGATCGATCGCTTCCATCGCATACTGCGAACAGCTCGGATGGAAGCGGCAGTGCGCCCCGAGCAGGGGGCTCACGAAGCGCTTGTAGCCGCGCAGCAGCCAGATCACCGGCGAAGTCACGCGGATCGTCCCGGCAGGTGGAAGAGGCCGGCGTTCGCCGAGGTTGCCGCGGTCATCGCAACAGGCTATAACACGCGGCCGCTGAGGCTCAAGGAATTCAAAGGCCAGATATCGTGGCAGTCAAACCGAAATCCGCCAAAAAGCCGGTTGCCAAACCGGTGAAGAAGCCCGCCAAGCCTGTTGCCAAGGCCAAGGCGTCCGCATCCACGCGCCCGGTGGCGAAAGCCGCCAAGGCCAAACCGATGCCCAAACCCAAGCCCGCCGCCAAGGGCAAGCCGGCCGCCAAGGCCGTCGCCAAACCCGCGCCGAAGGCCAAGCCGGTCGCGAAAGCGGCTGCCAAGCCCGCCGCCGGTGTGGTGAAACGCCTGACCAACGCCGTGGTGAAACTGGTGAAGCCGGCGCAGAAGGCGGCTCCGGCCAAAGCGGCGTCCAAGCCGGCCGAAAAGTCCGCCGCGAAAGCCGCGCCGGTCAAGGCGGCTCCGGTCAAAACCGCACCGGTGAAGGCCGCGCCGGCCAAAGCCGAAGCGGTCAAGGCCGAACCCGTCAAAGCCGCAGCGGTCAAGGCGCAGCCCGCCCCGACCCCCGCGCCAGCCGCGAAAGCCGCTGCCAAGCCTGCGCCGGCGAAACCCGCGCCGGAACGCAAGGACGACAAGAAACAACCCGCAGGGAATGCGATGACCCAAAGCAACACTCCGCGCGCCGCCGCCGCCGCTGCCGCTCCGGCCCCCGTCAAACCCCCGCGCGACGCCGGTATCAAGGCCACCGCCGTGAAGCCCGCACGCCCCGTCGGACAGACCGAACCGCAAATGCTCAACCCGTTGCCCGAACGCGTCGAACTGCCCGATGGCTACAAGCCGCAGGCCGGTGAGGAATACATGAGCGCGCAGCAGCTCGAGTATTTCCGCCAGAAGCTGATGAACTGGCGCGCCGAGCTGGTGGAAGAGTCCAAGCAGACGATCGACAACCTGCGCGAGGAAGTGCGCGACGTCGGCGACGACGCCGAGCGCGCCACGCGCGAAACCGAAAACTCGCTCGAACTGCGCACTCGCGATCGCTACCGCAAGTTGATCTCGAAGATCGACAAGGCGCTCAAGCGCATCGACGACGGCGCCTACGGCTATTGCGAGGAAACCGGCGAAGAAATCGGCATCGACCGCCTCGAAGCCCGCCCCATCGCGACGCTGTGCCTGGATGCACAGGAGCGCTGGGAGCACCGGCAGCGCTTGATGGGGGATTGATTCCCGCCACGCGATTGCTTGATGTCCGAAGCCCCGCGAAAGCGGGGCTTCTTACTTGCGCCGATGCGATCCGATGCCGTCGCGCTACGACGACATCGCGCTATGCCGGTTTCACCACCAGCTTCAAACCCACGTCCTCGAAGTATTCGGCTTCAGTGTCGAGATCGGCGTGCGTCAGCGGATGGCCTTCGAGCCATGAGGCGGGCAGTCGCAGTTCCATCGAACGTTCGTCGACGCGCATCTGGATCGGCGGCAGCGGTTCGCGTTCGTGGCTGCGGTGCAGCAGGGCGGCCAGGCGCAGCAGCGACAGTGTGCGCAGCGCCGGTTTGGCGACGCGTTCGGGCAGTGCGTCGAGGCCCTGCTTGGCGATCGAGCGGCGCTGGCTGCGCACCAGCGCGGCCAACAGTTGCTGCTCCTGGCGCGAGAAGCCGGCGATGTCGGAATGTTCGATCAAATACGCGCCGTGCACATGGTGCTGGCTGTGCGCGATGGCCAGGCCGATTTCGTGCACGCGCGCGGCCCAGGTCAGCATCAGGCGATCTTCGACATCGAGATCCCAGGCCGTGGCGACCTGATCGAACAAGGCGAGCGCCGTGCTTTCGACGCGTGCGGCGTGTTCGGTATCGATGCCATAGCGCGCGACCAGCGCGGCGACCGAGCCGTCGCGCGGATCGCGATGCTGGGCGCGGCCGAGCATGTCATACAACACGCCTTCGCGCATCGCGGTCTGGCAGACCTGCATGCGTTTGAGGCCGAGTTCGGCGAAGCAGGCTTCGAGAATCAGCAGGCCGCCGGGCATCACGGGACGGCGTTCTTCCGACAGGCCGGGCAGGTCGATGTCGCCGATGCTGTCGAACTTGAGCATCGCATCGCGCGCGGCCACCAGGCCGGCTTCGGTGATCGCGCCGCGCACCAGTTTCATGCCGGAAAGAATCTGGCCGGCGGCCTTGATCGTGCCCGACGAGCCGATCACTTCCTGCCAGCCGCGGCTGCGATAGGTCGACGCGAATTGCTGGAATTCGGCCGAGATTTCCGTCAATCCTTCCTTCCAGCGCTTGCGCGACAACTTGCCGTCGGCGAAGAAGCGCCGCGTGGTGGCGACGCAGCCCATCTGCAGGCTTTCGCGTTCGAGCGGTTCGAAGCCCTGGCCGATGATGAATTCGGTGGAGCCGCCGCCGATGTCGATCACCAGCCGCTGCTTGGCTTTCGGCGGCATGCCCTGCGCCACGCCAAGATAGATCAGGCGCGCTTCTTCGCGGCCCGACACGATTTCGATGCCGTGGCCGAGCGCGGTTTCGGCCGGCACCAGGAAGGTCTGCGGATTGCGCAGCGCGCGCACGGTGTTGGTGGCGATGGCGCGCACGCGATGCGGCGGCATCGTACGCAGGCGTTCACCGAAGCGCGCGAGGCATTCGAGCGCGCGTGCCAGCGCTTCGGGGTCGAGGCCGCCGTGGCCGTCGAGGCCGGCCGCCATGCGCACGGTTTCGCGCAGCCGATCGACCACGCGCAACTGGCCGAGCACGTAGCGCGCCACCACCATGTGGAAGCTGTTGGAGCCAAGATCGACGGCCGCCAGCAGTTCGCCATCCTTGAGTGCGGTATCGGGCATCGGGATCTTCAGCAGGGTGATCTCAGCGGGCGATCTGGGCCAGCAGCGCGTCCTGCGCCGAGTGCGGCATCGCACCGTCGACCGGCTGCACGCGCACGTAGCTGCCATCGGACTGCAATTGCCAGGCGTTCACGTTATCGGCCAGGTAGTTGCCGAGTTCCTCGTTGAAAACGCGTTCGGCGAGCACCGGATCGACGATCGGAAAACAGGTTTCGACGCGGCGCAGCAGGTTGCGCTCCATCCAGTCGGCGCTCGAACAATACATTTCGGGCGCGCCATCGTTCTGGAACCAGTAGACGCGGCTGTGTTCGAGAAAGCGCCCGACCACCGAACGCACGAAAATATTCTCCGACACGCCGGCGATACCGGGCCGCAGTCCGCAGGCGCCGCGCACCAATAGATCGATCCGCACGCCGGCCTGCGAGGCCTCGAACAGCGCGCGCATCACCTCGGCTTCGTTCAACGCATTCATCTTGGCGATGATGCGTGCCGGCTTGCCGGCCCGCGCGTTGGCCGCTTCGCGATCGATCTTGCGCAGCAACGCCTTGTGCAGCGTGAAGGGCGACTGCAGCAGGCGCTTGAGCTTGAACGCCGGCGCCAGGCCGGACAGCTGCTGGAACAGGCGATGCACGTCTTCGCCGATCGCGGCGTCGGCGGTCATCAGTCCGATGTCGGTGTAAGCCTTGGCGGTGCCCGAGTGATAGTTGCCGGTCGACAGATGCACGTAACGCTGCAGGCGCGTGGCCTCGCGCCGCACGATCAGCATCATCTTGGCGTGCGTCTTGTAGCCGACCACGCCGTACACCACCTGCACGCCGGCTTCCTGCAGACGATCGGCCAGGCGGATATTGGCTTCTTCGTCGAAGCGCGCGCGCAGTTCGATCACCACGGTGACGTCTTTGCCGTTGCGCGCCGCTTCGATCAGGTGATTGACCAGTATCGAATCCTTGCCGGCGCGATACAGCGTCTGCTTGATCGCCAGCACGGCCGGGTCCTGACTGGATTCCTTCACCAGTTCGACCACGGCCGAGAACGAATCGTAGGGATGATGCAGCAGCACATCGCCGCGGCGGATCGCCTCGAAGATGCCGTCGCCTTCGATCGCCGGATTCTGGCGCGGCTTGAAGGTCGGGAACTTGAGCTCGGGGCGGTCGACCAGATCGTAGACGGCGGTGACGCGGTTGAGATTGACCGGGCCGTTGATGCGGTACACCGCATTCTCGGGCAGGTCGAAATTCTTCAAAAGAATGCGGACGATCGATTTCGGGCAGTTTTCCGCGATTTCCAGCCGCATCGCGCGCGCAAAGCCGCGCCCGGCGAGTTCGCCTTTCAAGGCATGCGCCAGATTCTCGACTTCTTCTTCGTCGACCAGCAATTCCGAATTGCGCGTGACGCGGAACTGGTAGGCGCCTTTCACTTTCATGCCGGCGAACAGATCGTCGACGAAGTTCGACAGCACCGCCGACAGCAGCACGAAATCGTGCGGCCCGGCCGACACGTCGGCCGGCAGGTGGATGATGCGCGGCAGCGAACGCGGTGCGCGCACGATCGCCATGTGGCCGGCGCGGCCGAAGGCATCCTTGCCTTCGAGGATGACGACGATGTTGAGGCTCTTGTTGAGGATGCGCGGGAACGGATGCGCCGGATCGAGCCCGAGCGGCGAGAGCACCGGCAGGATTTCCTGCTCGAAATAATTCTTCAGCCAGCGCTTCTGTTTCGCATTCCAGGTTTCGCGGCTCAAAATCCGCACGCCGGCATTGGCGAGCGCCGGGCGCAACGTTTCGTTCCAGTAGCGGTACTGGCTTTCGACCAGTTCGCCGGCTTTTTCGTGGATCTGCTTGAGCGCGATGCTGGGCGCGGTGGCATCGGGCGGCAGCGGGCCGCCGTAATCGAGCTGATGGCGCACGGCGGCGACGCGGATTTCGAAGAATTCATCGAGATTGGTGCACGAAATGCACAGGTACTTCAGCCGTTCGAGCAGCGGCACGCGCTCGTCCATCGCCTGCGCCAGCACGCGGAAATTGAACTCGAGCTGCGACAGCTCGCGGTTGATGTAAAGCTCGGGGTCGCGCAGGTCTCGCGGGTTGGACATGGGGCGATGCAGGGGCTCGGTTGCGCTGTCGACGTCGACGCCAAGCATACTCAATCGTCGTGACGAGGAGGCGTCCGTCATGCCGCCTCGCCGGTGTCGCACTCGCGCGGCAACAGGCTCGCCGCGCGGAAATGGCAGGTGAAGGTGCTGCCGCGGCCGACATCGCTTTCGATCGACAGGCGCGCGTGGTGCAGGTTGAGCACGTGCTTGACGATCGACAGCCCGAGCCCGGTGCCGCCGGTTTCGCGCGAGCGGCTGGTGGAAACACGATAGAAACGTTCGGTGATGCGCGGGATGTGCTGGGGCGGAATGCCGTGGCCGGTATCGGTGACCGCCAGCCGCGCGCCGTCGCCCTCGCGTTCGAACGCCAGGCGGATGCGGCCGCCGGGCGGCGTGTAGCGCACCGCGTTGCTCACCAGGTTGGAGAACGCGCTGTGCAATTCCTTGGCCGATCCGAGCAGATCGAACGGCGCCGCATCGTCCAGTTCCACCGTGTGGCGGCCGGCGCTCAAGGCCAGCGCATCGCGGCGCAGCGAGTCGAGCAGCGAGCGCATCGCGACGCGTTCCTCGTCGAGCGTTTCCTGCACCTCGAGCCGCGACAGCGTCAACAGGTCTTCGACGATCTGCGTCATGCGGCGCGACTGGGTGCGCATTTCGCCGAGCATGCCGGCGTACTCGGGGATGTCCTGCGGATCGATCAGATCCAGATAGCCGTGCACCACGGTGAGCGGCGTGCGCAGTTCGTGCGAGACGTTGGCGACGAAATCGCGCCGCACCTGTTCGAGATGCGCGAGCTTGCTCATGTCGCGCGCCACCAGCAGTTTCTGGCCATTGCCGTAGCCGATCAGGCGCAGCGAAAGACGCAGCGATTCGTCGACGGGCGAGGGCAGGTCCATCAGGGTTTCGGCGCCGCCGTCGGCCAGCCAGGCAGCGACGCGCGGTGTGCGCAGCACGGTGTCGAGCGGCAGGCCGAGATCCTGCGGATAGCGCAGGCCGAGCAGGCGGGTGGCGGCTTCGTTGAACCAGCGCACGCGGAATTTTTCGCCGTCGAGCGCGACCGCGGCGTCCGGCAGTGCCGCAGCGGCCTGGCGAAAAGCGCGCAACAGTCCCACCAGCTTGCGTTCGCGTTTGCGGTTCGAGCGGCGGGGACGTTCGAGCAGCGCTTCGAGTTCGGTCGCCACGCCGGGCGCGGGTTCGACATCGGACGCGGCCGCCGTGGCGTCGCGCTGCAGCAGCCGATAGACCTGGGCGTAGTGCCAGGCCAGCATCACGGCCAGCGTCATCGCCAGCACCGGCCAGACCTGGTCGATCGCCACGCCGACGATCAGCGCGATCGCCACGCTGCCCAGCAAACGGGCCAGCGTGTTGCGCCAGGCGCGGCTCAGCCGTTGCGGCATGGCACGACTGGCGGGCGGCGGGAAGGCGCGATCGGCATGGCGGGAGGGTCCGGCGAAGTGGTCCGGCGAGGCGTTCAACGCCGGCGGCGCGTCAGACGCTGGTCGAGAAACGATACCCCGCCCCGCGCACGGTCTGCACCAGGTTTTCCAGGCCGTGCGGTTCGAGCGTCTTGCGCAGGCGGCGGATGTGCACGTCGATGGTGCGCTCTTCGACGTAGACATTGCCGCCCCACACATGATCGAGCAGCTGGGCGCGGGTGTAGACGCGCTCGGCGTGGGTCATGAAGAAGTGCAGCAGGCGGTATTCGGTGGGGCCGATCGGCACCGGCGAGTCGCCGGCGAAGACGCGATGCGCGGCGCCGTCGAGGCGCAGGCCGCCGAGCGAGACGCTGCCGTCTTCGTCGTCGCCGCGGCTGCGGCGCATGACGGCCTTGATGCGGGCCAGCAGTTCGCGCGCCGAGAAGGGTTTCACGACGTAATCGTCGACCCCGGCGTCGAGCCCGCTGACGCGATCGTTTTCCTCGCCGCGCGCGGTGAGCATGATGATCGGCACTTCGCGCGTCAGGCCTTCCTTGCGCAGCCGGCGCGCCAGTTCCAGGCCGCTCATGCCGGGCAGCATCCAGTCGAGCAGGATCAGGTCGGGCACGCGTTCGACGATCGCCGCGCTGGCTTCGCGCGCATCGCCGGCGTGCACCGGGTCGAATTCGGCCTTGCGCAGGGCGAAGGCCACCATGTCGCGGATGGCGGGTTCGTCGTCGACGATCAGGATGCGTTTGTGCACGCGGTCAACCGTAGTGGCGAGTCAGTACGGTCGCAAGTAGATAACAGTTTCATGACGGTCCTGTGACGGCCGTCAATTTCGCCCGGGCCCGGCCCGTTGGGCCCGGTCAGTCGAACCGGTCGTCGCGCTCGAACGGATCGTCGCCGCGCTCGCGGTCGCCGCCGGATACGCTCATGTGCAGCGCCGGCCGGGCTTCCGAATGCATCGGGTCGCTGCCCATGTCGCCCGGGCGCAGGCCGCGGCGGCGCAGTTCGAGCACGGTCGGGGTGATCGCCGCGATGCGGGCGTCGATGCGGGCTCGCTGGTAATAGCTCACGTCCTCGCGCTTTTTCAGCGCTTCGAGCTGGTTGAGGGCGTCTTCCGGCCGGCCGTTGAGGTAGGCGGTTTCGGCATAGGCCTCGCCGGCGCGCACGACGTCGCCGGCCAGTTCGCTGGCGCGCGCGAAGCTCTGCTGGAAGGCCGGATCCTCGGCCCCGGCCGCGAGCAGCGGGCGCAGCACTTCCTGCGCCTTGCGGCCGGTTTCGGCGGTGCCGCGTTCGATCAGGCTGCGCGCGTAGCTCAGGATCACCGCGCGATTGCGCGGCTGATCGCGCAGCAGCGATTCGTAGCGCGCGTCGGCCGACGCATGGCGGCCGGCGCGGTGGTCGTTCTCGGCGCGCGCGATGTCGATCCAGTGCAGGTTCGGATGCTTTTTCGACAGCGCTTCGAGTTCGCCGCCGGCTTCCTCGGTGGCGCCGGCCTGGCTCTGGGCAATGGCCAGGCCGTAGCGGCGCGCATCGTTGAAGCCTTCCGGATCCGAGCGCCGCATGCGCTGGTATTCGCCGACCGCCGCCGGCCAGCTTTCGGCCGACAGCATGCGCAGGCGTTCGCGCGCGAAGTCGAACATCACCGCGTCGACCGGCGCCGGGCCGTCGAGCCCGCGCGCGAAGGTGCTCGGCAGCAACGGATTGAGCGGCGCGCTGGGCAGCACCGGCGGCGCGGCGGCCAGTTCGGTCTGCGCGCATTCCTCGACCTTGCCGTCCGGCGTCATCACGCAGGCGCGGCCGCCGCCGTTGGCGCCGTGGATGCGCTGGGCGCGGTCCTTGGCCTCGCTTACGCGTGTGGTCGTCACCGGATGCGTGCGCAGGTATTCCGGCGCCTGCCAGCCGCCCTGGTTGCCGCGCATGGCGCGCTCCATGCGGGCGAAGACGTCGGCCATCGCGAGCGGCTCGTAGCCGGCGCGCGCCAGGGTCTGGATGCCGATGCGATCGGCTTCCTGTTCGTTCGAGCGCGTGTAATTGATCTGGCGCTGCTGCATCAGTGCCATGCCGCCGAGCACGGCGGCCTGGGTGGTGTCGGCATCGGTGCCGGCCTGCTGCGCGGCGATGATGGCGCCGAGCATGCCGAGCATGATCGGCAGCGAATCTTTCTGCGCGCGTTCGGCGCCGCGCAGCACGTGGCGCTGGGTCACATGCGAGATTTCATGCGCCAGCACCGCGGCCACTTCGTCTTCGCGTTCGGCGGTGAGCACCATGCCGGTGTTCATGCCGATGTAGCCGCCCAGGGTGGCGAAGGCGTTGATGTCGCGCGCGCGCAGCATGAAGAAGGTGAAAGGCTGCTCGGGACGTTCGCTGCGCGCGGCGAGCCGGTAACCCAGCGTCTGCAGCCAGGCGTCGATCAGCGGATCTTCCAGCAACAGGCCGTAGTGGCGCAGTTCGCGTACCGTCATGCGGCCGTAGCGTTCTTCTTCGGCGGGCGAGAGCATTTCGCCGGCCGACGATCCGATGTCGGGCAGCGTGCTTTGTTCGAGCTGGGCGGCCACGGGCGCGCTCAGTGCCAGCGCGGCGAGCAGAACGAGGGGGCGGCGGAGCAGGGGCATGGGCGGATCCACAAGCGAGTTCGGCATCATGGCGCGCCCGTCTTCCGGACGCGTTAACCGGCTGTAAACTTTGCCGGCAGCGGCGCTTCGACCGGGCCCGGGCGCGCAGGTTCCGGTACTGAAATTCCGGTTGGTTTCATCGCGTCCCGCCCCCACCTTGGCGGCAAAGCAATCCTATCGAAGACGGAGACGTCGTATGGCGCAAGTGCTGATGTACACCACCGCGATCTGTCCGTACTGCGTGGCGGCCAAGAATTTCCTCAAGCAGCGCGGCGCCGATTACACCGAAGTGCGCGTCGATCTGGATTTCGCGCGCCGTCAGGAGATGCTGCA
Organism: uncultured Chiayiivirga sp.; assembly: GCA_965653565.1. Taxonomy (GTDB): domain Bacteria; phylum Pseudomonadota; class Gammaproteobacteria; order Xanthomonadales; family Xanthomonadaceae; genus JALCLA01. The sequence goes on along the minus strand of CBFHAI010000007.1, from coordinate 15,413 downwards.
GCGCAGCCAGCGCACCTCCGTGCCGCAGATTTTCGTCGGCGACACCCACGTCGGCGGTTTCGACGACATGGTGGCGCTCGATCGCGCCGGCGGCCTCAAGCCGCTGCTGGAGGCCGCCCGGTGAGCGATCGCGTCGCGGAGTTCACCGCCTTCCGGCAGCGCATGAACGAACGCATCCTGGCGCAAGACAACCAGGTGGTGCGGCGCTTCTTCGCGCTCGACACGCAGACCTACAAAGACGGTGCGCTCGATCACAAGACCAAGGAACTGCTCGGTCTGGTGGCCTCGATGGTGCTGCGCTGCGACGACTGCATCAGCTACCACATCGCCCAGTGCAAGACCGCCGGCGTGAACCGCGACGAATTCTTCGAGACCTTCAGCGTGGCGCTGGTGGTGGGTGGCAGCATCGTGATTCCGCATCTTCGCCGCGCGGTCGATTTCCTCGATCAGCTCGAGAGCGCACCGGCCGCGGCCGACGTCGGTCCGCACGCGCACGGTTGAGTGCGGCAAACCTTGCAAAGCCCGGCTAGCGGCCGAGCTTGATCGCCACCATGCGCTGGCTGTTGCCGTTCCAGCCGCGCATTTCATTCAGGGCCACCTGGCCGAAATCCAGCGAGGTCGATACGCCGTCGAGCGTCGTGATCAGCGTGCACGATTGCGGCGGGCTGTTCGGCCGCGCGCTTTCTTCGATGCAGCGCAGCTCGTGTTTTCCGTTGGCGTCGCGCAAGCCGAAACCATCGTCGCGACGTTCGATGCTGACGAATTCGACCCGCACCGCCGGCATCGCTTCGCCGCTTTCGGCCAGCACGATCCACGGCCCGAGCCAGGCTTCCGCCGGCTGCTGCGCGAAGCGGAAACGCACCATCGACACCGGTTGCAGTTGTAGTCCGGCGCCTTCGGCCCGCGGCCGCACGAACCACGCCACCACGCGGCTGGGCGAGATCAATTCCAGATGCATGCTGCCGACGGCGCTGATGCCTTCGGGCTTGCGATAGGGCGCGAACGGACCGCTGCCGTTGTCCAGCCGGCTCAGTTCGATCTGTGCCGTCGGACCCGTTACTTCGCCGGCGCCGAAATACCAGTTCGCCTCGCCGTCATCGGCGTAACCGAATGCGCTCACGCTCAGGGTGCGCGCCTGGGTCTCCATCTGCAGGCCCAGACCGGGCCCCGCCTGTTCGAATTCGCCGCCGTTTTCCGGCCACCAGAAGCCGGTTTCGGGCAGGCTTGCCTGCTGCGGGTCGTTGCCGGCCCAGAGCAGCCGGAAACCGTGCACTTCGGCCGGTCCGGACTCGCGGCGCTGCACTTCATAGCGCACCCGATAGAAACCGTTGGCGACCAGCCGCAGATTCAACGGCGGCAGTTTTTCGGTATCGATGCGATACCGCCGCGCCTCGCCCGGGCAATTGTCGGCCGCCAGCGTGGCGCGCAGCACGATGTCGCGTCCGACGATGCGCGCGCTTTCGAGCGTCGGCGTGCAGGCGTCCGGCCAGACGCCTTCGATCGCGATGTGCAGCACGGTGCCGACGTCCGGAACGGGGGGCGAAATGCCGATCTGCGCGCCGTTGTCGAGCGCGCGCGCCGGCGCCGCCATGCCGAGGGCGAGCAGGGCCGAAGCCAGGAAGGCGAGGCGGAAAATCATGGTGCAACTGTACCGCAGGCCGCGCCTTGCCCGATAATGGGCAGTTCACCGGCGCGCCGACACACTGCGCGCCTTCCGCGAATTCCTTCAATCACCATAACGAGATCGGACCGATGAGCCAAACCATCGCAGTGATCCGGGGCGACGGCATCGGCCCGGAAATCATGGACGCCACCCTGCAGGTGCTCGACGCCATGCAACTGGGCCTGTCCTATGAGTTCGTCGACGCCGGCCTGTCGGCGCACGAAAAGACCGGCGAACTGCTGCCGGCCACCACGATGGACAGCATCCGCCGCCTGCGCGTGGCGCTGAAGAGCCCGCTCACCACCCCGGTCGGCGAAGGCTTCAGTTCGATCAACGTGGAGCTGCGCAAGCGTTTCGACCTGTACGCCAACGTGCGCCCGGCGCAGAGCTTCCCCAACACCAAATCGCGCTTTCCGATGGGCGTCGACCTGATCACCGTGCGCGAGAACACCGAAGGCGCCTACGGTTCGGAAGGCCAGACGCTGTCGCCCGACGGCGAAACGGCGCAGTCGCTGATCCGCACCACGCGCCGCGGCTGCGAGCGCATCGTGCGCTACGCCTTCGACATGGCGCGCAAGACCGGCCGCAAGAAAGTCACGCTGGTGCACAAGGCCAACATCATGAAGACGACCTCGGGGCTGTTCCTCAAGGTCGGGCGCGAAGTGGCGGCGCAATATTCCGACATCGAATGCAACGAGATGATCGTCGACAACACCTGCATGCAGTTGGTGATGCGTCCCGAGCAGTTCGACGTGATCTGCACGACGAACCTGTTCGGCGACATCATTTCCGACCTGTGCGCCGGACTCGTCGGCGGCCTGGGCCTGGCGCCGGGCGCCAACATCGGCACCGAAGCGGCGATCTTCGAAGCGGTGCACGGGTCGGCGCCCGATATCGCGGGCAAAGGCATCGCCAATCCTTGCGCGCTGCTGCTGGCGGCCGGGCAGATGCTCGATCACCTCGGACGTCCCGACCAGGCCAAGCGCCTGCGCGACGCCATCGTCGCCACGCTCGAAGCGCGCGATCGCCTGACACCGGACTTGGGCGGTACCGGCAACACGCAGGAATTCGCCGCCGCGATCGCATCGCGCGCCAAGGGCTGATCGCGACAAGCAGCGACCGTCTCGAATTACGGGCGACGGGTTATGGGTTAGGGGTTAGGGTTTTCGTCGGCGCGGTGCTGCCAGAAATGGTCCAGCACCGACGGCGTGCCCAGCCCCGGCCGGTACGCATGGCGCAGCGCGCCGTGCACGTAGTCGCAGGCGAGTTCGCAGGCGCGGGCCGATTCGATTCCCTGCGCCAGGTTCGCGGCGATCGCCGACGACAGCGTGCAACCGGTGCCGTGGCCTTCGACATCGAGCCGCGCATGCACGAACTCCAGCGTGCGCGTGCCGTCGTGGAAAACATCGACCAGTTCGCCGCTCGGCAAATGGCCGCCCTTCAGCAGCACGCTGCGCGAGCCGAGCGCGAACAATTCTTCTGCCGCGCGCCGCATCGCCAGGCGATCGACGATTTCGCGCCCGAGCAGCACCGAGGCTTCCGGCAGGTTCGGCGTCAGCACATCGGCGCGCGGCAGCAGCAGCGTGCGCAGCGCATCGACCGCCTCGGCGGCGAGCAGCGACGCGCCTGAACTGGCGATCATCACCGGATCGAGCACGATATTGACCGCGGCGTGCCGTTCCAGCCCGCGCGCCACGGTTTCGATCACCTCGCGCGTCGCCAGCATGCCGATCTTCACCGCGCCGATGCGGAAATCGCCGAACAACGCATCGAGCTGGGCGGTGAGGAAATCGTCCGGCGGGGTGTGCACCGCGGTGACCGCGCGCGTGTTCTGCGCCGTGAGGGCGGCCAGCGCGCTCAGACCGTGGATCCGGTGCGCGGCGAAGGTTTTCAGGTCGGCCTGGATGCCGGCGCCGCCGCCGCTGTCGGAGCCCGCAATGGTGAGGACGCTGAGCGGGCGCGAATCGTGCGTCGAGTGTTGTTTCAATGCAACATCCTGGCTGTCGGCAATGGCCGGTCCAACCCGGCGAATGGATTGGCAAAGCCTTGCGCTGCGTCGCAAATCCATCGTTGACCGGGTGTTGCGTTTTCGCCATACTCCGCCGCAACAACCGTCCCGTCCGCCCATGACCGCACCCGGCTCGACCCTCCGCTTCAAGCACAACGCCCTGGCGATCGCCTGCGGCGCGGGCCTGTTGATGGCGGTTTCGGTGCAGGCGAAGTCGACCGATTCGCTCGGTGGCTGGCGCGAGTATGCGGCACGCGGAATGACGCCGGAATACAGCTTCGCCGACACCGACGAGCTGCCTGCGGCGCCCAGCCTGCTTTCCACCCATCGCCAGTTGCGCAGCCTGGGCGAAGTGCAGTTCGGCTTCGACCGCACCGATACGCTGACCTTGAGCGTCGATATCGCAGGTTCGGCCGCCGGTTATTTCGATCCCGCGCCGATCGCCGAAGGCAACCTGCTGTCGCGCGATCGCAGCGGCATCAACAGCGAGTTCATGTCGTCCACCGTCGGCCACTCCCTCGGCGACGACGGACGCATCAGCCTCACCGCGGTGGTGGCGCGCCAGCGTTACGCGAGCGCGGGCTTCGGCTCCGCGCCGTGGGGCGCGCGCGAAGAACTCACCGGCCTGCGCGGCGAAATCCGCCAGGAAATGTCCGCCGGCCACGGCGTGCGCGTCGGCTACGAAGTGCCGCTCGGCAGCATGTTCAGCTGGGATGTGACGGCGCAATCGCGCCTCGACATGGACGCCTTCGAATCGTATCGCGGCGTCTATTCGGAAGCCGGCGATTTCGATATCCCGGCCCGCCTGCAAAGCCGCCTGACCTGGAATGCATCGCGCTCGGCCGCGCTCGCGCTCGGCGTCGAGCGCGTCTACTACAGCGAAGTCGACGCCTTCACCAGCGCCGCGCTGCCGTCGCGTTTCCTGTCGCTGCTCGGCGACGGCAGTTCGCCGGTCTTCGCCTGGCGCGACCTGACGGTCTACTCGCTCGAAGGCATCCTGGCCGACCGCACCGGTGCCGAATGGGTGCTGCGCTACACCACGCGGCAGCAGCCATCGCCGACCTCGGCCTTGCTGCGCCGCGCCCTCGAGCGCGAGTTCACCGACACCAACTTCGCCTTCGGCTACCGCCGCGCACTCGGCGACCTCGGCCACCTCTGGCTCGCCGCCAGCTACGCCCCCTCCCAGTATTTCCTCGGCGCACTCCCGTACGCCAAGCAAGACCTCGCCGAAGGCTCGCAAGTCGAGTTCGAGGCGCTGTGGTCGATCCCGTTTTGATCTGATCAAGTTCAGGGCTTGATTCGAGGGCTTCCGCAAGGAGGCCCTTTTTTTCGACGTCCAGGGATGGACTAGCGCCGCGGGAGCATGGATGCCGGGAGCGGCGGTGCCTCAGTGGCGACTCTCGCGCACCCTACGCTTCGGAGATGCGAAGCGCCCACCAAGATCACCACCATCCTCACCCCAACCCTCTCCTTGAAGGAGAGGGAGAACCTACGCATGCCTTCTCGATGTGACGCTTGGACGTGGCGGCCATCGGTAGCGCGGGGAATCGGGAATCGGGAGCCGGGATCAGAGCGCGGCAAGGTTGTGGACTTCCCGCACTCGGCGGTTCGTGCAGTCACTCCCCGCACTCACTCACGCAGCGCTCTACAAAACCTCCGAAGCATAATCCGCCAACCGCGACCGCTCGCCACGCCGCAGCGTGATATGCGCGCTATGCGGCCACGCCTTGAAGCGATCCACCGCATACGTCAGGCCTGACGTGGTTTCTGTCAGATACGGCGTATCGATCTGTTCGACGTTGCCCAGGCACACCATCTTCGTCCCCGGGCCGGCGCGCGTGAGCAAGGTCTTCATCTGCTTGGGCGTCAGGTTCTGCGCCTCGTCGATGATCACGTAGCGGCTCAGGAAGGTGCGGCCGCGCATGAAATTCATCGAGCGGATCTTGATGCGCGAGGCCAGCAGATCGTTGGTCGCGGCGCGGCCCCAGGCGCCGCCTTCCTGCGGCGTGTGGGTGAGCACTTCGAGGTTGTCGGTGAGGGCGCCCATCCACGGCGTCATCTTTTCTTCTTCGGTGCCGGGCAAAAAGCCGATGTCTTCGCCGACCGAAACCGTCGCGCGCGTCATGATGATCTCGCGGTAACGCTGCGTATCCATCGTCTGCGCGAGCCCCGCGGCGAGCGCGAGCAGCGTCTTGCCGGTGCCGGCGGTGCCGAGCAGGGTGACGAAATCGATGTCCGGATCCATCAGCGCATTGAGCGCGAAGTTCTGTTCGCGGTTGCGCGCGCTGATGCCCCACACCTGATGCGCGTGGCCGCGGAAATCATCGACGATTTGCAGCACCGCGCGCTCGCCATTGAGCTTGGCCACGCGCAGTTCGACTTCGTCGTCGCCCGGCAGGTAGAGATACTGGTTCGGATACCAGGGTTCGTCCTCGGCCATCTTCACTTCGTAGAAGCTGTGGCTGCGCTCGTTCCACGAACGCAGATCCTTTTCGTGTTTGGACCAGAAGTCCTCCGGCAGTTCGGTGGCGCCGGTGTAGAGCAGGTTGAAGTCGTCGAGCGCGCGATCGTTTTCGTAATCTTCGGCCGGGATGCCGATGATGTGCGCCTTGATGCGCAGATTGATGTCTTTCGACACCAGCACCACGGGCTCGCCCGGATGGCTGTCGCGCAGCGACAGGATCGACGCCAGGATGTTGTTGTCGGGAATCACGCGGCCGAACTTCGCCGCCGTGTCGACCGGGCGCGTCTGGAAGCGCAGGCAACCGATGCTGCCGGTGTCCTTCAGTTGCAGGCCCTGCGGGCGCACCAGTTTCAGGCCTTGCGCGATCTTGTCGGCGCCGTTGGCTTCGATCAGTTCGTTGATGAAGCGGCTCACCTGGCGCGCGTTGCGGCTGACTTCCGACACGCCCTTCTTGGCGTTGTCGAGTTCTTCGAGCACCGTCATCGGCAGATAGATGTCGTGCTCTTCGAATTTGAACAGCGCCGTCGGGTCGTGCATCAGGACGTTGGTGTCGAGCACGTAGATGCGCTTGCTTCGTGTCATCGCGGGATCCTTGCGGACAGGCACGGGGACACCGCCGCGGCTCGCGGAGCGAGGCGGCGGTGGGTTGAGAAACGAGGGGGCTTCACTGGGTTTGGCGGCCCGGCTTCTGGGCGGCTTTGAGCGTCTGCAGCACGTCGAGCGCGTGGCCGGCGACGCGCACGCCGCGCCATTCGTGATGCACGCGGCCTTTCGGATCGATCAGGAAGGTGCTGCGCTCGATGCCGATGTACTTGCGGCCGTACAGCGACTTTTCCTTGATCACGCCGAAGGCTTTGCAGAGCGCTTCGTCTTCGTCGCTGATCAGGTCGAAATCGAAACCGTGCTTGGAACAAAAGCGATCGTGCGACTTCACCGACTCGCGCGACACGCCGATCACGTCGGCGCCCAGTTTGCGGAATTTCGGCAGCAGCGCGTTGAATTCCAGCCCTTCGGTGGTGCAGCCGGGGGTGTCGTCCTTCGGATAGAAGTACAGCACCAGCCAGAAGCCCGAGTAATCGGAGAGCCGCGCAGTGCCGCGCTTGGCGAAAACCAGTTCGAGATCGGGAACGCGTGAGCCGGTTTCGATCATTCGCTCAGAACTTCATCGGATCCATGATGGCATCGAGATTCAGATGATCGCAGAACTCGAGGAAATCGTCGCGCAAGGCCGCGATGTGCATGCTCGCGGGAATGCCAACGGTGATCTGGGCGGAGAACATGTCGGCGCCGGTCTGCATCGCGCGATAACGCGACGATTGCAGGTTTTCGATCGTGATGCCCTGGCGATCGAAGAAATCGGCGAGCTGGAACAGGATGCCGGGTTTGTCGGCCGCCACCACTTCCACGATGTAGGGCAGCAGATTGCTCTGCGGCGGCTTGGTGCCGGTGCGATACCACACCAGGCGGAAGCCTTCCTCGCGTTCGAGCCGCGACAGCGCCGATTCGAGCTTGGCGACCGCGTCCCACGAACCCATCGCGAGCGCGAGCACGGAGACATCGCGGCCGACGGTCGCCAGGCGCGCATCCACCAGATTGCAGCCACTGTCGCTGATGCGACGCGAAACCGAGAGCAGCGGGGATTCCGGATGCGTCGCGAACGCGTTGATGAGCAGGTAGTTTTCGTTCGTGTTGGGGCGTTGCGGCGAGTCGGTCAAGGTTCGGTCCGACGAAAACTCGTGATGGGGCGCGGCACTGCGATCCGGCGTCGCCGGGGCCATGAATGCGGCGCTAACCGCCCGTGCAGCATACTTGCCCGGGATTCGCCGCCGCAAGTAACATCGCGGCCCATTCCGCCGGGAATTTTTTCACTTTGCGACTACACGGCAGCATCACTGCGCTGGCGACGCCGTTCGACGCGTCGGGGCGAGTCGATCTTGCGGCCTGGAGCGTGCTTGTCGCGCGCCAGCTCGCGGGCGGCACGCAGGCGCTCGTCGTGGCCGGCTCGACCGGCGAAGCCGCAACGCTGTCCGACGACGAATACGCAAGCCTGCTGCGCGAGACTGCGTTGCTCAGCGAAGGCCGTGTCCCGGTGCTCGCAGGCACCGGTTTGTCGGGCACCGAGAAAACCGTTCGCCAGACGCAATTCGCGCGCGACTGCGGCGCCGATGCCGCGCTCGTCGTCACGCCGCCGTACGTGCGCGCCACGCAGGACGGATTGCGTCGGCATTATCTGGAAGTTGCATCGAACGGCGGCCTGCCCGTGGTGCTCTACAACGTGCCCGGCCGCACCGGTTGCGATCTGTTGCCCGAGACGGTGGCGTCGCTGCTGTCGCACGAGAACATCATCGCGATCAAGGAAGCGCGTGCCGATGCCGAACGCATGGCCGCGTTGCTGCTGTTGAAGTCGGAGCGCTTCGCGGTGCTCAGCGGTGACGATCCGACCGCCTGCCGCGCGCTGCTTGCGGGCGCCGACGGTGTGATCTCGGTGGCGTCGAATGCCTTGCCCGCGACGTTCCGCCGCCTGGCCGATCTTGCGACCGGCGGGCAGCGCGAGGAAGCGCTGCGACGGGATGCGCAGCAGCTGGATGCGCAACTGGCCGCCATCAACGACTTCCTCGGCGTCGAACCCAACCCCATCCCGATCAAGGCGCTGCTCGCCGCCCTCGGTCTGTGCCACGATGTACTGCGTTTGCCGTTGCTGGCCCTGTCGGCCGGCCCGCGCGAACGACTGGCCGCGATCGCCACCGCCGTCGCCGCGCTCGAAGCCGGCCACGCCCGCGCGCTGGCCGCATGAGTTTCCAAGGAGAAGTTGCAATGAATTCGAACAAGCCCATCCTTCGTCGCGCGCTGTTGGCGACCCTGCTGGTCGCGGTCGCGCTGAGCGGCGGCTGCAGCTGGTTCCGCGGCAAATCGGGCTACGAAAACAGCCCCGAAAGCCGCCCGCTCGAAGTCCCGCCCGACCTCGACGCCCCGGTGTCGGACCCGAGCATGCAGGTCCCCGCCGTCGCCGGTGCGGCATCGCCGGCCGCGAAATCGAACGCCCCGGCCACCGGCCAGGCCTTCGTCCTGAGCGACTCGATGGAAGGCGCCTGGCGCCGCGTCGGCCTCGCCCTCGAACGCATCGAAGGCGTGACAATGGGCGAACGCGCCGAACTGCTGTCGGTCTTCAACGTGACCTACGACGGCGAAACCTTCCTGGTCAAACTCGCCGCCGAAGGCGAAGGCACCCGCATCAGCGCGGTGAGCCAGGACGGCACCGAACTGACCTCGGGCGCCGCCGGCAAGCTGCTCGGTCTGCTGAAGACCCGCCTCGGCTGAAACAGCGGGCAGTAAAAAAAACGCGGCGAAAGTCGCGTTTTTCGCCTGCGATTTCCTCGGGAGCATCACCCACAAGCTCCGGTGGGAGAAGGACAGCCGAGCCTGTTTCGCACTTCACACGGCTGTTGTTCCGTTCCGCTTTTGCTGTCGCTCTCGGGGCCCCCGTTTGAAGCGGCTCCGGCGGGTAGATAGCACGAAGTGTTGCGCGCAGGGATGCGCGCAAGTTTATCGTCAGCATATGGACGTGCTGTCGACAAACCCCACCCGCCCGGAGTTTCCCGAGGCCGTCAGACCGAAGGGCGCGTAACCCGGGATGTGTTTCTTCGGTACCTTCTTTGCACAAGCAAAGAAAGTGACTCGGCCCCCGTTGAGGGGGCCGAAACTCGCGAAATCGCAACTTCAAAACCGAGGGAAGCGGACCGCTTCAAAGTCACTGGATTCCCGCCTTCGCGAGAATGACGAAGTGTCGGGAGTCATTGGATTCCCGTCAGGCCACAGGCCAGCAACTCATCACCTGTCGAAGGCCGCGAACTACGCGTAATTGAAGCTCAAAGCCTTCCCGCGGCCTCATTCCTTCCACGGATCATAACTACCAAACCACCACAGATTCCCCTCCGGATCGCGGCAGCTGTAAGCCTGTCCGCCATAGTCGGGGCTGTGCAATTCGTCGACGATGGTGGCGCCGGCGGCGCGGGCGCTGTCGTAGTGCGCCTTGGCGTCGCTGACGATCAGGCAGCAGCTCATCGTCACGCGTCCGCCGATGTCGCGCGGGCCGGCGAAGTGTTTGCCCCAGGCGTCGTCACGGGCCGAGCCGAGCATGATCATGCCGTTGCCGAATTTCAGTTGTGCGTGCGCGATGCCGCCGTTGCCGTCTTCGTAGACGGCGTGGCGTTCGAAACCGAGCGCGCGGCATAGCCATTCGATGGCGGCGTGTGCATCGCGATAGCGCAGGGCGGGCACGATGGTGCTGACGGTATCGGCGGCGTAGGACATTGCGATCACTCCATAGGACGACGCGCCAGTCTAGTCCCGCGTGCACCGCCGCGTGCAAGCGGGCCAATCCGTTCCGGTCCGATCCGATCCGCAGCAGCAGAATGCAAAGCGGCGGGCGCATTGCGCGCCCGCCGCGATTTCCATCTCGATCGCTACTTGTCGATCGATCGCTTACGCATCGATCAGTTGCAAACACTCTGATAGATGCACGCCACCCATTCGGGATGATCGACGAACGGATTGCGATTGCCCTGGTAGGTCTGGATCAGGTCGTTGCGCAGCATCTCGTCGGCATCGACCGGATCCTGCTGATGCCACTGCAGCAGCGTCGACAGTCGTCCCAAATAGGCGACCGAGGCGTTGCTGCCGGTGGTGACGATCAAGGACATCGTGTCGGTGAGGCGCAGGTCCGGCTCGGAGGCGCCGCTGCCGCCGTGCGTGCCGCCTTCGTAGCGCAGGTCCATGTAGAACATCGCGCGCGCGACGTTGCCTTTGAGCTTGGTCCACACCTGGAACACGCTCGCGTTGCCCCAGTTGGAATTGCCCGGATAGCTGCCGGTGCCGCCGCCCTGGCCGTTGTAGCTGTTGGTCGGATATTCGGTGCACGAGGCGCTGCAGTTGTCGTAGGGCTTGTTGCCGCGCGAGCTGTTGTAGCTGATGTCGGAGGCCATCAGCATGTGCAGATCGGTGTAGGCGTAGTTGGTCGCGCCGTCCGCCGGGAAGCCCAGCGAGTTCGGCCAGGTGTGTTCGCGGTTGTAGAAATCGTTGCCGCCGGGCGCCTTGGTGTAGCTGGCGTTCTTGTAGATATCGAGCACCTTCGACGAGTTCAGCGGATCCTGTTCGGCCAGCGCCAGCACGTCCCAGGTATCGGTGCTGCTCGCGGTGTAGGGAATCTTGGTGTGATCGTCGATCACCGGGTGCAGCGAGTTGCGCAGGCCGCTGGCGCTGGTCGTGACGACGCCGGCGTAGTAGCCGGTCTGCGCGCCGGTGGTGGTGAACGAGATCGTGCGGTTCGATGCCATCGGCGTGACGGTGCCGTCCTGATCGCGCACGTTCGCGGCGACGATCGTCAGCGTGCAGGTTTCGAGCGCGCCGAAGTCGGCGTTCGGATTGAGCGTGAAGGTGGTGGGGCCACCGCTCACCGTCACCGGATGCGAACCGGTGGCATTGCACGACAGCGTGTACCAGCCGCTCAGCAGCGTCACCGCTTCGCTGAAGGTGAGCGAGATATTCGCGTTCGCTGCGATGTTGCTGGCAGCGTTGGCCGGCGTGCTCGAAGTGAGAGTCGGCGCCACGTCGGTGCCGCCGCCGGTGCTGTAGCTGCCGGTGAGCGTCAAGCCGGAAAACGACGTGTAGGCGCGCACCATCACGTGATAATTGCCGGCCGAAGGCGCCGACACGCTGCAGCTTTCGTTGTTGCCGCTCAAGTACGGCCGGCACAGATACGACGAGGTGGTCGGCGGCGTGCCGAACTGCACGTACAGATCCGCATCGCCGCTGCCGCCGCTGGTGGAAATCGTCAGATTGCTGGCGCCCGACGGCACCGCGATGAAGAAATTCACCGAGTTGTTGGTCGTTGCGCTCAGATTGGTTATCGGCGAATTGTTGTTGAGCACATTGCCGCTGCCGCCGCTGAGGGTCTGGCCGGCGTTGCAGGCGCCGAACGAACTGGCCGCCGGCGCGGCCCAGCTGAACTGCGAATAGGCCGAACCGCTGCCGGTGAGGCGCAGCGATTGCCCGCTCGGCGTGGTATCGGTTTCCGATTGCGCAATCGCGGTGCTGGTGAGTCCGGCCGCGGGTCCGTCGGTCGCTGCGAAGGTTCCTTCGTAGCTGAGGAACTGCACCACCTGGTTGCTCGCATTCACCAGCGCGAAGCCGTCCGGCGTGCCGTTCTGCATGCCGGTGGCGCCGACGCTGACGACGGCGGTGCCATGTCCACCGCATTGATCGGTGGTGGTGCCGGCGAGATTCAGCGTGGCGTACTGCAGGCCGCCGCTGCCGTTGTAGAGCACCACTTTCCAGCCCGACAGATTGGTGCCGGCCGGCGCGATCACCTCGACCTTCTCGTTGCTGTCGGTGCCGCTGTTGTCGTAGTGGAACTCGTTGATGAAGACGTCGGCCTGCGCCAGCGGCGCGCCGAGCAAAGCCATCCCGAGCAGGCCGAGGGCGACCAGCGTCTTGTTGTTCCTCATGTCCCCGCAACCCCAGTGAACGCCGTGAACCGGCAAAAGCACTTGCGCCTCGACGCCGGTCCCGGGCATCCACGGCGGACATGGGAGCGTAGTGTCGGGATGTGACACCCGTCTGTCGATAGGCAGAACTCCTCGTGCGGCGCGCGTGGCGCGGCGCAGCAGCGGGGAAATCGCCAGGCCCGCGCGCGATCCGCGGCCGCGTGATACGAACGCCGGCCAAGCTGCGTCTTGGGAACCGAGCCGGCGCGTCCGGTCGGTCCGTTTGGCAGCGCCGCCTGCCGCGGACCGCCAGCGTTGCATCGCTTGTTCCGCGACGGCTTCCAACGAAGGGGCCGCGTGCCCCTCTGCCCTTTCGGACAGCTTGTTCACGGCTTTCGGACAGCTTGTCCACGCGATACGAAATGCTATAGTCAAGTCGTGGCGCAACATGGCGCCTCCGCTCGATCCCGGCCGCAACGCCGGGCCGCGCCGCGGATCGCAGGACGGAAAACCGGCGCATTGCGCCGGCCGGGTTCGGTCAAAAAAGGCGTTCGCACGGAAGGCGAGCGTCATCGGGACAAACGTCACTATCGGGCCGCCCTCAAGCGGCCTTTTTTTTGTCTCGATATCCGGCTTGCCGTCGCGGGCGTTATCGTTGCGCTGCCGCAAAGCAGGAAGCCCGATGAGCGCCGAGTTCGATATCGACACCGTGATCGTGGGCGCCGGCGTGGTCGGCCTGTCCGTCGCGCTGGCCGTGGCACGCAGCGGCGCGTCGGTGTGGGTGCTCGAACGCGCCGAACGCGCCGGCGAGGGCGTTTCGAGCCGCAATTCCGGCGTCATCCACGCCGGGCTCTACTACGATCCGGGCTCGCTCAAGGCCCGTCTGTGCGTGCGCGGCCGCGACCTGATGTACGCCTTCTGCGCGCGCCGCGGCGTGCCGCACCGGCGCTGCGGCAAACTCGTGGTGGCGGTCGATGCGACGGAAGTCGACGCATTGCATGCCCTGCACCGGCGCGCCTTCGAAAACGGCGTCCGGGCCGAACTGATCGATGGCGACCAGGCGCGCCGGCGCGAGCCCGCATTGCGCTGCGTGGCGGCGATCGACTCGCCGGACTCGGGCATCGTCGATGTGCCCGAATTCGTCATGGCCTTGATCGGCGAAGTGGAACAGGGCGACAACCGCGTGTTGTGCGAGGTCGAAGTCGCGGCGATCCAACCGCAGGCGGAAGGTTTCAGCGTACTCACCGCGCGTGGCGACAGCGTGCGTTGCCGGCGTGTCGTCAACGCTGCCGGCCTCGACTGCGCGCAACTGGCCTCGCGTATCGAAGGCTTCGACGCCTCGCTGATTCCGCGGATTCACTACGCCGCCGGCCACTATTATTCGCTGCGCGGGCGCGCACCGTTCGAACGCCTGATCTATCCACTGCCCGGCGTCTCGGGCCTTGGCGTGCATCTGGGCTTCGACAGCGCAGGGCGCAGCCGCTTCGGCCCCGATGTGCGCTGGCAGCAGACTCCCGACTATCGATTCGACGACTCGCTGCGCGGCGATTTCATTGCCGGCGTGCAGTCGTGGTGGCCGGCGTTGCGGCCCGAAGATCTCGCGCCCGATTTCGTCGGCGTACGTCCGAAATTGTCGGGACCGGGCGAACATTCGGCCGATTTCCTGATCCAGGATGCGGCGGTGCACGCCATCCCCGGCCTGGTGAATCTGTTCGGCATCGACTCGCCCGGGCTGACGTCGTCGCTCGCCATCGGCGAAGAGGTGGCGGCGCGATTGACCGCGACGACCGTATAAAAAACAGCGGGCCTTGCGGCCCGCTGCGGGAGCAGACGAGAAACGCCGTGACTTGCTACTCGGCCTCTTCCTCGTCCTCTGTTGCGTACTCGTCGAACTCGGTACGCGACAGATTCTCATCGCCGTCGTTATCGAAACTGGCGAACAGCGTGGTCAATTCATGATCCGCCGGCACCTCGGCCTTCGCGATCATTCCGTCACGATCGGCATCGAGCTGCTCGAAGGTCGGAACATCCTGCGTGATCGGCGTCGGATCGATCGGCGGCACCGGCTCGTTGGCAAACGCCAGCGCGGAACCTGCGGCAAGCGCTGAGGCGAGCAGGGCTTGGGTGAGGATACGCATGGTGTTACCTCCGTTGGGGTTGCTTGGCGAAGCGGGCTCTGGGTGTGGCTTTTGGCGAGGAGTGGCGTTGTGCGGCTTCTTGTCGAAAGCGGACTCTTGTGAGCGGATCGCTTCGGAACTGTATGTTGGTTTTGGTGCAGATTGCGTGCCATTTGTTGGGTGGTGGTAAAAACGCGGTGTGGATGCGTTTCTTTGGCTGGTGGCGCGCAGGTCGCATGATTGGAGTTGAGGTGGGAGGGTATTTCGCAAGGGTGCTGTTAGGAGGGTGTTATTTGGCTTCGTCATTCCTCTTCGACAATTTCAGGGCGGACTGGCCTGCGGCCAGGCGGGAATTCAGGGACTTTAAGACGTCCGGTTTCGCGACTTCATTCCAATGCGCGCAGGCGGGAATCCAGGGACTCTGAAGCGTTCTGTTCTTCGCGAGGCGCAACAATCTCGTCATTCCCGCGTAGGCGGGAATCCAGCGACTCTGAAGCGTTCTGGTCTTCGCGAGGCACAACACTCTTGTCATTCCCGCGTAGGCGGGAATCCAGTGACTTTGAAGCGATCCGCTTCCCTCTCGTTTGTTGTTGCGCCTTCGCGAGTTTCGTCCCCCTCAGCGGAGGCCGAGTCACTTTCTCTTGCTTGTCCCAGTACTGTCCGGGAAAAGTCGCGGGAC
>CBFHAI010000006.1:0-124505 GCA_965653565.1 uncultured Chiayiivirga sp. | reverse complement strand
CGTGGGCTCCTACATGGGCGGCCACATCCCCGGCGCCGTATACGCCCATCTCGAACGCGATCTTTCCGATCTGTCGCGTGCCGGCCGCGGCCGGCACCCGCTGCCCGACGCCGAACACTTCTGCGCGACGATCGGCCGCTGGGGCATCACGCCGCGCCAGCAAGTAGTGGCCTACGACGCCAACGACGGCGCACATGCCGCGCGCCTGTGGTGGATGATCCGGCTGCTCGGCCACGAGCGCGTCGCGGTGCTCGACGGCGGCATCGCCGCCTGGCTGGCGCGCGGGCATGCACTGGAACAGGCGATCCCGCGTCCGAAGCCCGGCAAATACACGGCGCGTTTCGATGTCCGTGCGATGGCGTCGACGGCAGTGGTGGCCGCACGCATGGCGAGCGGCAACGGCAAGTTGATCGATGCGCGCGCCGAAGAACGCTTCCGCGGCGAAATCGAACCGATCGACCGCGTGCCCGGCCATATTCCCGGCGCCGTGAATCGTCCCTTCCCGCGCAATCTCGGGCCGGACGGGAAGTTCAAATCGCCGGGCATGCTGCTGGAAGAATTCCGCCCGATCCTCGGCGACACGCCGCCGACCGAAGCGCTGCTGATGTGCGGCTCGGGCGTCACCGCCTGCCACAACCTGCTGGCGATGGAACATGCCGGTCTGCGCGGCGGCCGCGTGTATCCGGGATCGTGGAGCGAGTGGGTGAGCGATCCGTCGCGGCCGATCGCGCGCGGGCCGAACTGAGCGTCGTGGCCTGCGCATTCGAGAGCGTCGGCGTCTGAGCGCTCGAAGCGGATCGACGAGCGTTTCGTAGTGCTGTAACACCAATCGCGCAAGCTTCCCGGCTGTCGCGACCGGATGGTCGCCCGCTGCATGGAGAGCTTGCGTGTCGACCTTGTTGCTTCGTTTCGCCGCGATCGCACTGATCGTATTTGCGTTGCCCGCCCACGCGCAGTCGACATTGCGCATCCACGGCTCCAACACCATCGGCGAACGGCTCGCGCCGGCGCTGGCGGAAGCCTGGCTGCAATCGCGCGGCTACTCGCGGATCGAGCGTTTCGCGCCGGCCGTTGATGAAATCACGCTGCGCGGCAGCAATGCCGCCGGCAGCCTGGAAATCGAACTGCGCGCGCATGGTTCGAGCACCGGTTTTGCCGATCTGTTCGCAGGCAAGGCCGATCTGGCGATGTCGTCGCGGCCGGTGAGCGCCGCCGAACTCGCGCGCGGCGCAGCGCTGGGCCCCCTCGATGCGCCGTCGCAGGAAGCGGTGCTGGCGCTCGACGGCGTCGCGGTGATCGTGCATCCGGACAACAGGCTGCGCGAAGTGCGGCTCGAACAGTTGCGCGATATTTTCGCCGGCCGCGTGCGCGATTGGTCGCAACTCGGCGGCGCGCCAGGACGGATCGTTCTGCACGCGCGCGACGCGAATTCCGGCACGTGGGAAACGTTCCGCACGCTGGTGCTGGGCGAGAATCCTTTGCGCGGCGACGCGCAGCGATACGAAAGCACGCACGAACTGGCGCGCGCGGTGGCGGCCGATCGCAATACCATCGGCTTCGTGAGCCTCGCAGGCATCGGCGACGCACGCGCACTGGCCGTCGCGGATGCCGGCGCCGCGCTGAAACCCGCACCGTTCACGGTGGCGGTGGAGGATTACGTGTTGTCGCGCCGTCTCTATGTTTATGGCGCGGAAAACATGCCGCCGCTGGCGCGTGCCTTCATCGAATTCGCGCAATCGGCCGAGGGCCAGCGCGTGGTGGAAAGCGCTGGCTTCATCGCGCAGCAAGTGCGCGCGTACCGCGCGCCGCCGCGCCGCGACGCGCCGGAGGAATATCGCGACCTGGTGCGCAACGCCGATCGCCTGTCGCTGAATTTCCGCTTCGGCACCGGCAGCAGCCTGCTCGACAGCAAGGCGCGCGTCGATCTCGAACGCGTCGCCGAATTCATGCGCCGGCCGGAGAACCGCGATCGTCCGTTGATGCTGTTCGGCTTCGCCGACGCCGGCGAAATTTCGCCGTACCAGGCGCTCACGCTGAGCAACGACCGCGTCGATTACATCGCAGGACGGCTCGAAGAACTCGGCCTGCGTCCAAGCCGTTTGCGCGGCATGGGCGGCGCCGCGCCGGTGGCCTCGAACGACAATGCCGCCGGCCGGCATCGCAACCGTCGCGTCGAAGTCTGGGTCGGCCCGGCGACGGTGGCGACCGCCGGCGGATCGCGCTGAGCGGCCGCCTCGCCGTGCGTTGAAATCAGCCTTTGGATTTCAATTTCGCGACCAGCGCCTTCAACACCGCCTGGGTTTCGTCGCTGAACCATTCGTCGACGAAGCGGGGCAGGTCGAGGCGGGTCGGATCGGCGATCACATCGACCAGATCGGTGCGCGAAATCGCGCGCGTCGAATGCATCGCGCGCGACGGCAGTTTCAGCAAATCCTCGAGCCACGCGACGGCGCGCGCCGTGACATGGTCGATGTCGGTGAGTTCGTCGACCAGGCCCAAGGCGAGCGCCTGTTCCGAATCCACCATCGCCCCCGCGATCAGCAATCGCTCGGCGCGATATGGGCCGACCAATCGCTTGAGCGCGTACTGGATGCATTCGGGCACCACGAGGCCGACCTGGGTTTCATTGAGGCCGATGCGATACGGGCCGCGCGCCATCACGCGATAGTCGCAGAACAGGCTGATCACGGCGCCGCCGGCCGGGCTGTGCCCGGCGATCGCCGCCACCGACAGCAGCGGCGAGCGGGCGAGGGCTTCGAGCACGCCGAAAAACTCGCGCCAGGCCGCTTCCAGATCATCGCGCGACAGCTGCAACAAATGCGGCACGTCCAGGCCGGCGGAAAATACGCCCGGACCGCCGGAAATCACCAACGCGCGCGTACCGTCGCCGCCGGCATTGGCGATCGCCACGCGCAGTTGCGACAACAATTCGGGATTGAGCGCGTTGACCGGCGGGCGCGCCAGTTTCAGTTCGAGGATGTCGCCGTGGCGGATGGATTGGAGCATCGTCATTCCAGTCGGAAACAAAAGACTCAGGGCTTCATCGATTCCGGCCAACGATAACGCACGCGGTAGCTCACCGTCGCCTCGCCGGCGGCCGGCACCGGCACGTCGAAGCGGATGGTCTGCGCATCGACCTTGGTCCATTCGTGCGAGGCCTCGGTGATTTCCCAGTCGGTCCAGCGCGGCAGCGATTCGATCACGCGAATCGTCGCGGCCGCCGGCTTGGCGTTGCGCACCGCGAACTTCACCGCCTCGTTCAAACCCAGCCGATCGGCATCGAGCTGCAGATCGACGCGCGTGCGTTCGACGCTCAGATCGAAGGCCTGGCCCAACTCCGCGCGCACCTCGCGGCCCGCCGCGGTGTGCTGCAGCAGCGCTTCGCCGAGGAAATTCTCGGCGCCGTCCGCGCCGCGATCGAACACACGCAGGCGGCCGGCCGGCAACGGAATGCCGAGGCCTTTTTCCTTGCGATTGGTGAATTCGAGCGTCGCCGTGACGGGTTGCTCGCCGTTCGGGCCGAAGTCGGGCTGGATGATCGGCGACGACGGCTGGAAATAGCCCATCGGCGAGCGCGATTCGTAACGGCGCATGCAAGTCACGGCGTCGGCATCGGACAACAACGGAACCCGCTGCACGCTGGCGTCGGGCAGATCGATACGGCCGGGCAGGCGGTAGGCGTGATATTCGCCGGAAGGCTGCGGTTCGGGCGCGGCGTCGGCCATTTCCATGCTCGCGGTCTTGAACATCATGGTCTGCGGCGGTGGCGAGCGTTGTACGTTCGGTTCGCCTGCGACCAAGGTCAGCGCGGCGGCGTCGAAACTGGTGCCCGAGCGGTTCAGCACCTGCGCCGCGCCGCTGAAATCCATGCGGCAATCGCTGGCGCCACCGCTCAAAGTGGCCAGATATTCGGCGCGCCAAGCCAAGCCTGCGGTCGGGTAGTCGAGCGTGAACGTCTCGCTGCCGGCCCGCGCGCTGCGCACGCTCCAGCGCAGCGTCGGCTTGGCGTAGAGGCCGTCGGGCAGCGTCGCCAGTTCGAAGCCGGTGTAACTCGACAGCACGCGCACGCGGCCATCGTCGAGCGCGAGCGTGAGCCCATCGCCGGCGGCCAGCAGCGTGCCGGTGTAAGTGGCGCGCGTATCGCCCGCGGCCTGCTCGACGGTGACGCGCTGGCCCACCGCACGGCGCAGCAGTTCGGACTGATCGGCGAGCGCGAAATCGAAGCGCTGGCCGGTCACCGTAATATCATCGCCGCGCGGAATCAGCCGCA
This sequence comes from uncultured Chiayiivirga sp., assembly GCA_965653565.1. Lineage (GTDB taxonomy): Bacteria > Pseudomonadota > Gammaproteobacteria > Xanthomonadales > Xanthomonadaceae > JALCLA01. The sequence goes on along the minus strand of CBFHAI010000006.1, from coordinate 120,235 downwards.
CGCCGGCGGCGTCGATCGCGACCGGCAGCCCGCTCAACGTCAGCGTGTTGTCGCCGCTGCGTAGATCGAACTGGTGGCTCTGGCGCACCAGCGCGAATCCGCTCATGCCCTGACTCGGCAGGCTTGCCGCGACCCCGTCGAAATCGCCGGAATAAACGGTGAGCTGCGTATCGGCGGCATTGGCTTGCATGGCGAGGGCCCAGAGAGTGGCGACGGCGAGCGGTTGCATCGGCATGTGCGGTTCCTGTGTGCGTGTGGCGATATCATAGGCACATGCACACGCCCTCGATCATCGCATTGCTGTTCGCACTGGCGGCCGCGCCAGCCTCGGTTCAGGCGCAGGAAGCCGGCACGCTCGAATTCGCCGAGGCCTGGATCCGCGAAGCGCCGCCCGCCAGCCCGGTGATGGCCGGTTACGTCTCGATCGCCAACGGCAGCCCACGCGAAGTGCTGATCGACGCCGCCGAGTCGAAAGAATTCGGCGCCGCGGAAATCCACGAAATGCGCGACATCAACGGCGTGATGCGCATGCGCCCGATCCCGCAACTGCGCGTCGAGCCCGGCCAGACGGTGAAGCTCGAACCCGGTGGACTGCACCTGATGCTGTTCCGGCCGGTGCGCGAGTTCAAGGCCGGCGATCGCATCGCGATCGAATTCGTGTTCGCCGATGGGCAGCGGCGTAGCGTGGATTTCGAAGTGCGCGGCGGCGCCGAGTAGCGCGCTTCAACCGCCAGACCGGTGCGTGGTCGCGGGCTATTCCACGGCCTTCTCTTTCCAGCGCGCCTTGCGCCGAGTGTGACTCAAGGCGCCGGTCCGCCCTTTACTGTTGCTCGAATCCGCTGGAAAAGATTTCCGCGTGCATCACGGGTTTGTCGGGCTCGGCCACGATGCCGAGCTGCGAGTTCCCCAAGGCGCCGTACATTTCCGAACCCCAGCAGTAAGTTCCTGAGACTGTTGTGGCGCAGGTGTGGCGATTTCCGGCGGAGAGGGAAGAAACAGAAGTCAGCCCAAGTACTTTAGCTGGCTCGTGTACGTCTTCGTCGATTGTTCCGTTCCCGACTTGCCCGTAACGATTGCTGCCCCAACATTTCACCGCGGACGCAAAAGCTGCACAAGTGTGATAGTCGCCGGTGGCAATCAGTGTGGCACCCTGTGCGTCCGGAACCTCGTTGGGCACGGACTGATTCGAGACGTCCAGTCCGAGTTGCGATAGAGCGTTGTTGCCCCAGCAAAATACTTTGCCCGCGGCCAACGCACACGTATGAAGTTCTCCAGCGGCAACCTGCGCTACGCCGCTATTGGGGCCGAATCCTGAGACGAACACCGCGCCATTGCGGTCGTCTTCGTCGCCGGTGCCGAGTTGGCCATGATCGTTGTTGCCCCAGCACATCGCCCCACCGTCAACTACCGCGCACGCATGCTGCGCACCGACCGAAACGTCACTAGCGTTCACGGTGGTGGTGCCTGGGAAAGTGCCGTATTTCTCCACAGGAACAGGTGTAGGCACATGACTGTCTTCGCCGACTGACGTTCCTAGCTGGCCGGAGTAGTTTGCGCCCCAGCAACTCAGCAGGCCTTTGGAACCGACGGCACAGCTCGACATTGGCCCCGCGCTGATTCGCGTAACGCCGCTGTCGAGTCCTGCAACTTGGACCGGGGTCGGGTCGTCTCCGTTATCGGCTTGTCCGGTGTATGCGCCGTCTCCCCAGCACTTGGCACTACCGCTGACCACTGCGCAACTATGGTGCCGGCCCGCGCTGATTTGAGAGACGTTTGCCGATAAGCCAAAGACAAAAGTCGGCGTGCCGGAATAGGGAAACGAGCCGATGTTTCCGAGTTGGCCTTCGGTATCGTTGCCCCAGCACTTCGCCGCGCCCTGAACCTGCGCGCAGGTGTGGGTCGATCCCGCCTCGACGAGCGCGCTAGCGCCCCCAATGCCCTGAACCAGTGCCGGGATGGGCTTTGCCGCCAAACTTCCGACTCCGATCTGCCCATCGAGATTGGATCCCCAGCAAGTAAGGCTTCCGTCGACCCGCTTGAGACAGGTGCCGTCATGCGACGCTCCGATATCGGCGATGGAATCTCCTGCATCGATAGGAATTGCGACGGCGCTGTGAGGAAGAGGCGCAAAGGACGAGCCGAGTTGGCCATGCATATTCAGCCCCCAGCAGTACAGTCCGGTGGCAGTGAGTGCACAAACATGATCTGTGCCGGCAGCCAGCTTGACGATACCGGTGAGGATCGAATTGTCCGCCAGCACGACAGGCAGCCCCTGTCCACCGGCCATATTGTTTCCTAGCACGCCGTCTGTCTGGCTTCCCCAGCAGATGGCTTTTCCGGCCTGTAGGGCGCACGTGGAGTTACCGTCTTCGACGGCCACAATCTGAGTGACCGGCGGGGCGAGTCCGGGTTCGAGCCCCTGCACCGGTCCCGGCACGTAGGTGCCGGCGACTGGGCGGCCCAACTGGTAAGAGTCGTTCGATCCCCAACAGATCACGCCGCCTTGCTTGAGCGCGCAGGTGTGATTTTCCCCCGTCGCAACTGCCGTAACGTTTGCGTTCGTGCCCGGCTCAAGTCCCGGCACCGCAAGGGCAAACAAAGCCAGGTTTTGATCGGCAGGAAAGCCGCGCTGTCCATGGTCGTTCTCCCCGAAGCAAACGACCCCGCCTTCTTGTACGACGCAAGTGTGTCCATGCGAGGACGAAACCGCGGTGACCAACGACCCAAGGTTCACGGCGCCTTGTGGCGTCGGTTTGTCGCTGGTCGTGACGCCGCCCGCTCCGGACGGAAAACCATCCCCAAAGCAATACAAGCCGCCATCCGCTACGAAACAGAGATAGTTGTCGGCGCTATCCACGTCCGAAACGATGGGCCCTTCATTGGCACCGAAACCTGGCACGGGCGCCGCAAGCACCCCGAAATCAAGTGCGTCGGACCAGGCCTCGCCCCAGCACTCGAGGCCGACGTTGCTGACTGCGCAGTTGTAGCCTCGACCTCCGCTCATCGTGGTGCCAACAATCGGTTCTGATGTCAGGCAAGCGATTGACGCGAGGAGAAGGCAGGTAAGACGGATAGCGGACACGGGAAGTGATCTCGAGCTGTAGGCCAGCAAGCGATACGCGCACGTGGGGAGTCGCGGACATTTTGAGCTTGCGAACGTACGGCCGTCGGCTGACGACGGCCCGTACGCTATGCAGCGCAGACTATTCGAACGCACCCACCGTGCAATTCGAGCGCGCACGTCCGAAGAGATCGACTTTGCTTGCCGGCGGGTCGATGCAGGCGGCGCTGTTGGTCATCAAGGATTTCGCCGCGGGGTCGGTCACCTCGTAGTAGCGCATGCCGATCGCTGTCAGCCATTTGTTCGGCAGGCCGCTCTGCGGATCGATGTAGATTTCGGGCCCTTTGAGCCCAGGATCTAGCGTGTCCGTTTCTGGGCATTACGACCGCATCGGGCGATGCGCCGAACCAGGCTCCGCCGGCATTGGTGGCTTCATTGGATTCGAAGGTCGTGTTTTTGACGGTCGCGGTTTTGCCAGTGCCGAAGATGGCGCCGCCTTGCCCGGTCTGCAGTTGCGCAGTGCCTACCGCCTTGTTGGATTTGAAGATCACATTGTCGAGTTCGAGTGTGATGCCTCCCATGCCAATCGCGCCGCCGTTCTGGGCGACGCAACCGGTGAATTCGGAAGTCTTCACCACCAGCTTGCCGCCGCCGTTGTTGACCAGAATGCAGCCTCCGGCCCCGCTTGGCGCGATCATCTGGGGCTCGTAGTCCGACGTGCCGTTGGTGAAGTGCACCTGCTCGACTTCGAGCGCGGTGTCGCCGCCGAAGACCAGGATGCGCGTCTGCTTGTTGCCATCAAATTGGATCGGGCCGCGAATCTTCAACTTCACAACGTTGCCGATGATGCTGAAGGGTGTGTCCGACTGCTTCGGATCGGCATTGAGCAGGTTTATTTTCGAAATGCCTGAAAACCGGATTTCGGGTGTCAATGGAATGAAGTTCTTATCCTTCGGGCAATCCTCGAAGATGTCCACGCCCGCGTTTACGTTCTCCAGCGCTTCGTAGAAGGTGCATTTGCCGTCGTTGAGGGCGTTGTCGTTGGCCGGTCGCGGCACCGGGTCGTTGCCGCTATTGACGGTGTACAACTGAGCGTGGGATGCAAAAGAACACAGGAACAAGACGATGGCGATCGTCGCGCGAAAATCGGGCATGAATCCTCTCCGGAGTTTATGAGCGTCGCGTCTGCTGTTTCGAGCCGCAGGCGTCCATGCCGCTGACCGCTGTGGCTCAGGTCGGCAAATACGCGGGGAGAGAACGGCCCGGACAGGTCAATCGGCGAGAAGCCGCCGTGCTCGATCGGCTGGTGGATTGCCGCCAGCCGTCCGGAAGTTTTTCGGTTATGCAGCCGACCTGCGTTTCGTCGCGGGCTTCGCTTTTGCTGCCGCCTTCGCAGGCGCCTTGGCGGCCGATTTTGCAGCCTTCGACGCCTTCGCAGCGGCCGGTGCGGTCGCTCGTGGCGCGGGAGCTGCAAGCACCTTCGCGAGGAAACGGCCGGTGTGCGATTCCGGATTCGCAGCGATCTGTTCCGGCGTGCCGGTGGCGAGGATGCGGCCGCCGCGGTGGCCGCCTTCGGGGCCGAGGTCGACGATCCAGTCGGCGGTCTTGATCACATCGAGATTGTGTTCGATCACCACCACGGTGTTGCCATCGTCGCGCAGTTTGTGCAGCACGCCGAGCAACTGTTCGATGTCGTAGAAGTGCAGGCCGGTGGTGGGTTCGTCGAGGATGTAGAGCGTGCGGCCGGTGTCGCGCCGCGACAGTTCCTTCGACAGTTTCACGCGCTGCGCTTCGCCGCCCGACAACGTAGTCGCCGGCTGGCCGAGCTTGATGTACGACAGGCCCACCTGCATCAAGGTCTCGAGTTTGCGCGCGAGCACCGGTACGGGCTGGAACAGGGTCAGCGCATCTTCGACCGTCATTTCCAGCACGTCGCGGATGGTGTGGCCCTTGTAGGTGATTTCGAGCGTCTCGCGGTTGTAGCGTTTGCCGTGGCAGACATCGCAGGGCACGTACACGTCCGGCAGGAAGTGCATCTCGACCTTGATCAAGCCATCGCCCTGGCAGGCCTCGCAGCGGCCACCGCGCACGTTGAAGCTGAAACGGCCGGCGTTGTAGCCGCGCGCACGCGCTTCGGGAACCTGCGCGAACAACTCGCGCAGCGGCGTGAACAGGCCGGTGTAGGTGGCCGGATTCGAGCGCGGCGTACGGCCGATCGGCGACTGGTCGATTTCGACGACCTTGTCAAACAGATCGAGCCCGGTCACTTCGCGATACGGCGAGGCCTTGTCGGAGGCGCCGTTGAGTTCCGTCGCGACGATGCGATACAGCGTGTCGTTAATGAGAGTTGATTTGCCCGAGCCTGAGACGCCCGTCACCGCGACGAACAGGCCGGCCGGAATATCCAGATCGACGTCGTGCAGGTTGTTGCCCGACGCACCGCGCAGACGCAGCATGCGCTGCGGATCGGGCGGCTGGCGCTGCTTGGGCACCATGATGCCGCGCTTGCCCGACATGTACTGGCCGGTGAGCGAACGCTCGGCGCGCATGATGTCTTCGAGCTGGCCCTGCGCGACGACTTCGCCGCCGTGCACGCCGGCGCCGGGGCCGATATCGACCACGTGATCGGCGAGGCGGATCGCGTCCTCATCGTGCTCGACGACGATCACCGTGTTGCCCAGATCGCGCAATCGCGTGAGCGTGCCGAGCAGGCGTTCGTTGTCGCGCTGATGCAGGCCGATCGACGGTTCGTCGAGCACGTACATCACGCCGACCAGGCCCGCGCCGATCTGCGACGCCAGACGTATGCGCTGCGCTTCGCCGCCCGACAGCGAATCGGCCTGGCGTTCGAGGGTCAGATAATCGAGGCCGACATCGACCAGGAAACGCAGGCGTTCGCGGATTTCCTTGACGATCTTGGTCGCGATCTCGCCACGCCAGCCGGCCAGCTGCAGTTCGCTGAAGAAATTCAGCGTGTCGTCGATCGGTAGCGCGGCGATCGACGGCAAATTGCGATCGGCCACGAACACGTGCCGCGCGGCCTTGTTCAAACGCTGGCCTTCGCATTCCGGGCACGGCCGGTTGCTGATGAACTTCGCCAGTTCCTCGCGCACCATCGGCGATTCGGTTTCGCGATAGCGCCGTTCGAGATTCGGCACGATGCCCTCGAAGCGATGCTTGCGCTGCGTCTTGGTGCCGCTTTCGGTGAGGTAATTGAACGTGATCAGTTCGTCGCCGCTGCCGTAAAGCACGGCGTGGCGGATCGCTTCGGGCAATTGCTCCCACGGCTCGTCGACCGCGAACTTGAAGTGCTTGGAGAGCGAAAGAATCAGCTGGAAATAATAGGCGTTGCGGCGATCCCAGCCGCGCACGGCACCGGCCGCGAGGCTCAGGTCCGGATGCACCACGACGCGCGCCGGGTCGAAGAACTGGGTCACCCCCAGGCCATCGCAGCCGCCGCAGGCGCCGATCGGCGAGTTGAACGAGAACAGCCGCGGCTCGAGTTCGGGCAGCGAGTAGTCGCACACCGGGCAGCTGAATTTCGACGAATACAGCACTTCGGCCGCTTTCGGGTCGTCCATGTCGACCACGCGCACCAGGCCTTCGCCCAGGCGCAGCGCGGTCTCGAACGATTCGGCCAGACGCTGCTTGAGGTCGGCCTTCGGACGAAAGCGATCGATCACCGCTTCGATGGTGTGCTTGATCCGCAGCGCCAGCGGCGGAATCTGATCGAGTTCGTACAATGTGCCGTCGACGCGCGCACGCACCAGGCCCTGGCTGCGCAACTGGTCGATCACCTGCAAATGCTCGCCCTTGCGCTCGCGCACGACGGGCGCCAGCAGCATGAAGCGCTTTTCCGGATCGAGCGCCAGCGTGTTGTCGACCATCTGGCTCACCGTCTGCGCTTCGAGCGCATGGGCGTGATCCGGACAGCGCGGCGTGCCGACGCGGGCGTAGAGCAGGCGCAGGTAGTCGTAGATTTCGGTGATGGTGCCGACGGTCGAGCGCGGGTTGTGCGAGGTCGATTTTTGTTCGATCGAAATCGCCGGCGACAGGCCCTCGATGTGATCGACATCGGGCTTTTCCATCACCGACAGGAACTGCCGCGCATAGGCCGACAGCGACTCGACGTAGCGGCGCTGGCCCTCGGCATAGATGGTGTCGAACGCGAGCGACGACTTGCCCGAACCGGACAAACCGGTGATCACGATCAGGCTGTCGCGCGGCAGATCGAGATCGACGTTCTTCAGATTGTGCGTGCGCGCGCCGCGGATGCGTATCTGGTCCAAGCGTTCGGTCCGTGTTGGCCAATTGGGCAGTTTATCAGCCGCAGGTAATGGGGTCGGCGGCGGGTGGAAGCAAGCGGGCGGCTCGGGCGCTGCGCACTGAAGAGGTCGCTAGGTGCCGCCCGCGGGAATCGGGAGACGGGAATCGGGAGTAAAGCGGGCTTCGCTCTTTTCCCGATTCCCGTCTCCCGATTCCCGGCGGCCCAACCAGCCCAGAGGTTGACCCAAGCCAGCCCCACAGCTACCATTCGCGGCCCCATTTCCGCCTCGTGGATCGCGTCTTGCGATCCGGTTCGTGGCGGGCGGGTCTCAAACCCCAAGAAGAACTACCAGAAGGAAGCAACCATGTACGCGATTCTTGTCACGGGCGGTAAGCAGTACCGCGTGATGAAGGGTGAAACGCTGCGCGTCGCCACCATCGAAGGCGAGGCCGGCAGTGAAGTGAAGTTCGATTCCATCCTGATGCTTGGCGACGGCGAGAAGGTTTCGCTCGGCGACGATCTGAAGGGCGCGTCGATCACCGCCACCATCAAGGGTCACGGGCGCGCCGAGAAGGTCCGCATCGTGAAGTTCCGCCGCCGCAAGCACCATCGCAAGCAGATGGGCCACCGGCAGGATTACACCGAAATCGAGATCACCGGCATCGCCGGTGGCGCCAAGAAGTAAGAGGAGCAGGCAGCCATGGCACATAAAAAAGCTGGTGGTAGTACCCGTAACGGCCGCGACTCGAACCCCAAGTATCTGGGTGTGAAGATCTACGGCGGCCAGGCCATCGAGGCCGGCAACATCATCGTGCGTCAGCGCGGCACGCAGTTTCATCGCGGTCCGGGCGTGGGCATGGGTCGCGACCACACCCTGTACGCGCTGATCGACGGCACCGTGCGCTTCGACGTGAAGGGCGCGGCCGCCCGCCGCACCGTGAGCGTTGTTTCGGGCGAGTAATCGCCGTCGCGGTGTGATGCGAAAGCCCCGCTCTGGCGGGGCTTTTGCTTTTTGGGTGTTGGTTGCGCGGGCCGTACCCTGCGCGGGAATCGGGAGTTGGGAATCGGGAGTAGAGCAGGGCTCGCGCCTTGCAGCTGCATCCGTGCCTGGTCCTTGCGAGCGCTTTGCTCGTCTCCCGATTCCCATCTCCCGATTCCCGGCTCCCCCCGAAGACCACAACTCGCCAGCCGAACGCCCCCGCCGAAAGCTAGACTCTCGCCGGCTGCTCCGATTTCAGTCTTACCCGTTCCCGTCTCCCCATTCCCGTCTCCCGGCTCCAACCCAATGAAACTCGTCGACGAAGCAGAAATCCTGGTCAAGGCCGGCAACGGCGGCAACGGCTGCGTCAGTTTCCGGCGCGAGAAATTCATTCCGCTGGGCGGGCCCGACGGCGGGGATGGCGGTGCGGGCGGCAGTGTCTGGCTGGTGGCCGACGAGAATCTCAACACGCTGGTCGATTTCCGCCATCAACGCACCTTCAAGGCGCAGCGCGGCGAGAACGGCATGGGCGCGCAGATGTACGGCAAGGGCGGCGAGGACATCGAGATCCGCGTGCCGGTGGGCACCGTCATCACCAATGTCGACACCGATGAAATCATCGGCGACCTCACCGCGCACGGTCAGCGCCTGCTGGTGGCGCAGGGCGGCCGCGGCGGGCTCGGCAACATGCATTTCAAGAGTTCGACCAATCGCACGCCGCGGCGCTCCACGCCGGGCAGCGAAGGCGACGAGCGCAGCCTGAAACTGGAACTGAAACTGCTGGCCGACGTCGGCCTGCTGGGCTTCCCGAACGCCGGCAAGAGCACCTTCATCCGTGCCGTTTCCGCCGCCACGCCGCGCGTCGCCGATTACCCGTTCACCACGCTGTATCCGAACCTCGGCGTGGTGCGCGTCGAGCAGGATCGCAGTTTCGTGGTGGCCGATATTCCCGGCCTGATCGAAGGCGCGGCCGAAGGCGCCGGCCTTGGCGTCACCTTCCTCAAGCACGTGCAGCGCAACCACCTGCTGCTGCACCTGGTGGACTTGGCGCCGTTCGAGGACGGCATCGATCCGGTCGACAAGATCGTCAACGAAGTGCGCGCGATCGAAATCGAACTCGAGAAATTCGATCCCGAACTGATGCAGCGCCCGCGCTGGCTGCTGCTCAACAAAGCCGACCTGGTGATGGAAGAGGAACGCGACGAACGCGCGCAGGCCGTGATCGCCCGGCTCGGCTGGACCCAGCCGTGGTTCGTCATCGCGGCCATCTCGAAAGAGGGCACCTGGCCGATCTGCCAGCAGGTGATGCGCTATCTCGAAGCGTTGCGTGCGCCGCCCGAAGAAGACTTCAGCGAGTCGGATGAACCGGCCTGAGCGGCGCGGCGCGACTCGCATGCTCCGCACTTTTCGCGCCGGTTTCCGGACGCCAGAAACGACAAAGCCGGCTTGCGCCGGCTTCGTCTCCGATTCTGCAGCGGCCCGTTTAGGCGATCGCGCGGATTCGCGCGGTCAGGCGGCTCTTGTGACGGGCGGCCTTGTTCTTGTGGATCAGGCCGCGCGACGCGAAACGGTCGAGGATCGGCTGGGCGGTGTTGAAGGCTTCGTTGGCGGCGGCGCTGTCTTTGGCGTCGATCGCCTTGATCACTTTCTTGACGGCGGTGCGCAGCATCGAACGCTGGCTGGCGTTGCGCGCGTTGCGCACGACGGCCTGCTTGGCGCGCTTCTTCGCGGATTTGATATTGGCCACTGGATAACTCCTGAAAAAACGGGTGCAGAATCGGGGGAAAAGACGCACAAGTATGCGCGCCGAACCCCGTTCAGTCAATCCCGGCGCCGTCCGGCCGGGCAGATCGGCCGATGAGCGCCCCGAATCGCACGCCGCGCCGGCAGGGCGGGTTGCTGCGCTCCAGCCTGGCCTTCGGCTCGATGACGCTGCTCTCGCGCATCGCCGGTTTCGCGCGCGACATGCTGCAGGCGATGCTGTTCGGCGCCTCGGCGGCGATGGATGCCTTCCTCATCGCCTACCGCATCCCGAACTTCCTGCGCCGCATCTTCGCCGAAGGCTCGTTCGCGCAGGCCTTCGTGCCGGTGTTCACCGAAATCAAGCAGAAGGGCGACGCCGAGGCGCTCAAGGATTTCCTCGATCACGTCGCCGGCGCGCTGTGCGCCGTGGTGCTCGTCGTCACCGCGATCGGCATGCTCGCCGCCCCGGCGATCGCCGCGCTGTTCGCGCCCGGCGCGCTCGACGAGCCGCTGAAATTCGCGCAGACCAGCGAGATGCTGCGCATCACCTTTCCCTATCTCTTTTTCATCTCACTCACCTCGCTCGCCGGCGCGGTACTGAACAGCTACCACCGCTTCGCATTGCCGGCCTTGACGCCGGTGCTGCACAACCTGGCAGTGATCGCCGCGATGCTGACACTGGCGCCGCTGTTCGACGTGCCGCCGAAGGCCCTGGCCTGGGGCGTTTTCGCGGCCGGCATCCTGCAATTCGCCGTGTTGTGGCCGGCGCTGGGCCGGCTGGGTTTGCGGCCGCGGTTTCGCTTCAATCTGCGACATCCCGGTGTCAGGAAAGTCTTCACACTGATGTTGCCGACGCTGTTTTCCTCGTCCGTGGCGCAGGTGAATCTGATCGTCGGCACGATGTTCGCGTCGCTGCTCGCCACCGGCAGCCAGACCTGGCTCTACCTCGCCGAACGACTCGCCGAATTTCCGCTCGGCCTGTTCGGCGTTGCACTGGGCACCGTGATCCTGCCGCATCTTTCGCGCCGGCATGCCGATACCGACGCGCAGGGCTACTCCGACACGCTCGACTGGGGCCTGCGCACGGTATTGCTGGTGGCGTTGCCGGCCGGGCTGGGTTTAGCACTGCTGGCCGAGCCGATCACGGCCACCGTTTACCAGTACGGCAAGTTCACGCCGGCCGATACGCGTATGGCAGCGCTCGCGCTGTCGGCAATGAGCATCGGCGTACCGGCCTTCATGCTGAGCAAGGTGCTCGCGCCGGCGTTCTACGCGCGGCAGGACACCAGAACGCCGATGCGCGCGGCCCTGATCACGGTGCTTACCAACGTGCTGCTCACCGTGGCGATCGTCTCGCCGATGTGGCTCAACGGCGTCGAGGGCGGACATGCCGGCATCGCGCTCGCCACCAGCCTGGCCGGCATCGTCAACGCCGGGCTGCTGTGGCGCGCATTGCGTCGGACCGGATTGCATCGGCCGCGCGCCGGTTGGCTCGGCTATTTCCTGCGCCTGCTGTTGGCCGCCGCGGCGATGTCGGCGGTGGTGCTGGCGCTGCGTCTGCACGTCGGCGATTGGGCCTTGCTGGCGCCGCCCTCGCGACTGCTCTGGCTGACCGTCGCGATCGCCGCCGGGGCCGCCGCCTACGGCCTCGCGCTGCTGCTCACCGGCTGGCGTCCGCGCGTCCTGCGCGAGCACGGCTGACCGCGTTGTGCAGTGCAAGGCAACCGCTATACTCGATGGAATGACCCGGTTATTCAGAGACGTAGAGGGCACAACCCTCTGCCTGCGCGGCAGCGTCGTGTGCATCGGCGCGTTCGACGGGCTGCACCGCGGACACCAGGCGCTGGTGTCGCAGGCGGTGGCGCGCGCGCAGGCGCGTGGGCTGGACGCGGTGACGCTCAGTTTCGAGCCGCTGCCGCGGGAATTCTTCGCGCGCGACGTCAAACCGCCGCGCCTGCTGCTGCCGCGCGCCAAGTTCGAAGGGCTGCGCAGCCTCGGTGCCGACGTCGTCGGATTGCTGCGCTTCGGTCACAGACTCGCATCGATGGAAGCCGCCGATTTCGTCGAGCGCGTCCTGCATCGCCGATTGCAGGCCCGCGAGGTCTGGGTCGGCCCGGAATTCCGCTTCGGCCGCGGCCGCGCCGGCGATTTCGCTTTGCTGCAGGCGAAAGGTCTTGAATTCGGTTTCGAGGCGCACGAGATAGCGCCAGTGCAGCACGCCGGCGAACGCGTTTCGAGTTCGCGCATTCGCGCCGCGCTGGTCGCAGGCGATTTGGCCACCGCCGCCGATCAGCTCGGGCGGCCGTACGCGATCAGCGGCAAGGTCGTGCGCGGCCGCCAGCTCGGCCGGCAGCTCGGTTATCCGACCGCCAACCTGCGCCTGGCGCGCAAGACCCCGGCGCTCAGCGGCATCTACGCCACTTGGGTGCATGGCGTGGCGGATCGGCCGCTGGCGTCGGTTTCGAGCCTCGGCACGCGGCCCACGGTGTTCGGCACCGAGCCTTTGCTCGAGGCGCATCTGTTCGACTTCGATGGCGATCTGTACGGCCGCCGCATCGAAGTCGAATTCGTCGCGAAACTGCGCGACGAAGAAAAATTCGACGATATCGACGCGATGGTCGAGCAGATCCATCGCGACGCCGCGCAAGCGTGCGAATTGCTAAATCTTTCTTCCCGCGAGCGCGCGGGTCAGCCCCACGGAGCCGCCGCGTGAGTCGCGACTATAAAAACACCATCTTCCTGCCCGCGACCGAATTCCCGATGCGCGGCGACCTGCCCAAGCGCGAGCCCGAAACGCTCAAGCGCTGGGAAGCCGCCGGCCTCGCGGCGCGCCTGCGCGAGAAACGCCAGGGCCAGCCGCTGTTCGTACTGCACGACGGTCCGCCGTACGCCAACGGGGCGATCCACATCGGCCACGCGGTCAACAAGACGCTGAAAGACATGGTGGTGAAATCGAAACTGATGGCCGGTTTCGACGCCCCCTATATTCCGGGTTGGGACTGCCACGGCCTGCCGATCGAACTGGCGGTGGAAAAGAAATACGGCAAGGTCGGCGACAAGCTCGACGCGGCGGCTTTTCGTGCGCGCTGCCGCGAATACGCGGCCGAACAGATCGACGGCCAGCGCCGCGATTTCAAGCGCCTGGGCGTGATCGGCGATTGGGAACATCCGTATCGCACGATGGATTTCACTTTCGAAGCCGACATGCTGCGTTCGCTCGCGATGATCGTCGAGAACGGTCACCTGCTGCGTGGCGCCAAGCCGGTGCATTGGTGTTTCGATTGTGGTTCGGCGCTGGCCGAAGCCGAGATCGAATACGCCGATAAAGTCTCGCCGGCGATCGACGTCGCCTACGACGCGCTCGATCCGACAGCGCTCGCCGCGAAATTCGGCGTCACCGCGAATGACGGCGACATCGTCGCGGTGCCGATCTGGACCACGACACCGTGGACGCTGCCGGCTTCGCTCGCGGTGACGCTCGGTCCCGAACTCGATTACGCGCTGGTCGACGGTCCGTCGCGCAACGGACGTCGCGTGCTGCTGGTGCTGGCCTCCGCGCTCGCCGAAAAAGCGTCGACGCGTTACGGCCTGTCGAGCGCCAACGTACTCGGCAACGTGAAAGGTGCCGCGCTCGAAAACGTGCTGTTGCAACATCCGTTTTACGCGCGCGAAATCCCGCTGATCCTCGGCGATCACGTCTCCGCCGAAGACGGCACCGGCGCGGTGCACACGGCGCCCGGTCACGGCCAGGAAGACTTCGCGGTGGGCCTGAAATACGGCCTGATCGACAAATACACCGCCGCGCAGATGAATCCGGTCGGCGGCAACGGCGTGTATCTGCCGGGCACCGAAATCTTCGCGGGCCAGTTCATCTGGAAGGCCAACGACAGCATCGTCGCGTTGCTCGCCGAACGCGGCGTGCTGCTCGCGTCGGAAAAACTCACGCACAGCTATCCGCATTGCTGGCGCCACAAAACGCCGGTGGCCTTCCGTGCCACGCCGCAGTGGTTCATCTCGATGGACCAGGCCGGTTTGCGTGCGAACGCACTCGCCGCGATCAAGGAAATCGGCGTGAACGGCGGCTGGTTCCCGGACTGGGGCGAAGCGCGCATCGCTTCGATGATCGAAGGCCGCCCCGACTGGTGCATCTCGCGCCAGCGCACCTGGGGCGTGCCGATCGCGCTGTTCGCGCACAAGCAGACGCACGAGCCGCATCCGCGCACGCCCGAACTGATGCGCGCGGTGGCCGATCGCGTGCAGGCTCATGGCGTCGATGCGTGGTACGAACTGGACGCGAAGGAATTGCTCGGCGCCGAAGCCGAGCAGTACGACAAGGTCACCGACATCCTCGATGTCTGGTTCGACTCGGGCGTGACGCACCAGGGCGTGCTCGCCGCGCGCGCCCTGGGCAAGCCCGCCGACATCTACCTGGAAGGCTCCGACCAGCATCGCGGCTGGTTCCAGAGTTCGCTGCTCACCGGCATCGCGATGGACGGCAAGGCGCCGTATCGGCAAGTGCTCACGCACGGTTTCACCGTCGACCAGGCCGGCCGCAAGATGTCGAAATCGCTCGGCAACGTGATCGCGCCGCAGCAGGTGGTCGATGCGATGGGTGCCGACGTGCTGCGCCTGTGGGTGGCCGCCACCGATTACCGCAACGAAATGTCGGTGTCGGACGAAATCCTCAAGCGCAGCGCCGACGCGTATCGGCGCATCCGCAACACCGCGCGTTTCCTGCTCGGCAATCTCGCCGGGTTCGATCCGGCCGTGCATCTGCTGCCGAACGCGCAGTTGCTGGAACTCGATCGCTGGGCCGTGCATCGTGCCTTCGAACTGCAGCAGAAAATCCTCGCTGCGTATGCGCGTTACGATTTCCCGGAAATCGTGCAACTGCTGAGCAATTTCTGCACCGTGGATCTGGGCGCGCTGTATCTCGACGTGACCAAGGATCGCCTCTACACGATGCCGGAGAATTCGCGCGGCCGGCGTTCGGCGCAGAGCGCGATGTTCCGCATCCTCGAAGCCTTCGTGCGCTGGATCACGCCGATCCTGAGCTTCACGGCCGACGAACTGTGGCGCTTCCTGCCCGGCAAGCGCGAAGAGAACGTGCTGTTCGCGACCTGGTACGACGGGCTCGCAAGCTGCCTAACGGAGGAGGAAGCGGTAAATATTGGTGCCCTGTTGTCTATGAGAAACACCGTAACTAAGAAGATTGAGAAGTTGCGTGCGCAGGACTTAGTTGGAAGTTCGCTCGAAACTGATGTTATGGTTTTTATTGATGCTGACACTGAGGAGTGGTTGAGAAAATATGCCACGGAAATTAGGTTCTTGTTCCTTGTTTCGAACGTAACATTGAAGGATGCGACAGAAGAACGTGCAATCGCGAGCAGCGCAAATGAATTCGTCGAACACCTTTTCTCCGGGCACGCCTGGATTAGAGTTGAGCGTACGACGAATCAGAAGTGCATCCGCTGCTGGCACTACCGCGCCGACGTCGGTGCGAACGCCGACCATCCGGAAATCTGCAGCCGTTGCGTCAGCAACGTCGACGGTCCGGGCGAAGATCGCCGGTGGTTCTGATGACGCGTCCGAAACCCAACGCGCTGGTCTGGCTCGTGCTGTCGGCGATCGTCATCGCGCTCGATCTGTGGACCAAGGGCATCGCGCTCGATCACCTCGTGCTGCACGAACCGGTGCCCGTGATCGACGGCTGGCTCAACTGGACGCTGACGCGCAACTACGGCGCGGCTTTCAGTTTCCTCGCCGATGGCGGCGGCTGGCAGCGCTGGTTTTTCACGGCGCTCGCGGCCATCGTGAGCACGGTGCTCGCGGTGTGGCTGTCGCGCATCGCGCGCGACGACTGGAAGCAGGCCTTGCCATTCGCGCTGATCATCGGCGGCGCGCTGGGCAACCTGGTCGACCGCGTCCGCTTCGGTTACGTGGTCGATTTCATCGATGCCTACTGGGGCGAGTCTCACTGGCCGGCATTCAACATCGCCGATTCGGCCATCGTCGGCGGCGCGATCGGTCTTGCGCTGTTCACGATCCTGATGCCGCCGAAGCCTAAAAAAGCGGGATAATCCGCGCATGGACGTCATCCTCGCCAATCCCCGCGGTTTCTGCGCCGGCGTCGACCGCGCGATCGAGATCGTCAAGCGCGCGATCGAAACGCTGGGCGCGCCGATCTACGTGCGCCACGAAGTGGTGCACAACCGCTATGTGGTCGACGATCTCAAACAGCGCGGCGCGATCTTCGTCGAAGAACTGCACGAAGTGCCGGACGATGCGACGGTGATCTTCAGTGCGCACGGCGTCTCGCAGGCGGTGCGTGCCGAAGCCGCCGCGCGCGGCCTCAAGGTGTTCGACGCGACCTGCCCGCTGGTCACCAAGGTGCACATCGAAGTGGCGCGCCATTGCCGCGCCGGCCGCGACGTCGTGCTGATCGGCCACGCCGGCCATCCGGAAGTGGAAGGCACCATGGGGCAGTGGCGGCGCGAACACGGCGCGGGCCACATCCATCTGGTGGAAGACACCGCCGACGTCGAGCGCCTCGTCGTCTCGCAGCCCGACAATCTCGCCTACACCACGCAGACCACGCTGTCGGTCGACGACACCCGCGAAGTGATCGAAGCGCTGAAGCGCCGCTTCCCGTCGATCCAGGGTCCGAAGCACGACGACATCTGCTACGCCACGCAGAATCGCCAGGATGCGGTGCGCCGCCTCGCGGCCGACAGCGATCTGGTGCTCGTCGTCGGCTCGGCCAACAGTTCCAACTCCAACCGCCTGCGCGAACTGGCCGAACGCGACGGCGTGCAGGCCCATCTGATTGACGGTGCCGACGACATCGATCCGCGCTGGATCGCCGGCAAACGCCGTGTCGGCGTCACCGCCGGCGCCTCGGCCCCCGAATTGCTCGTGCAGGGCGTGCTCGACCGCCTGCGTGAACTGGGCGCCGACGGCGTGCGTGAACTCGACGGCGACCCCGAAAACGTCGTCTTCGCGCTGCCCAAGGAACTGCGCGTCGTCCTCGTCGATTGACCGCCCCGCACGCCTCGCCTAAACTTCGCGCCCCATGCCGGAATAGCTCAGTTGGTAGAGCGGCGCATTCGTAATGCGTAGGTCGTAGGTTCGATTCCTATTTCCGGCACCAGATTCAAAGAGTTAGACAAAGGGCTGATCCGACGGGGTCGGCCTTTTTTCTTTTCTGGCACCGTCCTTCCGGCGTTCCGTCGCGCCCGATTCTGGCGGCGCGCCGTCGATCAACGTCGAGATGATCGCAACTCATTGCGCGCGAGTTTCCGGTCCGGCGGTTGCGCGACCGCACATGCTCGCGTAAAAAAAACGGCCGCCGCCGCTCGAGAGCATGAGGGTAGTTCGTGCCGTTTTACGTCACCGGTTTGAGCTTTGTTTGCCGTTAGCTCCGTCACGATCGCAGCGTTTGCTCACCGGACGTGATGCTCATGGGCCTGATCGGATGTTTCCGGTGCGGCCTTCGTGCCTGCGCATGCGACGCAAGCTGCAGGTCGTCAATGGCAACTCGGCATCGGCCGGGCGCCGATCGACGAGGTATCGATCTCGAAACGAACCATAAGGAAAAATATGAAACTTCCCGTTCTGCTTTGCAATTGCGCAACCCTGCTGGCAGCGCTCGCCGCCAACCCCGCCAGCGCTTTGAATCAGAGTCACGATGGTGCCGGGCAGGCCGTGCTCCTGCCGTACTACAGCGTCGAGCAGGGGCGCGCCACGATCATGTCGGTCACCAATCATGGCGACCAGCCCAAGGCGATCAGTTTCGTCGTCGCCGAAGGCCGTAACGGCCGCGTAGCGCTGTCGTTCAATATCTATTTGTCGGCGCGCGATAGCTGGACCGGCGCGCTCGTCGGCGACAGCGCCGGGGCGCGACTGGTGAGCAACGATGAAACCTGCACGGTTCCGTCGCTGCCGGCCGAAGGCGTGCCGTTGCGCAACGCCGGCTTCGTCGGTACCCGCGTCGACAATCTGGGCACCGATATCGAGCGCTTGCAGCGCGGTCAGGTGGAAGTGGTGGAACTCGGCACGCTCGGCGGCGCGGCCGCCACGATGGCGCAGGAAAAGGACTGCACCGCGCTGATCACGCGTTTCGTCGGCGACGGTGTGTGGGTGAACCAGCCGAACACCGATGTCGAGCGTCCGGCCGGCGGCATTTCGGCCGATGCGCAGGTCGTCGATGTGGCGGCCGGCACCGCCTTCGACATGTCGCCGTTCGTGATCGACGATTTCAGCGTAGCGGCACGCCACGGCGCGCCCGGCACGAACTTCGCCAAGGTGCGCCTGACCATGCCGACGCTGGAAGCCGGACAGCCGCGCTTCGTCGTCGGCGATGCCTTCGTCGCTGCGAATCGTGCGGCCGACGCGATGAGCCTGTTGTTCATGGCGTCCAGTGTCGAAGGCGCTTTCGCGATCAATCCCGAACTCGAGGCGGGCACCGAGTGGATCGTCACCTTGCCCACGCGCCAGGCCTATCTCGACAATCGCCCGGGCGGTGAATTGCCGGTCGGCAGCACGACGCTGGCGGCGCCGTTCAACACCGCCACCGGCGGCGGCACCGAGCCTTATTGCAACCCGGTGACGTGGGAAGCGATCGAGCGCGACGGCGAGCTGTTGCCGGCCGTGGCGGGCGAGCTTTGCAGCCAGGTCGAGAGCGTCGTGTTCGCTGCGACTGGCACGGGCTCCGAAGTTTCCACGCAAGGCGCCGTGGAGGGTCGCATGCGGCTGGGACTGCGTCCCGACATTCATCGCCTGCCGTTCGCCACGGGGTCTGTCAGCGCGAGCACGGCGAAGCAGCTCGGCCTGCCGGTGCTGGTGCAGCCGCTGATCGAGGTGCGCAACCAGAACGCACAGCCTGGCATCCTGGCTACCTACGCGTTCTCGGGCACCACGATTCGCACGCAGGAGCGCGCTGTCGAGCCGTAAGGCGAGGCTTGCGGAACGTTTAGCGCGCAGCCCCCAGGCTGCTTCGCATGACAGAACGGCCGGGTAGATGCCCGGCCGTTTTTCATTTCTCTGCACGAAAGTCGCCGGCGTGCGGGAAACGATCGATCGGGCGCATTTTGTCGGCGCACGACTGCGATCACCGAAGTACGGAATCACTCGCCATCGCGGTATCGCGACTCATCGGATATTTGGCGTTCTCCGTCGGGCCAGTCCGAGAAATTATTTTCCCCAGAATTTCCCCCATGCAAAGAAAAAGGGCCTGCGATCGCTCGCAAGCCCTTCTTTTGTATGGCGCCCGAAGTTGGACTCGAACCAACGACCCCCTGATTAACAGTCAGTATGGTTCTCTCACCTTTTCAACTGCTTGAGCCCCGCAATTGTCCCCCAATTGCGTGTTTTCCAACCCTTTCCGCAAGGGTGCTCGCGTTGAATTGTCCCCCGCTTTTTGCCCCTTTGCAGTGAAGTCGAGGTAAGGCCGGGTCACGTACATCGTTGTCCCGAGGAACTCGATCTTTGTCGGGAAAAACCGCACCAGCGGGTGCCCGTCAAGGCAGAACGTCTCACCGTCGATGCCGGCGACTGTGACGGCGGATAACCGGCCGCGAAGGCTGTCGAGCGTCCATGCCTCCGTGCCCATGTGTCGCGTGATCGCCGCGCGCAGGGTGTCGTCGAAATCGTGCGCCAAATCGTGCGCCAAACGTGTCGATACGAGTTCAAGGTACTCATGCATCGTCAGTCTCCCGCCCGCCGCGCTCGGGTGTCGCTCCGGCCTCGACCTTCGTGCGGTACCTTTCCATGAAGTGATCGAAATCGGTTTCCCGCTGGGTGTCATCGTCCCAGCCAGGTTCGAAATTGGCGTAAACCGCGATCGTGCCGTCCTTGCATACCCACACGCATCGATCGGTCAGTGGCCTGGTGATTCCTTCCCAATGCGCGCGCACCTCGGGGTCGCCATCGGCTGGCAGCGCTTGCAGCAAGGCGATCAATTCCGAACGCGTCATCGTCATCCTCCGGCCGGCTTCACCACCGGCACGCTGAAATCGTAAGTATCCATCATGGCCGCCGAGCGGTGGCCGCTGGCTTCCTGCTTGTCCGCTCGGGTGCCCTCGGTGTCGGTGACGCCGCGGCGCTTCAAGCCGTGCAGGCTGAACTTCTGTGCCTCGGTGATCTTGCCCGCCGCGACCGCGCTGGCCAGCAGCCGGCGGAACGCGCTGTTGACGCCCGACTTGGTGAGTTCGCCGCCGCCCTCGGCGACGAAGAGCGGCCGGTGCTCGGCGCGGATCGGTACCGGGAAGCTCTTTCCCTCCCACACCCGGTCGCGATAGGACGCTGCAGCGTCCCAGGCCGCACGCAGGCGCGGGGTCCATTCGGTGACGTTATCCCGGCTCCCCTTGCGCCGGTTGGACAGCACGCCCTCGGGCAGCGCGTTGGCGTCGGTCAGGGTGCGCACTTCCACCGAGCGCAGGCGGCACAGGTACGCCAGGTCGAGCAGCGCCCACAGGTAGGGCGGACAGCCACCTTTCTTGCGCGCGGCATCGGGCCGGCCGGAATCGGCCGCGAATTGAACCAAGGTGGCCATCGTGGTCGGGCTCGGGAAGCTGCGCTTGCGCCGCTCCTTCGTGAGCTCGCACGGCTCGGCCGGGTTCGTGGTGCAGTACCCGCGCACGATCGCCCAGGCGAACACGCGGCGCAGATAGCGCAACAGGTGATTCGCCTTCGACGGCGTTTTCTCCGCGATGCGATCGACGATCACCTGAATATTCGGCGGCTTGAGCAGGTCGACGTGCATCGCATTGAACATGCCCTGCCGCTTCGTGCGGAAGGTGTCGACGATCGACTGGCAGTAGTCGTAGTCCGCCTGCGTCGCCGACGCGAGTTCGCCGTACACCTTCGACTTCTGGAATTGCTCGCACACGTAGCCGACGCTTTTGCGATCGATGCCGCGCGTGGCTTCCGCAATGCGGTGCAGGTCCGACAGTTTCGCGAGCTCGCTCGCGATGTTCTTGCGGCCGCGTTTGCCGTCTGCCCCGTACGGTTTCATGTACCAGCGCCGGCGATCAGGATCCCAGAACACACCGCGCGGCAATGCCGCCTGGTCGATGTGGGCCGGGATCGACGGGTTGTGCTGGCGTTTGCGGCCGCGCGGACTCATGTGCCTGACGGATCGTACCCGTCCTGCGGGGTGCCAGCAGGCAGAACCCCGAGGGCCTTATTGATGGCTTCGATGGTAGTGAACGGGCCGTCTTTGCCCCACAACACCTGCACGCCCTGGTCGACGAGGCATTTCGCAGCGTCGTGCGGGCCCTTGTACTGAGTCAGCTTCTTCAAATCTTCGGTTTCGAGCACGGTCCCGATCACAACGCTCCCCTGCTGATGACGAGCCACAGGGAGCACGAAACTGCGGCTGCGGTTCCGTTAAGTGGGTAAACGGGGACGCAATGGGGGCTCTTTTTCATGTTGCTGTGGCGAGCGTCGCTCGTATCAGCGCAACTTCTTGGGGGTGCTCGCCGCGCCATTGCGTCCACGATGGATCGTTGAGCTTGTGCCGCAACCAATCGGGCAAATCCGGTGTCAGCGGAAACGGCTTCCGCCTGCGCGGGTAGCAGCGTTCGCACAGCATCGACGCAATTTGCATCGTCGGCACGCGCAGGTGTTCCCAGCAAAAAAATAGGCCACACCCACGCTCGCCGCCGTAGGGCTCCCCGCCGCACACATGGCCCAGGCCGCGGTTGATTTGCGCACCGCAGCCAGGGTGATCGCACGTCGCCGGCACGCCATAGCCGATGTCACGCCGGTGGTTCGAGTCGTAGCCGATAGACCAGCACATCAGGATGCTCCCTCACCACCCATCGCCCCGGCATCCTGGGCGGGCGGTTCTGGCAGTGGTTTCCAGTGCGAAGCTTCGGGGGCGGGCAGGCCGTTGACGAAAATAATGCCATCGTCGGAATTCAGCCCCTTCTCGACACTGCCATTCTCGTCGAAGTAGCCACCTTTCCCGTACATTAGAAAGTAGTGCGGCGGCCAAGTGTTGTGGGGAGCCGTCTCAATCGGCCGCCACTGCGCATCCTCCCGCAGCCTCTCAACCTCGGCCGAGAGGGCGGCTAGTTGTTCGTGCAGGCGGATCACTTGTGTCTCGTTGTACAGGGCTTCTGTTGCGCCGATTACCTCATTGAACGATGGCGCGAATCCCCACCCTTTACCGAACTTCACGCCACCGCGACCATCCGGCACGCCAAAAGCCACCGCGCGCAGCCCCTTCGCCTGCTCAGCACTCACTCGCTCAGCCATGGTCGCTCCGATTTTTCCCGTTGTGTTCGTTCCACGCCGTCGCGCAGGCGTTGCGCGTTTTCTGGTGCGATGTCAGTGAGTACACGGAAATGCAGAAGTGGTGAACTTCCCACGGCAGGCTTCCGGCAACCTGTCGAACGCGCGGTAGTTCATCGCAGTTGACGCATCGCTTGCAGCGAATCATCACGGATCGCTCAGCCATGGTCGGGCTCCTGGGTTGCGGTGATTAGCTGTGCGCGGTATTCCGGCGTCATGCAGCCGCGGTTACATGGATGGACGATTCCTTCCCCATCGCAAACCTCGCCCGTGCCATCACAGGCGTCGCACACACCCTCTCCCGCCTGCTGGGGCGCGGCGACGGGTGCGGCGTAGAGTGGTTCTAGCCGCGCAGGCCGATCCGCGTCGATTCCAGATACGCGTAGCCGTAGGAAGGCCTCGTCCGCGCGCGACCTGTGGACGTAGACATTCAGCAATTCGCTGCCGGAGTAAAGAGCCCACGCAACCGCATCCTGCCGCGCCGCGCTCTCGGGGTGGGCGGACAGCAATTCGCGCAATCGCGCACCGCACTGTGAAACCGTTGCCTCGGGATATGCCACCGCGTCACTCGGCTTCGACCAGAAATCGGCGAGCGCAGCAATCTTCGCCCGCAATTCCGCCCCCTCCCCACCCGCTAGTCCGGCGGCTGCGAGGGCGGCGCGGGCCAGTTCTTCGGGCGCATCGCCATCAAGCAAGTGCCCGTGACGGGAATACTTGATCGCCTTCGCCGCCCGCTCCACCATCGCCTCATCCACCTTCCCCGCTTCCGGCGTGGCGGTGGCGATAGCTCCGGTCCGTTGCAACAACGAACGTTCTTGCGGCGTGATGTTGCATCCTTCGATAAACCCGGCTTGCCGGATCGCTGACACGTCGATGCGCCGGTTCATCCCGTTCGTCGCGATGTAGTAGGCCAACTCATAGGCATGCTGCATCGCCCACTTGGAATTCGCGTTGCCGTCAGCGAAGCGCGCGAACCAATGAAGCAATTCGTCGACACGTTCCTGCTGCGTTGCTGCGTCACCGCTGATCGCCTCCGGCTTGAGTGTGGATTCCAGCAGGCGCGCGATCTTGTCGGGCGACAAGCCGAAGTTATCCGCCCCCTCGCTCGCCGCTGGCGGGGTGGGTGCTGCGGCAATCATGGCTTCCCATAGCTTCTTGAGGTTCAGCACCGACGCCGATTTGTAGCGGGCGTTGCAGGCGATCAGGATGCGGTCGTGGAACGTCCGGATCATTTCTTCCGTCAGCACGCGCGGAACAGAAACATAATCCGCAGCAGGCGCCGCAGGGCGGGGAGTGTCGGGGGTCATTTCGATTGCTCCGCGTTGAGTTTGTCGGCGTGTCGCTGTGCGTGCTTACGCGTGAAAAAGCGCAGGACGCCGGTTCTTCCGCGAGCCAAGACGTAGCGCGAACCCAGGGCGTTCGCATATGCGAGCCGTGAAACCCGATAGGGATATCCGCCGAACGGCCAAACCTCCCACGCGCTCACGCCCCCCCCGCCTTCGTTCCCTGCGGAACCCTGGGGCTTCGTGGCGGCGAGGGCGGCGCGGTGTTCTGCAAGTTCAATCAATGCTGCCATCACGTCGCGCGTATGTTGCGAGTGCTCCGTCTTGCTCATTGCTTGGTAGGACAGGATTTCAAAGCGAAGTGTGGCGTCGCAGATACGCTCCCCCGACAGCACGTCAACCTTCGCCCCGCTCACTCAACACCCCCATCGGCGGCAGGGCGCGGTTCGAGGGAGTCGCGCCAGTCGGGGCAGGGCAGATCATCTGACGCAATGTCAACCTCAGTTCTGCCACCGTAGGCTATCCATTCCTCGCTGCCCCACTGGCGATCAGGCTTGTGCTCAAACCTATACACGACACCATCAGCATCCGTAGCCATCCACATCGCCCACTCCGGCGCATCCTTCCAGTCATACCGACTCGCCTTCGCACTCGCCGCACCAGCGGGGGCGGGCGGATCGTGAGGCCAGAAGTCAGTCACCGCCGTGTAGCTGCCGTCGTCTTCACGCTCGACACGCAACACTCGCAGATCAGTTGACCCGCCGATGCCATCGCCTTCGATGACGCATTTGATATTCACTCGTGGCGTCATTGCCCACAAATCGGACAGTTCCTTGGCCTTCGAGAAAACGTCATCTACGTCGTCACCATTCGCACCAATAGTTGTAGCGACACAGTTCCACTGAAGTTTCCCCTCGAAAACTTGTATCCCTAGCTCGTCGCGCTCGGCTTCGGCAGCCATGCGGTCCTTGTGCTCGTTCGTGTGGAATCGTCGGGCGTCCTCAAGGTCGGCGCAGAGGCGTTCGATGGCGGCGCGGGCGACTGCAAGACGACCATCTGTTATCTCGCGCGCTCCGGGGCTGCTCAGACGACCGTGCATATGCATACGCGCCTCATCAATCGTGGAGAGCAATTCTTTCTTCGCCATCCCCTGCGCGCCCAACATCGAATCGTTCACTGTCGTCTCCTGGTGGGCTCGCATCACCAACATTTCGCGATAGCCCCGCACGAGCTCGCGCTGCTCGATCAGACTCATCGCCGCGCATGCGCTCGGGAATTGTTCGATGGTGTCGAGCCGGACATCGGAAATTCGTTCGTTCATTGGTAGTTTCCGGTTAGTTCGTCAGGGTCAACGCCGGCCCATGCGCACAACTCCTGCGCGAAGGTGCTTCCGACGGCCATCGTGTCGACGAGGTGCGCCCAGCGCTGTTGGCGCTTCTTGCTGCCATAGCCCGCGTTGCGTACGGCTTGGCGCACCAACTGATAGAAAGGTGTGCGCTGGCGTCCACCGTCGCTGCTGGGCGGCGGCGCGAAGTAGGGCGTGAAGGCTTCAACGATCGCCGCTTTCATCGTTGCCGCAGCCTCGGGCGTGGTGTCGGCCGGCATGCCACGCGCGACGGCAGCCAGCGCGATTTGATCGATGGTCTGATTCATGCCGGGAATCCGTTGTGTTCAACGCCGTCGAGCAGGCGGCCTGCTTGCTTCTTGGTCACGCGGCTCATGGTGACGACTGGTGCGTTTTCGTCCCTACCTTCGGCGCTGGCCGGATCCACGCGGCTGCCATCGTCACGTAGCAAAGCGATTTCGCGGCATGGGCTTTTCCCGAACGCTGGCTCTCCCGCTGACACCCATTCACCATGCTGCTTGAACAGGAACGGCACACTTGCACCGGCGCATTGGTCGCGCAGACTTCGAAACCAATCCGGGTGCGCAGGCCGCGCATGCGGTCCGGACTCGCCGCCGGCGATGACCCAATCCGGCGACTTTTCGGGTCGAGACAGGTTGCGGGGCCGCCATGAATCGCCTTCCTCGTACTGGTAAATATCGAGGAACCGCGACAGGTCGACCGCGCCCCGCATCGGCTCGATCGACAGAAACCGCACGCGCGCCGGCGTCGCCAGCAGCTTCGGTATGTCGCGATCGGCTTCTTCCTGGGTGACGACGGTGGCGCCGAGCCACACGTTCGGCAGCGGATTCCGCAGCCCGCCGCCACCGCCGATGCCCGACCAGCCGCCGGCCTCGTCGATCATCCGTTCGGCGTTGCCGATGCGCTTCGTGAGCAGCAGCCAGTCGAGGTTCGGCGTCGAGCGAATCAGGCCGAACAGATCCGCGCGCCACGATGCCGGCACTTCGTTGTCGAACACATCCGCGAGACTCGCGCAGAACACGCGGCGCCGCCAGACAGGCGCAGCATCCCAATCCGCGGGATCGATCATGCGGCTATCGCGGCGATCATTCAGAGGCACAGCGTGCTCTGTGACTCGCTTTCCGCCGCGCAGGGTCGCGCCGGTGGAACGCAGAGGCTCGCCATCGACGAGGCGAACATGCATCTGATTCCAAAGTATCGGCTTGCGCCAGTTCGCGGCGCTGGTGCGGTGACGGGGCTTACCTGCGCCCCATTCCACCATCTTGAGCCGGATCGCCATGTCGCGTTCGGCGTAGCAGTGATCGCAGGCCGGCGAGACTTTCGTGCAACCGACCCAGGGGTTAAATGTCGAGTCGCACCACTCAATCGAAGTTGTCTCGCTCATGGCGTCACCGGCCGGAACTCGATCACCCACACGAAGGGATTGGCGTCCCACGAGTCGGCGCCATAGATCGACGCCCACAGGCCGGCAAAGGCCCGGCGCGGATCGGTGAAGGTCACGTTCGGCGTGCTCGGTGCGTGCCATGCGTTGAGCGCAGGATGGTGCGACAGCCCCTCGGCTATCGCGTCGTCCTCGCTGATGCTTTGCAATCTTTCGACGCGCACGCCGACGATTTCGAGCGTGAGGCGCGAGGCCCAGCGCGGCAAATTTGGCGGAGCCGGGAGGTGGTCGCCGCGCCATGTTTCGGCTGCAAGTACAGACGAAATCGTCGACTGCGCTACACCATAGCGGCGAGCCAGTGCGCGCTGGCTAAGCGATGAATTTCGAATCTCGCAAACATCCACTTCGGAAAGCTTCGCCGCATGGTGACTTTCGCCCATGCCTCGACCGTGCGCCGCACGATCAAGCCAGTTTTGCTCGTGCGTTCCCCAATCCAAATTGTCGGGCGCGTTGTCACACTGATCGCCGTTTAAGTGACGAACTTGATCGAGCCCTTGCGGCGGCGCCCCATAGAAGGACTCACAGACGAGACGATGCACAAGCTGCGTTTCATAACGGCCATCGCGTGCCGGAGTGATGCTGGCGTAGCCTTTCGAAGTTGTGCCCGGCCTTAGACGACGCCACTGTCCTTTCGCAGTTGACCAAACCGCCCCGTGCGTGTCCGTGCAGTAGCGGTCATCGTAGCCAGGCATTTGCATTGCAGGCAGGAGTCGATCACCAACCTTTCCGTGCGGACAAAGGTCATTGTCCTGGTGTGCCACATACTCGGGCGTGAAGTTGTCGGGCTGCAGAAGTCCGAGCGCGAACCCTTTCACCAGCCGCCGCGTCTGCGTCTTGCGGCCGTCCAGCACCGCCCGCACCATATCGCCATTCATCAGGATCGGGCGCTCTTTCATCGCCGCTTCCAATGTGTCGGGGAGTAGTAGACATAGCCGGAGCCATCCGCGAAGAACCACAGACTGTTGCCGGGCTTCATGCGTTTCAGAACTTGCTCGTTGCGAACGCCGGCACCGTCGTCGATGCGCGTCAGCACGCGCTCTCCGGGCAGCGGCACATCGTCAGTGATTGGTGTCCAGTCGTGCCCGCCATCGCTGCAGGGATGGCCAGGGCAGCCGGTCTGCGCGCTGAACCCCTCGCACTCTCCCCCCGACATATCAAGCAACCGGTCACCCATTGCTTGCCGGTATTTCAGGAACGTCTCCGCCTGTTGCCGCGTGGCGGGCTTGTTGTCGATCACGAAGCCATCGAACGCGCGGTTGCGCAGCGCGCCTTCGATCGACATCACGAGGTGGCGAGTGGTCGATGTCATGCGATCTTCCCCAAGACGCGATAGAAATATTCGCGGAGCGCTTCGGGCATCGGCGTGCCACGCATGTCGTAGTAGGCCGATTCGAGTAGGGCTTGGTCTGGCTTGCCGGAGAGGGGGCCGGACGCGCCGCTGGTTTTCTTGGCGAGCGCTGCACGCTTGTCTTGAAGCGCCTTTTCCAGATCCTCGATGTCGAGGTCGTCGATGATGTCGTCGAGGTCGACGTCTACGTAGACGCGCGTCATGTCAGCCCGCCTCGCTCAGCGAAAACTCTTCCGCTAGCCGATCGAGCAGCCGCCCGAGCTCGCCCGACATCAGCGCAAACGTCGCGTCGATTTCCGCACGCAGCGAATCGCGCTCGTCGCGTTCGAGAGCTTCGGTGGCGGTTTCGAGGAAGCGCAGCTTGCGCACCACGATGTCCTCGCCGATCGTGAAGGACAGGCGTTCTTCGAACGTCATCGCGAGCAGGAAGCCTTGCTTGCCCGCTTGCAGGTGTTCGCGCACCTCGTCGCTGTCGAGCTCCTGGCGCTTGCACTTCACCGTCGCGCCCTTGTCCACGGGGTCGCGCAGTTCGCACTCGTCGCCGAGTTCGAAGCCAGTCGGCAGGGCCTCGCCGGAAATCCAGGCGGTCAGCAGCGCGCGCGGGCTCGATTCGGCGTTCACCGGCAAGGCTGGGAAAGAGCCCATCGCCTCGCGCAGCGCGGTCACGACGTCCTCGGCGGCCTTGCGGCTGCTGGTGTCGACGACGAGCCAGCCGCGGGCCAGGTCGATGTACGCATTGCACCGGCCGGGCCGCTCGAATGCGCGCGGCAGCAGATCCATCAGCACTTCGTCTTTCAGGCGCTTGCGCTCGCGGCCGCCGGCGTTGCGTCCTTCGCGCTCGCGCAGCGCATCGAGCTTCGCGGCAAGCGCTTCGTTCACCACGGCCGACGGCAGGATGCGATCGTTGCCGCCGAGCGTGAAGAGAATCGCGTCCCCCACCCGGTGCGATAGCTGTTCCTCGCCGCGGCCGAACGGCGACACGAAGCCGCGCGACGACAGTTCGAGCGGGCCGCACGGCTTGAGGCACGCGTTCGGCAGGTGGTCGTCGATGGCTTCGAGGGCGGCGCGCATCGACGACGGGAAGCGAAACAGGGTGAGGTTGCGAAACAGCATTGTCGCTCTCCGGGTGGATTAGCAGTTCGTCGCGTCGCAGATTTCGGCGCCGGCCTTTCCCGCTTCGAAGATCTGCGAGGTGGTGGCTTGCTCGATCCGGATGGCTTCGGCCGCCAGGTAGCGCATCACCTGTGGCTTGTTCTCGGCGTCAACCAGCAGCGTCACGCACGGCGTGTCGGTCTGCGAGATTTCGACGCGGAACGTCTTTACTTTCGTGTTGCGGGGCATGGGTTTCTCCGAGTGGTTTCATTGCCGCGGCGGCGCTAGCTGCGGGCCGCCGCGGGTTTTCTCTTCCTCCCGCGTTATCCGTTTCGGCGGGCCGTTCTCTATGGGGCGAGGGTGCGAGCGCATGGTCCCGATTCGACCTTCCGGCCGATCGCCTCGCACAGCGATTCGGCCCCGATGACTTCCTCCCGCAAGCGCGGTCAGCCCCGTCGTGTATTTGGTGTCAGGCGAACGCGGGCTCCCCTGCAAGGCTGCCGGCGGCGAGGCGGTCTTGAATCGCCCAATACACGGCCATGCAGCCCTTCAAGTCGGCGACCGCGCTGTGCGCACCGTCGAGCGGTTGCCCGGTGAAAAACTCGTAGGCCTCGGCCAAGGTGGGCGTCTTGGTTTTGAAGCTGGTGTATTTGCGTTGCGCCTCACTGGGCGCGACTTCGCAGATGGGGCGCGACAACTGCGCCGTGCACTCGCCGGGGCCGGCCTTGAAGGCATCCGCGATTTCGTCGCCGTAGCCGAAGCGCTTCAAGGCGATGCGCATGATGCGATCGTCAAACTGCCGGACGTGAGCGACGCGCAAATGCGCGGTGAGCCACAACTGGTAAGCCATTTCGACCAGCAGGCGCTCGGGTACGCCGACGTCGTGCGCGTGCTCATTGGTGATGCCGTGAATCTGCGTCACCTCTTCGGGAATCGACCAGCCGTCGGGCTTCGCGATCAGCGACGTGCTTGTGATCACACGGCGGGTGTCGGCATCGACGACACCGACGGCGATCTGCACGATGTGCGGCTGATTCTCGCCACCACTGGGCTCCTTGTAGATCGGAAAGCCCGTGGTTTCGGTGTCGAAGAAGAAAATACGATTCATGCAGCAGCCCTCGTTTCGTTGTCGAGCCAGATGGTGTGGATGCCCTCGATTTGCGGGGGCGCTTTGAGCGTTGCGGCGGCGAAGATTTGCGGCGCACCCAGGTCGCTGGTGATGGCCTGCAGCCAGCCGAGCGCCGGCCCGCGTGCGATCGGTTCGAGCACGTCGAGACGGTCGAGCAGCACGACCGGGATCTGTGCGAGCTTCGCGAGCGCCACCGTGCACACGGCATCGGCGCGCCAGCGTTCGGATTCCGAGCACAGACCGTAGAGGCGGCCGTCGAGCCGGATTTCCATGTCGTCGGCCAGCGTGATCGCCGGCCAGCCGTCGGGGCGATCGGCCAGCAGATCGCGGAACGGGCCGACGGCCTTGAGCAGCAGTTCGGCGGGCAACCCGTCGGGCGCCAGGAGCTTCGCGGTGCGGTCCCACGACTGCACGTCCTCGTGGGCTTCCGTCGCGCGCTTCTCGCGGTCGTCGGCTTCCTTGCGAACGCGCAGGGCCTCTTCCGTGGCGTTGAATTCCATGCGCAGGCGGTGGCAGGTCTGCGACAGCTGATCGATGTCGGCCTCCACCTCCTTGACCGCCGGTGCGGGCTCGCCGGGCGCGCCGTCGTCGCCGTTGAGAGCCTTCGCGGCTTCGCGCTGGGCCTCCATGCGCGCGAGCGCGCTGCGCTTGTCGCCCACCCACTTTTCGGCCTCGGCGATCTTTCGCGAGAGCTCGGCGGCGACGGTGTGCGACTGCGGCCGGGAACGGCCGGTTTGCGGCGGCACGTATTTCTTGAGCGTCGCGCCGGCGACGACCAGCACTTCCCCGCAGCAGGGACAGGGCACTTCGGCACCGCCAGCGCCGGCCGCGGCTTCGGCGGCGTCCGCGCGCTCCTTCTGCAGTTCGGCCAGGCGCGCTTCGGCCTCTTTGAGCTTATTGCGCGAACCGGCGATCGCGTCGTCGTCGGGAATGGCACCGAGAGCGGCGGCCGACTTCGCCACGCCCAGGCGTTCGCGTGCCTTCGACAGCAGGCGATCGGCTTCGGCGAGTTCGAGGCGCATGGCTTCGACGTCGCCCGGCGCATCGGGCCGCGGTGCCCGCCACGATTCGGCCTTCACGCTGCCGTAGGCCTCGCCGGTGATGCCCTTCCACACGCCACGCGATTCCGTCGTCTTTTTGGACGCCGATTCGCAGCCCGCTTCGAAACCCTGTCGCAGCATGGGAATCGTCGCTTCGATGATGTGCAGCGGGATGCGCTCTTCGGCGAGCCGGTCGCCCACCCACTTTCGATCGAGCGTGGTGTTGGTCGCCGCGAACAGCGCCGAGCGCCGGTCAGTGACGGAAAGGGCGGCGAACCGCTCGGCGTTCAGTACCAGGGGGAGGGTGGGGGACTGATACGACGCCGAGGGTTCGCCATTGGAGTCGAGCGACGGCAGGGCGCGGCGAAGCGCGGTGTCGTCATCGAAGAAAAGTTCCACCTGCGCGGAGCGCGTGCCTTCGGTGACGATGGCGCGCGCGTCCTTTTTGAGCGTGACGCGCTGCATGTCACCGGTGAGCCCGAAGCGGATCGCGTCGAGCAGGCTGGTTTTGCCGGCTGCGTTGCCACCGCTGATCAAGTTCATGCGACCGAAGGTGTCGACGTGGTGGCGCACGCCGAGGAAGTTCGAGACGGAAATCGAAGCGAGCATGGGGGCCTCAGTGGTTGCGAACGAGGGCGACGCGGCGCGGCTTCGGCCTCAGCGCGCGCAGTTGATCGAGCACCTGCAGGCCTTCGGAGATTCGCTTTCCGAGGCGAGCGGCATCGACCGAGATTCCTTTCGTGCAGCAGCGGTTGCGCTGCACCACGTAGCGCTGGCGCGCGCGGCGGTACTCGGCGCGGCGGTCGACGATCACGCCTTCGACCGTGCGCATGAAGGTGCCGGGTACGGCAAGCCTGGCGTCCGCGTCGACGCCGGCGCTTCGCTCGGACGCGTGCAGCGACACGCGCGTGATCGGCGCCGGCACCAGCCCGCGAAGGACGGCCATCGCGTTGAGAACCATCAGAGGATGCATGGCCTTCACTCCACCAGCGCCGAGGTGGTCTGTCCGGCGGCCGGCCGCGGCTTCACGCGCGAGGCACGCGCCCCCTCCGAAGGAGCGGCAGCGGCGGTGGACTGCGGGGGTGCCCCCGCGCTCGCCGCCCCTTCGGAGGCCGAACCGGATTGTTGCTGCTGTTGCTCCTGCAACTCGCCGTCATCGTTGCCGTCGCCCGCTACGGTCGGCGCGTATTCCCCTTCCGCCACTGCCTTCGCCACGTCCGGATCAGACATTGCCGACAGGTCGATAATGGTGCCGGCGTCGTCGCGGTCGCCCGCACCATCCAGCAAGGCGCCGGTCGCCAGCTGATCGCCGGGGTTGAGAGGAAGCAGGCGCGTGTGCTGCTTGAGTGCAGTCTTTGCCCACATCGGATCGTCCCACTGCATCCAGGGAGTGCTATCGAACTTTTCCTGGGCCTTTTGAATATCCTTCGCGTTGTTGCCACGCTTGGCCTCGGCGAGCTTGTCGCGCAGAAACCGAAAGGTTTCGGACTTCTCACGAATCTTGAGCACATCGCTTTTCGCCAAAACAACCGCCGATTCGCCGCCGTCGCCCATGTGCGCGTGGCTGAAAGCACCCAGCAATTCGCCGCGTTCTTCGAGATTCTTGGAATACTCGAGGAAGCTGCGCGATCCTTCCATGTGGTTGAAGGTATCGCCGCGGCGAATGGCGTTGAAGCGCAAGTCCTTCACGCTGGGCGAACGGTAGGCCAGCACGACGAAGCCGCGGTAGCCCACCTGAAACTGACATTCGTAAACGTCCAGCCAGCGGCCGTCGACGAACGCCCGCTTCTTGTACGGGATCAAAAACGCATGCTGCAGAACGGTGTTGAATTCCAACCCGAGCGCCGTGCTCGCCATCACGGCGCCTAGCACCGACTTTGGGTGGCACTGCAACAGCAGCGGCGTGTTCTTAACGGCCGTCGTTGCAAGTTGAAGTATGCGGTCGGGATTCATCGCCTTGCCGGCGACGTGCGCCAGACCGGCTTTCGTGCGCGGGTTGTCCAGCAAGTCCAAGAGCATGGGCTTGCGCGGCGCAATGCCGGTGCCTTGGCCTTCGCGTAGCCGTTCTAACGTTTGCGGTTGAGCAGACATTTCGACTCCTTTAGTCGTGGTAGCGGCACGTCGACCAGCGCGCACAGAAGCGCGGATCGCACAGGTTGGAAGTGGGATTCGGCGGAAAGACGCCGGCGGTGAATTGCGTCGCAGCGATTTCGATCAGGCCGGGGAACGTGCCGTCGCCGAGCATCAGCGCCTTAGCGCCAGGCGCATCGCCGAGCGCGATTTCCGGCGCGCCGACCGTCTTGGCGCCGATGATTCCGGGCGCGTCGGTGGTGGCGAGGCCGGTGGTGTGTTCGTAAAGGATTTCGTACGTGCCCAGCTGCGGCCGGAAACCCTTCGTTTTCGCGCGGCCGTTCACTACGGCCTGCTTGCCGCTCTTGAGGTCTTGCAACTTCCGGCCGCTGCGCGTGCGAATGGCGCGCATCCGATCGAGGGTGCCGGTCAGTTCGACGATCGTGTCGCCGCCGCACGCGATCTGCATCGGCTTCACCGTGAGCTCGACTGCTTCGAAATCGAAGCGGTGTGACCACTCGTTGCAGTACAGGACGTGGATGCCGAGCGCGATCTTCTCGACGTCGTTGGCGCGCAGGGAGTCAGCCGACCAATCAACCTCCTCATCCGGCGAGAAAATGGCGTTGTGCAGCGTGTCGGCCGCGTCGTCGATCGTGATCGGCGCGCCGCGCAGCTTCGCGGAGTCGAAAGCGGCGGTGCCGGCGTGGAAGGCCTTGCCGAGCAGTGCGCGCGGGGAACTTGGCTTCTTGATGCCGAGCAGCTGTTCGCCTTCAAAACGATAAGCGCAGTCGAAAAGCGACGCCCAGGACGATGCGCGGACCCGATAGACCGTCATGGCGCGAGCAGTCCGTGGTACTTCGCGACGTTGAGCGCGACGCCTACGGCGAGCATGGCGAGGATGAATGGCCAGCTTTCGGCGAGGGACTTGGTGTTGCGGCGGTGATTCACGGAGCCACCTTTGCGAACCACGCGTCGTCAAAGGCCCGCATCGCTTCGAGCGGCGAATCGCCGCAGCCGCAAACACCCTCTTGAATGTTGTCGCCGTAGATGGCGATCCACTTGTTGCCGTCTTTGCCGATGCGGGGCCGAAACACCGCCGACGGCCGGCACGCTTCTTCGTTGATCGATGCGAACGCCAACCGCACCGCGTCGATCACCGAATTCATCAGGCAATCTTGTCGTTCCTGGCTGAGGATTTCGTTCATGCCACCACCCCGCACGCCGCCATCGCAGCAGCGCGCCGGATTGAAGCAGCCGCTAATGCCTTGCTAGCCGGGTGCGTTCGCGGCAGCGGGTTGACGTTGTAGCCGCCCATCGCGCGCTTTGCCTCGTCATAGGCGAGGCGCGCTTCGTCGTAGGCGTTGTCGGCGGCGAGCAGTTCGGCCACGCGGTTGCGGATGTCCGCGCAAATGCCGTTGGCCCGCATCACGCCAATCACGTCCTCGGCAACCGCGCTCATGCGTCCGCCGCCGTGCGAGTCGACAACGCACTGTTCGGCCAGAACTGAAAGATCACATCGAGCGGCGAACCCGCGTGGCGTTCGATGGCCTTCGTGCGCACGCGCAGCGAAGAATTCGGATCGCCGTCGGGGATGTGGTCACGCTCTTCGACGTTGATGGCGTCGAAGGCTGCCTCGTCGTGCATGACGACGAAGATCAGCCGGCCAGCATGGACGCCGACGTAGGCGGGACCAGCGGCGTGATGAAGGTCGTTCGAGAAGTTCGGCGCCGGCTCGGCGGTCAATTCGGATGCGGGCGGCTCGCCCGGCGTGACTGGCGGGGCGATCTGCCCTAGCGCCTGCGCGTTGCCGCGCTCCATTTCTGCGGTTGTCATGATTTCTTGCCTCTCACCCAGCCCCCGGAGGGGCGACCCGTTGCCATCCTGTCAAGGAAACTTGCCAAAGTCAACAAGCAAACTTGACGGAGCGGGGCGTAGGCTCCAATTACTTGACGGAGAGTGCTATGTCGAAGCTTTTGGTCGGTGTCGCGGGTGCGCTGGCGCTAGCCGCCGTCGCGGTGTTTTCCGTCTCTGCCGGCGGCCAGGCCGAGAAAGTCGACCCGCAGGATCCGCGCATCATCTGGGATGAGCCGGCGCCGGTGATCACCGCACCGCAGGCCGCCGTTGCCGACGCCGCGGGTTGCCCGACCGGAACCGTCCCGGATGCCGGGTTAGGTGGTGCCTGTAACTTGCCGGCCGTTGCGGCCGCAAATGCACGCACGCAGGCCGATGTCGACGCGCGGCGCAAAGCCGACGCCCAGGCGCAAGCCGTCGAGCAGGCGGTTTACGAAGGAACGACGCGCGCGATTGAGGATGCGCGCGACAACTAGCGCCGCGTTACCAGCGGCGCGACGACAGGGACGTGACCACACGCCCGCCGATGTGCAGCTGATCCATCTGATCTTTCGTCAGGTACTCCGGCGCGTAGGCCGGGTTGCTGGATAGCACGGCCAGGCGCCCGTCCAGTTGCAGGGTGAGCCGCTTTACGACGGCATTTCCCATCAGATTCATCACGTAGATGCCCGGGCCGTCGAAGTGCGCCCGCTGCGTGTCTACGAACAACAGATCGCCGTCCTCGATGTCGCCGCGCATCGAGTCGCCTCGGCACGTCAACACTCGGATGCGATCGAAGGGGCGAGGCAAGCCGCGCTCCCGACACCACCACTCTGCCAAATCGAGCACGCGTACTACCTCCGGGTAATCGTCTCCCCCTGCGCCCGGCCCCGCGCTCGCGGCGAAGTCGTGCAGGTGGAAGCGAACGTACCCGGGTGCAATCTCAGTTTCCGATACCGGCAACGTGACGCTTTGTGGCGGTGGTTCGTCACTCTCTTGAGGGTTCCAGCGCAGCCATTGTTCCACGGTCATACCGAAGGCTTTAGCCAGATTCGGTAAGTACCTGGGCTGCCTCGTCGGGTAGTTGACCAGCTGTTCGATGTGCTGGCGTTTCACGGTCCGGCTGCCTGCCGCCCGCACCCGCTTGGCCACATCCTCGTAGCCAAGATTATTCAGCCGCATGATCGCGGCAACGCGCGTTCCGTTATTCATGTCACGCATTCTTGCTTACCTGAGCGCAAGGTAGCTTGACGGGCGTGGCGACACTGGCGTACCTTCTTTCGTCAAGTTTCCTTGACGAACTGAGGCGATGGAACCCATCCGACGAGCGATCTTCATCTGCGGCTCCATCCAGGCGCTTGCCCGGGCCTGCGGCGGCAAAACCCGAGCCGAGACGATCCGGTACTGGCTGCGCGAAGGCGTGGCCCCGAAATCCGCCTCGCTTCTCGAAGCTGGCGTCGATCGCGCAATCGCAAAAGACAGCGAAGCCGCTGAGCGCGCCAGCAAGAGCGGCGGCCGCGTGCTGGTCGAGCAACTGTGCCCGAAGTTCCGCTGGGAGCGTGATGCGTCCGGCGCCGTCGCGGGTTGGTTCACCGTCGACCCGCGATCGAAACGCAAGCCCAGCGCGCCGCATCGTCCTCGCCCTTTCGCACGCAAAGCCGCGGCTCCCGCCCCGGCTCCGCGCCGATCGAAGTAGGCCACTGCCATGCCTGCAATCGTGCGTGTTCGCCGCAGTGACGCTGATGGGATGAGCCTTCTGCACGTTCGCAATTTCCTTGAGGTGGCCTGACATGACTTCACCTTCCCACTCCACCGATGAAATTTCGAGAAATGTCGCTTCCACGGTCTTGCGCGCCCTTTCAGGCGTGAAAGGTTCGGAGCTCGCGTCGTTGCTCGACAAGTCGGAAGCAACGATCAGCCGCGTCACGCAAGGCACCGCCTGCCTGACGCTCGAAGAGTGGGCGAAGGTCATCGCCGCCGCCGGCCTCGAAGTCGTTGCGCGCGCGAACAACGGTTCGCTGGCCACCATCGATCGCGAGGAATTGAACGCACTTCGCTTGTTCGCTCGCCGGGGAATCGGTTGAGCCATCTGTGACACACCAAAGGGGGAATCCGATGCCTAGCAGCAACACGCAGCGTGCGCTCAAGGCCGTGCGCGAAAACGTTCGCGATATCAATTTCGACTTGCGCAGCTACGTCGCCGACATCCTTCCGTACGACGCAGCGCTGCCGCTGTCCGAAATCGCGGCGCAGTTCGAAAGCCGCTGTATTGAGGAAGGCAGGGCGAAGTCGCGCTATGAAGGTCGTGCGATCAGCGTGGCGCGGCAACTGCTGCGCGAGCTCGAAGCTGACGGCCGCGCCAACCGCCAGGCCTACACCACGACCGCCGCTACGCTCACCGATCCGTTGTGGGGCGGCCCAGGCTTCAAGCCCGCGCGCCGCAACCCAATCGCCGAGCGCTCGGCCAGCATCCGCCGCAAGCGCGAGTGCCGCGAGCGAATTGCAGCGGCACCGACGGCGCCGGCCGAAGTGGAAGTAGCGCCGGACCCGAAGATTACCGACCTGTTGCGCGAGCTCGCGCAACTGCGCGGCCAGATCAACCACCTAGAAGCCCAGGTGTTGGCGATGCAGCACATGGGAGCGCGCGCGTGATCTTTCAGATTGGGTCGGCGCTGCTGTGCCTGGCTTTCGGGCTTTTCATCGCTTGCATCGTTGTGCTGCGCGTGGCTGACAAAGGCGGGGCCGGTGCGCCGCTGCCGGAGCCGTTCGACAAGGGCCTTCTGCTCGTGGCGAGCCTTAGCTTTTTCGGTGGGCTGATCGGCTTCGTTCTGATGATGCTTAGCGTGCTGATTCATATCGGGCGCGCGCTGCCATGAGGGCGCCGACGCTGCAGCTCGCGTTCGACACCTTCGGCGAATTGATCGTCGACCTGTTCGCCGGTGGCGGTGGCGCGTCGACTGGTATCGAGCAAGCCCTGGGCGTGTCGCCGGATATCGCGGTCAACCACGACCCGGAAGCGCTCGCGCTGCACCAGGCGAATCACCCGAGCACGTTGCACCTGGCCGCCGACGTGCGCGAGGTGAACCCGCGCAAGGTGACGAAGGGGCGCCCGGTCGGCCTGCTGTGGCTGTCGCCGGACTGCAAGCACTTCTCGAAAGCCAAGGGCGGCAAGCCACGCAACAAGCACATCCGCTCGCTGGCGTGGGTCGCGATTCATTGGGCAGCCGCAGCACGGCCGCGTTGCATCGTGCTCGAAAACGTCGAGGAATTTAAGTCGTGGGGCCCGCTGATGGCCGACGACCAGCCGTGTCCGAAGCGCAAGGGCGAAACGTTCGATCGCTGGGTCGGTCGCCTGCGCGCCCTGGGCTACAAGGTCGAATGGAAGGAACTGCGCGCGTGCGACTACGGCGCGCCGACGATCCGCAAACGCTTCTTCCTGATCGCGCGTTGCGACGGCCGTCCGATCGTGTGGCCGCAGGCCACGCACGCGAAACCGGACGCCCCGGAGGTGAAGCGCGGAAAGTTGAAGGCCTGGCGCACCGCGGCCGAGTGCATCGACTTCTCGCTGCCGTGTCCGTCGATCTTTCTTTCCCAGGCAGAGGCCCGCCGGCTCGGCGTCAAGCGCCCGCTCGCCGCGGCGACGATGCGCCGCATCGCGAAGGGCGTGTTCCGCTACGTCATTAACGCGACGCGGCCTTTCATCGTGCCCGTCACGCATCCCGGCGACGCGCGCGTGCACTCGATCGACGAACCCATGCGCACGATCACCGGCGCGCACCGCGGCGAGCATGCGCTGGTGGCGCCCGTGCTGACCGAGCACGCCAATGCGTCGCGGCAGGCCGTGTGGAGCGCCGACGAGCCGCTGCGCACGCAATGTGCCGAGGTGAAGGGCGGGCACTTCGCGCTGATCGCGCCGACCATCGAACGCCAATTCGGCGCGTCCACCGGCAACGCAGCGGATGCGCCGCTGGGAACGATCACCGCTGCGGGCGGCGGCAAAGCGGGGCTGGTATCGGCTTTCCTGACGAAGTATCACGCCGGCAGCATCGGCAGCCCCGCCGGCGAGCCGTTCCCGACGATCACATCGAACGGCGACAGCGATCGGCCGGGCGGTAATCCGCCGCTCGCCGTGATCGCCGCGCACCTTGACCAAGCCAACGGCGGGTTCTACGAGGGTGGCGGACGCGCCATCGACGAGCCGGCGGGCACCGTCTGTGCGCAGGGCAGCATGCAGCGGCTCGTCGCGACGTCGCTGGTGAAGCTGCGCGGTACCAGTTCGGCCGCGTCGTCGGCCGAGCCGATGCACACCGTTTCCGCGCAGGGACAGCACCACGCCGAGGTGCGCGCCTTTCTCGTGAAGTCGTACAGCCAGGGCGGCCAGCACGCGGCCTGCGACGAGCCGATGCACACGATCACGACGAAGGACCGCATGGGCCTCGTGACCGTCGACGGCACCGACTATGCGATCGCCGATATCGGTCTGCGGATGCTGACGCCGCGGGAACTGTTCCTTGCGAACGGCTTCCCGGCCGACTACATCATCGACATCCTCGTGCCGAACAAGAAAGGTAAGTTGCGGCCGCTTCCGAAGGATGCACAGGTCCGGATGTGCGGCAACGGCGTGCCGCCGGCGTTCGCGAAAGCGATCGTCGCCGCCAACGTGGGCGAGATTCGCCACGCGCGGGAGGTCGCTGTCGCGTGAACGACTCTTCGGCAAATTCCGTCGCGTGCGAATACGAGGCGTTCTTGCGCGGCAAGATCCGCGTGGCCGCGCCGGCCGGCTTCGATGTATCGCCCGACGACGTGCACCCGCTGTTGAAGCCGCACCAGCGCGCCGCAGTGACGTGGGCGTGCCTCGGCGGCCAGCGCGCGCTCTTCGAAGCCTTCGGGCTCGGCAAGTCGCTGCAACAGGTCGAAATCCTGCGGCTCGCGCGCCGCCACGCTGGTGGCGCGGTCGGCATCGTGTGTCCCCTGGGTGTGCGGCAAGAGTTCCGCGCAGACGCGGCGATGGTTGGGGTGCAGACCCGGTTCGTGAACAAGACCGCCGATGTCGACCCGGACTTCGACGGCATCCATCTGACGAACTACGAGCCGGTCCGTGACGGCAAGCTAGATCCGAACGCGTTCACCGCCTGCAGCCTCGACGAAGCTAGCGTGCTGCGCAGCTTCGGTAGCAAGACCTATCAGGCGTTTCTCACGCTCTTCAACGACGTGCGCTACCGCTTCGTGGCAACGGCGACGCCTTCCCCGAATCGCTACAAGGAACTGATCCACTACGCCGGCTTCCTCGGGGTGATGGATACCGGCCAAGCGCTCACGCGCTGGTTCAAGCGCGACAGCACGCAAGCGAACAACCTGACGCTCTACCCGCACAAGGAGCGCGAGTTCTGGCTGTGGGTGGCCAGCTGGGCACTGTTCCTGCAACGGCCGTCCGACTTGGGCTTCGACGACACCGGCTACGACCTGCCACCGATGTCGGTGATCTACCACGAAGTGAAGGTCGACCACGCCACCGCCAGCACCGACCGCGACGGTCAGGGCAACCTCTTTCGGGACGCGGCCCTGGGCGTGGTCAACGCCGCGCGCGAGAAGCGGGACACGCTGCCGGCGCGAATTGCGAAGGTGCGCGAAATCCTCGACGCGGATCCGGACTCGCACACCCTGATCTGGCACGACCTCGAAGCCGAGCGGCACGCGATTCAACAGGTCGTGCCGGATGCGGTGAGTGTCTATGGCGATCAGGAACTCGATGAGCGCGAAAAGGCGGTCGTCGATTTCAGCTATGGCCGAATCAAATACCTGAGCGCAAAGCCGGTCCTTGCCGGTTCTGGCTGCAACTTCCAGCGCTACTGCCACAAGGCGATCTACGCCGGCGTGGGCTTCAAGTTTAACGATTTCATCCAGAGCCTTCACCGCATTCAGCGCTTTCTCCAAACGCACCCGGTCGAGGTGCACATCGTGCACGCCGAGAGCGAGCGCGAAGTCGTGCATGCGCTCAAAGCGAAGTGGACGCGGCACAACGAATTGGTGGAGAAGATGAGCGCGATTATTCGGGAATATGGTTTGAGCAGCGCGGCGATGGCCAACGTGCTGCAGCGCTCGATCGGCGTGGAGCGCATCGAGGCGAGCGGGAAAGGCTGGCTGGTCGCAAACAACGACTGTGTCGATGAGTGCCGGCGCATGGAGACGAATTCCGTCGACCTGATTGTCACGTCGATCCCGTTCGCGAACCACTACGAATACAGCCCGAGCTACAACGATTTCGGGCACACCGATAACAACCGGCATTTCTGGGAACAGATGAACTTTCTGACCCCGGAACTTTTGCGCATCCTGAAACCGGGCCGCATCGCCTGCATCCACGTCAAGGACCGCATCCAATTCGGCGCGGTCACGGGCGCCGGCATCCCCACCGTCAGCCCGTTCCACGCGGAAGCGGTCGCGCACTACTCGGGCATGCCGGCGCTGGGAATCAAGGGGCATGGGTTCGATCACGCGGGCATGATCACCGTCGTCACCGACGTTGTCCGCGAAAACAACCAGACCTACCGGCTCAGCTACACCGAAATGTGCAAAGACGCCACGAAGATGGGCGTCGGCTCGCCGGAATACATCATCCTGCTACACAAGCCGCAGTCTGACCGTTCGCGTGGCTACGCCGATGAGCGGGTGACGCGATCGAAGGGGGAATACTCCCTGGCGCGCTGGCAGGTCGATGCGCACGCCTTCTGGCGATCGAGTGGCAACCGGGTGCTTCGCGCCGACGAGCTAGCGAAGATGGGCCCCGACGTCCTCGCAAAACTTTTCACGCAGTGGTCCGTCACGCAGGTCTACGACTACGAGACACATATCCGCATCGGCGAAGAGTTGGAAGCGCGCGGGGCACTGCCGACGGAGTTCATGTCGCTGGCGCCAGGCAGCCACGACCCGAACGTATGGCACGACGTCAACCGGATGCTCACGCTCAACGGTGAGCAAACGCGTAGGGGCCTTGAAAACCACATCTGCCCGCTGCAGTTCGACATTGTAGACCGGCTGATTGATCGATTTAGCAACCCTGGCGAGTTGGTTTTCGATCCGTTCGGAGGCCTGTTCACTGTTCCTGTCCGTGCGCTGCACCTTGGCCGGCGAGGGCGCGCCAGCGAACTTTCCGCCGACTATTTTTTCGACGGCGTGAAGCACCTCGAAGTCGCCGAGCGCAAGCTTTCCATGCCGACGCTCTTCGACTCGCTGCCGGACGTGGCGGCCGCATGAGCCGTAGCCACCACCAGCTGGCGTCGCACCGGGCCGCGCAGGCGCGCTATGTGCTGCGCCGCAAGCTGCGTCTCGAAGGGCCGCCACCGCTACCGCCCTTTCCGGGGCCGGCCAAGCCCTACGTCGGCACGTTGCGCGTGCGCCGCCTGCCTGGGGGCTGGGGCATGGTGCCGCCAGCACGACGGAAGCGCTGCCAACCCTGGGTGATCGTCAGGCACATCCTCGCTATCCCGCACCTCGCGGCCGGCATCCAGGCGAGCGATGTGATGACGCACTTCGGCTGCTGCCGCACCACCGCGTGTGCCGCCGTGCGGCTGGCGCGGTGGTCGGTCGGCCTTTCGACCCACCTTTGCGAGTAACCCATGGCCGGTGAATGGATCGCCGTCGAGATTGACTTGCGCGACAAACCCGAGGTGTGGGCGATCGCCGAGGCCCTGCGCTTGGACCCTGATGCGGTCGTCGGAAAATTGATTCGGGTGTGGGGCTGGTTCGATAAGCAGACACGCGATGGTCACGCTCGGCGCGTGACATTCGCGGTACTGGACGATAAGTCCGGCGTGATCGGTTTCGCCGCCGCGATGGAAAACGAAGGCTGGCTGATCCGAACAGACGACGGCATTCAGATGCCGAAGTTCGATGAGTTCCACGGCAAGAGCGCGAAAACGCGATTGCTCGGAACCCGTAGAAAGCAGGCACAGCGGGCCCGGGAGGAAGATTTGCCTCCCGCACCGCCTGCACCGCCACCCCCTGAGCGTCCCGCCAACGTCGCGAAAGTGTCACGCACCGAGCGTGACAAAACCGCGCCCGAAACAGGGACTACAGGACAGGACAGTAACAACACAGAGCAAGAGAAAGAGCATGTCGAATCTGACGATTCGACCCTCTCCCCCTTCGAGCGGTTTTGGAAGGCCTACCCGTCGAAGGTGGCCAAGCCGATCACGTTGGCGAAGTGGAAACAGAAAAAGCTCGACGAGTGCGTGAAAGAAATCCTCGCCGACATCACCGCGCGCAAGGCGGGCTCGGGCAAGTGGCTCGACGGAATCATCCCGAACCCATCGACCTACCTGCACCAAGAGCGGTGGAAAGACCCCATCGACCCGCCGCGCAAACGCGCCGCGAACGCCCCCGACCCCGACGGCGGAAAGCTGACCCAGGTCGCGCGCCGCCTGTTCGAAGGCGGCAACGACGACCACCCCAACGCCCCCGGCAACTACCTCGAGCACGACGGATGAAAACCCTGATCAATCCTCCCCGCTGGCTGGTCGACGCGTGCGCGCGCGGCGTGATGCACCTGCTGGCCGTGAACCGCCTGCACATCGGCGCG
The DNA here is from genome assembly GCA_965653565.1 of uncultured Chiayiivirga sp. Lineage (GTDB taxonomy): Bacteria > Pseudomonadota > Gammaproteobacteria > Xanthomonadales > Xanthomonadaceae > JALCLA01. The sequence continues at coordinate 76,711 of CBFHAI010000006.1, read as the reverse complement.
AGTGACGTGCCGCTGGTGTCGAAGGCTTGGGCGCACACCCTGATCAACGAGGCCGCGCTCACCGAAAGCGACCGCGATCGCGTTGCAGTCGCTTTCCACACGGTTGCCGCTGCCGACGGCGATGCGACGCCGCGCGCGGTGATTCGCGCGCTGCCGCGGATCGAACTGCCGTCGACGAAGTTCCTGCCGAAGCCAGGCGACAAAGCGGCCGAAGAGCAGTTCATGCGCGAGCTCGCCGAAAGATTCGGCACCACCACCACCCCGCAGTAGGAGGATTTATGGACTTCCAAGATTTCCCGAAAATGGCGCGCCTGTCGCGCGAAATCATCGTCACAGAGAAGATCGACGGCACGAACGCGCAGATTTGCATCGCGCCGGGTCGACCTGACAATCCGCTCGCGGTGGCGGCGTGGTTCGACGGCGCGACAGGCACGCACATGGTGATGTGCGCCGGCAGCCGCTCGCGCTGGATCACGCCGGCCGATGACAACTTCGGCTTCGCTGCGTGGGTGCAGGCGAATGCCGAAGAGCTTAGCTCGCTCGGCGAAGGCCGCCACTTCGGCGAATGGTGGGGCCAGGGCATCCAGCGCAAGTACGGTCAGGATCGGAAGCGTTTCTCGCTGTTCAACGTCTCGCGCTGGGCAGATGCGCGGCCGGCGTGCTGCGATGTCGTGCCGGTGCTGTGGCGCGGCAACTTCGACACGGACGCCATCGAAACCACGCTGGCGAAGTTGGCCGTCGATGGCAGTGTCGCCGCGCCTGGTTTCATGAAGCCCGAGGGAATCGTGGTCTTTCACACCGCGGCCAACAGCGGCTTCAAGAAAACCATCGAGAAAGACGAAGTGCCGAAGAGCATGGCGGCGAAAGGCAATGGCTGATAGTCCTGCCCGCAGCCACACATCACCGGCGCGAATTGCCGAGCGTCGCGCCGTCGAAGTCGCCACTGGTGAGATTTTCTGCAAGACCGGCAACCACCACACCGCCAGCGACGGGCACGTGGTGCTGCGCGACAGCAAAGGCCGTCAGTACAAGGCCTGCGCCTCGTGCGCGGCCCGGCGCGCGCGGCACATGGGGGCGAAGTGAGCCGTCATCGTCCGCTCGCGCGCAAAGACGGGAACCACGACGAAATCGCGAACACGTTTCGCCGACTCGGCTGCAGCGTGATTGATACCCACCTGCCGCCGGTGCCTGGCTACCCCGACAAGCTCGTCGGCTGCGTGGGTGTGACGCACCTCGTCGAAACGAAAAATCGCGATACCGCGTACGGCCGCGCCGGCTTCAACGACAACCAAACCGCGTTCGCGCGCGACTGGCGCGGCAGCCCCGTGCATTTGGTGACGACGCCAGACGAAGCGATTGCGTTGGTGCAGCGGTGGCGAAAATTATCGTGACTGCGATCGACCTCTGCCGGCGCGCGCTGGTGCGCAACGAATGGAACTACGGCCCGGGCCAGTGCGCGGTCTGCTACGGCCTCGCGCCTGGCGATCGGTGGCAATGGTGGGACGCGACGCACGCCAGTGGAGCGCGCAAGCGTCGGTGCAAGCCGCACCACCTGGGCCACGCGCCCGACTGCCCGCGCGCGCTGCTGCTGATCGACCTCGGCATCGAGCCGCTTTTTCGATCGGCGAACCCCTTCGAAGATGACTCGCTGCGGCTGGTGTTGAAGTGAAGCACCATCCCGACCGCCTCACGCAACCCGAGAACCGCGCCGAGCGCGACGCCGGCTGGGATGCCGTCGACCGCTTGAAGGCATGCGGCGGTTGCTACTGCTGCAAGAACCGCGGCGCCGAAGGCTTTGGCATCGCGCGCTGCGGGCTCAGTCCCGAATTGAAATTCCCGGCCTGCGCCGGATCCACACCGGGCTTCGAGCCCGACCACGCACGCCTGTACGCGAGGGAGCGAATCGAGTGAGCAACCGACAGCAACGGAAGCGCGAGAAGATCGCGCGTCGCATGTGCAAATTGCAGGGGCTGCCGTTTCTCGGCATTAGCCCGAACGGCGTCATCAAAACACGGTGGGGTGACGACTCTGGGAGCTTTGGTGTCGTCGTTATCGATGCGCCGCCGCGCAAAGTGCTGATGGGCGTGAACGTCACGCCGAAGCTCAGAGTGCTCGATCCGCATCACGCCGACTTGGACCCCAGCGACGACGGCAGCGTGGGCTACTCAACGCTGGTGGCGACGGGGCGCGGCCTCGAACACCACATCTACGCGCCACCAGGGCCGCCGGCCGACTGGCAAGAACAAATACGCAACCTGCCAGGCTTTCCGCGACAGACGCTCGTCGAAACCCCGACGCCGGCGACCGGCATGGAAGTCATGGCGCGGTACTACAACGAGCGCGAACGCATATTCATCGGCCTCGATCTAGCCAGCGCGCCCGATGTCACCGGCATCGCCCTGTCGTGCTCGACCTGCGGTGCGGTGTTTCCCGCCGCCAGCGAGGACGTCGCACTTTGCAAGCCCTGCCTCGACCGGGCGAGAGAAGCCGAAGGACTGGTGCCGATCACCCGCCGCCTCGACGAAATCCCACCGATCAAGGACTGACCATGAGCGTGAAGTTGATTCTCGAAACTATCGTGCGCGCCAACACCACCGATCCGCGCATCGCCATCAGTGAGTTGCGAATCACTGATCCGGAGTTGTTCCGCTCGATCAAGGCCGATCCCGACATCAAGCCGTATCTCTCGCAAATGCCGCTCGACCTGCGTGCGCTCTGGATTGAGGGCGTCCGTGTGGTGTTGGTGCATGAGGCGAGCCATGGTCGTAACCGCGACCACCGATCAAGGACTGAGCCATGAGCGAGCAGGTGTACGACGACGAAATTGCACCGCTGTTGATGCAGGCGGCGAAGAAAGCCGAGGCCGTCGGGCTGCCTTTGGTTTGCTACGTTCAACTCGGGCCCGACAACCACGGACGCACAGTCACCCTGCCAGCTGACGCTCCGTTCGCGGTGCGCATGGTCGAACTAGCGGCGCGCTGCAACGGCAATGCGGATTCCTTCCTGCTCGCGCTCATCAAACACGCGCGAAAGCACGGGCCTGGCGGCAGCATGCTGATGAACATCCTGCTGCGCGAATACGGAGAGGGCTGACCATGCGCTACAAAATCATCGCGCTCGAACGCGAGTGCCCCGGCCTGACGCACGACACCGTGGTTGGCTACCAGCACGCAGAAACATCGGGGGAGGCGATAGCGCGCCATATCTTCGATGCCATCAACGCAAACCCCGGTCTGCGTTGGCACGCTTCGATGTTCAAGGCGCAGGCCTGGCCTGTTGAAGCCAGCGATCGCGACTTGGCGCTGCTGGTGTGGACGGAACTGCTCGCAATCGCGCACGGGCTCCCCTTCGTGCGTGCCGAGAAGTTCTACGACCACCGGCACGGGCCTCGCTTCTCTGGGCGCAAGGCTGGGTTCCCAGGTCTGAAACTCAGTATTCAGCCCTCCGACGTGTGCGACTACGTGCACTACATGATCGTCACCACCCGCGAGGACGAACTTCACGAGGAAATTCCTCAGAAGCTCACGCGAGAGGTTGCGCACGTCGAGCGTGAAATCGCCGCCGGCACGCGCACGCGCAACTACGAATTCGGCCCGGTGGACTGACGATGACCAATCTCGGCCAACTTTCTGGCGATTTCTTCAACTACCACCCGCTGGCCTTGGGCGCGGCCTTACGCATGGAATTCGCACTGATCGCACACGGTTTTACCCACTCGCCGGTCAGGGTGGGTCGCAACCACGCCTACCTGATCTTCGAGACGGCCCTGCTGACGCGCACCGTTCGATCGCCGAAGGCGCTGGTGAACCTCAACGACCTTGATCACGCGATCAGCGCAGACGTGGCGATCGAGCGCGCCGTGCGCCAGTTCGTTCACCAAGTCGCCGAGGCCAACGCCAAGCTTCGGCGCAAGGGCCTACGCTTTCACGACTGGCACGCCTGACCGTGACCAACCCACGCGACCGCTTCAAAGCCTTCACCACCGACGAGTTGTGGGAGGAACTGACGCGCCGGCGCCGCGATGGCGATGACCGCGAGCCAGAAGAGAAGCCCCGCTGCGACGAATGCGGGCATCACCGCTACTGGACGAAGCCCGGCGATCCGCCGAGCAGTTGGAACCCCTGCAGCAAGGGCCACGCACTGAAGTTCGAAGGGCCGAACGATTGGGACGGTCCGCACCAAGAATACGTCGGCTTCTACCGCACGCCATGCGAGGACCGCATCCCGATTCCACCACCGCCGCGATCGACACCCCGCGGCGTAGCCCCAAGGAAGAAACCATGACCAAGTTCCGTCTTTACGGCGCCGCCGACCCCATGAGCGGCAACGCCGAGCGCGCGTACATGGGCGAGGTGGAGGCCGATAGCGCGCTCGCAGCTCGACAACAGGGCGCCAAGACGATGATGGACTCTCCCGGCTACGCGACTTTCGAACCCGAGGAACGCCTGCGCATCCTCACCTCCTGGGTCGAGGCCGAACCCGTGCCGTTCACCCCGCTTGCCCACGCGCAGCACCGCCCTGAGATGTCCTGCGGCTGCTACACCGGCCAGCCCGGACAACAGCGCACGCACTGCACCTGCGGCGCAGCGTACGACATGCTAGAAGTTGTGACCTTCACGCGATGGCGCTGCTACGACTGCGGCACGATCTGGCATCCGCGGAGCCCGCGCACATGACCCGCGCCGCAGACGTCCTAGCCGCCATGCTGGCCAGGCTGGGACCGCGATCCCCTCAGAACCCGGGCAAGCCGGCGAAGCGCGCGCCGTCGACGCACGTGCCCGATGAAACCGCGATCGCTCGCAGCGTGCGCGTGCGCTACGAACTCGAGCCCGATGCGAAGGGCAAGGCCACGTACCTGCGCCCGTTCACTGGTGCGCTGAACCCGGCGCGCTGCGGTGCCGTGCAGACCCAGACGCGCAGCATGCGCCTGGATGTTGAGACGGACGCCGACCTTGCGGCAACGCTGTCGGCGATCACCGATCCGATCGACTACGCGCTGGTGGTGTTCGTGGCCCTGCCAAGCTGGCGCCTCGATCTGCACGCGCTCATGGCGGCGCTGCGCGACATGGTGATCGAGCGGGCGCTGGAATTTGAGCGCTGGCCGTCGCTGGCGAAGCGCGGCCCAGAGCTCACCGAAGCCGAGTGGGTTGGGCCCACTCCGTTTGCCCCCGGATGGCGGTTGCTCGAAACCGACAACTCTCTGCTGTTGCGCCTCGTGCCGGCCGTGCTGCACGAACTCTCCCGTGCCGATGCGTGCGCTTCATGCCACTCGACCGGCAAGGTGCTCGACCTCGCCGCGAAGCCCCCGCAGTGGATCACCTGCACACCGTGCGAGGGCACCGGCCGCGTTCGCATGGGGGTGAAGAAACGCGCCCAGCTGCTGCGCATCCGGTACGCCGACTTCCGCCAGTCCGATGCACGCTTCGCGTTCGAGTGGTTGCTACGGGAGTGCAACAGCCGCATCACCGGCGCCGCGTGGTCGATCGCCTCAGCCCGTGGGCGCTTCGAGGAATTCTCCGAGGACTGATCGCCGTCGGCTCTGAAAGCCGGGGGAGGGGAGCGGCCTCTACCGCACGCGACCCTTGAAGCCTACAGCACTGTTCCACGGGAAACGTCACGAAACCTTGACACAGCACCGTTTCTGACCCCCTTGACAGGTTTTGCTGAACGGGGCGAATTTCGGCGTAGATGGCCGAAAATAGCGGTACAAAAGTTCGTTTCTCTCGCGCGCACTGATCGGCCCGGCGAATCGACGTTCAGCCCCGGCGGGGCGTTTTGCAAGAATCCTTGACGGGAACGGGGGTTTTGCATACATTTCGCCACGCTGGGTCACTGCCTCTTGAGCACGGTCGAACGTGCGATAGCGAACAGACACCCGCCTCGAAGCCCTGACTCGGTTCCCCCGGTCGGGGCTTCGTCGTTTTCGCCCTGCGCGCTGGAACAGGCGGGTAGGGCATCGATCGACCAGCCCCACCGCAAGGGCGCCAGTGCATCGCCGTGAGACGGCGCGCCCTGCCGATACACGGGTCCAACGCCCGTGCTCGCCACCCGGACGCCCGACCCTGACGAACCCCACGGGCGACCCCTGCAGCGGACGCAACCCTGCAAGCAAGACCAGCCACGGCGAGGCTCGGCTAGGTGCGGGCGCCTTTTCTGCGGGGCCCGAGGCGTGGGGTGCGGGTTCATACCCCGGCATCGGCGAGTTCGAATCTCGCCTCCGCTACCAGTTCCCTACCTGTGCACGACCAGGGCTACCCGCGCCGCGGGTTCGCAGCCGCGCACAGGCTTTTTCTTCGACATGGAGGGCGCCATGCGCACCACGCTTACCGACGGCTCCCCCGTCACGCTTGCCGAAGCCGTCGCGTAATGCTCGCGCTGCTCAACGACCCGACCATCCGGCAGCTTGTTGTCGGCACCGTCGCCGCGCTGCTGCTGCTGGTGTTCAAGAGCGTCCGCACCTGGCTGCACACGATGGGGGCATCGCTCTGGCATGCGTATCGATCGCGCACCGCCAAGGCGCAGATTGAAAAACTGATCGTCACCTGCAACGGGTTGGCGACCACGCTGGCCGTGATCGGCGCGACGCTCGAGGAAGTGCGCCATCAGGTGTTCCCGAACCAGGGCGGCGCGCTCCCCGATCAGATCCAGCGCAACCACACCATCGCGCTCGCGGTGGCCACTGCTGGCACGAAAGACGGGTGCTTCACCTGCAACGAGCAGGGCAACGTCGATTTCGTCAACAGCGTGCTCGAACTGTGGACGAACAAAGACCGCCGTGAACTCGCCGGCCGCGGCCTGGGATCAACGATCCGTGTCGCCGACCAGCACGAGTTCCGGCAGGCGTGGGACTACTCGATCGCGACCGGCAACGACTTTCGCGGCGACTTCCACATGCGCTTCGTCGATCGCGACACCGGCGAGTACCGCCATGTGAAAACCGAATGGTTCATGGAGCCCGTGCAAAACACTGCTGGCGCGACCATCGCGTGGGCAGGCCACGTTCGACGCTCACACCCCACCGGGCAGCAGGACGCCGTGCGCGGCGCGGCGCCGCCGATGGGCGCACTCGCTTTCACCGACCCGAGCTAACCCCATGACCGAGCAGCAGCCGCCGACCCGCACTGCGCCGGCCGGCGCGCTCGCGACGGTTTTTGTAGTCGCGTTGCTCGGATGGCTCGGCATCGATGAGGGCAACAGCAACACGGCCTACCTCGACACGATCGCCAACCCGCCGGTGTGGACGATCTGCCGCGGTGTGACCGGTCCCGATGTCGTCGAAAACACCGTCTGGACCGACGAGCAGTGCATCGCTCGCGAAACGCAGATGGTGCAGGACTTCAACACGCGCGTGGTGCGCTGCATCCCGGGCGTGAAACTCACGATGTACGAGCACATGGCCTATCTGGCGCATGCGTGGAACGTTGGACCCACCGCGTTCTGCAACTCGTCGATCGTGACGAACCTCAAGGCCGGCAACTACGAGCGTGCCTGCGCGCGGATCGAAGAGGCCTTCTTCCGCGCCGGCGGCAAGGACTGCCGCGTTCGAGCGAACAAATGCTACGGCCTGATCCTGCGGCGCAAAGCAACGCGCGCGGTGTGCGAAGGCCGCCTGTCGATTCCCGGGCTGCTGCAGTAAGCCTCGTCGGAGGTCACGTGAAACTCTTCCTGTTCGGCCGGCGCCATGCAAAGGACTGCGCGCGCAACGAGTCCTACCCGCTGCGCGATTGCACCTGCGCGAACTGGTCAGGTGAAAAGCCGCGCGATGCGAATGCGCCCGACGGCACCGTGAAGGACACCGTTTTCGGCGCAATCGTCGTCGCGGTGCTGTCCGCACTGCTGGCCCTCGCGCTTTCGGCGTGGATCAACGACGCGGATGCCGCTACGCCGTCGCTCATCTTCTCGAATGGGTTCGAGGAAGGCCGCGGCGGCGGCCCCGCGCCGGATATCTGCGATCACCCGCTGGTCATGCCGGCCGGATTCGCGCCGAAACTCATCACGTGGCGGATGCTGTTCACTCCACGCGACGGCAACCCAAAGCCGACGTATCCGAACAGCTTGGGCTTCCCGGTCCCGATCGGCGCCGAGAAAGGCTCCTTCACTGCGGCGATGTTCACCGCCGAGCCGAATCAATCGGTGTCGATGTTCTGGGATCCGGCCCAGGCCAAGCCGAGCGAAGGCTACATGAAGGCGCGGCCGGCGATCGGCATGTTCATTTCGATCAGCCCGTGTCCTGGCGACTTCCGTCCAAGCCCAGGCTGCGCGAAGTACGCGAACACCGGTTCGCTGATCTGGTCGACGCGCATCACGCAATCGACGATCAGCGCGTGCGCGGTGGTGGAAGGCGAGAAGTATTTCATTACCGTCGCGCCGTACAACCCGGCCGCCGGCCCGCTGCATCCGGATGACCACACCTGCAGCCCGACATCAAGCAGCGAGTTGGGGTGCGATGTGCAGGCGCGGTCGAAGGATTGACATGCCGCGCTGGCTCGACCAACTGCCCGAATGGGTGCTGCTCACCCTGGGCGTCATGGGCTTCTTTGCCCTGATCGCGCTCGGCGTGATCGGCGCCTGCATCGTCATTTTCTGGGAACTCTGCATGCCGGCTGCAAGGCCAGCGGAGAGCCCGTCACCCACTGAGGAAACCCTATGAGCGATCGCCAGAACGCAGAAGGCAGTTTGCCGCCGACCGTCATCACCCCGACCGTTGGTCGCGTGGTGTGGTTCCACCCCGCTCCCGGCGGCGACGGTGGTCTGAACAACTACAGCCGCCAACCGATGGCCGCACAAGTTTGCTATGTGTTAGGCGATCGCATGGTGAACCTCAGCGTCACCGATCACGCCGGCCAGGTCGTTCCGCGTACGAGCGTCACGTTGCGCCAGGACGGCGACCCGGTGCCGACCGGCAGCTATTGCGAATGGATGCCCTACCAACTCGGCCAAGCGAAGAAGGCCGCGCCATGAACGAGAACGCCACAGAGGCGGCAATCCAGGCCGCCGGCAAGACGGCGCCGCGCGTGACGCCGGCCGACGTCGATGCGGCGATCAGCGCCGAGTTTTACTTCACTGCCGACGAGGGCGCTTTGGGCGCCTACCGCACCCACAACGACGTGTATCAGTGCGTGCGGCACGACGACAACGTTGCGCAGATTCCATTATCGCTGCTGACCTTCTGCGTGCTGGTGTTGCGCAACGGCTTCACCGTTACCGGCGAGTCGGCCTGCGCCAGCCCCGAGAACTTCGACGCCGAAATCGGCCGCAAGATCGCTTACGACAACGCCCGCGCCAAGGTGTGGCCGCTGCTGGGCTATGCGCTGCGCGACAAGCTCGCCGGCACTTCCGGTGCGGCGCTGGTGGTGGAGCACGAAGCCGAAGGCGACGAGGCACACGACAACCTTTCGTTAACCGACATGGTTTTGTTGCTGAAACCGGGATATCGCGCTCGCCGATCGGATTGGGCGACCTGCATTTTCGTGATGTGGGACAAGTCGGAAGAGCGGCTTGAACTGCACCCCGGCGCCACGCCATTCATCCCTGACCGGACGGATTGCAAGGCGAACAACTGGCAGATCATGAGGAAAGGCTGATGCCGATTTTCGACTGTCCTGACGCGGATGGCCCTTCTATCCGCCGCGCGATCGACGCGCATTTACTCAAGAATCGCGGCGTGAAGCCCGGCGACCTCGACCGCGTTCGGGCGAAGTGGATCAGTCGCAACGGATTGCGCCCACCGAGGGCGCCATGATGTTCGGCATCCCGCTGACCGCAACCGCGCTCAAGACAAGCCTGATCGCGAACGCGCTGCTGGCGCTGCTGCTGATCGGTGCAACCGCAGGGTGGCGCAGCCATGCCGCCAGCCTGCGCGATCAGGTGAACACGGCACAGCGCGACGTCGGCGGCGCCCAGGCCAACACGGCCAGCTGCGCGGCGAACAACGTCGGGTGGGAGCTCGAATTCGCCGAGCAGTCGGTGAGTCTGGCGACGTGCCAAAGCCAGTGGGAACAGGAAAAACTCGACGGCGCCAGCGCGATCGCGCTGGCGCAGGCAGGGCGTGCCCAAGCGGATGCCAGCCTGGCCGCATGGCGCGATAGCTGGAAGCAACTCACCAGCCAGTGCAGCGTCGCGCTGTCGAACATGGAGCAGGCCTGCACGCCCGAACTGGGCGACCTGACGTGGCCGAACTGAATGTCATTCCGCTGCGCGATCAATTCGCGCCGCTGAATGACCTGCCGGGGCGCCTGCGCATGCTGGCACAGCAGATCGAGAGCGGCGACTTCGGTGATGTCAGCGCCGGGCTGGTGATCTTTCAGACGCGCGACGAGCGCGAACCGATGATCGCGTTGCTCGGCTCCACGTCATGCAGCCACAAGTATTACTACGTCGGCATGTTGGCCGATGCGTCTCACCAACTATTGAAGGACTCGCCATGCACGCACCAACCCGTCGCGCCCTGAGCGCAGCGATTCTGTTCGCCCTGCTCGGCATCGCGCTCACCAGCAACGAGCCGTACCACCACGAGGCGAAGGAGCCCGTCACCGCCGAGGCGCAATACGCCATCGGCCTGTTCACCGCGACCAGCGAAGTGAACGGCGAAACGGTGCTCGGCCCGACCACGCAGGTGTTCGGTGACCCGGTGCCGTTCACCATGTCGGTGTCGAACATTGGCTGCCGGAATATCTGGCGGTTCGAGCCGGACGAAATCGAAAGCTCGTTCCTGACGAATCAATTCGGCTTGCCGCTGCGCACCGAGAACCCTGCCGCCGGCGCAGTGCGGCCCTGGAACTACGCCGAATGGCTCGTCGAAACGCAGGCCGCAATCGATGCGCTGGAACGCCAGCGTGAGGGTAAGCGCGAAGAGCAGGAACGGGCAGCGTGATTCGCAGTGGCGACACGCTCGTCATCAATCGCGCGCGGCACGGCACACAGCCGCTCGTCGCCGATGTGCAGGGCGCCACAGTAACGCTGCGCGAGCAGCACACAGGGAACCCGATGGTCGCCGGCCCGGTCGCTTCGGTACTCAAGTTGATGAGCTACGGACGCGCGCCGATCACGCTGGCAGCCGCCCTGCTGCTGGCCGGCTGCCAGGTCGCCCGCCATCCGATCGTCACCACCAAGCCGGTACCGATTGAAAAGCCCGTACTGGTGGTGAAGCCGGTACCGGATGCGCTCACCGCGCCGCACGACATACCTCAAGGCCGGCTCGCCATGTGCCCGGACATCGCAAAGCAGGCCCAGGCCGAACTCGCGAAATGCAACGCCGACAAAGCCGCCATCCGGGAGCGACACGGCGAGCGCGACGACGGCTGATTCATGCCGCGCAAGGCGAAGGGAGCAGCACCGGCCACGAAGGCCACGAAGTCAAAACCACCGAAGAAAACGCCCGCGAAGGCTGCGCCGAAAAAGCGCCAGCGCATCGGCAAGGACGGCATCACGCGCGTTGGCGCCGATCGTTCCACCGGCAAGCACGCCAAACTTGCGGCGCCGGGCCTGGTGGAGCGCGTCGAGCCCGTCGGGCCTGGCGCCCCGAAATACGAACTGACGGCCGAGGCGGTCGAAAAGCTGGTTGACCTGCTCGTTACCGGCTCTACGTTGACGACGGCGCTCGCCTCTCTCGGTATCGATGGCGGCGTTCTGTACCGCCGTCGCAAAGAGAACAAGGCGCTCGATACCGAAATCAGCGACGCCCTGGAATACGGGACGGAAATCATGTCGGACCAACTGGCCGACCTGAGTGCCACCGATCGCGATTCCGCGGCCGGCGTGCAGGCGAAGCGCGCTTGCGTCGAAACGCGCGCGAAGTTGCTGAACTGGAAAAAGTACGGCCAACGCAACGTGCAGTTGTCGGGTGATCCCGACAAGCCGCCGTTGCTTGGCGTCGTCGTGGTTCCGGCGAAAGAACCCAGCACCCACACCCGCACCTTGGTTTCGATGCCGGCGACCGCGCAGAAGGCGCCGATCGAGGCCGAGGCGCGAATGATTCTGCCGACGAAGGGGAAGAGCGATGTTTCAGGCTCCCTCGTCGAGTGAAACAACGGAGTCCGGGCAGCCGATCATCTGGACGCCCACGCCACGGCAGTCGGAATTTCTTGCCGCGGATGACTACGAAGTGCTTTACGGCGGCGCGGCCGGCGGCGGCAAATCCGATGCGCTGCTCATTGACGCGTGGTGCCTGCAACACAACGGCCCGCTCAATGCGAACCATCGCGGCATCATTTTTCGGCGAACCTATAAAGACCTCGCAGACCTGATCGATCGCGGAAACGCGATCTTTCCCGGCTTCATCGAAGGGGTCACCTACAACGCCAACGATCACGTGTTCGAGACGCCGGCAGGGGCGAAGCTTTACCTGTCGCATCTTCAACACGACAAGCACCGCTTCAACCACCGCGGCCGCGCGTACAACTACATCGGCTTCGATGAACTCACCTTGTGGGCCACCGACGTTTGTTGGGTGTACCTGCAGAGCCGCAACCGCACCGTCGATCGCAATCTGCCCTGCTACATGCGGGCGACCACGAACCCCGACGGGCCTGGGCAGAAGTGGGTGATGGAGCGCTTCGGGATCGAGGAAACCGGCGGCGCGTCGCGCATCGAGACGGAAATCGATTCGGAAGTCTGGATCGAAGATATCCAGCGCTACGAACTGCTGCCGATGACGTACGTTCGCCGGTTCATTCCGGCGAAGCTCGTCGATAACCCGTACCTGCGCGGCACGGGCTATCGCGAGCGGCTGATGCTGATGCCGCCGGACGAAGCCGAGGCGCTGCTGAAAGGCCTGTGGCGCGGCAATCGCGTCGAAGGCGCGTACTACTTCAAGGAATTGCAGCGCGCGCGCGCCGAAGGGCGCATCGGCCGCTTTCCGCACCGCCCGGAAATCCCGGTCAACACCTTCTGGGATCTGGGCAAGAACGACTTCAACAGCATTTGGTTTCACCAGTCGGTGGCCATGCAGAACTTGTTCGTGCACGCGTATCAGAACAGCGGCGAGTACCTGCCGCACTACGCCGCCTATCTCATGGAAGTGGCGAAGGAACGCGGGTTCGTCTACGACACGCACTACCTGCCGCACGACGGCGCGCACAAGCCGCTGACCAGCGGCGGCAAGAGCGCGATGGATCAGCTGCAGGAACTCATGCCCGGGCAGCGGTTCCAGATCGTGCCGAAGGTCGACCGTCGCATCGACGGCATCAACCAGGCGCGCGCGGCCTTCGCATCCTGCTTCATCGACGACACGCCCGACGGCTGCGCCGATGGACTGGCGAGCCTCGCGAGCTATCGCAAGCGCTTCAACAACGCCATCGGTGCCTTCACCGACGAGCACGTGCACGACGCGCATTCGAACTACGCCGATGCCTTCCGGCAATTCGCCCAGGGCTACGACGGCGCGCAGACGCACATCAACGCAGCCGAGCCGGAATGGCGATCGAAGCTGCGCCAACGCTTTCCTGTTCACGCCAACCGCAACTCCCGAACCGCCTGAGAGGCCCAATGTCCGACACGACTCGAAATCGCGACGCAGCGCGCGATGTGTTCGACCGTTTGGGCGAGGTCTATCTGCGTGGCCACGAGGCGTGGATGGCGCACGTGCGCAGGCTCGAGGACTACTTCCTCGCCGGCGGCCGGCAGTGGTTGCCGTCGGACAAGGCCGTGCTCGAAAGCGAAGGCCGGCCGACGTACGAAGTCGATGTCGTGAAGCCGGCGATCACCGCAGCCGTGGGCTACCAGATCGCGAACCGCGTCGACGTGTCGTTCGTGCCGCGCGGTGGCCGCGCCGACGAAGCCAGCGCGAAGCTCATGTCGAAGGTGGTCCGCCAGGTGCTCGACAACGCCAACTGGCGCCACGCCGAGACGGATGCGTTCACCGACGGCCTGATCCAGCAGCGCGGCTACATCGATGTGCGCATGGATTACGAAATGTCGGACCTGGGGCTGCCGTCCCTGCGGGTGGTCGACCCGCTCGACGGCATTCCCGATCCGGATGGGAAGAGCTACGACCCGGACAGCTGGGCCGACTGGCATGAAACCCGATGGCTCACCGCTGCGGAAATCGAGCAGAACTACGGCCGCGACGCCGCGCGCGATGTTGTCGGCAACGCGAAAACCTACGTCAGCGAGGATCCGCACGGCACGGAGCAGGGCATCGATCGCAGCGGTTTTGATGAACGCCTGCCGGGCATGTATCACCTCGGCCGCGGCTGGATGGGCAAGGAAGGCGCATGGCGCCGATACCGCGTCGTCGAGCGTCAGTCGAACGTGTACGAAAATGTGCTCGTTGCGCGCTGGCCGACGGGCGATGTGCGCGTCGTGGAAGGCAACACCCGCGAATCGATCGGCTGGCTGATCGATCAGGGCATCCCGGTGTTCAAGCGCCGCATGCGCCGCGTGCGCTGGTCGGCGGCGGCGCCCGAAGTGATGCTGTTCGAGAAGCTGTCCCCCTACGACCACATCACGGCCGTGCCGTACTTCCCCTATTTCCGCCGTGGCCGGTCGGTGGGAATGGTCGACAACTTGGTGAGCGTGCAAGACATGCTCAACAAGTTCATCAGCCAGTACGGCCACGTCGTCAACGGTTCGGCGAACAGCGGTTGGCAGGGCGAGGCGAACCAGCTGGCCAACATGACCGACGCAGTGTTCACGGCGAAGGGTGCGACTACCGGCCTCGTTCTGCTTCGCAAGCCAGGCTCAAAGGCGTTCGAGAAGATTCAGCCGAATCAGATTCCGACCGGCTTGGACAAGATGATCGAGTTTGCATATCGCAATGCGCAGATCGTGTCCGGCGTCGACGATGCGATGCAGGGCTTGCAGAAGCCCGACCTCAGCGGTGTAGCGATTCAGTCGTTGCAGTTCGCCGCGCAGCAAAAGCTCGCGATGCCGCTCGACAACCTGTCGCGGTCGCGAAAGATGGTGGTGGAGCGTGTCGTCGAGTGCGTGCAGAAGTTCATGGGTGCCGAGCGCGTGATGCGCATCACCGAAGAGGATTCCTACGGCGTCAAGCGCAACATCCCGCACACGTTGAACGAGCGTCGGCCAAACGGCGAAGTGCTAAACGATCTGACGATGGGGCAATACGACATCGTGCTCAGCGAGCAGCCGGCGCAGGTGACGTTCGATAACTCGCAGTTCGAACAGATGAAGGCGATGAAGGAGTTGGGCGTGCCGCTCAGCAACGCCCGCCTGGTCCGTGCGTCGAATCTGGCCGACAAGAGCGACATCGCCGACGAACTCATGCAGTCGGAAGGCAAAAGCGATCCGGTGGCCGAGGCCGAAGCCAACCTCAAGATCGCCCAGGCCGAGCTCGCGAAGAACACCGCGGTGGCAAAGTCGATCGAAGCGCAATTCTCGGCCGTCACCACCGCTCGCGAAATCGTGTTGACGCCGGCCGCGGCTTCGCTGGCCGACGCGCTGCTGTTGAGCGGTGGATTCGTCGACAAGAACGCGGCTCCCATCATCCCCCAGGCTCCGGCCGGTGTCGCTCCGATGGCCACCGGACCCGAGAACACCAATCCGTTGACGCCGACCAATCCCGCGAATCCCGCGATCGGATTGGAACGCGGCCTTTCCGCAACCGCCGAGTGAACCTATGAGCACCGACAACCAGCCGAACAACGCCTCCAACAGCCCGAGCGCTGCGGATATCGCGGCCCTCAAGAAAGAGTTTCCCGAGGCCTATGACCTCGACGGCGACGAACCGGAAAACGCTGCTGTTGCCGGCGCGACCGGGGCGACGGGGGCCGATGCCGCAGCCGCAGGTGCAACGGGTGCGACCGCTGCCGCTGAAGGTGCGACGGGCGCCACTGGCGCCGCGGGCGCGACGGGCGCAACCGGTGCATCGGGTGCCACCGGCGCCGATGACGACAGGGGCGACGGCGGGCCGAAGATTCCCAAGGCGCGCTTCGACGAAGTGAACAACGAATTGAAGGAGTCGCGCCGCCGCATTGAAGCGCTCGAAAAGCAGGCAACCGCGCTCGCCGCGCCGCCCGCCGATCGCGATTTCGCGGCCGAAACCAAAGCGCTGAAAGATGAACGCGCTGCGCTGCGCGCTCAGTACGACGAGGGCGATCTGACGCGCGATGAACTCGACGCTAAGTTCGAAGAGCTCGACGAGAAGCGCAATGCGCTGGTGATCGAGCAGGCCGAGCACTCGGCGGCTATCAAGTTCCACCAACTGCAGGTCGCGCAACGCGTCGAGCTTGCGAAGAACGATTGGACGTCGACGATCACGAAGTGGCAGGAAGCAAATGCAGATTTCCTCGCGAACCCGATCCGTCGCAACGCAGTGAACGAGTTGTTGAAGGAACTCGGGCAGGACAGCGCGCTTTCGAACGAAGCGCTGATCGAAAAGATGGAAAAGCAGGCCTTTGAGGCCTTCAACTACACCGTGCCTGGCGCGGGTGCCGGCGTGGCAGCCGCCGCAGCTGCGGCCGCCGCTGCAGCCGCAGCCGACCCGCACGCCGCGCGCAACCGCGCGGACGCGGCGGCGCAGGCTGCCGCGTCGGCGACGCCGGCGCCGCTGAACGGCGGTATCGGTGATCGCGGCCTTGGCGCCGATATCGACCTCGAAAATCTCAAGCCCGGCCAGTGGAAGCAGTTGTCGAAAGCCGACCGCGAAAAGCTGCTGGGCGAAGGTGCGCTCGATCCCTGATCGAACGCAGCAGCACGTCACAGGCTAGCCGCGCGCCTCAGCGCGGTTCGCTCGTCGAGAACGACGATTCCGCGGCGCGCGCCGCGACAACAAACGCGCCCCTGGTGAGGGAGTAACCCGGCTTCGCTGCCACGACACGGCGGCGGTTCCGCGCGACCGGCGAGATAGGTCAGCCCCTGCAGCACCCCCCTGTTTTTTCGCCACCCATCACCACGGGAGATACACCCATGTCCGCAACGGACTACGGCGCACTGCAGCCGCAGGCTCGCATGGCCTGGGGCCATCAGGCCTACGAAGAGTTTCAGGAAAACTTTTTCTTCACCGGCATGCTCGGCAAAGGCCACGCGGCCATCATCGAGCACGTCACCGAGCTCACGAAGAACAACAAGGGCGAATCCGGCGCCTTCTTCCATCTGATCCCTCGCCTGATCGGCGGCGGCGTGTTCGGCGACAACACGATGGAAGGCCGCGAGCGCTCGAGCGAAGCGCACTGGCAGCAGATCACGTTCGATCAGCTGCGCAACGCTGTCATCAACAAGGGCGCGCTCTCCGAGCAGAAGAGCGTCATCAAGTTCCGCAAAACCGCACGCCCGCTGCTCTCGGGCTGGCTCGGCGACACCTGGGAAGATCAGGCGATCCTCGTTGCGTCGGGCATCGGTTTCGAGTTCAACACGGATGGCAGCCCGCGCGTCACGCCGGCGGGTCAGGATCCGTGGACCGATCTCGATTACGCGGCCGACGTGCGTCCGCCCTCGGCGAATCGTCACTTCCGCTGGGATGCGGCCGACGGCCTCGTAGCCGGCGATACGGCGGTGATGGACGTCGCCGATGTGCCGGTCTACGACCTGCTGCCGATGATGAAGGCGAAGGCGGCGACGAAGCGCATTCCGCCGTTGAAGCTGGGTGGCAAGGAATACCACCTGTGGCTCGTCCACGACGACACGATGGCTCGCCTGTACCGCAACGCGGACTTCCGCGCGGCGCTGGTCGGTGCCGATGCACGCGGCTCGAACCACCGCATCTTCACCGGTGCGGTCGTGACGATGAACGGCATCATCATCAAGCCGTATCCGCGTGTGTACAACACGTCGGGCGCCGCGTCGGGCTCGAAGTGGGGCGCCACCGGCACCGTCGACGGTACGCGTTCGCTGTTCCTCGGCGCGCAGGCGCTTGCTCTCGCTGACCTGGGTATCCCGGGCTGGCACGAGCAAGGCAAGGACTACGACAACCGCCAGGCCATCGCGATTTCGAAGATGGGCGGCTGGCTCAAGCCGCAGTTCCCGAGCTCCTACGACGGCGGCAGCGTCGAGGACTTCGGCATGTTCGTGGTCGACCTCGCGCTCTAAGGCGATTCGGCTGCACCCGTGATCACAGCGGCCCGCTTCGGCGGGCCGCTTGCGTTGCGGCGACCCACATCTCTTTCGAGGAAAAACCATGAACCAGTTCAACCGCCAGTACCCGCGAGCCGCGGCGTTCCCGCTCGACATCGAGAACATCGGCGCGGGCAACGAAGTCACGGTCAAGCTGCCGCAGGGCGCGTACCTGACCGACGTCGACCTGAACACCATCACGGCGTTCGACAGCGCCACCACGACCACGGGCACCGTCACCGACGGCACGACCGTGTTCGTCAACGGCGTGGATCTGAAAACCACCGGCAACGAAACGGCCGCCAACCTGCCGAAGTATTACCCGAACGGCGGCACGCTCACCTTCTCGATCGCCGAGACGGGCGCAACGGCCACGGAGGGCGCTGCGATCGGCACCGTGGAATATCTCATCGTCGGCGGCGGCGACGAGATCTACGGCTGATGCAACGGGCGGCCCGGCTCCGGGCCGCTCTCTTCCGCAGATACCAAGGAATCACCATGAAATTTCGCCATCACCAGGGCGCGCGCCTGACGCTGCCCTCGGGCCACGTCACGCTGATCGGAAAAGAGTGGCGCGACGACGTGCCGAAGATGTTCTGGCAGGAAGCGCTCGCGAAAGGTTGTCAGTGCGATAAGACCGTCATCGACGAGCGAGAACCGCACGTTTCGAAAGCATCTTCCGCAGCCGTGAAACCGCTCGACGAAGATTCTTCCATCCGCGCGGCGCTGGTCATCATGATCGCGCGCGATGCGGAGCTCGACTTCACGACGGCCGGTATGCCGAACCTCAACACGCTCTCCGACGAGTGTGGCTTCAAGGTCGATCGCGAGTCGGCGTACCGCGTGTTCGAGGCGATGAAGAATGAAGCGGCCGAGGCCGAAGAGGCCGAAGCCGAAGCCCTGCGCTCGAAGGCGAAGGCCTAAGCCATGAACCTGGGCGCGTTGATCACCGAAGCGCGGCGTCGCACCAGCGACACCAAGCTGCCCTATCAGCATTCGGACGACGAGCACGCCCAGGCGGCATCCGAGGGCGAGCGCGAAGCCTGCGCTCGCGCCTCGTTGCTATACGACACCACGAGCTCGTTCTGCACCTTCGCGGTCACCGCCGGGAAAGCGGTTTACGAGCTCGACCCGCTGATTCTCAAAGTCGAAACGGCGCTGTTCCAGCGCACGTCCGGCGGCCGCGCGAAGAGCCTCAAGCGCTGCGGCATCGACTGGATTCACCGTCAGTGCGATTGGGCCTCGCGCACCGGATGCCCGACGCACTACGCGATCGTCGGCAACACGCTGCGCGTCTGGCCGACGCCGACCACGGCCAGCGTCGGGACGCTGTCGATGTCGGTCTACCGCGACCCGCTCGACGAACTCCGCTCGCCTGGCCAAGAGCCAGAAATTCCGCTGCACCACCACATCGGCCTCGTCGATTGGATGGTGTACCTCGCCAGCGACAACCGCGACGGCGAGCTTTACAACCCGGCGCTCGCCGCGGCGGCGCTGAACGCGTTCGAAGAGCGCTTCGGCCGGCGTCACGACGCCGACACCATGCGGCGCCACGAAGAGCAGCAGAGCGTCAACACCTGCTACGGAGGCCTCTGACGTCATGGCGCGCGACTACGGCGACTATGCCCCGACTGTGCCGGTCAACGTCACATGGGAAGAAACGATCGTCCTCGCCGACGAGAACGATGATCCGATCGACCTCACGAACTACCACGCGCGGTCGCAGATTTACGCCGGCGAGCCGGTGCGTGATGCGGACACCGGCTTGGCGGTGTCGCCGCCGCTGCTGGAACTGACGACGACGGATTACTACACCGTGGTGCCCGATTGGCCGGTGTACGAAGGCTGGTCGATTCCGACGCCGACGAACGGCGCGATGCTGCTCGCGGTGCCGGTGGCGCAGCTGTGGTTGCTCAACCCAACCAACGCACGCCAGGTGCGCGCGGTGTGGGATGTGCTGCTGGTCAACAAGGCCACCGGCTATGCGATTCCCGTCGTGAAGGGGCGCCCGATCTTCAAAGGCGTGCGCACGCTCTGATGACCACTATCGTTCGTGTTTCCGGCGGCGCCACGCGGGTCAGTGTGGGCGGCGCCACGAAGCGCATTTCCCTGTCGCAGAACACCGTCGCTCGGATCAACAGCAACCGGCCGGCGAGCGTCATCGCCCGGCCGACCACGGTGAACATCGATGGCAGCGGCACCACCGTGGCCGCCGGCAACGCGATGGGCGTGCAGGGCCCGCAGGGTGAGCCAGGACTTTCAGGTGCCGGCACGATCCCGCCGATCAATTTCTCGTTCGGCGACGCGCCAGGCGCGGTCTACACGCCGATCGTCGCGGGAGTGCTGACGGTCGTCCGCGTGCAGATGCGCACGCCATTCAACGGTACCGGCGGCGCAATCCGAATTGGCACGCTGGCCGACAGCGAAGCTGCGCTGCCAGCGGCCCACATTGATCCGTACTCGGACCACGAATTCGAAGCGACGCCGGATATCGCGCTCGCTGCGGGTGAGGCAGTGCGCATAACCATCACCCCGGGTACGGCGTCGCAGGGCTCCGGACAGTTGTTCCTCACCTTTATTCCCACTGCATAGGAGCCTGAAATGTCCGGCTGGAAAGACCTCATCGGCACCGTGCTGGGGAAGCTGCAACTCGGCATCGGCGGGCCGTTTGTCAAGGGTAACGCCGGCGTCGTCGAGGCGCGCAACGCAGCCGACAATGCCTATGCGTCGCTTCGCGCCGCGCTGGTCGCTACCTACGGCGACGACTTCGAACTGAATGCCGGCGCGGCGGGTTCCGGTGCCGACTGGAAGATGTCGATTCGACGCCCGAGCACGGGCATGACGCACGCGCTCATCTTCGTCTATCCCTCGGGCGATCCAGCGCCCGGGCAGGCGTTGACGGTGGCCTCGCTGGTCGGTGATGTCGTGACGTTGCAGTACACGACGATAGCCGCCGGCACCGACAAGATGGTCGTCGACACGACGAGCCTGGCCTTTGGCACGGCGTCACCCGTCGCGATGTTCACGAAGCCGGCGAATGCGGTCGTGGCGCTGCAACAAGTCGTGATCGACACGCCGTTCGATGGCACGCCTTCTCTATCGATTGGCATCACCGGAACCACCTCGAAATACATGGCATCGACGCACGTCGACCTCACCGCGGCGGCCGGGACCGTGTTTGAAGTGAATCCCGGTCTGCCGGCCGAAGTCGGTACCGAAGCACTGATCGCCACATACAGCGCCGGGGGCGCGACGGTGGGCGCGGCCCGCATCCTCACCCACTACGTGATCCCCTCCTAATGCCCACGACCCGCTCTGACCTCACCGGCACTCGCTCGGCGACGTTCCGCATCCTCAACGCGCTGTTTGATGCGGCGGGGCTCACGGCGTCTCGAACGCTCACCGTGCCGGACGCCAACGGAACCGTGCTCGTGCTCGAAAGCAGCGGCACCGTGGCGCTTGACGCGTCATCTGGGGACAGCAACATCGTTACTCTCCAAGCCGACGCGCCAACGGGTAACGATGTCGCACAGATGCGTTTGCACGCATCGAATGACGTCGCCAGTGTGGCTCCCTACGCGGCCTTCCGCCTGTCGAACGGATCGTTGCTTCGATCCTTCATTGTCGATTTCATCGCCGGTCCGTCCTGGAACGGTGATCCGATGTTTCATGCAGGCAATCTGCTGGATATTGGGACAACCCCAGGGGATGCGCGCACTGCGCTAGAGCTCAACACCGCCGCGCAAGCCATGATCGGCACCAGCGGCGGCACCGTGCCGTTGCTCAACGGCAACAACACCCATAGCGGCCTGACGACCTTCACCTACAGCGGTGCCGGCGGCGCTGACTCGCCTATCGTGGCGGCCACTTCCAGTGGTGGCCGCATCGGCTGGGCGGCCACTAGTCAGGGCGCTGACGGCAAGAATTGGGACATCGCCGTTGCCGGCGCAACGATGGTATGCCGCACGGTCAACGATGCAAACAACGCCGCGGCGATCGCATGGCGTGTGACCCGCTCGGCCAACACGGTAACTAGTTATGAAGTGCTGACCAACGGCACCGTGCGCATAACCGTGAGCAACACGGGGCTCGCCTGCAGCGGTGCTGTCACGTCAAGTAGCGCATCCGCCGGCATCGGCTACGCGACCGGCGCAGGCGGCGCAGTTACACAGGCGACCAGCAAGAGCACGGGCGTCACGTCCAACGCAGCGAGCGTGCAAATCACGATGAACAACGCGTCACTGGCTGCGGGCGCGGTCGTCGGTTTCACGCTGACCAATAGCGCGATCGGCGCGAACGACACACCGATCGCCGTCATTAAATCGGGTGGTTCAAACGACGCATACGGTATCAGCGTCACGGCTGTCGCTGCTGGCTCGTGCCGGATCAGCATTCGCAACAACACGGGCGGCGCACTCGGCGAGCCACTGGTGCTGCAGGTCAACGTCATCAAGGGCGTCACGAGCTAGCGATGCCCGTCAAGGCCGATGACCTCAAGGCGCTGCGCTTCCCGGCCGGCGTCAACAACGTCACGCCCGATCCTTTGCCGATCGGCGAGGACGGCATGCCGTCGGCCGCGCGCGCGGCGGGCAACGTGGACATAAAAAACGACGGCCTGTTCCGGCTGCGGTGGGGCTACGTAAACCGTGTGGCGGCTGAGCGGGCGCACTCGCTGATCGCCAATCGCCTGAACCTGTTGGCAGTCGTCGACGGCGACCTGTGTGCGTACAACTCGGATCTAGCGCTCGAGGCCACGGTGCGTGCCGGTGTCGGCCAGCGCTACGCATCGGGCGCGCTCGCAATCGACGATGTGTTTTGGAGCAACGGCGTCGAAATTCGTCGCATTGGTGCCGACTTGTCCGACAACCCGGTGTGGACGCCGAACCCGCCGGCGCCAATCGCCACGGTGTCCGGTGTCGGCAGCCTCGTCGCTGGTGAATACCTCGTCGCTCTGACGTGGCTCGATGCGCGCGGCCGAGAATCCGGAGCGACGGTGATCGCGATCGCCGTACCCGCCGGCAGCGGCATCATGTTGGCGCTGCCGGCACCCGGCGAAGGCGTCGCGAAGCAGCGCGTGTACGTCGGTCCGGCGAACAGCGACGTGCCTATCGCCTACTTCGTTGCCGACCTGCCCGCCAATCAACCGGCCTTCAACGTCGGCGCGCACACCGGCGGGCGCGCGTGCGAAACGCTGTGGCACGTGCCGCTGCCGCCCGGGCAGATCGTGCGCTTCTGGAACGGCAAGGTGCTGGTGGCCAGCGGCAACACGCTCAACGAGGGCGCCGCCTTGCGCGGAGGCCTCATGCACCAAGATTCGACGCTGCGCTTCGGCGTCGAAATTACGCTGATGCAGCCGGTTGGCGAGGGCGGCCCGAGCGCCGGCGTGTTCGTCGCCGATCACAAGCAAACGTATTGGCTCGGTGGCTCGGGCCTGCGCACCGCGCAACGCATCATCAAGTATCCGCACGCCGCCGTGCGCGGCACGGGCATCTGCGTGCCGGGCGTCAAGGTCGGCATACCCACTACCGAACCAGTCGCGGCTTGGCTCGCGACCAACGGCGTGCTGTGTCTTGGCCTGCCCGGCGGCGAAGTGCGCCCCATCCGAGACAACGAACTCGCGTTGCCCGTCGGCGCGCGCGGCACCGCGGTTTATCGCGAGGCCAACGGACTGCGGCAGTTGATGGCCAGTTTTGTCGCAGGCCCGGCACAACCGCTGGCCGTCACTGACCGGATGTCGGGAACGATCCGCCGCAACGGCGTAACGCTCGATTGACCCTACCGTAGAGAGGAATTACGACCATGTTCAACCTTGCGCCCGACCTCAAGCGCCACGCGCGCGAATTGCTGCGCCGCTTGCGCGGCCATCAGTACGAGAAGTCGCCGAATGGCCTGCTGTTCCCGAAGATGAATCTCTTCGTGGGCGGCTTCTTCCTGCACGGCGTCAACCGCGGCGATTTGATTCGCGATCACAACCTGGTGCCGACGCAGGGCCTCAACCACCTGCTGGATGCGGTGCTCGGCGGCGGTACGCAGATCACCGAATGGTATGGCGCGCCGTACACGAACAACGTGTCGCCGCAGGCCTCCACGACCGCCGCGAACTTCCATTCGACACTCGTCGAGTTCACCGGCTACAGCGAAGGTGTGCGCCAAACGCTGGTGTTTGCTGCAGCGGCGGCCGGTGTCGTGACCAACGAGGCGAGCTTGGCCGAGTTCACCATCACGGGGGCAGCGACGCTCCGCGGCGGTGGCGTGTTGTCGGTGGCCACCCGCGAGTCGACGGACGGCACATGCTTTGCGGCAACGGCTTTCTCCGTTGCTCGTGGCGTCGTCATCGGCGACACGTTCCAGCTGGGCTACGAGTGCGCGGCGGCCAACGAAGCTTGATTCATGAGCGGTCGCTGGGGGCAGTGGCGCAAGTTGATCGGAGACGTCACCCGCCCTGACTTGCTCGACGTCGGAAAGAAGGCGCTGGCGTACCTGGCCAACCAGCGCCAACTTTCCGGGGTCAAAACCCTGTCGCTGCGGCAGGAGCTTCCCGACGGCTCGATCGTGTTGGCCCGTTTCATCGGCGACATGCCGGTGATCGACATCCTGCCCGGGCCCGGCGGTGCGCGCGAACGTATCGCAGTGCCGATGCTGTATGGCTTCGTCACGAAGCCGCGCCTGTTTGGTGCGGTGATCGATCCTTTCCCGGTCGACATCACGAACGGCGAAAACGCTTATGGCGAGAAGGCGCACACGATCCTGACGGATGTGAAGCGTAACGACGAAGAGCCGACGTGGCAGCGGTACTTCTTCGACGAGTCGTTTCAGGTGGACCCGCCCGGCGGGCTGTACGAACGTCTGTTCCCCGATGGGCTGCTCGACTGCGGCAACGTCGATTGGCGTGATGGCAATGACCGACTGGCGGTCACGTGGATCGGCCCGCCGGGGCGCAGCGTCGGCATCGGGCATTCCGACTACGTGTTTTACAACGGCAAGAAGATACTGAGCCTGAGCGTGATCGACACGCTGCGCGCTGTGAATTGTGCGTGCCTCAAGGTGATTGGTGCCGACCTGTGGCTGTACGTGCTGGCCACGCCGTTCGCGAATCAAATCCGCAGTGTGAAGCTCTATCGCGCCAAGTTGCGGCCGCGCCCCGGCGTTCAATGGGAGCCGCACACCGCGCTGCTTTGCCCGCTCGTCGATGATGTCGTGGCTGACGACATCGAGACGGTCTACACGCTAGACCACACGGCAACGATCGAGCAGGCCTACGCGTGCACGCAAGGCGCGTTCAATCAGGCCGCGACCGAAGTGCGCGTCGTGCAACTGAGTTTCAGCGCCGGCGACTACATCCATTCGGACGAACTGCGGATCGACTTCACCGACCCGGACGACATCATCGAATCGGTCACCCGGCGCACGGTGCGCGTGACGGACACGACGACCTTCGGCCCGCAAACCTACCAGGCGAACGTCAACGAGCTTTACACCGACGACTCGTCGTCGTGGGTCAGCGACACGCCGTTTCCGGGCTTCTACCCTTACACAGAGCACCAAACGCTGGTGCCCACGCGCTCCCTGGGGCGCGGCAGCGGCCCGGCGACGGGCGACCCGAACTATCGGGGCGTCATCGGTATCGGCGGCTCGACCACGCGCACCACGGCGCGCACCGGCACGTCTCTGACGTACAGCGTCGACTTCAAGGCCAACGTGCCGGTGCGGCTCTACTGGCAGCCGACCGAAAACAGTGGCAGCGGCAGCTACACGCGCACGTTCAGCAACAATCACACGTCGACCGGCGAACGCGAGTACCTGCACACGGGCGGCCCCGGCTCGGGCTACACCTCGCTCGACCTCGAGCAGCACTTCGTTTTCAACTTCACCGAAATCGCGTCATCGTCGGGCGCCGCCATCGGCGGCAAGGTGTGGGTCGAAGTCGAAGGCGAAGCGCCGTGGCTGGTGCTCGAAACGCAGTCGAGTGAAAGCTACTCGTCGTCGACCACCGACGAGCGATCGCAGGATTGGCATGTCACTGCGACGCCGGCGAGCCCGGAATTCGGCTTCATCAACGCCGACACGGTAGAGCAGGCCGAGGTGCACATCGACCGCCTGTCGACCAGCACGATCGAGTCGCACACCGAAATCGTTGCGCTGTGGTGGCTCGACATGCGCAGCGACAGCGCGACCTATTCGACGGTCGTCGGCGATCGCGACGTGACGACCACGACGACGACCACCGGCGACTACACATCGACGGACCTCGTGCTGTGGGGCGGCAACGTGCCGACGAATGCGACGTGCGATGTGTCGGCCGTCACGACCGGCGGCTATAGCCTCGTCTACACGCTTCACGTACTGTTCGGCGGCGTCGAAGTCGACTCGACGACGTGGACGCGCACGGTCGATGTCGGCGATACCGCAAACAGCACGCCGTCGCTGGCGTCCGAACCGAATTGGTCGGCCTCGGGCAGCGAGTTTCCCTCGCCATCCGGCGAAGGCATGTCCGCGCCGGATGGCGGCGGCACGCCCACGCTCTATGCCAGCTACACCAAGGCCGATTCGCTGACGCGGCGCGCGGCCCTGATCGGCAGCAGCCCCACCGACCCATCGGGCGTGCTGGATCTGATGGTGACCGGTTCGAACACCGCCAGCCCGGCGGTAACGACGTCCGAGGGTGCGTTTCCCGACTACGACCGCGTGGCGATGGCCAACACCGTGACCAACGGCGCTATCGACGACGGCACTTGGGCGCTGACCTTCACCGAAGCCGGCCCGCGCTCGTGGCTCGAGCGTAAGCCCGACAGCGACATACGCACCAACGCGTGGAATCTCGACCTGCCGAAAGGCTGGGGGACGTGGATCGCCTACCGCGGGCGCTGGGCCTTTTCGATCCCCTGGCCAGGCACCGACATGACGATCGCCACCTGGCACGACGGAATCACGCTCGAGGACACGCCGCGCACGTTGTTCGAACTGACCGGCGAACGCGATGACCCGGCGCCGCCGGACCTCTACGGAACGATGTGGCCGCTGTCGCAGTGTGCGCCGCGCCTGCCGGCGGGCATCACTGCGGAAAACTTGAAGGAGCTTTTGCAATGACCATCGCGATCGGCTCGCGCGTCAAAGAAACCTCGACCACGACTGGCACCGGCAACTACACCCTGTTGGGTGCCGACCCTGACTTTCGCGCCATCAGTGCGATCGTCACGCCTGGCGCTGATGCGCTGGTCCGGCTGCAGGTCTACATGGGCGCCGAGTTCGAGGATGGCTATTACCGGCTGTCGGCGGCCGACACGCTGGTGCGCGTGAAGATCATCGAGTCGACGAATGCCAACGCTGCGGTGAATTGGGGCGCCGGCGAAAAGACCATCATTTGCGGCGCCGGCGCGCTGTCGGCGGCGCAGGGCAAACATAACCTCACCGCGACCGAAAAACCCACGACGGCGAACAACTACACCGAAGGCTATGGCCCGGGCTCGCTGTGGGCAGTGCTGACGCCGTTCGGCAGCCTGATTCTGAGTCGTCTGTGGGTCTGCTTGGACGCCGGCATTCCTTCCGATTCAGCCGCCACGTGGGCCGGCCTCTACACCGGCGCGTACCCGCACGACGACGGCAAACTGGTCGAATACCTCACCAGTGCCGTGAGCCGCGGCGGTCAGTCGCTCGGCCCGAATCAGGACTACACCGATCCGAACGTCGAAAGCTCGATCGGCATGGGTTTCGGCGCGCTGATCGGCTGGAACAACGCGATCGTGCAGGGCATCGGCTGGGGCACGGACATCGGCGAGTTCGAGCGCGTCATCAGCGCCGGGCTGTATCTCGAAACGGCCGACGCCACGCCAACGCCGATGGTCAACGGCACCGAGTCGGGGAACAACGAACGCGCCTACCTCGCCATCCCGATCAATTCGGCCTACAGCTTCACGATCAACGTGCTTGCCGCGCGGACCGCCGGCGGCGACGCGAAGGCGTGGCGCTTTGAATTCGTCGTCAAGCGCGGCGCAGCGGGCGATCCGTCGCTCGTCGGCAGCATCACCGAAACCGTCGTGGCGGCCGATGCCGGCGCGGCGGCGTGGGACTGCAATCCGGGCATCGACACCACCAACGACGGCATCAAGATCGAAGCCGTTGGCGAGGCGGCGACAACGATTCGTTGGTCGGCGAGCGTGAGCGCCGTCAAAGTGGCCTACGCGTAATGTCCGGCTTTGGCTTCGACCCGTTCGGCGCCGCGCCGTTCGCCGCCGTCGACGACGAGGGCGTGACCTTCATGGTCGACAGCTTGCGGCTGTGGACGCCGATGGACGTGCGCGCGTACACCGCGATGCTCGACGCGATCCTGATGGGCGACGCCGTGTCAGGTGCCGACATCGTGCGCCTGTTCGATCGGCTCTCCCTGGGCGGGGGCATGATGCCGCAGCTGACCGCATTGGGTGCGGCCGCCGACGTGCTCGGGCTCACGGATGAGGTGAGCGTGGTATGGAGCCTGACCCTCGCCGACTCGATCGTGCTGGCCGAGGCGCCGGCCGACAAGTTGATTCTGACCAGCGTCGCGCAAGACGTGTTGCTGGCGCTCGGCCTGGCCACGGGCCGCCTACACGCGCTCGGCATGCTCAGCGTCGCGCTGGCGATCAACGACGCCGTGCAGCACGGTTTCATCGAGCGACTGAGTGACGGCGTGGTTTTCGGCGAGGCCGTGTTGTCGCAGATGCAGATGCTCGGCGCGCTCGCCGACACTGTCGCGCTCGACACTGACGCCACCAACACCGTGCGGCTGGTGGCGATCAGCCGCGACACGCTGGAACTGCCGGATTCTGCGGCGGGCACCCTGCAGATGATGGCCACCGCGCGCGACGGGCTCGTGATGTACGTGACGCTCACCGTCGGCGGCAACGAGATTGCCGGCTGGGTGTGGAACACGACGAACATGGCGGCCAGCGAGTACACGAACTGGCCGTTCGAAAGTCTCGAAAACGCGTTCGGCGGTCGAACCTTCGCTGCCGGCGCCGGCGGCATCTTCGAACTCTCCGGCACCGACGACGCCGGCGAGGACATCGCGGCAGAGCTCATCACCGCGCTGATGGATTTCGGCATCGGCCAGCAAAAGCGGCTGCCCGGCGTCTATTACGCCTACACCGGCGCGGGCGACCTCGTGTTCAAGGTCGTCACGACCAGCGACACCGGCTCGAAAATCGAAGATTGGTACCGCACCGATCACGCGGCGGCCACCGACCTGTGCGAGGGCCGCGAGACGTTCGGCCGCGGCCTCAAGTCGCGCTACTGGCAGCTGCGCCTGTGCAACACGCAGGGCGAGGATTTCGATTTCGGCGACTTGCAACTGCTGCCCCTGATTCTCGACAAAAGGATTTAACCCGCGATGTCGAATGACCTCAACAGCCCGCGCGATTTCGTTCAGTCGGGTTGGGACTACTTCCGCGCGCAGAACAACGAGTGGGTGGCGCTGTCGCGCCAGGCGATTCAGGAATTGTCGGAATTCACGGTGTCGCCGCTGGTGTTCGATATCCAGATCCGCGACGACATTTACACTGGCGACTTCGTGCGCCCCGTGCTTGGCCTGAGCAACGACGTCGGTACGGTGTCGGTCGTGGTGCCTGAAATGGAGCGTTTTTCGCGCGTCGGGCTACGCAACCTGCCGGACATGCCCGACGAGCCCGACTTCGGGCGTCTGACGTATCGCGCGCCGCGCAAGCCCGACGTCGACCTGCCGTCCGAGCCGACGGATACGGATGTGGTGCTCGATCCGATCGTCGTGCCGGAAGCGCCGGCATACACGATGCCAGAGCACCCGACGCTGCTGGCGCTGAACCTGCCGGACCCGCCCGACATCACGTTCGAGGAATTCGCCGGCGTGCGGCCGGTGTTCGACATCACGCTGCCCGATCGCGCGTTCCCCTGGCAGGAAGTCGCCTACAGCAGCACGTTGCTGGATGCGGTGAAAGCGCACCTGACGTCGATGATGGCCGGCGGCCTGGGCCTGCCGCCCGCCATCGAGCAAGCCATCTTCGACCGCGGCCGCGCGCGCGCCGATCTGCTCTCGATCAAGCGCGTGCAGGAAACTGCGGAAGAACTTGGCGCGCGGGGCCTCTACGAACCGTCGGGCCACCTGGCGCGCCGACTCGACGAAGCGCGCGAAGCGGGCCGTGCCGAGGCCGCGGGGCTCAACCGCGACATAACCATCCGCAGTGCGGAAATCGAAGTCGAGTCGATCCGTTTCGCGTTGGGCCAGGCAGGCGCGCTGGAAACCGCCTTGATCCAGCAGTACGGCACGACGCAGCAGCGCGCGCTCGAAGCCACAAAGATCGCGTCCGATATCCAGTTCGCGTACCTCGAAGGCCAGATTGCTATCGGCAACCTCGAAACGGAACTGTTCAAGGCCGATGCGCAGGTGTTCCGTGACCTGCTGCAAGCCAAGATCGCGAAGGCTGACGTCTACAAAACCCAGATCGAAGCGCAGAAGGTCATCGGCGACGTCAACGAATCACTGATCCGTGCGTACGTCGAAGAAATCCGCGCAATCGATTCACTCGCCAGCATCTACAAAACCGAAGTCGAAGCCGCGCGCGTCAAGGGCGAATTGAACACCCAGCGACTCGAACAGGCGCGGTTGCGCGTGCAGGTGTTTTCCGAGCGCGTGCGCGGGTTTGTCGCCGCCTACGATGCCTATAAGTCGGAAGTCGAAGGCGAACTCGGCAACCTGCGCGGCTACGAAATTCTGGGCAATATTTTCGGCCAGCGCGTCAGTGCCGTGAAAGTGCAGGGCGACTATCTGATCGCGCAGAACACCGCCGAGCTCGCGCAGCAGCGGCAGGAGTTCGAAGTGTTCAGGCTCAAGCTCGAACACGCGCGCACCGATTTGGCAGCACAGATTGCCGCCATTGATGCCCGGCTGCGGGCCATCCAGGCCAACACAGCGATTTACGCCACCGAAGCGCAGATCGCGACGGCCGAGGCCGCGGCCAAGGATCGCAGCGCAGAACTGAAACTGAGCGAGTCGCGCGCGCGCGCGGAAGTGGCGCTCGGCAACATCAATGCGCAGATCACGCAACTCGATCGCGTGGGCTCGATGTACCTGCAAGAACTCACGTCGCGGGCGCAGATCATCAGCCAGTTGGCGGCCGCCACGGCCAGCGGCGTGAATTTCGGCGCCAGCTACAGCGGCAGCCTGGGTTTCAGCTACGGCAAGAGTGCCGGCATCAGCTACGGGGGCAATGCGGCCGACTACGCCGGCGTACCGCCCAGCCTCAACATTTGATTTCCTCGGAGAGCATCGACATGGCCTACCCGCAGACCGAAAAACGACGCGACAAGCCGACGCCGGTTTCGCCGGCCGTGGTCACGCCGCGCGACACGTTGCCCGTGACGGCCGGCAAGGTTGTCGGCGCGATCGGCAACGCTGCGCGCACGCTCGTCGACGTGCCGTATCGCGCCGGTCAAAAGCTCGGCAACTTCATCGACGAGCAGGCTTCGCAGGCCGGCACGCTGGTAAGCGACACGGTAGCGGGGGCGAAAACAGGTACGACGGCGCCGGCGACCGTCCCTGGCCCCACGCGCCAGCGCTTCGCAGTCGCGCCGGCCAGCACGTCGCCGCCGCCGGTCCCTGCTGCGCCGCGCACTCTCGCAGCGCCGGCGCCGAGTGGCCCGCGCCCTGGCGACACGAACACCTTCACCGGCGCGAACGGTGTCGTTCGCTCGCTGCAGCCCGACGGTTCGTTTAGCGGCCAAGGCTCCGGCCAGAGTGGGCAGCAAGGTACCTTCAACACGGTGTCAGCCGCCGCGTTCGCACCACCGCCGCCGTCCGAGCGCACTTTGCAGTTTCGCGCCGAAGTTGCGGCTGCTGACAATCGCAACGCGAACACGCGCGCGCGCATCGCGGCCAACGGCCAGGTGAAGTCGGCGGCCGAAGGCGATTTTCGCCCGGGCACGGGTGCCGGCCTCAACGGTGCCGATCGTGCCGTGCTCGCCGCCGAACAGGGCGTTGCGCGGTCGCAGGCGCGGCAGGGCCAAACGCAGCTGGCCATCACCGACGCGAACAATGCAACGCGGTTGCAGGAGTCCGCTGGCGACAACGCCGCTCGATTGCTGGAACTCGGCGCCGCCGGCGACAACGCGTTGGCGCTTGAAACGTCGCGGCAGGGTGCGCCGCAGATTCAACTCGGCGCCGACGGCAAGCAGTACCGCGTTGGGGCGAATGGCGCAGAGGTGATCACCACCA
Organism: uncultured Chiayiivirga sp.; assembly: GCA_965653565.1. Taxonomy (GTDB): domain Bacteria; phylum Pseudomonadota; class Gammaproteobacteria; order Xanthomonadales; family Xanthomonadaceae; genus JALCLA01. Next base: position 44,484 of record CBFHAI010000006.1, on the reverse strand, counting down.
CCGACGGCTCGCCTTTTTCGCCGGCGCTGCCCGAGCGCGACAACCCTCGCGCGAAGATCGTCGCCGACTTGGCGCCGAAGCTGCTCGAAGCGGCGACACCGCTCGGCGGCTTCAAAACCGACGAGGCCCGACAGCAGGCCGAAGCGAACGTGCTGACGCAGATCGATGCAATTCTCGCGCGCGCCGGGTTGCCGGTGGCGGCAAGCGCGGCACCCGCTGCTGGTGCTGGCGGCGAGCGCGCGGTGAAGCGCACGGGCACCCTGAACGGCCGCAAGGTCGTCGAATACACCGACGGCACCACGGAGTACGCGGACTAATCCATGACCATCGACAGCAAGCAGGTGAAGTGGGACGAGCCGACCGCACCGACGGCGATCGACACTCAAAAAGTCGAGTGGGACAGTCCGAGCGAACCGGCCGCGCCGGCGCGCAGCACCGGTGCAATGGTCAAAGACCGCGTGCTGGATGTGGCGAAAGGCGCGGTGAATCTCGTCGGTGGCGCGCTTGCCGTCGGCGAGCAAGCGCCACAGTTCAAGATCGCGCGGACGCTCACCGAAAGCCTGACGGGAGCGCCGGCGCCGCTGGTGGTGCCTGGCGCGATTCGCGAAGCCAACGCTGCGTTGAGCGGCGAGCAGTCGGAATACGCGCAGGGCAAGCAGCAGGAATTGAGCGAAACCGAAGGCTTTCTGCCGACGGTCAAAAAGGTGCTCACCACACCCGAAATCCTCGCGCAGCAGGCGACGCAGCAAATTCCGAATCTGATCGGCACGGGTGTGGGCGTCGCTCGCGCCGGCGCCAATGCGGCCGCCCGTGCGGCCGAGGGTTTGGTGTCGCGCGGCGCGACGCGCGAAGCTGCGGCCGTTGCCCCCGAAGTCATCGCGGCGCGCACGGCCGCCGCCGAGCGCACGGTTGTCGGCGCAAATGCCGCGATGGAAGCCGGGCCGGCCGCCGGGCAGGCCTACGAGGAAGCGCTGGCGCAGCCCGAAGAGGTGTGGCAGTCGAACCCCGACTACGTGGCGGCCGTCGCCAATGGTGAGTCGGCCGACGTAGTGAAGGTGCGCATGGCGCGCAGCGCCGCCGATATCGGCGGCGGAATCGGCGCGCTGTTCGGTGGCTTGGGTGGCAAGGTCGCGGCACCGTTCGAGGCCAAGCTGTTCACGCGTACGCTGCCGCAAACCGGCGTCGCCGGCACCGCGGCGCAGACCCTCGTCGGCGCGGGGCGCGAAGGCGCCGAGGAAGCCCTGCAGGAGGGCGGCAGCCAGTTCGGCAGCAATGTCGGCGTTTCCACCGTCGACCCGAACAAGCGGTTGCTCGAAGGCGTGCCGGAAGCTGCCGGCGCCGGCGCCGCAGTAGGTAGCGTCATCGGCGGCAGCCTGGCCCTCGGCGGGCGTGCGGCGACCCAGGGCGAACCGCAGGGCGTGCCGGTGCCGGAGCGCACGGCGCCCTCGCCGCCGGAACAGACCCCCGAGCAGCGGGAGCATGCCTTGCGCGCGGCCTACGAAGCGTCGCCGACGCAGGAAACGCAGGACGCGCTCATGGCGCACCTGACGGCGACCGGCCGCTTGCTCGAGCCGCCGTCGACGATCGTGATCGATTCGAAGGGCAACGCGCAGACCAACGCCGTCACGCCGCCCGAACTCATCGACCGCCCGAAGATTCGTTTGGGATCGGTGCCAGGCGGGCAGGGCTCGGTGCTGCCGGCTCGTCCGCCGGAATTGATCGATCCCACCACGGGGGCGACGTCGCCGCTGCCGAATCCCGCCGATGGCCCGCTGTCGCGCGTTGTGGCCCAGGGTGCGGCGAGTGGTGCGGTGGCCACCACCGCCAATACGGTCGCCGTGCCGGCGCCGACGCCCGAAGAAGCCACCAGCGCGGCGCTGCAACAACAGGCGCTCGATCTGCGCACCCAGGCAGAGGAAGTTTTGCCGGCGCCGCTGCGCGCGCGGCACGAGGCCCTGCAGGCGGCAGTCGACGCGGCACCGACGCCGGAAGCTGAGAAGGTGGCGAAGGACAACCTGGCCGACTTCGGCGAGCGCTTCAAAAAGGAACTGACGCAGTACGAAACCAGCCACGCCAACGCCGATGATATTGAGGCCGCGGTCAAAGGCGATCGGCCGCCACCGAACATGGATCCGGTGACCGGCGAACTGATGCCGGTTGACGAGGCGCAGGTGCGCGCCGTGATCCATGCCGGTTTCGAAGCGGGCCAGCCGCATGATGTCGGCAAGCTCGTGAGCGCTTTCGGGTTGACGCGTCGGCGCGCCGGCGAACTTCGGCAGGAAGTCGCACGCGAAAGGAAGCTGGCCGCGAAAGCCGCCGCGAATCGCGTCGAAAATCCAGCGGTGGACGAACCTGCGAAAACTAGTCCACTTTCGTCCACCCCAGAAACCGCGGCGCCAAGCGCTTCGCAGGGTGGCGGTGGCCTAGTTGGCGCCGAGGCTGCCGAATCTAGTCCACTGGCCATCGACGACAGCGATGAAGTGCTAGACACCGATGTGCTGACGCCGAGCGGCAACCCTTTCACCATCCGCGCGGCCGCCGAGTCGGCGGCCCGGCGCGAGGGAAATGGCGCTCAGGTCGTGGCGCTCGCCAGTGGCGAATTCGTCGTGCGCAAGCCGACTGCGCCCGCCGCCGGCAGCGTGCTCCAGGCGGCTGCGAACGCGGCGGCAACGTCGCCCGCGAACGATCGGCCGGAGCCGACCCAGGCCCAGAAGGAGGCCGGCAACTATGCGAAGGGCCATGCGCGCATCGCCGGCCTCGATGTCTCGATCGAGAATCCCGCAGGCACGAAGCGCCGCCCGGAATGGCCACCGCTCAATCACCACTACGGCTACATCAAGCGCACCGAAGGCAACGACGGCGATCACGTCGACGTATTCCTCACCGACCGCGCGGAGGACACGACGCTGCCGGTGTTCGTGGTCGATCAGACGAACCGCAACGGTGCGTTCGACGAGCACAAGGTGGTGATGGGAACGGCCAGCGAGGAAGAAGCGCGCGCGGCCTACCTGTCGAACTACGCGAAGGGCTGGAACGGGCTGGGTGCCATCACCCAGATGACGCTCGATGAGTTCAAGGCCTGGGTACGCGACCCATCCAAGACGAAGGCGCCGGTCGGCTCGCTGCGTGAGACGAAAGCCGCAAAGACCGGAGCGAAGCCGGCTCTTCGTGAGACGAAGGGACCGAAAAGCGGACCGACAGCGCCGAAAGCTGAAACAGGCCGGCGTGCGATCGAGGCGCGCATCCTCGATGCTGACAGCGATCCTTCGGCCGCGGATGTGAAGGCTCTCGGGCTGCCGCGTCGCATCCAGGCGCGCGACGCAGTTCGGGTGCTGCGCGACCTGCTGGGGATCACGAAGTCGCACGCCGAGGATGTCGTTTCGCGCGTCCCGTCACCGCCGAACGAAAGGGTGCAGCTACGCGATCCGATCGATGTCCTGCGTGCGGCGAAGCAACTGCGCGTCGGCCTGCAGCGCGCGAGGGAACCAGCGCCGGCGGCAACCACGCCGGATCGCCGTCAGGATCGGGCGACGCGCGCGGCTGTCGATGCGCTGCCGCCGGATGCCCGCGATGCCGAGCTCGAGCGGCTTCGTGCTCGCGTCGCCGAGCTCGAAACCGGCGCACGCGTGGACGCGCTGACCGGCCTGCCGAACAAAGCCGCTTTCGACGCCGACGCTTCGCTGGGCTGGCCGTCGGTGGCCGCGATCGACATGGACGGCTTGAAGCGGCTCAACGATGCCATTGGCCATGATGCGGCTGATGCAGTGCTGCGGCGCCTGGGCGAACTGCTTGCCGCTCAGGCTGGCGACGGCACTCGTTTTTACCGCCGCAGCGGCGACGAATTCGCCGCGCGCTTTGCGGACGCTGCACAGGCCGACACGGTGATGGCGGCTGTGCAGCAGGCGATGGAATCCGAAGTCGTCACCTTTACCGTCAAACTGGCGGACGGCGACGCGCAGGCGTACGCTTACAACGGCATCGGGATCAGCTTCGGCACCGGTGACAACTACGAGGTCGCAGATGCAGCAGCCAATCGAAACAAAGCCGACCGCCTCGCCGCCGGCGTCCGCGAAGAAGCCCGTGCAGATGGGGCGCCTCGACGCCTCCGCGCAGTTCCCGGAAATTCCGCCGGGAGCGACAGTGACCGTATCGTTCCCGAACCGGGACCAGCCGAAGAACCAGCCGAAGAAGTAGCGCCGACACCGGCCGCAGCGACCACCGAAACCCCCGCCGACGCGGGGGTTTCTGCTTCTGAGGTTACCAACGCTGCATCTGTCGCCCGTCAGCTTGCCGCGGCGCGCCCGTTCGATGATGTCGCCAAGGTTCGCAACGATGCCCGCGCAGCCATCATCGCGCAGCTGGGCGAATCGGCATTGATTGATCTGGATGCCGGCAATTTTCTGCGTCCAGACGAGCTCACCCAGGCCGTGCATGATGGCCAGTACGACGCAATCAAGCGCCTGGGCGCTTCGTTGGCTGTGCCGGTGCTCGAGGATGACATCGGCATCAAACTGGCGACAGCAGCGCACGAAGGCACATCACATAGCCCGGACTCGCGCGGCCGCTTCGAACTGCGTAACTATGTGAGAACGATGGTCGATGCTTGGAACCAAGCCATCACGGCCGCCGGCGATGACCCCGACGCCGTGGCGCGCGTCACGGCGGAAATGGAAAAGCTACGCCGCGGGTACGCCGATCGGATCAAGGCCTATCTGTCGTCGCATAGTCGGGTGATGTCGGCGATGATCGCCGGCCCGGCCCGTTTTCCCGTGGCATCGAATCGCAAAAAAAGCGACTCCGCGGACCGCCGCGCGCAGGAGGCAAACGAGTTCTTGAAGCGCCAGCGCGCGCGCATGATCCAGGCCGCCGCGGTGCCGGTCGACACCACGCCGACGGGTGAGGCCGCGGCGGTGCGCGCCAATCTGGCGCAGCGCGAGGCACGACAGGAGCGGATGAAAGCGGTGAACGCCGCCATCCGCAAGGGGGACGATGCCGCGTTGAATGCGTTGGGCTACAACGAAGCGGCCATCGCCACGCTCAAGAAACCCGACGTACTTGGGCGCATCGGTTTCCCCGACTACTCGCTCAAGAACAACAACGCGGAAATCCGCCGCCTGCGCGAGCGGTTGAAGGTCGTCGATCGCCGCGTCGTTGCCGCCGAGGCCGGTCCGGTCGAAAGCACCTTCGCCGGCATGCGCATCGTCGAGGATGCGGAAGATAACCGCGTGCGCCTGTTCTTCGATGGCAAGCCGGACGAAGGAACGCGCGAGCGGTTGCGCGGGTCTGGCTGGAAGTGGAGCCCAAAAAACGGCGCATGGCAGCGGCAACTGACGCCGAATGCACGAGCCAGCGCGGCGCAGATCCTCGCCGCACTGACGAAGGACACGCAGGGCGGCGCAGCCAACGTGCCGGAAGAGCCGGCTGCAGCCGTGGTGATTACCACGGCCGATTTGCCGCCGAAGCCTGCCAGCGGAACGATGCGTGACGCCGTTCGCGACGCCGCGCGAGCACGCCTCGCCGAGAAGGTGGCGATCACCCGCGACGGTGCGGAAATAATCATCCCGTGGCAGGGCATCAAAAAGGCCTCCGAAAACGCGAATCGCCCCGCCCTCGCGGCGCTGCTGCGCATCGACGAAATCATTGCAGCGTCGACGCTGCGAGCCTCTGCACCCGATCGCCGCGGCCGGCCGGAAATCATCGCGGTGCACGAGTATGTCGCGCCGGTGGAAATCGACGGAAAGGCGGGTCGTGCGGTGGTGTTCGTGCGCGAGGCGCGCGACGGCAAGCGGTTCTATGACCAAGCCATCATCGAAAACGGCGAACCCGCCGGGATACCTGGGGAGTCTGCTCGCACGGATGCGAACCGTTCCTCTGTCCAGCCTGCGGCGGGTTCGGACAACAGCGTACGCCCGAGCGATGAATCCGACAAGAATGGCAGCGCCACTCGGCCAGAAGCGAACGCCGGCCGTGGCGTCACCTTCTCCATCGGCATCGGCGAGGGCGACCTGCGCCGTGCGGTGGCGAGCGCGATGCGCGGCTGGACGGGCGATATCCCAATCGTGCGCGTTGTGCAGGATGCCAACCGCTTGCCGAATGCAGCAAAGCGTCACGACGGATGGGAGCGCTTCGAAGGGTGGTACGACGGGCAACAGACCATCTACATCGTCGCCAGCAATGTGCCGAACATCGCCCGCGCGATGCAAACGCTCGCGCATGAGGCGTTCGGGCATTACGGCGTCGAAGGGGTCGTCGGCCGAAAGGAGTGGGCGCAGATCATCGCGGACGTGGCACGCCTGCGGAAGAATCCGAACGCGTCGCCCAAGGTGCGCGCCGCGCTCGATGCCGCGGAACGCCGCTACGGCAAAGAGAGCCCGCTGCAGTTCGCCCGCGAAGCGCTGGCGGTCATGGCCGAGCGCGGCGTGCGCGCGAGTGTGATCGATCGCGTGCTGACGGCCGTGCGTCGCTTCCTGCGCTCGATTGGCGTGCGCTGGAACGGCACGACGCTCGCCGAAGCCGAACTGCTGACGATCGTCGCCGGTGGCATGCGCCGAGTGACCGAAGGCGGCCGCGATTCGGACGCCGTACCGCTGGGCGCGGCCGCGTCGCGCGCGGACCTTGTCGTCGACGTCGCCGAGACGACGGAGCCGACGGACGGCTTCTTCGCTCGGATGTCGGCCGTGCTCAAGCCCGGCAACGTGTCTCTGACCGAAGCAGCGAAGGGACGCTTGTTCGACCTGACGCCAACGGCGCTCGGCGCGCTCACCCTGCGCCACCTTGCCGACCTGGGCGGGAAGTACCTGCCGCAGCTGCGCAGCTACGTCGACACGATGACGCGCATGCAGACCGATCGGAACGTGTTGCAGGAAGAGGCCAACGGCCAGGCCGAAAAGTGGGAGAAGTGGCAGCGCAGGAACCGCGTCGAGGCGCGGGCCGTTGCCGACCTGATGCACGATGCGACGATCGCCGGCGTCGACCCGGCGGCCGAATACCAACCGCTGACCTTCCGAACGGTTGGCGGCGAGGTGATCGCGATCACGCCGAAGGCCGTCCGTGAACTCGAACGCGTGCTGCGCGATCAGATGCGCGGCCGCCCCGGCGACTCGAAGCGGCACATGCTCGATCAGATCAAAGAGCTCCGCGCGAAGGTCAACGCCGAGCGCGCGCGCCGTCGCTCCTATCCGCTGATGCTGGCGCGCTGGAACGGACTGAGCCCGGCCGCGCAGGCCATTTACGTCGAAGCGCGCGATATGTATTCGAAGCGCGACGTCGACTGGCTCAACGCGCTGATCGAGCGAATCGGCGCCCTCGAACTGGACGGAGCGAAACGCGCACTGCTGATCGCGCGCCTGCGCAGTGATTTCGAAAGCAACCGCGCGACCGGCCCCTACTTCCCATTGCAGCGCTTCGGAAAATTCTGGATTGCCGCGACCAATCCGGACACGAAGAAGCGCGATTTCTTCATGTTCGAATCAAGCGTAAAGCAGACCGCAGCGCGCAAAGATTTGGCGCGGCAGGGCTACACGGAACTGGCCTTCGGCACGAAGCTCGAACAGGCTAAAGACGTTTTTGGTGCCAGCGCCGGTTTCATGGCCGACCTGGCCGAAACGTTGAAGAAGTCGGGCGCGCCAGATGATGCCGTGGACGACGTGTGGCAGCTGTACCTCCACACCCTGCCGGACCTGTCGCAGCGCAAGCACTTCATCCATCGAAAGAAGGTCGAAGGCTACTCGCCGGATGCGCTGCGCGCGTTCGCCGCCAACATGAATCACGGCGCGCATCAGATCGCGCGCCTGCGCCACGGCCACACGTTGCAGAGCCTCGTGCAGAAGATGAAGCAGCAGGTCGACGGCCTGACCCAGACCGGGCAGGGCAACCAGGCCAGCATGTTCTACAACGAGGCCTCGAAGCGGCACGATTGGGTGATGAACCCGCAGGACTCGGCCGTGGTGAACAAGATCGGCGGCCTGGGCTTCGCGTGGTATCTCGGCCTGACGCCAGGCGCAGCGCTGGTCAACCTGACGCAGACCGCCATCGTGGCGTTCCCGGTGCTGGGTTCGAAGTTTGGCGCCGTCAAGGCGATGAACGCGCTGACGAAGGCGATGGCGGAAGCCACCGCGACGTACGGCAATATCGAGCGGCGCCTGACTGACGACGAGCGCCGCGCATTCGCGGCGATGCGCGCCTCCGGCGCGATCGACAAAACACAGGCCCACAACCTCGCCGGCCTGTCGGAAGCCGACACCAGCGACTATTCGGGTACCTGGCACCGGGTGATGACCGGAATCTCGCACCTGTTCCACAAGGCCGAGGTGATCAACCGCGAGGCCACCGGCGTCGCCGCATATCGCCTGGCGCGGGAGTCCGGCATGGGCTTCGACGGCGCCGTGCAGTACGCCAACGACGCCATCTGGGAGTCGCACTTCGACTACAGCAACGCGAACCGCGCGCGGTTCATGCAGAGTGGCGCGGCCAAGGTGCTGCTGATGTTCCGGCAGTACAGCCTCAACATGACGTACTTCCTCTGGCGGAATTTCTATCAGACTTTCAAGGGCGCCAGCCCCGAGGTGCGTAGCGATGCACGCCGTAAGCTGGTCGGCGTGCTGGGGATGACGTCTCTGTTTTCGGGCACGCTGGGCCTGCCGCTGATGTCGGTGGGCTTCGGCGTCGCGAATGCCGTGGCGAACGCCCTGGGCGACGACGAGGATCCGCCGTTCGATGCCGAGGCGGAATTCCGCAACTTCCTGACCGACTTCCTCGGCGCGGAAGCGGCCGAATTCATCGCACGCGGCCCGGTGAACTTCGTCACCGGCGCCGACGTGGGCGGCCGCGTCTCGCTCGACAACCTGTGGCTGCGCGAACCGGAACGCGAGCTCGAGGGCCGCGCCCTGGCCGATTACTGGCTTGAGCAGGCGGCAGGACCGATCGGCGGTATCTTCGTCAACGCCGTGCGCGGCATGGCCACGGTGCAGGACGGCCACGTGCAGCGCGGCATCGAGGCGATGGTGCCGAAGGCCATCAAAGACGGCATGCGATCGATGCGCTACGCGACCGAAGGCGTGAACACGCTGCGCGGCGACGCGGTGGTGCCCGACCTGAGTCCGTACGAGACGGTGCTGCAGCTGGCCGGCCTGTCGCCGGCGCGTGTCGGCGAGCGATACGACGCCAACAACGCCGTGAAGCGCTACGAGGAAGCCGTGTTGAAGCGACGCGCATCGCTGCTCGACGCGTTCGCGATGGCCATCCGGTTCGGTGACGCCGCCGCCGCCAGCGATGTCGCCGACCGAATCACCGCCTTCAACGAGCGCAACCCGGCGATCGCCATCGACCGAAAGACGCTCAAGCGCAGCCTGGAATCGCGCACGCGCTACTCGGAGCGGTCCGAGGGCGGCATCATCGTCAACCCGCGCCTGGAAGCGCTGGCGCGCGAGCAGGGCCGGTTCGCCGGCGGTTAGAACGGATCGGCATAAAGCTCATCGTCGGGGGCTTCGTGCCCCCGGTAATGGGCGGCGATTCGTTCGAGGCGCAAGGCCTGCTCGTCGAGGTATCGCATCGACTCGCCCTTTCGCGCGGCACGGCTGTACGACCCGCGCGATGATTTGTAACGCAGGGATGAGGACGTTTTGCGGAATTCAGCGGCGAGGTCCGCGGCCCATTTCGCCTTCGGTGCGTTTTTCATGGGGCGATTTTCTGCCCTCGAAATCGCGCGGATTGAGACGTGCCGAATCCAGGCCCGGCCAGTTCAGACTAGTGGCTTCGGCTTCACCCGCCACACCACCAAGCCGGCATCGTGGGCCTTGTCGACAAACCAATCCGGGCCGTCGAAGGCTACGACTCCGTGCGCCTGCTGCCGGAAAATTTCACGCTGCTGAACGAACCGAACGCGTGCACGGCGCGATTGCGCCCAGCGGTCCGCGAAGTAGGTGGCTCGCACCGGGCTGCAGTAGCGAATCTCTGCGATGCCCCGCTCGCGGTGAACCCGATCGAGCACGTTGACGACGAACGATCGATCGTTGAAAGCCTTCGTGCCTGTGACGATCAGCGTCAGGGCCAGGCCTTCGATTTCGAGTTGTCGAACTTCCTGCGATCGCTTGAGGATCCAGTATTCGAATGCGCGATCGCGAGTGTTGTGGCCCATGCGCGCAGGATAGTCAGCGGCGTCTCACGGGACGAGCCGTGCAGATTATTTGTCCCCCGAATTGTCCCCCGCCCAAACAAAAAGGGCCTGCGATCACTCGCAAGCCCTTCTTTTGTATGGCGCCCGAAGTTGGACTCGAACCAACGACCCCCTGATTAACAGTCAAGTGCTCTAACCGGCTGAGCTATTCGGGCGGGGGGCGTATTCTCTGCGGATCGGGGGCGGCGCGTCAACCTTTCGCGTGAAATGAGTGAAGGCGCTACGCGGTGCAAAGCCCCTCACGTGCGCAGTCACTTGACGCAGGTCGCCGCCACACTCGCTTTCGCCGGCACGCCTCGTCGCAGGCGGCCGTCGTTGCTGAGCACCAGCGAGCGCGCATGCGGCGCGCCGCGGCCGTCGCATAGCGTGAAAGTGACGTTGGAGCCCGAATTGCCGCCGTTGCCCTGGAACACCAGTCGCGTGCGGCCCAGGGTGGTGCGCAATCGCACGTCGCCGGGCAGCGGTTCTTCGGCCAGGATCAGGGTTTCCTGCGGCGCGTGCTCGCGGTTGCCGTCGTCGTCGAGGAAGGCGATCCAGCCGCGACTGAAATCAGGCGACGTAGTGCATTCGCGGCCGTCGGCGCTCGGGCAGAGCACGGCTTTGCGGCCGGTGATAGCCGCGCGTTCGAGCGTGAGCTTCAGGCTTTCCAGCAGCCGCATTTCCACCGCGCCGGCGCGCGCCGCCTCGCGGCTTTGCGACAGCGCGGGAATCGCGAAGCCCAACGCCACCACGACGATGGTCAGGGCCACCAACAGTTCGATCAGGCTGAATCCGCGGTTTCGATGCATGGCACTTCTCCGGCTTGGGGAAGGCCAGAGTGAAGCGCCACGCGCGCGGCGACCATCGGACGATGCCGCGTGTGCGCCTCGGAATTTGCCGCTGCGTCCGCTAGGAATCTCACCCGTTGCGGGGTTGGCAACCGGCGGCGCTGGCTATACTTCCAAGGTTCCCCGCCGACCTCGCCTCTCATGTCCGATCGCTTCCAACTCGTCGCGCCGTTCGAGCCTGCCGGCGATCAGCCGGCCGCGATCAAGCGCCTGATCGAAAATTTCGAGGCCGGCGTCGCGCATCAGACGCTGCTGGGCGTCACCGGCTCGGGCAAGACCTACACCATTGCCAACATGATCCAGGCGGTGCAGCGTCCGACGCTGGTGATGGCGCCGAACAAGACGCTGGCCGCGCAGTTGTACGGCGAGTTCAAGGATTTCTTCCCGAACAACGCCGTCGAATACTTCGTCAGCTACTACGACTACTACCAGCCCGAAGCCTACATCGTCGCGTCCGACACCTTCATCGAGAAGGATTCGTCGATCAACGAGCACATCGAACAGATGCGCCTGTCGGCCACGAAGGCGCTGATCGAGCGGCGCGATGCGATCGTGGTGGCGACGGTGTCGGCGATCTACGGCCTGGGCGATCCGAACGAATACTTCAAGATGGTGCTGCATCTGGTGCGCGGCGAGCGCATCGACCAGCGTGAGCTGATCCGCCGTCTCACCGAGCTGCAATACAGCCGCAACGAATTCGAAGTGCGGCGCGGTACGTATCGCGTGCGCGGCGAACTGATCGACGTGCATCCGGCCGAAAGCGACATGGAGGCGCTGCGCATCGAGTTGTTCGACGGCGAAATCGAAAACCTGTCGCTGTTCGATCCGCTCACCGGCGAAGTGATCCGCAAGGTGCCGCGTTTCACGGTCTACCCGAAATCGCACTACGTCACCACGCGCCGCACCGTGCTCGATGCGGTGGAAGCGGTGAAGGAAGAATTGAAAGTCCGTCTCGAGCAGTTGTACGCGGCCAACAAACTGGTCGAAGCGCAGCGGCTGCAGCAGCGCACCCAGTTCGATCTCGAAATGCTGGCCGAAATCGGTTACTGCCAGGGCATCGAAAACTACTCGCGCCATCTCACCGGCCGCATGCCGGGCGAGGCGCCGCCGTGTCTCTACGACTACTTGCCGGCCGATGCGCTGCTCGTGGTGGACGAATCGCACGTCACCATTCCGCAGATCGGCGCGATGTACAAGGGCGACCGCGCGCGCAAGGAAAATCTCGTCGAGTTCGGATTCCGCCTGCCGTCGGCGCTCGACAATCGCCCGCTGCGCTTCGAGGAATGGGAAGGCCGCGCGCCGCGCAGCGTGTTCGTGTCGGCGACACCGAGCAAGTACGAGATGGCGAAATCGGTCGGCAGCATGATCGAACTGGTGGTGCGCCCGACCGGACTGATCGACCCGGAAGTCGAGATTCGGCCGGTCGCCACGCAGGTCGACGATCTGCTGAGCGAAATCCATCTGCGCGTGGGGCAGGGCGATCGCGTGCTCGTCACTACGCTCACCAAGCGCATGGCCGAGAACCTCACCGATTATCTCGGCGAGCACGGCATCAAGGTGCGCTACCTGCATTCGGATATCGAAACCGTCGAGCGCGTGGAAATCATCCGCGATCTGCGCCTGGGCGTGTTCGATGTGCTGGTCGGCATCAACCTGCTGCGCGAAGGTCTCGACATGCCGGAAGTGTCGCTGGTGGCGATTCTCGATGCCGACAAGGAAGGCTTCCTGCGCTCGGAAGGTTCGCTGATCCAGACCATCGGCCGCGCCGCGCGCAACGTGCGCGGCAAGGCGATCCTCTACGCCGACAGCATCACGCGCTCGATGCGCGCCGCGCTCGACGAAACCGATCGCCGCCGCCAGAAACAGATCGAATACAACCTGGCGCACGGCATCACGCCGCAAAGCATCGTCAAGCGCGTGGCCGACATCATGGAAGGCGCGCGCGATTCCGACGAGAAGGGCGGGCGCGGCAAGGGCCGCCGCGTCGCCGAACCGCGCGTCGATTACCGCGCGCTTTCGCCGGATCAGCTCGCTGCCAAGCTCAAGAAACTCGAGCAGCAGATGTACAAGCACGCGCAGGACCTGGAGTTCGAAGAAGCCGGCCGCGTGCGCGACGAAATCAAGCGACTGCGCGAACAGACGCTCGGCGCTTGAGCCTGCGATGAACGTCCGCGCGCCGGAAAGTTGACCTGGGCGCGCCGCTTCGCCAGTGTGTCCGAGGGGGGTCATCTGGTCAGGAGCACGACATGGGTCTGTTCGATTTCGTAAAGAACGCCGGCGCGAAAATCTTCGGCAAGGACAAGGACGACGGCAAACTCGATGCAGGCCGTGGCCTGAGCGGCCATCTGCGCGACAACGGCATCGATCCGACGAAGATGAAATTCACCTTCGATGGCGACACCGTGATCGTCGAGGGCACGGTGCCCGACCAGGAGACGCGCGAGAAGGCGATCCTGATCGTCGGCAATGTCGAAGGCGTCGGTCGCGTCGACGATCGCCTGCGCATCGGCAGCGTGGCGACCTCCGCGCCAACGGGCGCACCGACGCCGCTCGCCGGCGCACCCGGCGGCAGCCAGACCGTGGCGCGCGCCTCGGCCGAGGAAAGCACCGGCTGGAGTTCGCGCACCTACACGGTGGAAAAAGGCGACACGCTCTCGGCCATCGCCAAGAAAATGTACGGCAACGCCAACAAATATCCGCAGATCTTCGAGGCCAACAAGCCGATGCTGAAAGACCCCGATGAGATCTATCCGGGCCAGGTGCTGCGCATCCCGCCCGAGAAATGACGAAACGGGTTGTCCGCCGCCTGCCGCTGGGCTAAACTTCGCGCCCCCGCCGACCGCGCGGGGGCGCAACACGGGCGGTTAGCTCAGCGGTAGAGCACTACCTTGACATGGTAGGGGTCACAGGTTCGATCCCTGTACCGCCCACCACGCGAAACCCCCAGGCGCGGGTTTCGGGTGAAATCTTCTGAATCATTCGCTGACTGACACCGCACTGGCCCCGACAAGCGTCGGCAGGGTCGCGCATCCGGTCGTCGATTGCGCAACCCGTCGGGCGCGAGAACTTGCGCGACCTCGAAGCCCGCTTGCGCGCACGTCGAGCCTTACTTCTTGTGCATCATGCTCAGATTTCTCGCGGCAGGTTGGCCGACGTCATGCACACGCAATGCGCGCATCCATGACGACACGCGGTTGCCGCAGCAGGAACGCACTATTCGAATCACCGGGCCAAGTCGCGCGCCGCGTTACCTGTCCACGGGTACGTCGAGCATGACCGCGCTGCCATCGACGCCGGTTCCTGCGGCACGGATGACGAAATTGGCTTGGCTGCCGAAGGCTTCCGGACTGGGTTTCAGGTCGACCGCATCGCTGCCGAGTTGCGGATCCTCGCCGAGGTAGTTGCCGGCATACGAGCGGCCCTTGAATACCGAGACTTCGCCCGTCGCCGGGCGCGGGCCGGTGCCGGAGGGATTGGTGAGTGCGATGATCACGTCCCCCGGCCCTTCGAGCACGATCGGCGTCGCCAGCGTCACGGTGCGCAGGCGCGCGCCGGCGGTGGCGATGATGTGGTTCTTGTGCGAGCCGGCCAACGCCGCACCATTGGCCGGGTCGCGGTCGTCGTCCTGGTACACGTAGATGTCGAAGCGGTCGCCGGCCGACACGTACACGTCCGAACCGGTGAGGAACGACACCGACGTCAGCGTGATCGGGAAGGCGCTGGCGGGCGGTGAAAAGCGATTGGCCCAGAGGAAGGCGCAGTAGGTTTCGCAGCCGATCGCGCTGTAGCCGCTGACGAGATTGTCGATGCGGAAGTTGCACAACCCGCCGGCGCACTCGACGCTGACTTCGTCGCCGCGCAACGACACCGGCAACTGCTGGTCCGGCAGGGCGGAGTTGCGCGGGTGCAGCCACGCGCGGCCATGCGACTGCGCTACGGGCACGGTCGCATCTTCGATGGTGGCGGTGAACGTGATGGTCTGGGTCTGGTCCGGCTCGAGCGTGAAGCTTGCCGGCTCGGCGACGAGTGCGTAGCCGCTTGGCGGTTCGAACGCGATATCCCAGGTGCCGGTGACGTCGCTGCGATTGCGCAGCGTGCGAGTCCAGTCGCAGGCCTCGCCGCATTTGAGGTTGCGCAGCGCCGGCACGTTGAGATCGGCGATCGCGAGCGTGCCGCCGAACGGTGTCGCGGCGGCGTAATTGGCCTCGCTTTCCGCCAGCGTGAGACCCGCCAGCGCCGCGTCGCGCAGGTGGACGCGACCGGCGCCGACGTCGTCCGGCGTCCATGGTGTTTCGCCGTCTTCGCGGAATCCCAGCGGCACCGCCGTGGTGACGAGGGCCGATTTTATTTCGTCGACCGACCACGCCGGATGCACGGCACGCAACAGCGCCGCGGCGCCGGCCACGTGCGGGCTCGCCATCGACGTGCCGCTCATGCTTTCGAAATTGCCGGAGCCCGCATCGCTCGCGGCATAAATGGCCACGCCGGGCGCCGCGATGTCGGGCTTGGCCAGGTCCTGCAGCGGCGCGGGCACCGGGCCGCGCAGGCTGAAGTTCGCGAGCACGTCGCCTTGTGTCGGCGTCTCAACCATCGGTTCGAGGCTGGCCAGGGCCGGCGTCGGCGCTTCGAAGCCGCCGTAGAACACGGCGTGTTCGGCGCCGGACTGCGCGAAATCGCGCGCGGCGAAGTCCACCAGCGCATCGCTGATCGGCAGCGACGCTACGCTGAACGCCGCCACCGTCGATGGCGCGCCGGCGGTGTCCATCGTGAAAACATCCTCGACGTTGTTGACCACGATCACGACGTCCGCACCCGCCTGCGCTGCGTTGTCTACTTTCTCGGTGAAGCTGCAGGTGCCGCGACGGATCAGCGCAATGGCGCCGTCGAAGGCGCCCGGTGCGAAGCCGCCCTGGTCGGTGCAACCGAGTGGGTTGTCGCGATCCAGACGCAGCGGCGCGTCGGCGATGTCGGTGAGACGGCCGGGCGACAGCGTGGTGCTGCCGGTGGCGAGCACGATGTCGTGCAGGATGTCGGGGGCGGTTTGCGGGCCGGTGATGCTGAGTCGGGTTTCGAATCGCAGATCGTGCGTGGACGCAGCGACCGTGGTGACCCACGGCCCGAGATTGGCGACCGCACCGGTCGGATCGGGCGGGCAGTTCACGTTGGTGTTGCCGGCGGCCGCCACCACCATCACGTTGGCGCCCCAGGCGTCGAAGAAGCCGGGCGTATCGGTCCACGGATTGCCGCCGCCGCAGTTGGGGCCGATCGAATAGTTGATCACGTCGACCTGGTCGACGATCGCATGTTGCACCGCTGCCATCAGCGCATCGCCGGCGCAACCGTCGTCCACGCAGGCCTTGTAGCTGACCACGGCGGCGCACGGCGCCACGCCGGACAGATCCCATCCGGTGGGCAGGGACGGCGTCGGTTCGGCGGTGTTGTCGATCGGATTGCCCGCAGCGGTGGAGGCGACGTGCATGCCGTGCCCGAGTCCGGGGTTCGGCGCGGGCGACGCGCCGGTGCACTCGGTGCCATTGCTGCTGGTGGTGCAGTCGCGTGCGACGAGCTTGGGATGTGCGGCGTCGAAGCCGCACAGCGCATCGTCGGCGAAGGACGGATGCGCGGCGTCGACACCGGTGTCGATCACGCCGATACGCTGACCCTGACCGCGTGTCGCGCCGGCGAATGCCGGCACGCGGCTGCCGTCCCAGATCGTATCGGCGCCGATGAATTGCGGACCGCGAAAGGTCTGCGTGCGATGCAGCTCTACCGGCTCCACCGCGCGGATATGCGGCAGTTTCGCCAGCGCGTTCGCCTCCTCGCTCGACAACTCGACCGAGATCGCATGCCGCGTCACTTCGAACACGTGCGTGATGGCGAGCGGGCGCCGCAGCGTGCGTTCGATGTCGGCGCGATGGCCGTCGCGCTGCTGCGCGAGATAGTCCGAGTAGGCGCGCGCGGCGGACGAGAATGCGTCGAACTTGCCCGCCACGCGGGGGAAGGCGGACGACGCGGTGCGCTGCAGGCCGGCGATGCCGCCGCGATACTGCGTGAGGCCGGATTCGTCGAACGTGACGAGGTAGCGTCCGACGGGCGAGGCGGCGACGCCCTCGACGGCGCGCGCGGACAAGCCGGGCGGCGTCGCGAACGTCTGCGGCGACGCGGCGGCGAGCGCCAATGCGATCGATGCGGCGAGAAGGCGGGGCGAGTTCGTGATCATGTTACGGCGCGCCCTCGAAGCTGTCCGCGAAAATGTCGTCGCCGGCGCCCGCGCCGGTCACCGTCAGCGCCACCGGTATGCGCACCAGCGCCTGGCTGCGATCGTTGCTGTGCAGGCACAACTGCGCGGCGTAGTCGCCGGGTGCCAGGCCCGTGGCATCGAGCCGCACGTCCAATTTTGATTCCTCGCCCGGCGGCGTCTCGCCGGAAAGTTGGTTGAACGACAGCCACGGCACTTGCGCCGGGTCGGCGCAGTCGCCGCCCGCCAGCGCGATGCTCAGGCCTTCGATCCGCACCGCGCTGTAGCCCGCCTCCGCGTCGCCCGACAACGGCAGCGGTGCGACCACATGGGCGAGCCCGGTCACCAGATCCACCGTGTACACCACGCTGGCGGTGACGAAATAAAGCGTACCGCTGGCGTCGTCGAAATCGGCCGTAACGTCGTTGCCGATGTTGAAACCGAGCCAGCCGACGACGGCGGCCGCGCCGTTGCGCTTGTCGATCGCGACCAGCGCGTTGTTGTGCGTGTCGATGCCGTAAAGCGCGCCGTCAGGCGCCGTGGCCAGGCCGCGGATGCACGCCGGCGTGCCGGCCTCGATGGCGCCGATGCGCGTGGCCGCGCCGTTGTCCAGATCGATCGAATACAGGTCCGAAGCGACCGTGCTTTCGCAGCGGATGCCGGTGCTTTCGCCCATCGACGTGGTGGCGGCGAACATCGTGCCGCTGCGGCCGTCCCATGCCAGGCTGCTCCAGCGATGGTGCGGAGCCTGTTGCCAGTTGGCCGGGAACGCGTTGCCGATGAAGGTGATGTCGCCGCTGAACGCATCAGCGCGAGTGAAGGCGAACTCGAAATCCTGGCCCCCGTCGCTGGCATTCGCGTTGCCCAACATGTACACGCGGGTGAAATCGTCGTGCGCGAAATCGGCGGCCTTGATCGGTTCGCCGTAACGCCACGGCACGCCCGTGCCCTGCATGACCTGGCTCGGATTGCTCGCGTCGAAACTGATCATGCCGAAAAAGTCGCCAATCCAGTGGCTCGGGGTATTGGCGAAGGCCGGCACGGCGAACACGGTGCCCCTCGCGGCCAACGGCGCGGCGTCGTCGGCGGTGACCGCCGGCAGCGGCGGCAGCCCGTGTTCGGCGCTGCCGGGCGGCCGCACGAAGCTTGTGCCCGGCGGCGGAAAGTGCGCTCTCGCTGCGGCTTCGTCGATCGACCAGGCCAGCGCCGCTTCGCCGCTATTGCCGATGCCGAGCGTCGCCTGCACTTGGGTGCCGGGCGCGGTGCTCGCATGGATTTCGCCCGGGGCGACACTCAGATGCGGCGCGCCCACGTCGAGCGTCACCGCGGCCGTCGCGTAGTGCACCACGTCGGTGGGCGTCCAGGTGATCGCCTGGCCGTCGCTGAGCACCGCGCTGTCGAAGGAGTGCTGGCGGTAGGGCCAGTCGGCCTGGTTGGTGAAGCCGAACAGGCCGACGGTGGCGGAGCCGCCGCGATCCGGGCTCGGGCTCGCGAGCACATCGAAGGCGAGTTTGTCGTACACGTAGTGGATCTTGCCGCTGCCTTCTTCGAACACGACCTGGAACGTGATGCCTTGCGACGGATTCGGATACAGCGCGTGGTCTTTGCGGTTCCACTGCACGATGAGCCGGCGGCGCGGGGCCACGCCGATGGTGGCGTGGTACACCGCGCCGTTGCCGCCGAGCAGGTCCCAGTACACGGCGAGGCCGTCGTGGTAGTAGGCGCTCATGCTGGCGAGATCGCGATTGTCGCCGAGCAGCGGTGGCGAGGTGATCGAGCTGTCCGGGCAGCCGCGTTCGTCGATCAGCGCACGGCGCAGGAACACCGAGCCGCTGTTGTTGATGCAAAGCAGTCCGTCGTCGCCGGCATGGAACACCTGTCCGAAATAGGTGATCGGGAACGGCAGCGAGGCGATCGCGCGGCTGCGCGCCGGCGCCAGCGGCACGAGCGTGCCGAAGCTGCTGATGTCGGTGAACGGCACCGACGCGTCGGCGTCGGCTTCGTAGTCCGGGAACGTGACCGTCGAATTCCAGGTGAACTGCGGTGCCTGGTCCTCGGTGCCCGCATTGATGATGCGGTTGTAGCGGTAGCTGCCGCCCGGCGGAATCGGCTGGTGGAGCTGACTGAAAAAGCGATCCCAGCCGGCGTATTCGTACTGGAACGGATAGCCGAACGTGAGCATCGACAGCGTGTGGTAGTTCAGCGTCACCGGGCCGCGGTTGGTGGCGGTGAAGCAGTAGTTGATCGGTTCGCCCGGCACGGCGTCGAGCTCGGTGGCGGTGCCGCAGGCCGGCGGCGGTTCACGGCTCAGCGTTACCTTGAACTCGATGCCGCCGTTGTCGCGCGTTTCGTTGCGCAGCGCGAAGCTGGCGGCAAGATCGCCTGCGCTGGCAGTCACGACGTAGTTGCCGCCGCTGCCGTTGGCGCGCGCGGTGACGCTGGCTTCGCCGTTCGAATCGGTGACGGCCGTCGTCGCCGACAACAGCGCGCTGGCGCCGCTGCCGGGGGCGCTGAACGCCACCTCGACACCGGCCACCGGCCCCCCGTTCTTGTCGCGGATGCGCACGGTGAGCGGCGAGGCGAAGCCCGTGTTCACCGCCGTGACCTGCGGCGTGCCTTCGCTGGCCGCGAGCGTCGCCGGCTGGTGGAAGCGTGCGATCACCGTGCAATCGGCGAGGATGCGCTCGGTGGTGTAGGTGCTGCCGCTGAGGTCACCGCCGCAACCTTCGACGTCGGCGATGTAGTAGCCGGCGTCGGGCGTCACCGTGAAATCCGTCGTCTGCGCGAACAGCACCGACTGCGGCGTGGACGGCGAAAGCGAGCCATGCGAGCCGGCCGCCGGCGTGACCGTGTAGGCCATGGTCTCGAGCAGGAAATCGACCGTCACCGCGCAGTGCGCCACCACCGATCCGGTGGTGTAGGTGAGGCCGTCGAGACTGCCGCCGCAACCCGACACCGCGCCGATCACATAGCCGGGATCCGGGATCAGCAGGAACTCGGTCTGTTCGCCCGGATTCACCGATTGCGGCGTGTTGGGCGAGATCGTGCCGTTGGCCGCGGCCAGCGGCGTGACGACGAAGGCATCGATGTCGATGCGGCCGTCCGCCTTGAGCCGTGCCAGGCCGCGGCGCGAATAGCCGGAGACGTGGGAGAACGAGCCGCCGATCAGGATGCGGCCATCGGCCTGCAATTCGACGCTCTTGATCCAGCCGCCGCTGACATCGGGGTTGACGCCGGCGTCGAGCGAACCGTCGGCGTTCAAGCGCGCGAACGAGCGGCGCGTCTGCCCGTTGACCGTGGTGAAGCCACCACCGATGAGGATCTTGCCGTCCGGCTGCAACGCGATGCTTTCGACCGGTCCGCCGCTGACGACGGCCTGGAACTCGACGTCGCGCAGGCCGTTCGGCAGCAGGCGCAGCACGTGCGAGTCTGCCGGCACGCCGTCGCCCAGATCGATCGGGCTCCAGTTGTCGCTGGCCACGACGAGCGCACCGTCGGGCTGGCGCTTCAGCACGCCGATGCCGGTGCCGCCGAGCAGCGGGAAGGTGGTGTCGCGCTGTCCATTGGCCTGGAAGCGGCCGACGCTGCCGACGCCGCCATCCGCGGCATAGCCACCGATGTACATGCGGCCATCCGGCAGCAGTTCGAAGAAGGCGGCTTCGTCGAACGCGAGCGTGAAGCCGGTGTCGACCGAGCCGTCGGCGTTCAGTCGCGCGATGCCGGGCTTTTCCAGCCCGAAGGCGCTGCCGGCGACAAGAATCTTGCCGTCCGGTTGCGGCACCACGGTATGCACTGAGGCATCCTGGCCCAGCGCTGGCACCAAGCTAGCGTCTATCGCACCGGCGGCATCGATGCGCAGCAGGCCATGCTGGCCGCCGAACAGCGACTTGCCGTCGGCTTGCACTGCGGTGGCGTAAACCACGTCGCCGCTGGTGAGGCCGTGGTAGATGCCGGTGCCGTCGGCGAACGCAGGATCGGCGTTGCCGCTTGCGTCAAGGCGCGCGAGCTTGATCTTCGGCAGGCCGCCGATGTGGCTGAACCAGCCGCCGGCGAGGATGCGTCCGTCGGACAGCACGGTGAGATCTTCGACCGGGCCATCGGGATCGGGGTTGAACACCGCCTGTTCTTCCGGCACGAAGCTCGCGGCCACGGTGCAAGCGGCATACACCCAGTCGGTGGTGTAGACGTTGCCGCTGCGCGAACCGGTGCCGCAGCCGCCGACCGAGGCCACCGCGTAGCCCGGCGCGGGCGTGAGGGTGAAGGCGATGCGGCCACCTTCGGGGACGAGTTGCGGCGTGCCCGGGCTGATGCTGCCGTTGTCGCTGGCGCGCGGCGTCACTTGCAGGGGCTGCGCGCTGGCGTTGTCGACACGGCCATCCGGATGCAGGCGTGCGAGGCGATTGCGCACCAGGCCGTTGAGCGTGCCGAAGTAGCCACCGATGACGATCTTGCCGTCGGCCTGCGGCGACAGCGTCGCCACCGGCACGTTGTCGAACGTGTGGGGCTCGAACGCGGGATCGAGCGTGCCATCGGCGAGCAGCCGCGCGAAGCCGCGGCGGATTTCCCCTCCGATGCTGCTGAAGCTGCCGCCGATCAACATGCCGCCGTCGGTCGGATCGATCCAGAGCGCATCGACCGAACCGTCGATCATGGGCGCGAACGCCTCGTCGATGCCGCCGCCCGCGGCGATCCGCACCAGCGCGCCGCGGTTGATGTCGTCGCCCAGACGCAGGAAGCCGCCGCCGATCACGATCGCGCCGTCGCCTTGCACGGCTACCTGCTGGATGTTGCCCCCGCCCTGCAGCGGCGGCAGCGGCGATGCATTGTCCGGCTGGCCGTCGGCCGTCAGCCGCACCAGCGTTTCGTAGCCGACCACGACGATGCGACCATCGGAATGCACCGCCAGGCTGTTGACGCCGTAGGGCGCCGCGTTGCCGGCGTCGAAACTCGTGTCGACGCTGCCGTCGGCGTTGAGCCGGGCCAGATGGGCGCGCGTCTCGGCACCAACCGTCGCGAACGTGCCGCCGACGAGGATCTTGCCGTCCGACAGCGGGAGGATCTTGGTGATGCGTACGTCGCCGGCCGAAAACGCGTCGACGAAGCCGCTGTCGAGGGTGCCGTCGGCGTTGATGCGCAACAGGCCGCCGTTGCCTTGCAACCCGCGTCCACCCACGAGGGTCTTGCCGTCGGCCTGCACCGCCGCGGCCCAGACCGACCCCGTCAGTGCCGGCACGTAGTACCCGGTGTCGACGCTGCCGTCGGGAAGCAGGCGGGCAAAGCCGCTGCGCGGCTCCCCGCCGATCATGCCGAACTGGCCGGCCACGACGATGCCGCCGTCGGGTTGCGCCGCGGTGACGAACACGCTGCCGTCGGGGTTCGGATCGAACGCGCGCGCCGGAGGCGTGCAGGCCAGAGCGAACAGGCCGAGCAGCGCCAGGGCCATGGTTCGGCCGAAGCCGCCCCGGGCGCTAGTCGCGATTGTGCTGTGCTGGTTCATCGGAATCCCCGTGCAGTCGTCAGTAGTGCGGTCCTGCTCCGATGCCGCCGCAACTCTGCGCCCGGACGGAACGACTCGACAGTGCGGTGACAACGGCATGTCAGTCGCCAGCAACATGTGATGTTTTCGTGACCGGCGGTAACCGGCGATGTCCTGTGATGACGCAAGCGCCCCGGCGTCACGATGCGCCGGTTTCTCGCCAGGCCTACTCGCCGCCCGGCGCCACCAGCAACGCCGACGGAATGGTGCGTTCGCCGGCCAGGCTTCTGGCCTGCTCCAGTGCCACGCGCCAGATATCGCGCTGGCCGAGCGCATGGAACACCTTGACCCGCAGCAGGGCGCAATCGAAATCGTCGCGCGCCCACACCGCCACACGGCCGGCCAGTTCGGCCGTCTTATCGAGTTCATCGTGCGCCAGCAGCCAGTCGGTATAGGCCTGCGCCACGAGCGCCACCAGGGCCGGCGTGCCGCCCGTCTCGGCATTTTTCATCGCGCGCTCGAACAACTCGCCGGCCTGCGGTGCACCGGCCTGGCGCTGCGCGGCCCATTCGGCCTGCGCCACCTGGAAGACCACGGACACGCCGGCGTCGGCGCCGCTCGGGAGCAAGGGTTCGATCTTGTCGGCGCTGGCCCGTCCGCTGGCGATGAGCGAGCGTTGCCGCAACAGCACAAGATAGGCGTAGCGGTCGTAGGACGGATCGCGCGGCCAGGTTTCCAGTGCGCGATCCACCGCGGCGATCGCGCCGGCGTCGTCACCCAGATGCCAGGCGAGCTCGGCCTTGAGGTCATGCAGATACCGAAGGGCTTCGGGCCGGATGCCGGCGTAACGCTGCTCGGCGTCGGTCACCAGCGCCTGCGCCTCGGCATGGCGCCCGAGCGCAATCAGCAGCCGCCCACGGCGGTTGGCGATGACGAGCGCCAGGCCCGGATCGGCGATCCGGTCGCGGATTGCCCACTGGCGGTCGCTGATGGCCAGCACGTCCGGCCAGCGCAGCAGCAGCGCGTAGGCATCATTGAGCACGTGGCGCAGCGTCACCACGCGATCGATCACGCCGAAGGCCTCGTACTGGTCGATCGCGGCATCGAGGTAGGGCGTGGCCAGATCCAGCCGCTGCCGTTCGATCTGCAGCATGCCGAAGCCAGCCTCGACGTGTGCGACGCGTAGTCGGTCGCCGGCCTGTTCGGCGAGCTGGCGCGCGCGGCTGTAATCCGATGACGCGCCGTCGAAGTTGCGCGCGCCGGCGCGGATCAGTCCGCGTCGCGTCAGCGCGTCGCACAGTTCGAGCGGCGCGGCGAGCGGGCCGAGATCGTCCACGGCGGCATCGAAGTCGCGCTCCGCGGCGTCGAATTCCGAGCGGCGGAAATGCAGGTTGCCACGCAGCGTCAGCGCGCGGCCGCGGCGCAGCGGATCGGACTGGATCTGCGGCTCGGCGAGCAATGCGGCGAGGGTGTCGGAGGCCTGGTCGAGACGGCCGGCGCGGAAATCCAGCTCGGCCAGGCGCAGGCGCACTTCCGGCGCGGTCGCTGCATCCTGTGGAATCTGGGTGAGGATGCTGCGCGCCAGATCGAGCTGGCTGGTCAGCAGCGCCGCCTGCGCCTGTTGCAGGCGCGCCTGCACCGCGTCGGTTTCGCCCACCCGCATCGGTGGTTCGCGGCCGAAGCCGGCCAGCAGCAAATCGGCCGCGGCTTGCGCCGCCTGCATCGCGTCGACATGCCGCGCCTGGGCATGCTGGCGCACGCCGTCGACACCGGTGGCCGCAAGTTCGACCGTCCAACCCTGGGCCGATTGCACCGCCGAGCCTTGCACCACCACGCCGGCGCCCAAGGTCTGGCGCAGGCCGGCCAGGTCGGCCTCCGGCGGCGGCGAGGCCAGCCCGTGCAGCGCGGTGACGACGGTTTCGCTCGGCGGCACCGGCAGGCCGGCCGTGCGCAGGCGGTCGGCGACGAGGTCCATGGCGCCGAGTGCCACCCAGCCGAATTCGCGCGATGCCTCGACCGCCACGGGCAGCACGATCACTGCGTTGCCGGAGGCGTTCTGCAGCGCGATCGGCGGCGTCGGTGCCTGGATGGACCGGAAGTGGGCGAAGAGGCCCGCGCCCAGAGCGAGCAGTGCCGCGAGGGCGAGCGGCCAGCGCCGGCTTGGGCGGTTAAGCGGTGGCGCTGCATCGGAAATTTGCGATGCACCGTTTGTCGCGGAGACACGCATCGCTTCGATCGCGGCCGCCGCGCTGTCCGCTTCCGCGCGCGGCGGTGCGTCCAACGTTTCGGCGGCCACCGTTTCCGATATCAAGGCCTGGCGCGACGCGGACATGTCGGCCGCGGATGCGGCGCCGTCATTCGTCTCCCGCTCGGCCGCCGCCGCACTCGGTGCATCGGCACTCGCTGCGAGCGCACCGACCCAGCGATACCCGAACCCGTGCGCGGTGCGGATCGTCTGCTGCGTCTGCCCGCCATCGCCGAACACGCGCCGCGCCCGCGCAATGGCCTGGTTCAGATGCGCGTCCGAGACATCCACGCGGCCCCACACCGCCGCCACCAGCTCGTCACGGCCGACGGCGCGGTCGCGGTGTTGGATAAGATAGGCGATGCAATCGAACACGACGCGATTGACCGGCACCATGGCGTCGCCGTGCCACAACTCGCGTTCGGCGATCTTGAGACGGAACTCTCCGAATGAATACACCAGGGGGCTCACGGACGTTTGCTGCAGCGGACGCGGGGTTGCGGTCGCGATCGCATAGTAGCGTCGGCCGTGCGTGCGCTGTCCAGCGCCGTCGCCACGAACCGCACGGATCTGCGACCCGGTTCGCCGAACCGGGGCGATCGAGGATGGATCATGCCGCGCCTTTCACCGCACTCGACCGCCATTTTGTTTCCGCTTGCCGACAAGCCGCGCGTTTTTCCGAACGAGGTTGAAAGTCGGCCGCCGCCGGCGCGTCGCCTCGATCGCGATTTCTTCGCTTCGCCGACACTCCAGGTGGCGCGTGCGCTGATCGGCAAGTTCATCGTGCGGCGCGACGAGAGCGGCGTGCGTGCCGCGATGATCACCGAAGTCGAGGCTTACAAGGCACCGCGCGATGCGGCGTCGCATGCGTATGGCGGACGGCGGACGGCGCGCGTGGAGCCGTTGTATGGCGAGCCGGGGACGCTGTATGTGTATCTGATCTACGGCCTGCACTGGATGCTCAATATCGCGACGGTGGCGCGCGACGTGCCCGAAGGCGTGCTGGTGCGCGCCGTGGTCGGCGATGTGGATTCGCAACCGCGGATCGTCGACGGACCCGGCAAGGTGGCGAAGCAGTTGCGCATCGAGCGCGGGCTCGATGGCGTCGACGCGACGGTGTCGGAGGCGCTGTGGTTCGAGGATCGCGGTGTGCGCGTGCCGCGTTCGCGCATCCGGACCGGGCCGCGTGTGGGCATCGACTACGCCGGCGAGTACTGGGCGGCGCGGCCTTGGCGGTTTCGGATCGAGGTCGGAATCGAGGACGGGAAAATCGTGCTCAGACCTTGATGAGGTTCGATTGTCGGCGGAAGCGGGACAAGAGAGAGAGCGGGACGCGAAGGACGCGAAGGCAAGAGAAAGGACGCGAAGGAAGCAAGAGAAAGTTGAAGAAGGAAAGGAGATGAAGTGAAAAATAGATTGCCGACTCGGTGTTCTCTTTTCCTCGCCTAACTTCTAGAGCCATCCGCGTCGCTGCAACTCCGCGATCAAGCCTTTCGTTAGAATCGCGCGTCCTTCGGGAGTGACATGCGAGCGGTCCGGCAGTTCGAGCGTCTGCCATTCGGGCACGTCTTCGAAGTGCACGGCGCGCACGCCGGGCAAGTTGCCGAACGCGTCCCAATAGTCGGCGCGGGGCATGTAGCGGGTTTCCATTTCGACCAGTTTGCCGGCGACGGGCAGCGTGACGAACACGACGTCGCCGCCGCGCGCGCGGATGCGTTCGGCGGCATCGATCGCCGGTTTTGTCTGCGCCAGGAAATCGGCGGGCGAGGGCGCCGGGAAGCGCGCCATCTTCGGTTCGACGCCGGCGTCGAAGTGGGCGGCCAGCGCGGCGATGTCGACTTTGTCGAAGCGCATCCAGCCGGAGCGATCGGTGCGGCTTTCGCTGTAGGGCAGCTGGAACGCGCCTTTGCCGAGCGCGCGCTTGAGCGAGGTCCATAGCGAAATGCCGGGGTTCGCCAGCACGCTGTGCGCTTGCCATTGATCCAGCAGCAGACGATGGCCGAGCCAGTTGTAATTCCAGCGGTGGTGGTGGTAGTCGAGCCACGGTTGCTGCATGTCGTGATGGGCGGCGAGCAGGCCGTAGCTGTCGATGTCGACGATGACCAGGCCGTTGAATTTTTCGTCGTTCGCCAGATCCTGCAACGTGACCACCGGGTAGTGGCCGTTCACCGCCAGCATCAGCGGTTTGTCGCCCGGGCGTTCGGTTTTCCAGACCGACGGATCGATGCCGTAGACGGTGCGCGAGGCACCGAGAAACACGACGGGTCGCAGCGTGTCGTCGTAGATGCGATCGCGCTGCACGCTCCAGCTCTGCGGCGAATCGATCAGGCCCGGTTCGAGGCCGCGCGCGCGCCACAGACTCTCGTAGCCGCCGAGCGCGAGCGCCGCGAGCACGAGCGCCACGATCCAGGCATGTGCCCAGCGGCGCGGCTGCGCACTGGCAATGTCAGAACTGGAAATAGATGAAGGCATGCGTCTCTCCCGGCGACAGCACGACGGCGACCAGCAGGGCGGCCAGGCTTGCGCCGAGAATGGGAGTGGGCGTGCGTTCGAAGATCGCTTCGATGCGGCGATTGCGCACCGCGTGCTGCACCAGCACCAATGTCGCGAACGCCGCGACAGCGAAGCGCTGGTCGATGTCGAAGCCGCCGCCGAGCGGTCCGAACAGGCGCCCGAAATAATCGAGACTCGCCGCGAAGTCCGACGCGCGGAACGGAATCCAGGTCAGCACCACGATCAGCAGCGTCAACAAACTCCACGCGCCGGCGACGAACCAGCGCGAACGTTCCGGTGCGAAGCCGAAGGTTTCGCGCAGCGCGCGTTCGATCGCCAGATAACTGCCGTGCAGACCGCCCCACAACACGAAATTCCAGCTCGCGCCATGCCATAGGCCGCCGAGCAGCATCGTGATCAGCAGATTGCGATAAGTGCGCAGTCGTCCCTGGCGATTGCCGCCGAGCGGCACGTAAAGGTAATCGCGCAACCAGGTCGACAGGCTGATGTGCCAGCGCCGCCAGAAATCGGCGAAGCCGAGCGCCGCGTACGGGTTCGCGAAATTCTGCGGCAGGAAGAAACCGAGGCAGCGCGCGGCACCGATCGCGCAGCACGAATAGCCGGCGAAATCGCAGAAGATCTGGCCGGAAAAAGCGAGTATGCCGGCCCAGGCTGCGGCCGATGTCGCCGGTCCACCCGCGGCGAACGCGGCGTCGGCCACCGGTGCGAACAGACCATCGGCGAGCACGATCTTTTCGAACAGTCCCCACAGGAGCAGGGCGAGACCGGGGCCGATCGAAGCCCAGGCCGGCGCGCGCGGAATCCGCAGCTGCTCTTCGAAGTCCGAAAAGCGCACGATCGGCCCGGCGACCAGTTGCGGAAAGAACGCGACGTAGAGGCAGAAATCGCGCAGCGACGCGATCGGCCGCACCTGGCGGCGATACACGTCGATCGTGTAGGACAACGATTGGAAGGTGTAGAACGAAATGCCGACCGGCAGCACGAGACTCCACGCGGTTTCACCCAGTTCGACACCGAACGGTGCGAGCGCGGCGCTCATGTTGGCGTGCAGGAAGCCGCCGTACTTGAACAGCGCCAGCGTGCCGAGATTCGCCGTGAGGCTGACGATCAGCCAGGTGCGACGCGAGCCGGGTTGCCTCGCCGCATCGATGCGGCGCGCGAGTAGCCAGTCGAGCACACTGCTGGCGGCCAGCAACAGCACGAAGGCCGGATTCCACGCCCCATAGAAGATGTAGCTCGCGACGAGCAGCAGATTTTTGCGCGCGTTCCAGCCGCGCGCCAAGGCGGCGCCGGCCAGTACGAGGGCGAAGAAAACGACGAAGGTGAGGGAGTCGAATTGCATGGTGGTCGCGCGGAGGGCGCGAAGTATCGCATTGGGGGTTGGGAATCGGGAGGCGGGAATCGGGAATCGGGAATCGGGAATCGGGAATCGGGAATCGGGAGAAGAGCCGCTGTCCTGCTGGCCTCGATGCTTCGTTGAACCGGATTCCGCTTCGCTACATCCAGGCTACGGTGGCTGCGGTTTCGAAGCGCGATAGAGGCGACCAACGCCGCCGCGTCCCCCAAATCGCGAAGGCCCGCTCTTCTCCCGATTCCCGACTCCCAACACCGCCGATTCCCGGTTCCCCGACCACGCAGCCCACCCAATTGACACCCGCCCCAGCCTTCACTACCTTGCCATGGTGCGCTGCGGCATCGTGCCGCGCGTCCCGATTCGAGGAGGTTCGCCGGCAACGGCGGGCCAAGCGTGCGACATGAGCACTACCGGCTTGCACTGAATCCCCACCGCGCGCCAGTTCGCGAAACCCGGGCGCTGCGGCGCCTTTTTTATGCCTGCGATTCGTCGCCCGCCTCTCGAAACCTCAGATTCCCATGATCAACATCACGCTCCCCGACGGCAGCCAGCGTCCGTTCGAAAATCCCGTCACGGTCGGCGAAGTGGCCGCCTCGATCGGTGCTGGCCTGGCGAAAGCCGCGCTCGCCGGCAAGGTCGACGGCAAATTGGTCGATACCAGCTACCGCATCGAAAAGGACGCGAAGCTCGAAATCGTCACCGAGAAGCATCCCGACGCGCTCGACGTGCTGCGCCACTCCACCGCGCATCTGCTGGCGCAGGCCGTGCAGCGCCTGTATCCGGGCGCGCAGGTGACGATCGGTCCGGTCATCGACAACGGCTTCTATTACGACTTCGCCTACGAGCGGCCCTTCACGCCCGACGATCTGCCGAAGATCGAAGCCGAGATGCAGAAGATCGTCGCGGAAAAACATCCCGTGTCGCGCTCGGTGAAATCGCGCGACGAGGCGGTGGCGTTCTTCAAGCATCTGGGCGAGCACTTCAAGGCCGAGATCATCGAATCGATCCCGTCCGACGAGGATCTGTCGCTCTACACGCAGGGCGAATTCACCGACCTTTGCCGCGGTCCGCATGTGCCGGCCACCGACAAGCTGCGCGCCTTCAAGCTGATGAAGGTCGCCGGTGCGTATTGGCGTGGCGATTCGAACAACCAGATGCTCAGCCGCATCTACGGCACGGCCTGGTTGAACGACAAGGATCTCAAGGCGTATCTGACCCAGCTCGAAGAAGCCGAGAAGCGCGACCACCGCAAGATCGGCCGCGCGCTCGATCTGTTCCATCAGCAGGAGGAAGCGCCGGGCATGGTGTTCTGGCATCCGAAGGGCTGGGCGCTGTGGCAGGTGGTCGAGCAGCACATGCGCGGCGTGTATCGCGAATCGGGCTACCAGGAAGTGCGCTGCCCGCAGATTCTCGATGTGTCGCTGTGGAAGAAATCCGGCCACTGGGACAACTACGCCGCCAACATGTTCTTCACCGAATCGGAGAAGCGCACGTATGCGGTGAAGCCGATGAATTGCCCGGGCCATGTGCAGGTCTACAACGCGGGGCTGCACAGCTACCGCGATCTGCCGATCCGCTACGGCGAATTCGGCGCCTGCCATCGCAACGAACCGTCCGGCGCGCTGCACGGCATCATGCGCGTGCGCAGTTTCACGCAGGACGACGGCCACATTTTCTGCACGCCCGAGCAGGTCGAAGCCGAAGTGACGGCCTTCCATCGGCAGGCGATGAAGGTGTACGCCGATTTCGGCTTCTCCGATATTTCGCTGAAACTCGCGCTGCGGCCGGAACCGCGCCTGGGCGACGACGCCACCTGGGACAAGGCCGAAGATGCGCTGCGCGCCGCACTTCGCGCTTGCGGCGTCGAATGGGAAGAACTGCCGGGCGAGGGTGCGTTCTATGGCCCGAAGATCGAATACCACATGCGCGATTCGATCGGCCGCGGCTGGCAGGTCGGCACCATGCAGGTCGATTTCATGATGCCCGCGCGGCTGGGCGCCGAGTACGTCGACGAAAGTTCGAGCAAGCGCCACCCGGTGATGCTGCATCGCGCGATCGTCGGATCGATGGAGCGATTCCTCGGAATTCTGATCGAACACCACGCCGGACACTTCCCGGTTTGGCTCGCTCCGATCCAGGTCGCCGTGCTCAATATCACTGATGCACAAGCCGAATATGCCGAATCGATCCGAAAAGACCTTGCAAATCAAGGCTTCCGGGTAGAGGCGGACTTGAGAAACGAGAAGATCGGGTATAAAATCCGCGAACGCACGCTGCAAAGAGTCCCGTATCTGGTCGTGGTCGGCGATCGCGAGCGCGAGAACGGGGTGGTTGCAGTGCGCGCGCGTTCGGGTGAAGACTTGGGGACGATGAGCCTGGAACAGTTCGCGCAGCGGTTGCGCGGCGAGGCCGTTCCGGCCAGCTCAAGCCACTGATCCAGAAAGAAATTCAGGCATAGAGGATCGACGAATCAATACGGAAAAACTGAACCGGAAGAACCTCGAGATCCGCGTCCCCAAGGTGCGCGTGATCGGGGACGACGGCGAGATGATCGGCGTGCTCACGCGCGACGAGGCCTTGCAGATGGCCCAGGACGCGGGGCTCGACCTGGTCGAGATCCAGCCCAACTCCGATCCGCCGGTCTGCCGGATCATGGATTTCGGCAAGTTCCGCTTCGAGCAGCAGAAGAAAGCCGCTGCCGCGAAGAAGAAGCAGAAAATGGTCGAGATCAAGGAACTGAAGTTCCGCCCGACCACGGAAATCGGCGACTACGACGTGAAGCTGCGCAATCTGCGGCGCTTCCTCGCAGAAGGCGACAAAGTGAAGATCACGATCCGCTTCAAGGGTCGCGAAATGGCCCACACCGAACTCGGTCTGGCCATGGCGCAGCGCCTGGAAGCCGATCTGAAGGACGAAGTCACGATCGAACAGCGGCCCAAGCTCGAAGGGCGCCAGATGATCATGATGGTTTCACCGAAGAAGAAGTAATCGAGCAGCAGTCGTCCGCGGGACGGCCGTCCCGCAGTTCGCCCACCGGCGCAATCGAAGGACGACGGAGGCATCCGACCGATGCCTCCCACCGCAAGGTCACGCTGATTCTCGAACAGAATTTTTCGCAAAGAATTTTCGCCGCAAGGCGATCTGGGGCGTCGGTTGTGATGCCGGGCCCGAAGTACCGGCCGCTTTCACGGGGCCAGACAAGCCGGATCGAGCAGGACGGAAAGTGTGGCGCAGGCCACCGCTCGGCCCAGTGACATAAACCCTCGGCAAAAAGCCGAACAAGGAACTCCCATGCCCAAGATGAAGACCAATCGGGCCGCAGCCAAGCGCTTCCGGAAGACCGCTTCCGGCAAGTTCAAGTGCGGTCACGCATTCAAGAGCCACATCCTCACGAAGAAGTCGACCAAGCGTAAGCGCGGACTTCGTGCCACCAACCACGTCCGTGCGGAGGACGCAGGCCGCGTCCAGCGCATGCTGCCGTACCTCTAGGAGGGTTGAGCAATGGCACGAGTCAAGAAAGGCGTAACCGCCCGTCGTCGTCACAAGAAGATCATTTCGCAGGCGAAGGGCTATTACAACGCCCGCCGCAAAGTGTTCCGCGTCGCCAAGCAGGCTGTCACCAAGGCGGCGCAGTACGCGTACATCGGCCGCAAGCAGCGCAAGCGTCAGTTCCGCGCCTTGTGGATCGTGCGCATCAACGCCGCCGCGCGTCAGTTCGGCCTTTCCTACAGCCGTTTCATGAACGGTCTGAAGAAAGCCGGCATCACGCTCGACCGCAAGGTGCTCGCCGACATCGCCGTGCACGATATCCAGGGTTTTGGTGCGATCGCCGAAAAAGCGAAAGCCGCCCTCTGAGATAGCTGCACGGATCGTTTCCCGGCCTGCATTTGAATGCAGGTTCGGGGAAAGAGTCCATCGCATGGGGAAGGGCGCGAGTCCTTCCCCATGTTTGTTTCTGGGGTTTGGAAACCACACTGCCACCATTTCCCGGAAGGGTGAGAACAAGGTCGAAACGATGAGCGACATCGAACAACTGGTTTCCACCGAACGCAGCGAGATCGACGCCGCCGCGTCGCTCGACGCCCTCGACGCCATCCGCGTCCGGCTGCTCGGCAAATCCGGTGCGATCACCGAACAATTGAAGGCGCTCGGCAAGCTGCCGCCGGACGAACGCAAGGCGCACGGCGAACGCGTCAACCGCGCGCGCGATGCGCTGAGCAACGCGATCGCCGCACGCAAGGAAGCGCTCGAAGAAGCCGCCTTCGCGCATCGCCTGGCCTCCGAGCGCATCGACATCACGTTGCCGGGCCGCAACGGCGAGCGCGGCGCGATCCATCCGGTGACGCGCACGCTGCAGCGCATCACCGAAATCTTTTCGCGCCTGGGCTACCAGGTGGCCGACGGTCCCGAGATCGAGGACGACTGGTACAACTTCGAAGCGCTGAACTTCCCGCCGCACCATCCGGCGCGCGCGATGCACGACACCTTCTATTTCGGCGACGGCCGCCTGCTGCGCACGCACACCTCGCCGGTGCAGATCCGTGCGATGCAGGGCAAGCGTCCGCCGATCCGCATCATCGCGCCGGGCAAGGTCTATCGCAGCGACAGCGACCAGACGCACACGCCGATGTTCCACCAGGTCGAAGGCCTGCTGGTGGACGAAACCTCGAGCTTCGCGGACCTCAAAGGCACGCTCAAGCAATTCGTCGACGCCTTCTTCGAGCGCGATTTCGCGATGCGTTTTCGTCCGAGCTATTTCCCCTTCACCGAACCGTCGGCGGAAGTCGACATCGGTTGGGATCGCGGCGACGGCAGCGCGCCCGGCTGGCTCGAAGTGCTCGGCTGCGGCATGGTGCATCCGAAGGTGCTGTCGAACTGCGGCATCGACGCGGAACGCTACACCGGCTTCGCCTTCGGCCTGGGCGTCGAGCGCTTCGCGATGCTGCGCTACGGCGTGAACGATCTGCGCAGTTTCTTCGATAACGATCTGCGGTTCTTGAAGCAGTTCGCTTAGCGCGGCGCTGTTGCGCCGCGCGGGAATCGGGAGCCGGGAATCGGGAAGAAAGCCCGCAATCCGCGAGCATCGCTCTTCTCCCGATTCCCCATTCCCGATTCCCGCTCTGCACCAAGACCGAAAACCTCTCGGATAACACCCATGAAATTCCCCGAATCCTGGCTCCGCGAACACGTCGCCATCGACGTCGATCGCGACACCCTCGCCGCCACGCTCACTGCGATCGGCCTCGAAGTCGAAGCCGTCAACGAGATCGGCGCGGGGCTCGACGGCAACGTCGTCGTTGCGCACATTCTCGCCTGCGAAAAACATCCCGAAGCCGATCGGCTGCAGGTGTGCCGCGTCGATACCGGCAGCGGCGAAGTGCAGATCGTCTGCGGCGCGCCCAACGCCCGGCCCGGCCTGAAGGCGCCGCTCGCGAAAGTGGGCGCGAAATTGCCGGGCGGTATCGACATCAAGGCCGCGAAGCTGCGCGGCGTGGAGTCGTTCGGCATGCTGTGTTCGGCCAAGGAACTGGGCGTTGATCCGGACGCCAGCGGCCTGCTCGAACTGCCGGCCGATGCCGCGGTCGGCACCGCGCTGGCGACGTATCTTGCGCTGCCGGACGCGAGCTTCGAGCTCAAGCTCACGCCGAACCGCGCCGATTGTTTCTCGCTGCGCGGCGTCGCCTACGATGTGGCGGCCGCGCTCGGCAACGCCGTCACGCCGCTCGACATTCCGCCGGTGCGCGCGCAAAGCGAAGCGATGCTCGGCGTCGGTCTCGATGCCGGCGAGCGCTGTCCGCGCTTCTGCGGCCGCGTGATCGACGGCGTCGATGCGACGGTGCCGTCGCCGCTCTGGATGAGCGAGCGCCTCAAGCGCGCCGGCATCCGCCCGATCAGTTTCCTGGTGGACGTCACGCAGTACGTGATGCTCGAACTCGGCCAGCCGATGCATGCCTTCGATCGCGACAAACTGCAGGGCGGCCTGCGTGTGCGCGACGCCCGCGCCGGTGAAACCCTGCAGTTGCTGGATGGCCGCGAGGTCGCGCTCGAGCCGGGTTTCCTCGTGGTGGCCGACGAGGCGCGCGCCGTGGCGCTGGGCGGCATCATGGGCGGCGAGGCCACCAAGGTCAGCGATGCCACGCGCAACGTGTTCCTCGAGGCCGCGCACTGGCAACCCGGCGCGATCATGGGCCGTGCGCGCAAACTCGGCCTGCACACCGATGCCTCGCATCGTTTCGAACGCGGCGTCGATCCCGAACTGCCGCGGCTGGCGATCGAACGCGCGACGGCGCTCGTGCTCGAAATCGCCGGCGGCCAGGCCGGGCCGCTCACCGAAGTCACGTTGCCGCAGCATCTCGCCGAGCCGGCACCGGTGCTGCTGCGCCGTGCGCGCCTGAAGCGCGTGCTCGGCCTCGACATCGCCGATGCCGACGTCGAGCGCATGCTCAGCGCACTCGGCATGCACGTGTCCGAGCAGAAGGAGGGCTGGCAGGTGGTGCCGCCGACGCGGCGTTTCGATATCGCGATCGAGGAAGACCTGATCGAAGAAATCGCCCGCATCCACGGCTACGATCGCATTCCGCTGCACGCGCCGAGCGGTCAGCTGCAGCTGGCGGCATTGCCGGAAGCGCGCGTCGCCGACATGGCGATGCGCCAGCAACTGGCCGCGCGCGGCTATTTCGAAACAGTGAATTTCGCCTTCGTCGACGGTGCGCTGCTGAAGACCTGGCAGCTCGACCAGGACGTGGTGGACCTGGCCAACCCGCTGTCGACCGAGCTCGGGACGATGCGCAGCGCGCTGCTACCGGGCATCGTCGAAGCGGCCAAACGCAACCTGGCGCGCCAGCAGCCACGGGTGCGCCTGTTCGAAGCCGGCCGCGTATTCCGCACCGGCGACGGCGCGCCGATCGAAACCCTGCGCATCGCCGGCGCCAGTGCCGGCGCGGTGGCCGCCGAGCAATGGAGCCAGGCCAAACGCGAGGTCGACTTCCACGACGTCAAAGGCGATCTCGAATCGCTGCTGGCGCTGGGTGGCTCGATTGCAAACATCCGTTACACACCGGCGTCGGAACCGTGGCTGCATCCGGGCAAGTCGGCCCAGATCCACCGCGGCGACACCCGCCTGGGCGTGCTCGGCCACCTGCATCCGCGCCTGCTCAAGGCGCTCGATCTGGATCAGGACGTGGTGGTCTTCGAGCTCGACGTGGAGCCGCTGTCGGAGCGAGCGGTACCGCGCGCGGCCGAGCTTTCGCGCTACCCGTCGGTGCGCCGCGACCTGGCCGTCACGGTGCGTGAAGACACCCCGTGGGCGGCGCTCGAAGCCAGCCTGCGCGGTGCCCTGGGCGGGCTGTTGAAGGACGTGATCGTGTTCGATCGCTACGTCGGCCCCGGCCTAGAAGCTGGTTTCAAGAGCCTCGCTATGGGGTTGATTTTGCAGGATGCTTACCGCACCCTTACAGATCTGGACGCCGATCAGGCCATGGCCGCTGCACTGGCTGCCCTGGACCGGGACTGTGGCGCCAGGCTTAGGGGCTAAGGGGATTACTGCATGGCACTGACCAAGGCCGACATGGCCGAGCGGCTGTTCATGGATGTCGGCCTGAACAAGCGGGAAGCCAAGGAATTCGTCGATGCCTTTTTCGACACCCTGCGCGAGGCGCTCGAGCGCGGCCAGCAGGTGAAACTGTCGGGCTTCGGCAACTTCGACCTGCGCCGCAAGAACCAGCGCCCGGGCCGCAACCCGAAGACCGGCGAAGAAATTCCGATTTCGGCCCGCACCGTGGTTACCTTCCGGCCCGGCCAGAAGCTGAAGGAACGCGTCGAGGCTTACGGCGGAGTGCCGCATGCTTGATCCGGGCAGCAACCGCGAGCTTCCGCCGATCCCGGCCAAGCGCTACTTCACCATCGGTGAGGTGAGCGAGTTGTGCGAAGTGAAGCCGCACGTGCTGCGTTATTGGGAAACGGAATTCCCGGGGCTCAAACCCGTCAAGCGGCGCGGCAACCGACGCTACTACCAGCGCCACGACGTGCTCACCATCCGCCAGATCCGATCGCTGCTGTACGACCAGGGCTTCACCATCACCGGCGCACGCCAGCGCCTGGAAGGCGAACAGGGCCGCATGGAAGCGAGCATCTCCGCGCAGATCGTGCGGCAGGTGCGGTTGGAACTCGAAGAGGTGTTGCAGTTGCTGCGACGCTAGCGGCGCTTGCAGCGCCGCGGGGAATCGGGAGACGGGAATCGGGATAAGAGCGAAGCGCTCACCGCTTTCTCCCGATTCCCGTCTCCCGATTCCCGAAACTCTCCGCCATTCCCGTAACCGGCCTGCATCCTCTATAATCCGCGGCCCGGTCACGCACCGGGGTGATGCAAACGCATCGGGGTATAGCGCAGCCTGGTAGCGCACCAGTCTGGGGGACTGGTGGTCGTCGGTTCGAATCCGGCTACCCCGACCAGATACACGAACGGCCCCGGAGTCGGACTCCGGGGCCGTTTCGTTTTTACGGCGGCGGTTTGCGAGTTGCGGTTTTCGTCAGCGGCGGTACGGGCTGCAGCCGTGCAGCAGCGGGTAAGTCGGCACCAGGGTGATGACTTCGATCTCGCTTTCCTCCGGCCGCTGCCAGCGCAGTTCGGCGATGGTGCAGCCGTCGCTGAGCGAGACGATCAATTCGGCATCGGCCCATTTCGTGACTTGCGGTGTTTGCACCGGCTCGCCCGGGAAACTGCCGCCGGAGGTTTCGTGCAGCGTCATCGGCACGCTGACCGTGGTGGCGTCGCCGGTGGCGAGTTTCACTTCCTGCTGCCGATAGCTGGCGACCTGGCCAGGCGTGTTGCCGACCAGCCAGAACGGCTTGCCGTCGCGATACGTGGCGAACATCAGGGCCGGTGCGCCGACATTGGTTTCGAATACCAGCACGCCGTTGCCGGGCGCGCCTTGCACGGTCCACGCGGCGAGCGCCGATTCGGGCAATCGCGACCAGCGGAAGCTGTCGAACAGCACCTTGCCCTGTTCGAAGATGCTGTCGTCGGCGCCTTGCCCGATGATCGCCAGGTCGTTCGGTTGGGTGGGGTTGTTGTCGCCCAGGCCGAAGCCGACGGTGTAGCTCTGCACGTAGTCGAACAGCCCGATCGCGAACACGCGCGGTTCGCCGGCGCGGCTGCGCTGCAGGTAAACGGCGCGCACGCCGTCGAGGTCGCCCTGGCAGCCGACGACATCGGGATCGTCGACCCAATCGGCCAGCTCGGTGACGGCGAAGCCGTACTGGAATTGCAGCGCGCGGCCGTCGCTCCAGTTCCATTGACCGAACTCGTGATCGAGCGAGGGCGTGCGCGGCACGGCCTGCGCCCCGGGCGGCAGCGCGAGGGCGAAGCCGTTTTCCTCGGCGCGCGTCCATTCCGCGGTGGGTGCGGGGAAATCGGCGCAAGCGGGCAGATCGTTGGCGTCGGCGAACGCCTCGCCCGACGAGATCGCCAGGCCCAGGCCGGCGACGAGCACGCCGGCCGCGGCGCGCGGATAGCGTTGAACAGATTGCATGGATCGATGAGTCATTTCTCTGGTTTCCTTCAACCGCCGGAGCCCCGGCCCGGTACTGGACGCAAAGTGGCGCCGCGATCAGCCACTCGCGAATGCGACGTCGCTGCGACCGCTGCCGTCGCAAGCAAACGCGATCGCGTCCCCGATGCGGAAAGCGCGCTCTGGCCGCCTGCTAGAATTTCGCCACCGATCCTGCATCCAGGCCTTCATGCGCACTCTCTATCCCGACCTCGAACCCTTCGATCACGGAACGCTGCAGGTGTCGCCGCTGCATCGGCTGTATTACGAACAGTGCGGCAATCCGAACGGCAAGCCGGTGGTGCTGCTGCACGGCGGGCCGGGCGCGGGATGCAGCCCGAAAATGCGGCGCTTCCACGATCCGTCGCGCTATCGCATCGTGTTGTTCGACCAGCGCGGCAGCGGACGTTCGACGCCGCATGCCGAACTCACCGACAACACGACCTGGGACTTGGTCGCCGATATCGAAAAACTGCGCGCGCACCTGCAGATCGATCGCTGGCAGGTGTTCGGCGGCAGCTGGGGTTCGACCTTGGCGCTGGCCTATGCGCAGGCGCATCCGGATCGCGTCGCCGAACTCGTGCTGCGCGGCATTTTCATGCTGCGGCGCTGGGAACTCGAATGGTTCTATCAGGGCGGCTGCGATCGGTTGTTTCCCGATTCGTGGGAGCACTATCTCAAGCCGATTCCGGAAGTCGAACGCGCCGACCTGATTTCGGCCTATCACCGCCGGCTCACCTCACCCGATGCGAAAGTGCGGCTCGACGCGGCGCGCGCCTGGTCGGTATGGGAGGCCTCCACGAGTTTCCTGCGTCAGGATCCGGGCTTCATCGACGCACACAAGGCCGACGCTTTTGCGCTC
Organism: uncultured Chiayiivirga sp.; assembly: GCA_965653565.1. Classification (GTDB taxonomy): domain Bacteria; phylum Pseudomonadota; class Gammaproteobacteria; order Xanthomonadales; family Xanthomonadaceae; genus JALCLA01. The sequence goes on along the minus strand of CBFHAI010000006.1, from coordinate 5,246 downwards.
GCCTTCGCGCGCATCGAGTGCCACTACTTCGTCAATGGCGGCTTCTTCGAAGTCGAGAACCAGCTGCTGCGCGATGCGCATCGCATCCGGCATATCCCCGGCACCATCGTGCACGGCCGCTACGATGTGGTGTGCCCGCTACAGAACGCGTGGGAACTGCACAAGGCCTGGCCGGAAGCGCGGCTGGAGATCTGCCCGACGTCGGGGCATTCGGCGTTCGAGCCGGAGATCACCGATGCGCTGGTGCGCGCTGCGGATGGGTACGCGGCCGGCTGAAGGAAATCGGTTGATGGCGCACGATCACATCTCGATGTGATCGTGCCCCAGGTACGACGCGAGCGCGTCGACCGCCGCCGTAAGCGGCGGCGTCAACTCCGCCGAATACAATCGCGCCCGCTCGACGCCCTCGGTCCAGCCGAACAAAGCCTGCCGCAGCTGATCTTCGCTGCGCACATGGCGCAACAGATCCTGCAGCAGATGCTGGAATTCGCTCGGCGTCGGCGACATCTGCGCGGCTTCGAATACGCCGGCGAGCGCCGCGAACAATTCCTGCGCGTCCGGCCCCAGGCCGTAGTCTTCCGGCCGGTAATCGAGATAGGCGCGCTGCGCGTCGGTCCACACGCGATAACTGATTTTCGCCAGCGAGTGATACAGCGGTTGTTCGCTGATCAGCACCAGCAGCAGGTTGCGCACGTTGGCGCGCACGGTGCCCGCGGTGCCGCTCCACTCGCGTGACGAGGCGAAGTGGTAGAGCTTGATGTGGTCCGCGAAATCCGCCGCCTGCAACTGGTCGAGGATCACGATCGTGCGCGCGCCTTCGGAAAACGCGCAGGCTTCCGTCATCACGCGATCGAACGGCTCGGCCGGCGCCTCGGGCAGGCCCACGCTGCCATCGTCGAGCACGATCGGCTGCGGCGGCGGCAGCGCCACTTCCTGGCTGAAGTCGTGATACAGGATGTGCGGATAGTCGAGCGCATGCGCGAGCGCATTGGCGAACGCCGTCTTGCGGCGTCCGCCGGCGCCGTCGACATGCAGCGTGCGCAGGTGCGGCAGTTCGGCGGCGAACAGGCTGCGCAGCGCGAATTCGTAATCGTCGTTGGATTCGAAGCCGTGGGTGGCCAGCTGTTTGCGCAGGGACATTGCGAGGGGCGAGGGGAAGCGAAGAGGGCGAGCCGCTTGCTCGCCCCGTCCGACTCAGGCCGCCTGCGCCTGGCTCTTGCGCGGGCCTTTGAGCAGGGCTTCGCGCACGGTCGCGACCACCAGGTCGATCTCCTGGCTGTCGATCGCGAAATGCGGCGTGAAGCGCAGCGAATTGACGCCGCCATGGATCACGCCCAGGCCGCGTTCGCGCAGCCATTCTTCGGTCGAATCGGTGCCGTAGCATTTGAACTCGGGCGACAGTTCGCACGAGAACAGCAGGCCGGTGCCCTGTACCTTGGTGATCAGGCCGGGCATTTCGTTCTTGAGCTGGTTGAGCTTGTCGAGGAACTCGCGGCCCTTGGCGACGATGTTGGCGCGCACCGCCGGCGTGAGCACTTCGAGCACGGCGCAGGCGACATCCATCGCGCGCGGGTTGGTGGTCATCGTGTTGCCGTACACGCCGCGCTTGTAGATCGCAGCCGTGCGTTCGGTGACGGCGAGCACCGAGAGCGGGTACTGACCGGCGTTGAGCGCCTTCGAATAGGTTTCCATGTCCGGCGCTTCGAGGTTTTCGAAACCGGGGTAGTCGACGATCGACAACACGCCGTGCGCACGCAGGCCCGCCTGGATCGAATCGACCAGGAACACCGAGCCGTGCGCCTTGGTGAGTTCGCGCGCGGCGGCGTAGAACTCCGGTGTCACCGAGCGGCCCGGATCGCCTTCGCCCATCACCGGTTCCAGGAACATCGCCTCGATGAACCAGCCGTTGCGATCGGCGTCGGCGAAGATCTGCCGCAGTTGCTCGACGTTGTAGGGCTCCACCGTCAACAGCGTATCTTCATGGCGATAGCTCGCCAGGTGCTGCATATAGGTCTTGCGGGTGGAATCGGAGAACAGCGCGGGACGTTCGGTGCGGCCGTGGAAGGCGCCTTTCACCGCGACGCGCTTGATCGTGCGGCCGGCGTAGCGCGCGCCCGGCTCGGTCATCGTCTTGGCGTTGATGTCGGCGATGCGGCCGGCCAGCGTCACCGATTCGGACCCCGAATTCAGGCACAGGAAACGCGCATACGGCGAACCGCCGCGGGTGTGGCCGATCTCGCGGCGCAGCGCCTGCGCCAGGCGCAGCTGGCTGAGCGAGGGCGTCATGATGTTGGCCATCACCTGCGGCCGCGCCATCGCTTCGAGCACGTGCTCGGGCGTGTGGCCGAAACCGAGCATGCCGTAGCCGCCCGAGTCGTGCAGCACCGCGCCCTTGAGCGTGATCACCCACGGCCCGCGCGCGGCGAGCGCGACGTACGGATTGACCGCGTCCTCGGCGTAGAAATTGACGTAATCGGCCTGCACGGCGCGCATCTGCGCGGCTTCGTCGAGGTCGAGCAGGTCGGGATAATCGTTTTTCACCGCGGCATACGCGGCGACGGCGGCCTCGACCGCGGCATCGAGTTCGGGGTGCGAGGCGGCGAAGCGCAGCACCGTGGCGTCGTCGAGCCCGTGCGTGCGGACCTGGCCGGCATGTGCGCGCAGCGGCGCGAGTTTCTCGAGCGTTTTCATATCCCCTCCCACCGAGGCAGTCGCCGGAAACAAAAATGCACGGGACTGAGCCCCGCGCATCGGTTTCCGATAAAAATTAAGAACTTAAAGCGAATGGTAGCATGCGCTTTCGGCGCGCAGTACCCCCTGCGCGGCGGTTTCGGCGCCATCGAGCCGCTAAACTTGCCGGCTAGCCGCAGCCGCCCTTCGCAAGTCCCTTGAAGAAATCGGATTTCCATTTCGACCTGCCGCCCGCGCAGATCGCCCAAGCCCCGCTCGCCGAGCGCTCGGCCAGCCGCCTGCTGCACCTGCCGCGCGCGCCGGCGCCATTCGCCGACCGCCGCGTGCGCGATCTGCCGACGCTGCTCGAAGCAGGCGACCTGCTGGTTTTCAACGACACCCGCGTGCTGCCGGCGCGCGTGTTCGGTCGCAAGGAAAGCGGCGGGCGGGTCGAAATCCTGGTCGAACGCGTGCTCGGCGCGCACGAAGCGAAGGCGCAGCTGGGTGTCAGCAAATCGCCGAAGCCCGGCTCGCGCATCGTGCTCGACGACGGCACCCCGGTGACGGTGCTCGATCGCGACGGCGAATTCTATCGGCTGCGTTTCGAAAGCAGCGAACCGGTCGAAAAACTGTTGCTGCGTTCCGGACGCCTGCCGCTGCCGCCGTACATCCGCCGCGAGCCGGGCGCCGACGATGCCGAGCGTTACCAGACGGTGTTCGCGCGCGAACTGGGCGCGGTGGCGGCGCCGACCGCCGGCCTGCATTTCGACGATCCGCTGCTGGCGGCGCTGAAATTGCGCGGCGTGCAATTCGGCCAGATCACCTTGCATGTGGGCGCGGGCACTTTCCAGCCGATCCGCGCCGACCGCCTCGACGAGCATGTGATGCACAGCGAATGGCTCAACGTCGGCGCCGAACTGTGCGAAAAAATCGCCGCGACCCGCGCCCGCGGCAAGCGCGTCATCGCCGTCGGCACCACCGTGGTGCGCGCGCTCGAATCGAGCTGGCGCGACGGCGCCGTGAAACCGTTCGCCGGCGAAACCCGCATCTTCCTGTTCCCCGGCCGCCCGATCCATTCGATCGACGCCCTGGTGACGAATTTCCACCTGCCCGAATCGACGCTGCTGATGCTGGTGTGCGCGTTCGCCGGCCGCGAGCGCGTGCTGGCGGCGTACCGGCACGCGGTCGATGCGGGGTATCGGTTTTTTTCTTATGGCGATGCGATGTTGGTGGAGAGAGCAGGGGGTAGGGGTGAGTAGCGAGGGCGCGCTGCATTTGCGCTTTCGAACTTCCCGATCATGAAAACATTCCGCGCGCAGCGCCCTCACTACTAATCCCTAACCCCTAAAAATGTCCCGCCTCCAATTCACCGTCGCCACCACCAACGGCCTCGCGCGCCGCGGCCGCCTCACCTTTCCCCGCGGCAGCGTCGAAACACCGACCTTCATGCCCGTCGGCACCTACGGCACGGTGAAGGCGATGACGCCGGTGAGCCTGCGCGAGATCGGTGCGCAGATCATCCTGGGCAACACGTTTCATCTGTATCTGCGGCCCGGACTCGATGTGATCCAAGCGCACGGCGGGTTGCATGGCTTCGCGCGCTGGGACGGGCCGATTCTCACGGATTCCGGCGGTTTCCAGGTGTTTTCGCTCGCCCATCGCCGCAAGATCAGCGAAGCGGGCGTCACCTTCGCCTCGCCGGTCGACGGCAGCAAGGTGTTCCTCGGGCCGGAAGAGTCGATGCGCATCCAGCGCGTGCTCGATTCGGACATCGTGATGATCTTCGACGAATGCACGCCGTATCCGGCCAGCGAAAAAGTGGCGCGCGATTCGATGCAGCTGAGCCTGCGCTGGGCCGAACGCTCGAAGCGCGCACACGAAGGCAACGATGCGGCGCTGTTCGGCATCGTGCAGGGCGGCACCCATCACGCGCTGCGCAGCGATTCGGTGGCAGGGCTGACCAACATCGGTTTCGACGGCTACGCGGTCGGCGGCCTGGCCGTCGGCGAACCCGAAGCGGAACGCAACGCCATGCTCGAACACACCTGCCCGCAGTTGCCGGCCGACCGCCCGCGCTACCTGATGGGCGTGGGCCGGCCGGAAGACATCGTCGAAGCCGTGCGCCGCGGCATCGACATGTTCGATTGCGTGATGCCCTCGCGCAACGCACGCAACGGCCACTACTTCACCCGCACCGGCGTACTGCGCATCCGCAACGCCAAGTTCGAACTCGACACCGCGCCGATCGACCCGCAGTGCGGCTGCTACACCTGCCGCTCCGGCTTCAGCCGCTCCTACCTGCGCCACCTCGATAAATGCAACGAAATCCTCGGCTCGGTGCTGGGCACCATCCACAACCTGCACTACTACCAGGACCTCATGCGCGACCTGCGCACCGCCATCGAATCGGGGCGGCTGGAGGACTACGTCGCGGAGTTCTATGCGGCGCGGGTGGAGGGAGGGGCCAGGTCCAAGTAGGAAGCAGAAGCGGGACGCAAAGGACGCGAAGGAAAAAGAAAGGACGGTGGTCTCAACCGATCGATGCATCAGACTCCTAAGCATCGATACGGACGACA
>CBFHAI010000005.1:0-126476 GCA_965653565.1 uncultured Chiayiivirga sp. | reverse complement strand
CCGGCGAGGCGATCTGGTTCCAGCGGCTGTCGCCCTTGAACACGTCGGCGTAGTTGGCCTTGAACATCTCCGGGCCGACGGTGGCGAGGATGGTGTCGCTGATTTCCTTGTTGGTCGGCCAGATGTCGCGCAGGAACACCGGCATCTGGTTGCTGCCGATGCCCAGCGGTTCGGTGGTCAGATCGATGTCGACGGTGCCGGCCAGTGCGTAGGCCACCACCAGCGGCGGCGAGGCGAGATAGTTCATCTTCACTTCGGCATGCACGCGGCCTTCGAAGTTGCGGTTGCCCGACAGCACCGAGGTGACGGCCAGATCGTTCTCGGCGATGCCGCGCGAGACTTCATCCGGCAGCGGACCGGAGTTGCCGATGCAGGTGGTGCAGCCGTAGCCGACGACGTAGAAGCCGAGCTTTTCCAGATCGCCGAGCACGTCGGCTTTCTTCAGGTAATCGGTGACGACCAGCGAGCCCGGTCCGAGCGAGGTCTTGACCCAGGGCTTCACTTTCAGGCCCTTTTTCACGGCGTTTCGCGCCAGCAGGCCGGCGCCGAGCATCACCGCCGGGTTCGAGGTGTTGGTGCACGAAGTGATCGCGGCGATCACCACCGAGCCGTCGCACAGCTCGGCGTCCTGATCGTGGATGCGGATCTTCGAGATCGGCTTCGCAGCGAGATGTTCGGCCTGCGGCTGCGCCGCGCCTTCGGCATCCATGCGCGTGGTTTCTTCGCGCTTGGGGCTCCGGTGCGAGGTCAGGCCGCCGAGGTTTTCGTGGAAGTTCTTCTTCATGTCCGACAGCAGCACGCGGTCCTGCGGACGCTTCGGGCCGGCCAGCGACGGCTTGACGTCGGCCATGTCGAGCGCCAGTAGTGACGAGTACTGCGCATCGGGCGCCCCCGGCACGCGCCACAGGCCCTGCGCCTTGGCGTAGGCCTCGACCAGTGCGATCAGCGATTCTTCGCGGCCCGACAGGCGCAGGTAGTTCAGCGATTCGGCGTCGACCGGGAAGATGCCGCAGGTGGCGCCGTACTCGGGCGCCATGTTGGCGATCGTGGCGCGGTCGGCGAGCGGCAGGTGGTCGAGGCCGTCGCCGAAGAATTCGACGAACTTGCCGACCACGCCGTGCTTGCGCAGCATCTGGGTGACGGTCAGCACCAGATCGGTCGCGGTGGCGCCTTCCGGCAGCTTGCCGGTGAGCTTGAAGCCGACCACTTGCGGGATCAGCATCGACGAGGGCTGGCCCAGCATCGCGGCCTCGGCCTCGATGCCGCCCACGCCCCAGCCCAGCACGCCGATGCCGTTGATCATCGTGGTGTGCGAGTCGGTGCCGAAGACGGTATCCGGGAAGGCGTACTGCACGCCGTCGACATCGCGCGTCATCACCACGCGTGCCAGGTTTTCCAGGTTCACCTGATGCACGATGCCGGTGTTGGGCGGCACCACCTTGAAGTTGCGGAAGGCTTTCTGGCCCCAGCGCAGGAAGCTGTAGCGCTCCATATTGCGTTCGAATTCGATCTTGCCGTTCAGATCGAGCGCCTGCGCGGTGCCGTAGACATCGACCTGCACCGAATGGTCGATCACCAGTTCCGACGGGATCAGCGGGTTGATGCGGTTCGCGTCGCCGCCGAGCTTGACCACGGCGTCGCGCATCGCGGCCAGGTCGACCACGCAGGGCACGCCGGTGAAATCCTGCAGCACCACGCGCGCCGGCATGAAGGCGATTTCGGTGTCGGGTTCTTTCGAAGGCACCCACTTGGCGACGGCTTCGATGTGATCTTTGCCCACCGTCATGCCGCCGTCTTCGCAGCGCAGCAGGTTCTCGAGCAGGATCTTCATCGAGTACGGCAGGCGCGTGATATCGAAGTGCCGGCCGAGGGCCGGCAGGCTGAAGATGGTGTAGCTCGCACCGGCAACGTCGAGTTGGGTGCGAGTGGCGAAGGAGTCGCGGGACATGGAAGCTCCTGGCGGATCGAAAAGGCGGGGGCGAAGGCGGAGAGGGCCGGAAACACAGGCCGCTAGCCCGACAATTATGCCGCAAGCCGCCGTCGCGAGACAGCGCGAAGCGTGCGCTGCTGCGCTATTCGCCCTGCGGCAGCCACGCGCGTGCGGCCTGCAGCAGCGCGCGCCGGCGCAGCAGCAAGTCCCAGTAGCTGCCGCCGAGCTGGCGCCACAGCACGGCCGAGCGCATCGCGGCCAGCAGCACGGCGCGGATCTGCGCCACCACGGCCGGTTGCGACAGTTGCAGCGGGTTGCCTTGCACCAGTACGCGCGGCGTCAGCGTGCTCACGGTGGCCGCGTAGATTTCGCCGAGCTTGCCGACCACCGACGCATGCGTGACGCCGAAATGTTCGCGCTGGCGTTCGGCTTCGATCACGCCCTGGCGGATCGCATTCAACAGCGGCGCGGCGGCCACCAGTTTGCGCTCCACGTGCAGCACGGTGACGACGATGCGGCTGGTGGCCGGGTCGCGCGCCACGCCGCCTTCCAGATGCGCGATCAGCGCATCGAGGCCGGGACGCATCAATTGCGCGCTGCCGTACACCGCTTCGACGCTGTCGGCATCGAGCCGGAAGATGCTGGCCAGGCTGGCCGACAGCCCCGGGATATCGCCGACGCCTTCGTGCGCCACGCTCTGCACCAGTTTGGCGGCCTGCAGCAGGCCGGCCAGCGCCAGCGCGCGATCCTGCATCGAACCGCTCATGCGGCGCTCCGGGCCAGCGTATCGAGCGGCGCGTCGGTGGCATCGATGACGGCGCCGCCGAGGCATTCGTCGGCGCGGTAGAACACCACCGATTGGCCGGGAGTCACGGCGCGCTGCGGCGTGTCGAAAGCGACTTCGATCGTGCCGTCGTCGTCGAGCCGCACGCGGCAGGCCTGGTCGCGCTGCCGATAGCGCGTCTGCGCGGTGCAGGCGAATTCGCGGCCGGGGGTCGCGCCTTCGATCCAGTTCGCGCCGCTGGCGCGCAAGCGCGTCGAAAAAAGATAGGGACTGTCGTGGCCCTGATCGACCAGCAGCACATTGCTCGTCACGTCCTTGCCGACCACGAACCACGGCGCCGTCGGCCGGCCGCGCACGCCGCCGATGTTGAGGCCTTCGCGCTGGCCCAGGGTGTAGAAGAACACGCCGCCGTGTTCGCCGACGCGCTGGCCGTCGACGCTGCGGATTTCGCCGCTGCGCATCGGTAAGTAACGTGCGAGGAATTCGCGGAAATCGCGCTCGCCGACGAAGCAGATGCCGGTCGAATCCTTTTTCGCATGCACCGGCAGGCCGGCCTCGCGCGCCAGTTCGCGCACCTGCGATTTCGGCAGTTCGCCGATCGGAAACAACGTGGCGGCCAATTGCTTTTGCCCCAGTGCGTGCAGGAAATAACTCTGATCCTTGTCCGGGTCCCTGCCGCGCAGCAGCCGCCAGCGGCCGTCGCGCCGGTCGATGCGGGCGTAGTGGCCGGTGGCGATGCGTTCGGCGCCGAGCGCGAGGGCTTCGTCGAGGAAGGTCTTGAACTTGATTTCGCGGTTGCACAGCACGTCGGGATTGGGCGTGCGGCCGGCGCGGTATTCGGCGAGGAAATGTTCGAAGACGTCTTTCCAGTAGCGATCGGCGAAATTGCGCGCGTAGAAGGGAATGCCGAGCCTGCCGCAGACGGCGACGGCGTCGCGGCGGTCGTCTTCGGCGCGGCAATCGCCGCTGCCGGTCGCGGCCGGCGTAGTGCCGTCCGCGGCACCGGCGCTTGCCTGCGCGTCGTCGTCGTTCCAGTTCTGCATGAACAGGCCGCTGACGTGATGGCCGTCACGTTGCAGCAGCAGGGCGGCGACGGCCGAGTCGACGCCGCCGGAGATGCCTACCATGGCGTGGGTCATGGCGTGGGAATCGCGGGGCCCGGCGGAATCGGGGCGCTGGGGAATCGGGAATCGGGAGGCGGGAATAGAGCAGGGCTGGCGGGCTTTTCTCCCGAGTCCCGATTCCCGGTTCCCCTTGCCTCGTCGAATTCCCGCAGCACCGAAAGCGGCAACCGCACGCCTGCCAGCCAATCGTCCAGCACGGCCTCGACCAGCGGGCTGCGGGTACGCCCGGCGGCGGCACGCAGTTGCGCCGGCGTCAGCCAGAGCGCGCGTTCGATGCCGTCGTCGAGCGGCTGCTCCGCATGATGGCGCAGCGGTTCGGCGGCGAAGGCGAAGCGAACGTAGGTGATGCCGTTCGGCGCCGTCCAGCGGTAGACGCCGATGACGTGGGTGACTTCGACGTCCCAGCCGGTTTCCTCGCGGGTTTCGCGCACGGCGGCCTGGACCAGCGTTTCGCCCGGCTCCAGATGCCCGGCCGGCTGGTTCAACAGCAGCGCGCCGTCCGCGTGGTCTTGCAGAGAGTGTTCCTCCACGAATAACAGCTTGCCCTCGCGCGCCACCACGACGGCAACGGTTAGCGCGGGCTTGAACGGCGGGGCGTCGCTGTCGGTGCGGGTCATGGCGGATAGATGGGGGCCGAGGCAAAATTTTACACGAGGCCGGCAAGCCGACGGGCCGCGCCGCGCTGTCGCCGTCGAACGGCGCCCCACTTGCCCTTCGCCGCCGAGCCCTCATCTGATGAGCGCTCGGCCTCCCGTCCGACTGTGCGCCAGCGCACGTCGCCACGCACTTGCGGTCACGCCGTAAACTGCGCCTATAGTGGTCAAACCTTCCGCAGGATCCATGGCAAACCAGCCCGACAAAGACCGCGAACACGACTATGGACTGGCGGTGGAAACCGCCAAGCCCGAAGTGGCGCGGCCTCCGCTGTATCAAGTGGTGTTGTTGAACGACGATTACACGCCGATGGAATTCGTGGTCGAAGTGCTGCAGGTGTTCTTCGCCATGAATCGCGAAAAGGCGACGCAGGTCATGTTGCACGTGCATACCCGCGGCAAGGGCGTTTGCGGGGTTTTCACGCGCGAAGTGGCAGAAACCAAAGTGACCCAGGTGAACGAATTCTCCAAGCACCACCAGCACCCGTTGTTGTGCACTATGGAACAGGCTTAGGCGTCCCCAGATAGGGCGCATCGCGCCGCGACCCTCCGCTATCGCAAGGCGTCTCAAGTCATAAAGGCAGGACACATGTTCAGCAAAGATCTCGAGTTCACCATCGGCCAGTGCTACAAGCAGGCCCGCGAAAGCCGCCATGAATTCATGACGGTCGAGCACCTGTTGCTGGCGTTGCTGGACAACCCCTCGGCGGCCGGCGTGCTGCGCGCCTGCGGCGCCGACCTCAACAAGCTCGCCGCCGAGCTCAAAAGCATCATTTCCGAAACCGTGCCGGTGCTGCCGGGCGACGATGCGCGCGACACGCAACCGACGCTCGGGTTCCAGCGTGTGCTGCAGCGCGCCGTCTACCACGTGCAGTCGTCGGGCCGGAAGGAAGTCACCGGCGCCAACGTGCTGGTGGCGATCTTCGGCGAGAAGGATTCGCACGCGGTGTACTTCCTCAACCAGCAGGAAGTCACGCGGCTGGACGTGGTGAACTACATCTCGCACGGCGTCGCCAAGATCGGCAGCGATGCGCCCAAGCCGGAAGGCGAGGCCGCCAAGGACGCCGAAGGCGGCGACGAGCCCAAGGGCAATCCGCTGATCGAATTCGCCAGCAATCTCAACGACCTCGCGCGCCAGGGCAAGATCGATCCGCTGATCGGCCGCAACGAGGAAATCGAGCGCACCATCCAGGTGCTTTGCCGGCGCCGCAAGAACAATCCGCTCTATGTGGGCGAAGCCGGCGTCGGCAAGACCGCGCTGGCCGAGGGCCTGGCCAAACGCATCGTCGAAAACGACGTGCCGCCGATCCTGGCCGACTGCACGATCTACTCGCTCGACCTGGGCGCGCTGGTCGCCGGCACCAAGTATCGCGGCGATTTCGAGAAGCGTCTGAAGGCGGTGCTGGCGCAGCTCAAGAAAGAGCCCGGCGCGATCCTCTTCATCGACGAAATCCACACCATCATCGGCGCCGGTTCGGCCTCGGGCGGCACGATGGATGCGTCCAACCTGATCAAGCCCGTGCTCGCCTCCGGCGAGCTGCGCTGCATCGGCTCGACCACGTTCCAGGAATACCGCGGCGTGTTCGAGAAGGACCGCGCGCTGGCGCGGCGCTTCCAGAAGATCGACGTGGTGGAACCGTCGGTGGCCGATTCGGTGGCGATTCTCACCGGGCTCAAGAGCCGGTTCGAGGAACATCACAAGGTCGAATACACGGCCGGCGCGCTGCAGGCCGCGGTCGACCTGTCGGTCAAGCACATCGGCGACCGGCTGCTGCCGGACAAGGCGATCGACGTGATCGACGAAGCCGGCGCGCGCCAGCGCCTGCTGAAGGAAGAAGACCGCGCCGAACGCATCGACGTGCCGGAAATCGAATTCATCGTGGCGCGCATGGCGCGCATTCCGACCAAGCAGGTCACCGCGTCCGACAAGGACGTGCTGCGCAATCTCGACCGCAATCTGAAGATGGTGGTGTTCGGGCAGGACGAGGCCATCGACACGCTGTCGTCGGCGATCAAGATGGCGCGCTCGGGCCTGGCCAATCCGGACAAGCCGATCGGTTCCTTCCTGTTCGCCGGTCCGACCGGCGTCGGCAAGACCGAAGTGACGCGACAGCTCGCGATGCAGCTGGGCATCGAACTGGTGCGCTTCGATATGTCCGAATACATGGAGCCGCATTCGGTGTCGCGCCTGATCGGTGCGCCCCCGGGCTACGTCGGTTTCGACCAGGGCGGCCTGCTGACCGAAAAAATCGTCAAGACGCCGCACTGCGTGCTGTTGCTCGACGAAGTCGAGAAGGCGCATCCGGACATCTTCAACATCCTGTTGCAGGTCATGGACCGCGGCACGCTCACCGACACCAACGGCCGCGAAGCCAACTTCAAGAACGTCGTGCTGGTGATGACGACGAACGCCGGCGCTTCGCAGGCGGCGCGCCGCACCATGGGTTTCGTCGAACAGAACCACAGCACCGATGCGATGGAAGTGATCCGCAAATCCTTCACGCCGGAATTCCGCAATCGTCTCGATGCGGTGATCCAGTTCAAGGGCCTGGATTTCGATCACATCCTGCGCGTGGTCGACAAGTTCATCATCGAGCTCGAAATGCAGTTGCACGAAAAGCATGTCGCGCTCAATGTCGATCCGGAAGCGCGGCGCTGGCTGGCCGAGCACGGCTTCGATCCGCAGATGGGTGCGCGTCCGATGGCGCGCGTGCTGCAGGAGCAGATCAAGCGCCCGCTGGCCGACGAGTTGCTGTTCGGCAAGCTGATCGGCGGCGGCCGCGTCAATGTGTCGGTGCGCGACGGTCGCCTGCTGGTCGAGGCGCACGAAGAGCCCGAGAAACTGCTGCCGGCGACGGTCGCTTGACGGCCGCCGCACGATGCTGAAACCGGTGGCCTGGGGCATCGTCCTGGCGTTGGCGGCGTGCAGTGCGCACGCTGCCGCCGTCGCGGAACCTGCGGCCGTCGTCACGACGGCCGCGTCGCACGGCGGCACCTTGTGGGTGCGGCCGAATCCCGATGCGCTGCACGCGCTCGGTGTGCGCCGCGCGCTGAAATTGCCGGCCGGCGACGAGTGGACGATTCCGCTGCTGCCGCGCGAACCGATCGCGGTCGAACTCGGCGACGGCGCACCGACGCGGCTATTGTCCGGCGCGGTCGACCTGCCGGCGCTCGCATTGCGCCGCAAGGACGGTGCGCGTTCGCCCGCGTTGCGCCTGGTTCCGGCGGGCGGCGAAGGAATCCATTTCGATGCGGTCGATGCCGACGGTAACGTCTGGCTTCGCATCACACACGGCATGCGCTCGCCGGATATCGGCGCGCATGGCCTGAGCCTGCTGACCGCCGATGTGCGCGTCGGCGAAGCGCTGGCCGAATGGGCCGGTGCGGGGCAGGCGGGTTTGCTGCTCGGCAACGCGCGCCTGCGCATGCCGCTGCCGGCGTCGGTGAAGTCGGGCCAGGGCAGGGTGTACGAGAAGTCCTGCCTGGCGCCGAACTGGCCGGGCACGCCGGGCTATGTCACCGACGTGATGCTGCGTTCGATCGACACACTCGACGTCTTGCGCTGCCGGCAGTTGCCGAGCGGCGCCTGCGACGGACCGGGCGGCAGCGAGGGCGAGATGGTGATCGTGCCGTCGGCCACGCTGCGCAACAGCACGGCGATCAACGCGGCCGACGTGCCGTGGTACACCAAATTCAGCGGCAATTTCGCGCCTTACGGCAACGATCAGCATCCGTACCTGGTGTGGAATCTGTATCGGCTCGATGCCGCCGGCGGCATCGAACAGATCGGCCGTTCGGGCCTCAAGCACGCGTTTGCGACCTCGAACGAACAGTGCAGCGAGCCGTGTTTCAACTCGCACATCCTCGGCCGCGGGTGCCAGGATCTGTACGACGCCAGCAGCAACGACTACGCCTTCGCCTTGGCGCCGCGTTCGGAAATGATTCCGAGCACCGGCGTGTGGGGCCGCTGCATGTCGGTCTACGACGATACGACCAGCGCCTCGTCGAACACCCAGTTCGGCTGTGACGGCAACCAGGACGCCGCGCCGCCCGACGATCTGTATCGCCATCGGCTGGTGGTGCGCGAATCGGCGGTCGATCCGGCGCTGAACGCCGGCGCGACCTTCCTGATCGATGCCTGGTACGTGGTGCGCGACGACGATGCGATCTACAACACCATGGGCTTCCGCTCGCTGGCGCCGCAGTTTTCCGGCAGCGCGTGGAATGTCGGGTCGGCCGGCGCGTTCGTCTCGGGCGCGGTGATCGATCGCTGGCTCGCGTTGACGCCGGCCGGGGTGAAGGACGATCGCGTCGAACTGGCGAGCGCCGAAGGCACCGTGGTGACCGCCGTGCGCGTCACGCTATTGCCCGATCAGCGTTATCGCTACGACTACGCGGTGATGAATTTCGATTTCTCGCGGCCGGTGACGACCGGCGCCGAACCGAACCTGCGCATCCTGCGCAATCTGGGCCTGTCGCAATTCACGCTGGCGCTGGCCAACGGCGCGACCGTCGACGACGACAGCTACCGCGATGGCGATGCCAACGCCGCCAACGACTGGACCGCCGCCGCCAACGCGGCCCAGGTCGCCTGGACCGCACCGGCCGGCGCGACGCTCGACTGGGGCCGCCTAGTGAGTTTCACCGTGGTGAGCACAGCGGCTCCCGGCCTCGGCCAGTTGCAATACGCCGTCGCCGAAGCGGGCACGCCGTCGTCCTATGCGATGACCACGCTGGTGCCCGACGCCGCGGCGATTTTCCGCGACGATTTCGAATAGCCGATCGGCTCAGGTTCGGTCGCGCGTTCAAACAACGCAATCGACATCACGAACAACTCGCATCGGTCCGGCGACGCAAGGTCGCCGGACCGCCCGCCTCAGCGCTGGCGGCGCGTCAGGCGCGCGAAATCTTCCTGCGCCAGCAGTTCGACACCGCTGACGCGGCAGTTGTGGCCGTTGGCCACCAGCTTGGTGTCGCTCGGACAGATGCGGTTTTCGTCGTCGCCGGTCTTCAGGCTGAGCTTGCTGGTGACGGTCATCTGGCCGCAGCTGCCGCCGGCGAACGACAGCCGGTAATGTTCGCTGCCGTCGGCCACGTACAGATACTGCGCGCCGGCGCGCTTGAGGCTGCGTGCCTCGCTCAGGTCGACGCATTCGGAAAGTTTCTGGTTCGCCGCGGTGGCCGAAACCGACAGTGTGGCGCCGACGGCCAGCAGGATCGCGCACATCGTCCGTTGAGTCATGGCAAATCTCCTTCTTGTTGAGCGAGCCGCGATGCCCGACGCATCGTCGATCTCGCCGCGAAGGCTAGCGATGTGCCCGCTGTCGCGAATCGCGCGAAAGTAAGAGTGACTGGCGCGATAGTCGGCGCCGTACACGTCGCAAGATGGAGCAATTGCGCGACAAGATTTTCAAATTGCGCCCGTGTGGTGGTTGCCGCGCGATGGCTTGGCTAGACTGCCAGCCGGATGGCCGCAGTGCGCAAGAGGTTGGACGCCGCGCGCCGGATCGGGCGGAGAGTGCGATGAAAGGAATCCTGCGGTCGCTGGTGCTCGGGCTGGCGAGTCTGTCGGCCTGCGGTGCGGTGGTGGCCGACGCGGCGGCGCCGATGGCGGGCAAAGATCCGCACGCCGGCGTGTTCGCCTGGTCGCAGACCAAGGGCACGATTTCCAACTTCATCGACTTCACGCCGCGCGGCACGCAGCCCGGCCTCGATCATCCGCTGCTCGGTTCGGGCTCCTGCGGCGGCTGTCACGGCGGCTCGGAACTCGAGACGCACTATCCGCGCAATAGCTGGTCGGGCTCGATGATGGCGAACGCCACGCGCGATCCGCTGTTCTGGGCCGCGCTCGATGTCGCCAACGCCGACGGCGCGGCCAACGGCGCGCCCGGCATCGGCGACTACTGCCTGCGCTGCCACACGCCCTCCGGCTGGTATGGCGGCCGCGTGCGCAAGTTGCAGGACGTCACCGTGCAGGAAGGCATGGTCGATTCGGCGCTGGTGGTCGACGGCACCGACGGCTGCATGCTCAAAGGCGATCACGACGACAGCGACGGCCTCGAGAACGACTACGGCGGCATCGGCTGCCACACCTGCCACCGCTTGCTCGCCGTCGGCCCGCAGGGCGAGGCCGGCTTCCTCGAGAACGGCGATGCTTGGATCGACGACATCGCCTGCGCCGGCAGCACCGAACCGTGCCGCGGCGGACCGTACAACGACTATCCGACGGTGGAACTGGCGGCACCGCCGCATGCCTGGGAATACTCGGCGCACCAGAGCAGCAGCGAAGCCTGCGGCACCTGCCATGACGTCACTACGCCGGTGCTCGAATCCGGCCCGTTCCGCACCCTGATCCTCGACAACGGCACGCTCGCCGGCAACGACACCGGCCTGCCGTTTCCGGCCGAACGCACTTTCAGCGAATGGAAGGCGAGCGATTTCGCGACGGTGCTGTTCCGCGACGGCCTGGAGAACGGCGGCGCCGCCATTCCCGGCAAGCGCCTGGCGCAAGGCGAAACCTGCCAGGGTTGCCACATGCCGCAGGCCGAGCAGCCGGTGCCGGCGCAGGATCTGAAAGCCTGCACCTTCGGCCCGCCGCGCCAGGGCAATCTGCGCGTGCACGAATTCGCCGGCGGCAACACCTGGATTCCGGCGATCCTCAACGGCGAACTGCCGAACCTGCTGGCGAGCGTCGGCGGTTCGTTCGCCAACACCATCGACTGGGCCACCGCGATGCTCAGCGAACGCAGCGCGCTGGTCGAAACGACCGCGCAACTGGCGGGTGCGACGACGCTGCAGGCCTCGGTGAAAGTCACCAACCTCACCGGCCACAAATTGCCGACCGGCTATGCCGAAGGCCGGCGCATGTGGCTCGCGGTCGAAGTGCGCGACGAAGCCGATCAACTGATCTGGAGCAACGGCGGCTGGAACGCGGCGACCGGCGATCTGGCGATCGATGCGCAGACGCGAATCTACGAAATCAAACAGGGCATCTGGGACGCCGCGACCGGCGATTGCGCGACGCGCGATGCGCAGGATCGCGAACACTTCCATTTCGTGCTCAACAACTGCATCGCGAAGGACAATCGCATCCCGCCGCTCGGCTTCCGCGGCGCCCACGACCCGGAAATGGCGCCATACGGCTATACGTTCGGCGCGGCTCCCGGCATCGCAGGCGCGACCGCGAATTTCGACGTGGTGCCTTACACGATCGCGCTGCCGCCGAACGCGAATTTCCCGCTCACCGTGCGCGCCACGCTGCGCTACCAACTCGCCAGCAAGGACTACGTGACCTTCCTGCGCGACCAGGCCGTCGAGCGCGGCTTCGCGGCGGAAAACACGCTGTGCGCGGGCGAGGAGGACCGGCCTTTCGTGGTCGGCCCGCAGAACAAGAGCCGCGGCCAGTACATCTACGACCTGTGGAACTCGCCGTCGTACGGACGCTCGCCGCCGGTCAATATGGCGACCGCGTCCGCGGTGGTGGCGCCGTGAGGCAAGCGATTGCGAAAGCGCCGGACAAGCGGGGGCGATGCGCGCGGCGGGCCGGCAGGCACAACGGGGCAGCGACGCGGCGGGGCAGCGTCGTGCGAGTCCGGCGGGGCGGACTTATTTCATGCGGTAAGTGATACGACCCTTGGTCAGGTCGTACGGGGTCATCTCGACCTTGACCTTGTCGCCGGTCAGGATGCGGATGTAGTTCTTGCGCATGCGGCCGGAGATGTGAGCGGTAACGACGTGGCCGTTCTCGAGCTTCACGCGGAACATGGTGTTGGGCAGGGTCTCGAGGACCGTGCCTTCCATTTCTATGGAATCGTCTTTGGACATTCTGACTCGAATTGAGGAAAACAGCGGCGCTTAAAGCGCGCGGCATGATGCCACGGCGCGCGGTTTCAGGCCAGTTCGCAAGCCGTCCGCAGCGGCAAACGGTTCACCCAGGGCCCGGCAGCGGCCCCGGCGGGGGTGGGATGGGCGAGGAATCGCAGATAGTGCGCGCGCGGCATCGATTGCGCGCCGAGCAGCGTGAGATGCGGGTTTTCGACCTGCGCATCGAGCACGCCCACCCCCCAGTCGGCCAGGACGCGGCATAGCGCGGCAAGCGCGACCTTCGAGCCGCCGCTGACCGCGCTGAACATCGATTCGCCGCAGAACGCGCCGCCGACCGTCAGGCCGTAGATGCCGCCGACCAGCCGCTCGCCGTCGCGCACTTCGATCGAATGGGCGTGGCCGAGCCGATGCAATTCGCCGTAGGCCTGCTGCATCTCGGTCGTGATCCAGGTACCGTGCTGCCCGGCACGGCGCGCGCTGGCGCAGGCCGCGATCACGCCGTCGAAGTCGGTGTCGGCCGACAGCCGCCATGCGCAGTCGCGCAGCGTGCGGCGAAAGCGGCTCGGCAGCGAGAAGCGGGCCGGATCGAACACCGTGCGCGGATCGGGCGACCACCACAGGATCGGCTCGCCCGGCGAATACCACGGGAAAATTCCCTGCCGATACGCGTTGAGCAGGCGCACCGGCTGCAGATCGCCGCCGAACGCCAGCAGGCCGTTGGGTTCGCGCAGCGCACGCTCCACCGGCGGGAACGGCGCGCTCGGATCGACACCGAGACGGGGCAGGCGGATGGTCACGGCGGATCGTCGCGGCGGAACGGCGAATGGTCGAGCAGCATGTCGCGATAGCGCATCACCGACGTACGTTCTTCGGCACACCACGGCGCAATCGCTTTGGCGAAATCGGCGTCGGCGATGAAGTGCCGGCTGTGCGTGATCACCGGCAGGAAGCCGCGCGCCAGTTTGTGTTCGCCTTGCGCGCCCGGCTCGAAGCGGGTGAGCCCTTCGCGCAGGCAATAATCGATGCCCTGGTAGTAGCAGGTTTCGAAATGCAGGCCGGGCGCCGGATCCTCGCTGCCCCAGTAGCGGCCGTAGAGCGTGTCGCCGCCGCGCAGGCAGAGCGCGCCGGCCACGGTGCGGCCGTCGCGTTCGGCCAGGATCAGCACGAAGGCGCGCGGCATCGTCAGCGTCAGATGCCGCAGGAAATCGAGCGTCAGCGCCGGCGAATTGCCTTTCTCGGCGAAGGTCAGGCAGTAGAAGCCGTGCATCGCTTCCAGATCGGCCTCGCTGGCTTCGTCGCCGTGCACCACGCGAAAGCGGAAGCCGGCGCGCTGCACTTTTTCGCGTTCCTGCCGGATCGCCTTGCGGCGCTTGCTGACGAAGGCCGAGAGAAAGTCGGACCCATCGCGCCAGCCCGGATTGGTCCAGTGGAACTGGAGGTCGAAGCGGGCCAGCCAGTGCCCGCGTTCTTCGTCGTCGGCGTCGAGATCGCTGTGCTCGTGCCCATCGAGGAAATTGATGTGCGCGGACGAAAAATCCTGGGCGCGGGTACCGGCGCGCAGTGCCGCGGCCAGACGCACCCGGGTCGCGCCATCCTTCGCCAACAGGCGCGGCCCCGGCACGGGCGAGTAGGGCACGCCGATCAGCCACTTCGGGTAGTACTCGAAACCATGGCGTTGATAGGCCGCGGCCCAGGCGTGATCGAACACGAATTCGCCGTGCGAATTGTCCTTGCGATAGCCCGGTGCGGCCGCGATCAGCGTGTCGTTTTCGTAGAGTGCGGCATGGCACGGCTGCCAGCCCCAGCGCGGGCGCAGGCAGCCGGTGCTTTCGAGGCCGGCGAGGAAGGCATGCGAGACGAACGGGTTGCGGCCGTCGTGCAACGCATCCCAGGCACGGGCGGGGACGCCGGCAAGCCGCGGGAGCAGTCGCAGTTCCGCCGTCACCGCCGGGTCGCGTGCGCAGTCACGAAATCAATCGGCCGGGTAGACCGAGGCAATCGCGCAACCGCCCGTCATGCTGCGCGCGCGTTCGGTGCGCGACAGGCCGGTCGGGCCGCGTTCGTCGATGCCGGGGATGTCGAAATTCTCGCGCGGCATCAGCCTTCCTTGTCGAGAAACTTCTCCGCATCGAGCGCCGCCATGCAACCGGAACCGGCCGACGTGATCGCCTGTCGATAAACCTGGTCGGCGACGTCGCCGGCGGCATACACGCCCGGCACGCTGGTCAGCGTGGCATTGCCTTCGAGGCCCGATTTCACCGTGATGTAG
Organism: uncultured Chiayiivirga sp.; assembly: GCA_965653565.1. Taxonomy (GTDB): domain Bacteria; phylum Pseudomonadota; class Gammaproteobacteria; order Xanthomonadales; family Xanthomonadaceae; genus JALCLA01. The sequence goes on along the minus strand of CBFHAI010000005.1, from coordinate 111,892 downwards.
CCATTGCGCATCGCCAGCTTGCCTTCGAACAGCGAGGTGTTCGGCGTGTGGCCAATCGCGACGAAGAAACCCTGCAGCGGAATCTCGCGCAGCGTGTCGGTTTTCAGGTGCCGGATGCGCATGCCGCTGACGCCCATGTCGTCGCCCAGCACTTCATCGACGCCGTGATCCCAGATGATCTCGATCTTGCCGGCCTGCTGTTTGGCGAACAGTTTGTCCTGCAGGATCTTCTCGGCGCGCAGTTTGTCGCGCCGATGCACGAGATAAACCTTGCGCGCGATGTTGGACAGATACAGCGCCTCTTCGACCGCCGTGTTGCCGCCGCCGATCACCGCGACATCCTGTTCGCGGAAAAAGAAGCCGTCGCAGGTGGCGCAGGCCGACACGCCCTTGCCCATGAACTTCTGTTCCGACGGTATGCCCAGATATTTGGCGCTGGCACCGGTGGCGATGATCAGCGCGTCGCAGGTGTATTCGCCGCTGTCGCCCTTGAGCCGGAACGGGCGCTGCGACAGTTCGGCGGTGTGGATGTGGTCGAAGATCACTTCGGTTTCGAAGCGTTCGGCATGCGCCTGCAGGCGTGCCATCAGGTCGGGCCCCATCAGGCCGTGGGCGTCGCCGGGCCAGTTGTCGACTTCCGTCGTGGTCATCAATTGGCCGCCCTGCTGCAGACCAGTGATCAGTACCGGCTTGAGGTTGGCGCGCGCGGCGTAGACCGCCGCCGACCAGCCGGCGGGGCCGGAGCCCAGGATGAGGAGACGGCAGTGCTTCGAGGCGGTCATGTATAATCGTCGCGTTTGATTTGTCGGATGTTTATCGGTTGATTCGTCGGGTGATTGTCAGCTGACGAAGCGGGCTTGCGGAGAGCGTTGCATTGCGCGAACCGGCCCGTGAGGCGCGTTCGGCGAAGTCACCAGCATGGGGGGCTCGACCGAGGGAATCAAGGCGCCGCCAGCCGATCTGCATCCACGATCATCATCGACAACTTGCATCGACAACCGGACATCGACTCGCGCCGCGATTGCGGCGCTTTTGCTGTGCAGGCACGGACGAAACGCCGACGGGCAAATGCCTGCGGCTGATAACGAATCATCATCTGGGAGGATGGCGTCATGCGTATCGGAATTCCCCGCGAAACCAAGACCCTCGAAGGGCGCGTCGCGCTCGTGCCGGCCGCCGCCGGCGATCTCGTGCGCCGCGGCCACGAGGTGTGGATCGAGAAGGACGCCGGCATCAAGTCGGGCTTCAAGGACAGCGAATACGTGTCGCTCGGCGTGAAGATCGCGCCCGATGCGGCCGCGCTTTACGAGAAGGGCGAGTTGATCGTCAAGGTGAAGGAACCGATCGCCGGCGACCTGCAATACCTGCGCAAGGATCACCTGCTGTTCTGTTATCTGCACCTGGCCGCCGAGCCCAAGCTCACCCGCCAGCTGCTCGATATCGGCCTGACCGGCGTCGCCTTCGAAACCGTCGAACTCGAGAACGGCGACCTGCCGCTGCTGGCGCCGATGTCGATCATCGCCGGCCGCATCGGCGTGCAGGTCGGCACCCATCTGCTGCACATGCCGATGGGCGGCAAGGGCAAGCTGCTCGGCGGCCTGCCGTCGACCGAGCGTGGCAAGGTCGTGGTGTTCGGCGCCGGCGCCGCCGGCGGCAACTCCGCCGCGCTCGCGGCTTCCGCCGGTGCCAACGTGGTGGTGTTCGAAAAGCGCCAAGACCGCATGGAACAGATGATGGCGCTCGGCAACAACGTCACCGCGCTGTACCCGTACGACAATGTCGTCGCGCGCGAAGTGGCGTCGGCCGACATCGTGGTCGGTGCGGTGCTCGTCACCGGCGCCAAGGCGCCGCACGTGGTCACGCGCGACATGATCAAGTCGATGGAACCGGGCAGCGTCATCGTCGACATCTCGGTCGACCAGGGCGGCTGCTTCGAAACCACGCGTCCGACCACCTGGAAAGAGCCGACCTACGTCGAGGAAGGCGTCATCCATTTCGCCGTCACCAATATGCCGGGCGCGGTGCCGCAGACCTCGTCGCAGGCGATCTGCGCCGCGATCCTGCCCTGGGTCAACAAACTGGCCTCGGGCAACTGGCGCGACAGCGTGCCGCTGATGCGCGGCATCAACATCGAAGGCGGCCGCCTGGTGCATCCGGCCCTGCAGGGCATGACGGTCTGATCCGTAGTAGGATCAAGCACTAATCAGGCATTCTTGAGGCAAGTTCGCACGGTGGCGCGCAGGCAGGAAGAGGTTCGAAAATCCACGGCCAGCGAGGGCCGCCGGCGGGTCTGGCGCGAAAGCCTGATCCTGCTGGTGGTGCCGGTGCTGCTGTACCTGCTGGCCTGCCTGGTCAGCTATAGCGCGGAAGATCCGGGCTGGTCGCACTCGGGCAGCGTCACCGGCGAAATCCGCAATTTCGGCGGTGTCGCCGGTTCGTACTTCGCCGACATCGTGCTGTCGTTCTTCGGCCTGGCGGCGTACGCGCTGCCGGTGCTGGTCGGTCTGCTGATCTGGAGCGCGCTGCGCGGGCGCGCCGCCGACGAAGAAACCGCGATCACGCCGGCGCTGCGTCTGAGCGGCATGTTCGCCTTCCTGGTGTCGGGTTCGGGCCTGGCCTGGCTGCATCACAGCGAATTGGGCGAAGCGTTGCCGGCCGGCGCCGGCGGCCTGCTCGGTGAACTGGTCGGCTCGTTGCTGCTGCGGGGCTTCGGCTTCCTCGGTGCGACCTTGTTCGTGCTCGCGCTGTTCCTGATCGCCGTGACGCTCGCCACCGGCCTGTCGTGGTTCGCGCTGATGGATCGCATCGGCCGCGGCGTGCTGTCGCTCGGCGGGATTTTCACGCGCAAGGCGCATCAGGCCGAAGAGTGGCGCGCCGCGCGCGCGGCCAAGGCCGAGCGCCAGGAAGTGCGGCGCGAAGACACCGTCAAGCGCGCCAAGCGCGAGCCGGTCAAGATCGAACCGCAATTGCCGCCGCCGGAAAAAAGCGAACGCGCGCAGCGCGAACAGCAGATTCCGTTGTTCGCGGTCAGTGCCACGCCGGGCGATGCCTCGCTGCCGCCGCTGTCGCTGCTCGACGAACCCAAGCCGCAGCCGAAGGGGTATTCGGAAGAAGCGCTCGAAACGCTGTCGCGCCAGATCGAGTTCAAGCTCAAGGATTTCCGCATCGAAGCGCAGGTGGTCGGCGTCTATCCCGGCCCCGTCATCACGCGCTTCGAAATGGAGCCGGCGCCCGGCGTGAAGGGCAGTTCGGTGTCGAGTCTCGACAAGGACATCGCGCGCGGCCTGAGCGTGAAGTCGGTGCGCGTGGTCGATGTGATTCCGGGCAAGTCGGTGATCGGGCTGGAAATCCCGAACGCCAATCGCGAAATCATTTACCTGTCGGAAATTCTGCGCTCGAAGGAGTACGACAAGCTGGCCTCGCCGCTGGCGCTCGCGCTCGGCAAGGACATCGGTGGCCGGCCCACCGTCGTCGATCTGGCCCGCATGCCGCATCTGCTGGTCGCCGGCACCACCGGTTCGGGCAAGTCGGTGGCCTTGAACGCGATGGTGCTGAGCCTTCTCTACAAGGCCAGTGCGCGCGACGTGCGCATGCTGATGATCGATCCGAAGATGCTGGAATTGTCCGTCTATCAGGGCATTCCGCATCTGCTGGCGCCGGTGGTCACCGATATGAAGGAAGCCGCCAACGGCCTGCGCTGGTGCGTGGCCGAAATGGAGCGGCGCTACAAATTGATGTCGGCGGTCGGCGTGCGCAATCTGGCCGGCTTCAACCGCAAGGTGCGCGATGCCGAGGAAGCCGGTCAGCCGTTGATGGACCCGCTGTTCCGGCCGAATCCGGAACTGGGCGAAGCACCGCGGCCGCTCGAGGCGCTGCCTTACCTCGTCGTGATCATCGACGAATTCGCCGACATGATGATGATCGTCGGCAAGAAGGTCGAAGAACTCATCGCGCGGCTGGCGCAGAAGGCGCGCGCGGCCGGCGTGCATCTGATCCTCGCCACGCAGCGTCCGTCGGTCGATGTGATCACGGGCCTGATCAAGGCCAATATTCCGACGCGCATCGCCTTTCAGGTGTCGAGCAAGATCGACTCGCGCACCATCCTCGATCAATCCGGCGCCGAGACGTTGCTCGGTCACGGCGACATGCTCTATCTGCCGCCCGGCACCGCAATGCCCGAGCGCGTGCACGGCGCCTTCGTGTCGGACGAAGAAGTGCATCGCGTGGTCGATCATCTGCGCCGCCAGCACGGCGAGCCGGATTATCTGCAGGGCGTGTTGGAAGAAGTGCAGACGCTCAGCGACGGCCAGGTGATCGGCGCCACCGGCCTGCCGGAAGCGGCCGCCAGCAGCGGCGATGCCGAGAGCGATCCGTTGTACGACGAGGCCGTCAAGATCGTCACCGAGTCGCGCCGCGCGTCGATTTCCGGCGTGCAGCGGCGGCTGAAGATCGGCTACAACCGCGCGGCGCGCTTGATCGAAGCGATGGAAGCCGCCGGCATCGTCACGCCGCCCGAGCACAACGGCGATCGCAGCGTGCTGGCACCGCCGCCGGTGCGCGACTAGCCGCGGCTCGTTCCCGCCGGCGCGCGCTTACCGTCGACGCCGGTTCAGTCGAAACTTCCCACACTGTGCACAACTTTCACGGGTGCCCGTCATGAAGACTCTTGCGTCGATCGCGCTGCTGCTTCTCGCGCCGCTGGCTCAGGCGGCCACGCCCGCCGCGCTGGCGGAATTCACCAACGACCTGCGCGGGCTCGACGGCCGTTTCGTGCAGCGCGTGTTCGACGCCGACGGCCGCCTCACCGAAGAGACGCAGGGCCGCGTCGCGCTGTCGGCGCCGCGTCAGTTCCGCTGGGAATATGCCGAGCCTTATCCGCAGGTTATCGTCGCCGATGGCGATCATGTGTGGGTCTACGATCCGGATCTGGAACAGGTGCAGGTACGCAAGCAAAGCCTGGAAGAGCAGCAGAGTCCGCTCGCGGCGCTGATCGATCCGGCCGAGCTGGATCGTCAATTCAAGGTGAGCGAAGCGCCGGCCGAAGGCGGCGTCGCCTGGGTAGTGCTGACGCCGCGCAGCGAAGACGCGCAGATTTCATCGGCCCGCCTCGGTTTCGTCGGCGGTGAACTCACCAGCATGACGATGGCCGACGCGCTCGGCCAGCGCACCGAAATCGCGTTCGAAGGCTGGCGCCGCAATCCGAGGTTCGCGGCCGACAAATTCCGCTTCGTGCCGCCGGAAGGCGTCGATGTGGTGGGCGAGATGGCCGAGAGCGCGGAAGTACACGCCATCGACGAGTGATGTGGTGCAGGAGCGGACCGTGCAGTTTGCGCGGAATCGCCACCGGTTCCATGCACGGCGCAACCTGGTTCACTTGAGGTTGATGCCGCAAACGCTTGATAGTCGGGCCTGCTGATTCGCGCATGTCGTTGGCGCGTTTGTTGCTCCGTTTAGCCGCATCGTTTTCGATGCCTCCGGAGCTTCATCCATGTCGCACCATGTCGCGCTTCGCGGTCTTCGCTTCGGAGTCATCGTGCTGGCCGCCTCGCTGGCGTTTTCCGACGTGCGCGCCGACGCCCAGGTCTGCAGCGCCGATAAGGCGGGCCTGCGGTTGCTCGATACCTATCTCGACCCGAGCGCGGTCGAGCAGGCGATGCTGAAGTCGCTGCAATCGACGGTCGAGGCGGCGAGCCAGGGTCGCACGGTGCAGCTCGAAGTGGTCGATCTGCGCACCGTGCCGGACAGCGTCAGCACCTTGATGGTCGATGGCGTGGGCCGCATGCGCATCGGTTCGGGCGGCTGGTTCCCGCTGCGTTTCGTCGGTGGCTACGATGCGATCGACGGCCGCGTGTTCGAACTGCGTCTGCGTCCGTTGCGCGGCACGCCGCGCGCGCCGGGCGAGCAGAGCGATCCGGCCACCAGCGAGCGTGTCGGCGGCCAGATCGCGGCGCGCATCCTGGCCGAGTTTCCCGACCAGCCGACCGAAGTGTCCTTCGTCGATCTGCACCCGATCGCCGAAAGCCCGCACCATTTCGCCTTCAGCGGCACCGGCATGGTCGATTTCGATGCCGAAGGCGCCACGCCGGTCGATTTCAGCGCGATCGTCGACCGCGCCACCGGCCTGGTGGTGGCAGTCGACTACGAACTGCGTCTGGCCCAGGGCCATGGCGAGAACGAATTCGCCGACGATGCGGTGGCCGCGCGCTGAGCGCACGACCGCCGCTAGACTGACGGGGTGAAGAAGCCCCGTCCCAACAGCGCGCCGCTGCTCGCGCCGCTCGCCACCCAGGCCAGCGCGGCCCTGGCGCCGCTGGCCGAACGCATGCGGCCGCGCACGCTCGATGAAATGGTCGGCCAGCGCCGCCTGCTGGCACCGACGTCGGCGCTGCGCCGCGCGGTCGAATCCGGCCACGTGCATTCGATGATCCTGTGGGGCCCGCCCGGCTGCGGCAAGACCACGCTCGCGCTGCTGCTGGCGCGCTACACGCAGGCCGAATTCCGCGCGATTTCCGCGGTGCTTTCGGGCTTGCCGGAAGTGCGCCAGGTGCTGGCCGAGGCGCAGGCGCGCTTCGAATCGGGCATGCGCACCGTGCTGTTCGTCGACGAAGTGCATCGCTTCAACAAGGCGCAGCAGGACGCGTTCCTGCCGCATATCGAGCGCGGTTCGATCCTGTTCGTCGGCGCCACCACGGAGAACCCCAGTTTCGAATTGAACTCGGCGCTGCTGTCGCGCTGCCGCGTGCATGTGATGGAGGCGGTCGGCGTCGAAGACATCGTCGAAGCATTGCGACGCGCGCTGGAAGATTCGGAACGCGGCCTGGGCGGGCAGGGCGTACGCGCCGACGACGAACAATTGCGCCTGATCGCCGGCGCCGCCGACGGCGACGTGCGGCGTGGCCTCACGCTGCTCGAAATCGCCGCCGAACTGGCGCTGGGCGAAGCTGGCACGATCACCGAAGCGACGCTGACCCAGGTGCTGGCCGATCGCACGCGCCGTTTCGACAAACAGGGCGAGCAGTTCTACGACCAGATCTCGGCGCTGCACAAATCGGTGCGCAGTTCGAATCCCGATGCGGCGCTGTACTGGTTGTGCCGCATGCTCGACGGCGGTTGCGATCGCATCTACCTGGCGCGCCGCCTCACGCGCATGGCGGTGGAAGACGTCGGCCTGGCCGACCCGCGCGCGCACGCGATGGCGATCGACGCGTGGGACACCTACGAGCGCCTCGGCTCGCCCGAAGGCGAGCTCGCGCTCGCGCAACTGACCCTGTACCTGGCGACCACGGCCAAATCGAACGCGGCCTACATGGCCTACAACGCGGCGCGTGCCGACGTCGAAGCCTTCGGCACCGCGGACGTGCCGCTGCACCTGCGCAACGCGCCGACCAAGTTGATGAAGCAGATCGGCTACGGCCGCGGTTATCAATACGATCACGACCTGGAAGGCGGCGTCGCGCTCGGCCAGACCGCCTTTCCCGACGCGCTCGGCGAACGCGTTTACTATGAACCCGTGCCGCGCGGCCTCGAACTGAAATTGAAGGAAAAACTCGACGCGCTGCGTGAAGCCCGGCGCCGCGCGCGGGAGGGCGAGTGATCGGGTTGTGGTGGCAGCAACTCTGGCTGGTCGCCGCCGGCGGTGCCATCGGCGCCGTCGGACGCTTCGTGATCTCCGGCTGGATGACGCGGCATGTCGGCAGCACGTTTCCGTGGGGCACGCTGGTAGTGAATCTGCTTGGCAGCCTGCTCGCCGGCTTCGTCCTGGTCTGGCTCGAAGGGCGCGGATCGTCGGCCTTGTTGTGGCGCGCCTTCCTGATGGTGGGCGTGCTGGGCGGATTGACCACCTGGTCGGCGCTGATGGTCGAGTTGTTTTTGTTGCAGCGCGGCAGCGGTCCGCACTGGGGCGGCGTGTACTTGAGCGCGAGCCTGATCGGCGGCCTGGCGTTGCTGTGGCTTGGCATGCGCCTGGCCGGAATGCTGCGCGGCTGACGCATCGCGTCAACGGTCCGGATTGGGCATCGACGAATCCGAGCGAATTTTTGCGTCCTGATTCCGGCGCCGCTTGCGTTTTCGGTAGTATCGCGATGCGCTCAGCAGCGCGATGACATCTATCCACCGGGGAGTAAGTAGTAATGAATTGGGGAAAGTATCTTTTTTCGTTCGATGGCCGCGTCGGCCGCAAGGGTTTCTGGCTGTTCTTCGTACTCAGCCTGATCATCGGCATCATCATCAACGTGGTGGCCCTGGGGCCGATGATGGCGGCCGCCGCGCAGGATCCTGAAGCCGCCGCCGCCATGTCCATGCCGATCTGGATCTGGATCGTGCTGATCCCGCTGATCTGGATGTCGCTCGCGGTGCAGGCCAAGCGCTGGCACGACCAGGACAAGTCGGCCTGGTGGATCCTGATCGGCCTGGTGCCGTTCGTCGGCGGTCTGATCGTGCTGATCATGTGCGGCTTCATCGCCGGTACGCCGGGCCCGAACCGCTTCGGCGAAGGTCCGATGATCTGAGTGTCACCACGCGAAGGCGGCTTTGGCCGCCTTCGCGTTTTTCCCGCGGCGCAAGGCCGCGGCGACGACGCCCTTCGCGTCGCGGCAAGAGCAATGCCTCGTGAGGATTGCCGCTTATAATCGGCGCTTCATTTCACTTGCCGGATTTCCACATGCTGGACCCCGCCCTGCTGCGCTCGCAGCTCGCGCAGACTGCCGAACGCCTCAAAGCCACGCGCGCTTTCGAACTCGACGCCGCCGGCTTCGAGCGCCTGGAAACCGAGCGCAAACACCTGCAAACCCGCACCCAGGAACTGCAGAACCTGCGCAACACGCGTTCCAAGGCGATCGGCATGGCGAAGGCCAAGGGCGAGGACACCGCGGCGCTGATGGCCGAGGTGGCCGGGCTGGCCGACGAGCTGAAAGCCTCGGAGACGCGGCTGGAGGAAATCAAGTCCGAGATCGCCGACCTGAGCCTGCGCGTGCCGAACCTGCCGCACGAATCGGTGCCGCTCGGCGGCGACGAATCGCACAACGCGGTGGTGCATCGCTGGGGCGCCCCGCGCTCGTTCGACTTCGCGGTGAAGGATCACGTCGAACTCGGTGCACGCCACGGCTGGCTCGACGGCGATGCCGGCGCGAAGCTGAGCGGTGCGCGCTTCACCGTGCTGCGCGGCGGACTGGCGCGCCTGCATCGCGCGCTTGCGCAGTTCATGCTGAATCTGCACATCGAGCAGCACGGCTACCTCGAATGCAACGTGCCGCTGATCGTCAATGCCGACAGTATGACCGGCACCACGCAATTGCCGAAGTTCGAGGAAGACCTGTTCGCCACGCAGGTCGGCGACACGCGGCGCTATCTGATTCCGACCGCCGAAGTGCCGCTCACCAATCTGGCGCGCGCTGAAATCCTCGACGCCGCGTCGCTGCCGATGCGGCTGACCGCGCATTCGATGTGCTTCCGTGCCGAAGCCGGCAGCCACGGCCGCGACGTGCGCGGCATGATCCGCCAGCACCAGTTCGAGAAAGTCGAACTGGTGAGCATCGCGCGTCCAGAAGATTCGCTCGCCGAACACGAGCGCATGACGCGCTGCGCCGAAGTGGTGCTCGAACAACTTGGCCTGCCATACCGCCGCATGCTGCTGTGCACCGGAGACATGGGTTTCGCCGCGGTCAAGACCTTCGATCTGGAAGTCTGGCTGCCGTCGCAGGATACCTACCGCGAAATCAGCTCGTGCTCGACCTGCGGCGATTTCCAGGCGCGTCGCATGCAGGCCCGCTGGCGCAATCCGGCCACCGGCAAGCCGGAATTGGTGCATACCTTGAACGGCTCGGGCGTGGCGATCGGCCGCGCGCTGATCGCGGTGATGGAGAACTATCAGAACGCCGATGGTTCGATCGCGATTCCCGAAGTCCTGCGTCCCTACATGGGCGGCGTCGAGCGCATCGGCTGACGCCGCAGAAGAAATTTCCGGATTCCCGACCCGAAAAGTGGCCGAACCCCACGCGCCTTCGCGTCTATCGGGCGAACCGATGCGTGGCATCGGTGGGGAAAGAGGAAGGGAATCGTCGCGCGCCGCGTCATGGGGATGCCGCGCGCGGCCGGGGCAGCTGGCGGAGAGAGTGGGATTCGAACCCACGGTGGTATCGCTACCACGCCGGTTTTCAAGACCGGTGCCTTAAACCGCTCGGCCATCTCTCCGGAGGCGTCCGCCGCGTTCGCGGGCGCAAGGATACCCGACCTTTGGACATTGCGAATCGTTCGCCGGGCCTGGCGCCCGGCGGCGCATCGAATGCGAGGGATGGGGATGATTCATCTGTACCTGCTCGACGATCACGAGCTCACGCGCACCGGCTTCAAATACATCCTCGGGCGCGAGAAAGACATCCAGGTGGTGGGCGACGCCGGCGAGGGCGAAGCGGCGCTGACGCAGATCCGCAAGCTCAAGCCCGATGTGCTGCTGTGCGATCTCTATCTGCCCGGCGTCAGCGGCCTGGAGGTGACCGAGCGCATCGTCACGGCCGGCATCGCCACGCGCGTGATCATTCTGTCGGCCCAGGAAGAAGGGCCGATGCCGCGGCGCGTGATGGAAACCGGCGCGTTCGGCTATCTGTGCAAGGGCTGTTCGCCGCAGGAAATGATCCGCGCGGTGCGCACGGTGTCGCGTGGCGAGCGCTATCTCGGCGGGCGGATCGCGCAGCATCTGGCGCTCGACAGCCTGCGCGGGCCGTCGGCCTCGCCGTTCTGCACGCTCACCTCGCGCGAGTTCGAGACCATCCTGCTGCTGGTGCAGGGCATGCGCATCGGCGACATCGCCGATCGCTTGAACCTGAGCGAGAAAACCGTGTCGTCGCACAAGTACAACGCGTTCGAGAAACTCGGCGTGCGCGATCTGGCCTCGATGGTGAAGCTGGCGCTGCGTTTTTCGGTGCTCGATCCGATGACGGTGTGATGAGGGCTTTGCGTGTCGCACAAAGCGATCGGCCCGCTTGCGCGGGCCGATCGTTGCGAGGGTCGCCGTCAGTTGCGCGACGGATCGCGCTCGTCGGCCGATTCGCTGGCGGAGCCGGGTTCGGCTTCCTCCGGCACGACGGGGACCGGCACCGGCACCGTGTTCGCGCCGAAAGCGGCTACCGGGGCGAGGCTTTCGGTCGGCGTGGGACGCGCCGCTTCGTCGACGCTGTCGTCCGCCGCAAGCGTGTCGGCCGGTGCTGCAGAAGCGGTCGGCGTCGGAACAGCGGCTGGAACCGGAGCCGGTTGCGGGGCGATCGGCGTGGCGGATTCGCGCGCCACGACCGATGTCGACTCGGTGTCGAAATTGCGCAGGATCGGCATTTCGCGCGTCGGCGCCGTCGACGAGGTTTCGCGCTTCGGCAGTTCCTCGATCACCGGAGCCGATTCGACGTCTGCCGTTTCCGTCGCGAGCGGCGCCGGTGCGACGCTCGCATGAGCTGCGGCCATCGGCGCGGGCGCCGCAACGGGCGCTGGACGCGGGGCAGGGGCGAGGTACGGACGAGCCGCGGGTTCGCTTTGCACTCGCTCCGGCTCCGCAGCCGACGCGGGCACGTTTTCTTCAGCGGTTTTTGCGCCCGGAGCCGGCTGCGGCACGACGGCCGGCGCCGCGCCGCGCGGTTCGGCAGACGGAGCTTGCGCGACAACCGGTGTCGGGGCTGCGGTCTGCGTTACCGGGGCTTCTTCGCGTTGCGAAACGGCCTTTTCGCCGGATTCGCTCGAAATCGGCCGAGCAACGACCGACGGCGAAACTTCACGAGCTTTATCGGTGGCTTCGCGAACGCCCGCCGAGGGCGCGTCATCGAGCGAAGACGGCTGAGCCGCAACCGCTGCAGGTGCCGGAGCGGGACGCGGCGTCGGACCCGGTGCCGGCGACGGACGTGGCGTCGGACCGCCGGCCGCGGCGCCGCTGGCGGGCTCTTCGTCTTCGAAATCCAGTTCCGATTGCTCGCCGTCGATCGCATTCATCGACTCGGCGGCACCGCCTTCCTGGCGACGCCTGCGGCGGCCACCGCGACGGCCGCGACGGCGGCGTCCATTGCTGCCGTTGGCTTCGGTATCGCCGCCGGCTTCGGCACCGGGGGCGGGTGCGGTCACCGCTTTGGATTCGATCGCGACCGCGTCACCCGAGACGACTACGACGGGCCGCTCCTCGGTGATCACCGGCGCAACTGCGGCACTTTGCAGGGCTGCTTTCGCCTCGCGCGGCTCGCGGGCCTCGCGTGGCTCACGCGCTTCGCGTGCTTCCCGCGGTTCGCGTTGCTTGTCGGCACGCGGTTCGCCCTGCGGCGGACGCTCGTTGCGCGGCGCGGCATCGCGTTCGGCGCGGCGCTGCTGTCCGGCGCGACCGGCTTCGGCATTCGCATGCAGGCCTTCGGGACGCGGTTGTTTGCCCTGCTGCTGGCGCTGCTGGCCGCTCTGCTGCTGTTGCTGCTTGTCCTGCTGGTTCGGTTTCTGGCGGTCGCCACGATCGCGACGCTGGCCATCGCGGCCCTCGCTGCGTTCCGCACGATCGCCGCGGTCGCGACGCTGGCCTTCGGCGCGTTCCGGCCGATCCTTGCGGCCGCCGCCCTGGCCGTTGTGGCCGGCACGGCCGCCGGCCGGCATCGGCGCCGGCTTGGCTGCGGGCGCGGAACCGCCGCGGAAGAACTTGATCATGCGCGCGAACAGGCCTTCGCCCTGCAGCGGCGCGGGGGTCGGTGCCACGACGGCGACCGGCGCCGGCGCGGTGGTTTCGTCGCGCACCGGGGCCGGCGTCATCGGCTTCACCGCGGTGACGGCCGGCATCGCCGGCACATTCAAATGCGCCTTCGTCAACGCATAGGTTTCGAGCTTGCGCGGCGTGGTGCGGCGGTAGCTCGGGCGCGCGGAATCTTCGTCGAGCTCGTTTTCGCGCAGCCGGTTGACGTTGAAGTGCGGCGTTTCGAGCTGATCGTCGGCCACGACGATGATCGGCACATCGTGGCGCTGCTCGATCTCGGACAGCGCGCGACGCTTTTCGTTGAGCAGGAAGTTGGCGATCTCGTGCGGCGTTTGCACCAGCACCTGGCCGGTGTTGTCCTTCATCGCCTGCTCTTCGACCAGGCGCAGGATCGACAGCGACAGCGATTCGACGCTGCGCATGCGGCCGTGGCCGGCGCAGCGCGGACAGATGATCTGGCTCGATTCGCCCAGGCTCGGACGCAGCCGCTGGCGCGACATTTCCATCAGGCCGAAACGCGAGATGCGGCCGAGCTGCACGCGGGCACGGTCGTGCTTGAGCGCGTTCGACAGCCGCGATTCGACTTCACGCTGATGCCGGTTCGATTCCATGTCGATGAAATCGATCACCACCAGGCCGCCCAGATCGCGCAGACGCAACTGGCGCGCCACTTCCTCGGCGGCTTCCAGGTTGGTGTTGAACGCGGTTTCCTCGATGTCGCCGCCCTTGGTGGCGCGCGCCGAGTTGACGTCGATCGCGGTCAGCGCTTCGGTCTGGTCGACCACGATCGAACCGCCGGACGGCAGGCGCACTTCGCGCTCGTAGGCGTTTTCGATCTGCGATTCGATCTGGTAGCGATTGAACAGCGGCGTGTCGTCTTCGTACATCTTCAGCTTGCGCAGGTTCTGCGGCATCACCTGCTGCACGAAGTCGCGTGCGTCCTCGAAGACTTCCTTGCTGTCGATCAGGATTTCACCGATGTCGGCGCGCAGATAATCGCGCAGCGCGCGGATGATCAGGCGCGATTCCTGGTAGATCAGGAAGGCGGCCGGGCGGGCGAGGGCGGCGTCGGTGATCGACTTCCAGACCTGCAGCAGATAGTCCAGGTCCCACTGCAGCTCTTCGGCATCGCGGCCGACGCCGGCGGTGCGGATGATCACGCCCATGTCTTCCGGGATGCTCAGCGCGTCCATCGCTTCTTTCAGCGCGGCGCGGTCGTCGCCTTCGATGCGGCGCGAGACGCCGCCGGCGCGCGGGCTGTTGGGCATCAGCACCATGTAGCGGCCGGCGAGCGAGATATACGTGGTGAGGGCCGCGCCCTTGTTACCGCGCTCTTCCTTCTCCACCTGCACGACCACTTCCTGGCCTTCGCGCAGCAGTTCCTTGATCGTGGCCTTGTCCGGATTCACCCCGTCGATGAAGTAATCGCGGGAGATTTCCTTGAGCGGAAGGAAGCCGTGGCGCTCGCCGCCGTATTCGACGAAGGCGGCCTCGAGCGACGGTTCGAGCCGCGTGATGCGGCCCTTGTAGATGTTGGACTTCTTCTGTTCCTTCGACGGTTGCTCGATGTCGATGTCGTAGAGCGTCTGGCCATCGACGATGGCAACCCGCAACTCTTCACGCTGAGTCGCGTTGATCAGCATTCTCTTCATTGTCTTGTCATTCCTCACGCGCTCGACCGCGAGGAACGCCGGGGGCTCCGCGCCCAGACTTCGGGGGCGACGGCTGCGCCATGCGCAAACCCGTCGCCGTGCAGAAACTCCAGCGCTTACGACCGTCGGGCATTGCCCGCGGGAGCGCTCGCAAACCAAAAACCAAAAAAAACCGGCCGACACTCGCGCGCCGAACGGGACTTCGAGCGGGCCGCGTAGTGCTGCGGCGTACTCAAGCGAACTGCCGTACCGGACAGCCGGTGCGCGAACCGTTAAAATCGCCGTCGAGGCGTTCAAAAACGTCGCGCGCTGGCACCGGAACCTGAACTGGCTGCTTTAAATGATTGAGCGGCCAGCGAAATCAGGACGATATCTCGCCCCATCAGTGTAGCAATCCCGAGGTCATGGCGGCAAACGAGGGGCAAACCGGCAATTCCGGGGTGCGGATGGTGCGCGTCGACGACGACCGCGACGGCCAGCGCATCGACAATTTCCTGCTCGGGCAGCTCAAGGGCGCGCCCCGCTCGCTGATCTACCGGATCCTGCGGACGGGGGAGGTGCGCATCAACGGCAAGCGCGCCAAGCCCGACACCCGCATCGCCGGCGGCGACCAGATCCGCATCCCGCCGGTGCGGCTGGAGCCGCCCACCGACCATGGCGAGCCGCCCGCGGCGCCCATGGAACGCGTCGCCGCCAGCATCGTCTACGAGGACAAGGCGCTGCTCGCGCTCAACAAGCCGAGCGGCATCGCCACCCACGGCGGCAGCGGGATTTCCTTCGGCATCATCGAGCTGATGCGCAAACTGCGGCCGACCGAGTCGCTCGAACTGGTACATCGGCTCGATCGCGACACCAGCGGGCTGCTGGTGATCGCGAAGAAGCGTTCGGCCCTGACCGAGCTGCAGCGGTTGATTCGCGAAGGGCGGCTGGAGAAGCGCTACCTGACCTTGCTGGTCGGCGAAATCCCGCAGAAACCCTTCACGGTCGACCAACCGCTGCTCAAATCGACGCTGCAGGGCGGCGAGCGCATGGTGCGCGTCGACCCGGAAGGCAAGGCCTCCGTCAGTCACTTCAAGCGCATCGATCTGCTAGGCGGGCACAGCTATACCGAGGTGCGCATCGATACCGGCCGCACGCACCAGATCCGCGTGCATTCGGCGCATGTCGGGCATCCGGTGGCCGGCGATGAGAAATATGGCGACAAGGAAGCCAACAAATCATTGAAGGCGAGCGGCCTCAAGCGGCTGTTCCTGCATGCGGCGTCGCTGCGCTTCGCGTTGAAGGATGGCGAGCAGCCCTACGTGCTGAATGCGCCGCTGCCCGATGATCTGCGGCTCGTGATCGATCGGCTGACGAAGAAGTAGCGTCGCGGGTTTAGGGCTCGCTTCGCGGGATCGGACGGCGCATCGCGACTCAGAAACCGCCGGGCATCAGGTAGCGCCCGCCGACTTCGGCCGAACGCACCAGCCAGGTCGGCGTGGCCCACAGCAGCGCAATGCCCAGCACCGCATGCGACATCGCCAGCGGCAGCAGCGCGCGATGGCGATAGCCGAGCCAGGCCCACACGCTGCCGGCGAATCCGGTCGCGGTCATCAGCGCGAAATTCGGCACATGCAGCAAGCCGAACAGCGCGCCGGCGGCGACCGCGCCGAAATCTCCGGACCCGACAATCGCGCGCATCCGCGGCGCAATCACGCGCAGCAACAGCCATTGCTGCAGCAGCGCCCACAGGGCGTAGCGCAAGGCCTTCTCGGGTGACAGCGCTGCCGTGGCGACAAAATCCGGGGCGAATTTCAACGACAGGAAAAACACTGCCGCCAGCATGGGCAGTATCGCCAGCACGAACCAGCCTGCGGCCTTCCAGGCGGCCGCATCACCGAGCAAACGCCAGGTTTCGGCGGGCGGCTTCAGCAGCAAGGCGCCCGCCAGGCAGGCGAGAAAAACATACGACGCCTTCGGCGGCGCGCCTTCGCTCGGCCAGCCGGCCCACTGCAGCAACAGCCATGGCGCAAACACCAGCGCCAGTTCCAACGCGGATCGCAGTCTCGTCATCGGCGCATCGCGGCGGGTGCGCGACAACAGCCCCACCAGCAGCGGCGCGCTCGCCAGCAACCAGAACACCGGGCGATCGATCGATGCGCGAACTTCTGCGGCGAAGGCGCGAATCCGGGGATTGGCCGACGATGGCGTGACGATCGCCGCCGGCCGCTGCGCGAGAAGTCGATCGCGCCACGCCAGCGTCGTCTCGGGGAAGACCGCTGCGGGCGCTGCAACGCGAAACACGCGCGAATCGCAGCGCTGCGCATCGTCGCACTGCTTCACGGCCACGCCCTCGCGCGCCGCCAGCCCGCCGAATCCGAAAGTGACGCGCGCACCGGGTCGGGTTTCCAGATGCAGCCGCAGCGCATCGATCGTGGGGTGCGACGGCGGGGTTATCGGAATCCTGAGAAAGCCCGCGAAGTTCTCGACGCCGGCCGATCCCAGCGTCTGCGCGCCGCCATCCGATTCCGCCAGCAACGAAACGCGCACCGGATCTCGCGCGACCACTTCGACGAACATCTCGTCGACCAGCGACAGATCGATCTTCTCGCCGCGCAGAGCAAGCGAAAGATCGGCATTGCCGTCGACGACGGCGCCGATCAGGTTCGAATCGAAGGGATCGACGCGCTCGAAACCGACACTGCCCGGCCACACCACGGCGCCGGGCGCGCTGAGCTTCCAGCGCCACGGCGTCAGGCCCTCCGACCAGCCGTCGGCGCGTGTCTGCGCGTCATCGGCCAGCAGGGCCTCGACGCTAGACCACGACAACGCCCAGAACGAAACAACGATCGCCGCCGCCACGGCGATGATGGCCGCGCGGCGCATCGCCGCGGCCGCCGTCACTCCGCGCGCGCAGCGACGAGTTGCTCGGCCTTGGCCGCACAGATCAGATCGTTCTGCGACAGGCCGCCGACATCGTGCGTCGAATAATTCACCACGCAGCGGTTGTAGTGCACGCTCAAGTCAGGATGATGATCTTCGCGATGCGCGATGTAGGCCAGCGCGTTCACGAAGGCCATCGTGTCGTAGTAGTCGTCGAAGCGGAACGTCTTGCGGATGGCATTGCCGTCGTCGGCTTTTTCCCAGCCGGGCAGGGCGACGAGGGCGTCGTCCACCTGCGCGGCGGTGAGCCGGTATTCGGCACCGCGGCGCGGCTGGCAGGAACTGGAAGCGAGGGCGGCGAGTCGGCTCATGGGAAAATCCCTGCAGAAGCGATGATCCGGATTATAGCAACCGCCTTCGCTGCGCCCGCCGCGTGCGAGGCACTAGAATTGTGCCGGCCTCGGCCCCACATTGCGCTCAAGCTCAAGACGTCTACAACCCGGCACCCGTGATCCCGCATCCATGATTCAGATCAGCGACTCCGCCCAATCCCACTTCCGCCGCCTGATCGAAAACCAGGGCGGCGATATGGTGGGCATCCGCCTCACCGCGTTGCGCGCGGGCACGCCGGCGGCCGACGCCAAGCTCGAATTCTGCGAATCGGCGGATCTCAACGGCGACGAATGGGCGCTCGATTGCGACGGCTTCACCTTGTTCGTCGAATCGGCCAGCGTGCCGTTTTTCGACGGTGCGAACATCGACTATCTGAGCAACGCCACCGGCGGTCAGCTCAGCATCCGCGCGCCGCGCATCAAGGGCGAAGCGCCGGCGGGCGATGCCTCGCTCATCGAGCGTGTGCAGCATGTGATCGACAGCGAAATCAATCCGCAGATCGCCTCGCACGGCGGCCGCGTCACCCTGCAGGAACTCAACACGGCGGGCGAAGTGTTCCTGCAGTTTGGCGGCGGTTGCCACGGCTGCGGCAACGCCAACGTGACGCTGAAACAGGGCATCGAAAAGACGCTGCTGGCGCGCATCCCGGAATTGACCGCAGTGCGCGATGCGACCGATCACAGCACCGGCGAGAATCCCTACATCAAGCGCGCCTGATCGCTCGTCGCGGGAGTCGGAAATTGGGAAACGGGAGAAGGGCAACGGCGGCGCGAGGACGTGCGTGCGGCGACCTGCTCTGGCTCTCTCCCGATTCCCAACTCCCGATTCCCCGTCGCAATCGATCCCCGGCGACGGATTAGCCGCCGACCGAAACAAAAAGCCCCGCATTTGCGGGGCTTTTCGTTGCACGATCGCGATCGATTACTTCAGGTGGCTCAAGTCGCCGAGCGGCGAGGGCTGCTGCGAGAAGTACAGGCTGATGTCTTCGATGTCCTGATCGCTCAGCGTCTTGGCGAAGCCGGCCATGATGACGTTGTTGCGGGCGCCGGAGCGGTAGTCGTGCAAGGCCTTGGCGAGATAGTCGGCGTACTGGCCGGCGACGCGCGGATACTGGCCGTCGCCGGTACCGTTGCCATCGGCGCCGTGGCAGGCCTGGCAGGCCTGCGACTTGGTTTTGCCGGCTTCGGCATCGCCCTTGGCGAAGGCCAGCGGCGAGGCGACGAGAAGCAGGGTGGCGAATGCGCTGCGAAGAATCATGATGGGCGGTCCCGGCTTACTTGTGCGCGCCGTCGGCGGCAAGGCTGGAGAGATAGGTGGCGATATCGTCGATGTCCTGCGCCGAGAAGCTTTCGGCCTGCGCGCGCATGGTCGGATGCTTGCGGTCGCCCTTCTGGTAGGCGGTGAGCGCAGCGATCAGGTACTCGTAGTTCTGTCCGCCGATGCGCGGCACCGAGTAGGTCGGGTAGGCGTTCTTGTAGCCGTCGATGCCATGGCAGCCGCTGCAGGTGTAGACCTTCAACTTGCCCGCTTCGGCATCGCCCTGGGCGAAGGCAGGGAGGGCCGCGCAGGCGAGCGCGAGGCTTAGGGCTAGGCGGAATTTCGACTTCATCGGCGGTGAGGTCCGGCGGCGTGGCAAGGGGTGGGACGGCGGCACGAAAGCGGGCCGCCAAAAGTCGGCAAGTATAAGACCTGAACCGAATCCGGGCCAGACGCGCGTTGATTTTTCGTGAAGCGGCTGTCCGGTCGGACCGCCGATTTCGCTACTTCATCAGCAACCTTCGCCTGCCAAACTGCATCCAGGGTGTGCCGTAAGTCACTGTCACACCGCCGGGAAATGCCGGTCGTTGTGACTACATGCACGCGTACTGCGAACTACCCAATAGGCAGACTGCGCACATGGGGCACAACCTGCTTGACATGAGTGGTGTTGTAGCTAACTATATCACCAAGCCTCCCAGCCGGACCTCATCATGAAATCCATTGCTTCGACTTCGCTGCCGCGTGTTTCGCGCTCGGTCTTCCTTGCCCTGATGCTCGCTTCGCTCGCCGCCTGCGGCGGCAAAGAGGAAGCCGAAGGCGAGGGCAAGGACAAGACCGCCGCCGCCGAGAAAGAAGTCGAAAAGAACCCGGACGGCACCGACAAGAAAGTCGAGAAGCCGGTGCCGGTGGAAGTGGCGCAGGTCGCCAAGCGTCCGATCGAGGCCAGCTACCACGGCACCGCCGCGCTCGAAGCGCCGAACGAGGCGCAAGTGGTCGCCAAGACCTCCGGCGTGCTGCTGCAGCTGCTGGTGGAAGAAGGCGACAAGGTGAAGAAGGGCCAGGTGCTCGCGCGCCTCGATTCGGAGCGTCCCGCGCTCGAAGTGCAACGCGCGCAAGCGATGCTGCGCAAACTCGAAGCCGAACTGGCGCGCTCGAAAGAATTGTTCGAGCGCAAGCTCGTCGCCGCCGACCTCTACGAAAAAATCCGCTACGACGTCGAAACCCAGCGTTCGACCTACGACATGATGCGTCTGGAATTGTCGTACACCAATATCGTCGCGCCGATCGACGGCGTGATCGCGCAGCGCATGGTCAAGCAGGGAAATCTCATCCAGCTCAACACCGCGCTGTTCCGCATCATCGATACGCGCGAGCTCGACGCCGTGCTCAACGTGCCGGAGCGCGAACTGGCGACGATGCGCGAAGGCCTCGAAGTGACGATGCAGGTCGACGCCTTGCCGGGCAAGACGTTCAAGGGCCTGATCGATCGCGTCAGCCCGGTCGTCGATGCCGGCAGCGGCACCTTCCGCGTCACCACCAAATTCGCCAGCCAGGACGCACTCAAGCCTGGCATGTTCGGCCGCATCGGCGTGATCTACGACCAGCGCTCGGATGCGCTCACCGTGCCGCGCACGGCACTGCTCGACGATGCCGGCGAAGCCGCGGTGTTCGCGGTGCGCGAAGGCAAGGCGGTGCGCGTGCCGGTGACGCTCGGTTATCTGAGCGGCGACCTGGCGGAAATCCGCGAAGGCCTGGCCGAAGGCGAATCGGTGGTCACCGCCGGCAAGGTCACGCTGCGCGACGGCACCAAGGTGGAAGTGCTCAATCTGCCGCCGGCCGCCGCCGAACCGCCGGCGATCGCCCAGGCTGAAACCGTCGCCGAGGCGCCGAAACAGCCATGAGCCTGGTCGAAGTCTCCACCCGCCGTCGCGTCACCGTCGCGATGGCGACGCTCACGGTCGTGCTGTTCGGCCTGATCGCGCTGCGCGATCTGAAGGTCAACCTGTTGCCCGACCTGAGCTATCCCACGCTCACGGTGCGCACCGAATACACCGGTGCCGCACCGACCGAAATCGAAACGCTGATCACCGAGCCGGTCGAAGAAGCGGTCGGCGTGGTGAAAAGCCTGCGCAAGCTGCATTCGGTGTCGCGCACCGGCCAGTCGGATGTGATCCTCGAGTTCGCCTGGGGCACCGACATGGATCGCGCCGGCCTGGAAGTGCGCGACAAACTCGAAGTCGTGCGCCTGCCGCTGGAAGCCGAGCAGCCCGTGCTGCTGCGCTTCAATCCGTCGACCGCGCCGATCATGCGCCTGGTGCTGGCCGCGAAGGCCGATCAGACCGGCAGTCCGGAAGCCGCGCTGATGCGCCTGCGCCGCTATGCCGACGAAGAACTCAAGAAGCGCCTGGAACCGGTGGAAGGCGTGGCTGCCGTGAAAGTCGGCGGCGGCCTGGAAGACGAAGTGCAGGTGCTGATCGACCAGCAGAAACTGGCGCAGCTCAACCTGCCGATCGCCACCGTGATCGATCGCCTCAAGCAGGAAAACGTCAACGTTTCCGGCGGCCGTCTGGAAGAAGGCACGCAGCGCTATCTCGTGCGCACGATGAACCAGTTCGTCGAACTCGATCAGATGCGCGAACTGCTCGTCACCACCGGTGGTGGCGGCGGCGGTTCGAGCGCCGCGCAGGAAGCCGCGGCGGCTGCATCGCGCATCGCCGGGACCTCGCCTGAAGCAGCGGCGGCCGCAGCGTCTGCGCGTGCTGCCGCGGCGGAATCGTCGGGCGGCGGCGCGGCCGGCGGCATGCCGGTGCGGCTGCGCGATGTCGCGACGGTCGAACAGGGCTACAAGGAACGCGAAGCGATCATCCGCATCGGAGGCCAGGAAGCCGTCGAGCTGGCGATCTACAAAGAGGGCGACGCCAACACCGTCGCTGTCGCCGATGCGCTGCACAAGGCGCTCGAAGATCTCAAGGACGACATGCCGGCCGACGCCGACTTCACCGTCGTCGAAGACCAGGCCATCTTCATCCGCCAGGCGCTGGCCGATGTGCGCACCGACGCGCTGCTCGGCGGCGTGCTCGCCATCCTGCTGATCTTCTTCTTCCTGCGCGACAGCTGGAGCACCTTCGTCATCTCGCTCTCGCTGCCGGTGTCGCTGATCGCGACCTTCTTTTTCATGGGCCAGTTCGGACTGTCGCTCAATGTGATGTCGCTGTCGGGTCTGGCGCTCGCGACCGGTCTGGTGGTGGACGATTCCATCGTCGTGCTCGAATCGATCGCCAAGGCGCGCGAACGCGGCCTCGGAATATTGCGCGCGGCCATCACCGGCACGCAGGAAGTCGGCATGGCGGTGATCGCATCCACACTCACCAATGTCGCGGTGTTCCTGCCGCTGGTGTTCGTGCAGGGCGTCGCGGGCCAATTGTTCAAGGACCAGGCGCTGACGGTGTCGATCGCGATCCTGATGTCGCTGATCGTGTCGCTGACGCTGATCCCGATGCTGTCGGCGTTGCGTGCCACTTCGCCGCTGGCGTACCAGCCCGAGCCGGGTCATCCGGAATGGCGTCCGCAGCGCCGCGCGCTCAAGCCGGTCGCGGCCGGCGTGCGCGGTGCGCGGCGCGGTATCGGCGCGCTGTTCTTTGGGCTGGCGTGGTTGATCGTGCGTGCTTTCCGCGCCATCGGCGCGGTGATCGGCGGCGTGCTGCGCTTCGTCGGCAGCATCGTGATGAAGCCGTACGACTGGGCCGCCGCCGCCTATCTGCGCGTGCTGCCGAAGGCGCTCGCGCGTCCGGCGCTGGTGCTGATTTCGGCCACCGTGGCGTTCGTCCTGTCGCTGGCGCTGGTGCCCGGATTGGGCGTCGATCTGATCCCGCAGCTGGCGCAGGATCGCTTCGAGCTGACGATGAAACTGCCGCCCGGCACGCGTCTGTCCGAAACCGACGCACTGGTGCGCGCGGTGCAGGCGCAGCACGGCGAAGACGAAGGCGTGGCGGCGCTCTACGGTGTGAGCGGAACCGGCACGCGGCTGGATGCCAACCCGACCGAGGCCGGCGAAAACATCGGCAAGCTCACCGTCGTGCTCGAACGCGGCGCGGGGGCCGACATGGAGGCGCGCGAAATCGAATCGCTGCGCAGCACGATGGAGAATTATCCGGCCGCGCAGGTCAAGTTCGGCCGTCCGGAAATCTTCAGCTTCTCCACGCCGCTCGAAATCGAATTGCGCGGCCAGGACCTGGCCGAGATCGAAGCCGCCGGCCGCCGCCTCGCCGCCTTGCTCGGCGAATCGGATCGCTACGCCGATGTGAAGTCGACGGTCGAAGTCGGCTTCCCGGAAATCCAGATCCGCTTCGATCAGGAACGCGCCGCCGCGCTCGGCCTGACCACCCGCCAGATCGCCGATCTGGTGGTGCGCAAAGTGCGCGGCGAAGTGGCCACGCGCTACAGCTTCCGCGATCGCAAGATCGACGTGCTGGTGCGCGCGCAGCATGCCGACCGCGCTTCGGTGGCCGATATCCGCCGCATGATCGTGAACCCGGAATCCGAACGTCCGGTCACGCTCGAATCCGTCGCCGAAGTGGTCGCCACCACCGGCCCGAGCGAAATCCACCGCGTCGACCAGGTGCGCGTGGCGATCGTCTCGGCCAACCTGCGCTACGGCGATCTGGGCACCGCGGTCGAAGAAGTGCAGCGCATCGTCGCCGAGAATCCGCTCGGCACCGGCGTGAGCCTGCACGTGGGCGGGCAGGGCGAGGAACTCGAAGCCTCGATCAATTCGCTGATCTTCGCGTTCTGCCTGGCGATCTTCCTGGTCTATCTGGTGATGGCCTCGCAGTTCGAATCGCTGCTGCATCCGTTCGTCATCCTGTTCACCATTCCGCTCGCGGTGGTCGGCGCGGTGCTGGCGCTGAAACTCACCTCGTCGTCGATCTCGGTGGTCGTCTTCATCGGCTTGATCCTGCTGGTGGGCATCGTGGTGAAGAACGCCATCATCCTGATCGACAAGGTGAACCAGCTGCGCGAAGCCGGTGTGCCGAAGGTGCAGGCGATCCTGCAGGGCGCCAGTTCGCGCCTGCGGCCGATCGTGATGACCACGCTCACCGCGCTGCTCGGCTTCCTGCCGCTGGCACTCGGCCACGGCGAAGGCGCCGAAGTGCGCGCGCCGATGGCGATCACCGTGATCGGCGGCCTGGCGGTGTCGACGCTGTTGACGCTGCTCGTCATTCCGATCGTCTACAACCTGCTCGATCGCAAGCCCGACGAGTACTACGTGCGCCGCGCCCAGCCGTTGCCCGAAACCCCGGACGACGACGAGGACCTGCTCGGGAGCGCGCACGCATGACCGTCGCGGAGTTCAGTCTCAAGCGGCCCGTCACCACGATCATGTTCTTCGTGTCGATGATCGTGATCGGCACCGTGGCGGCGTTCCGCCTGCCGCTCGAGCAGTTCCCCGAGATCAGCTTCCCCTTCGTCGGCGTGCAGTTGCCTTATGCGGGCTCCACGCCGCAGGAAGTCGAACGCACGATCATCCGGCCGGTGGAAGAAGCACTCTCGACGCTGCCGGGCATCGATCGCATGACCTCGCAGGCGCAGGCCGACGGCGGTTTCGTCGGCATCTTCCTGTCGGATTGGGATCGCGACGTCGAAATCGCCGCGGCGCAGGCGCGCGATCGCGTCGATGCGATCCGCAACGAACTGCCGGCGGACATGCAGCGCTACTTCATGCTGAAGTTTTCCACCGCCGACCAGCCGGTGCTGCGCGCACGTCTTGCCAGTCCGCGCGATCTGCGCGGCGATTACGACCTGATCGATCGCGAGATCAAGCAGCGTCTCGAACGCCTGCCCGGCATCGCGCGCGTCGACATCAACGGCGCGGCCGCCAACGAAATCGAAATCGCGGTCGATCCGGACCGGCTCACCGCGCATGGTCTGTCGCTCAACGATCTGGCGCAGCAGCTGACCTCGGTGAATTTTTCGGTGTCGGCCGGCAATATCGAAGAAGGCGATCGTCGCCTGCGCGTGCAGCCGGTCGGCGAAATGCGCGACCTCGACGAACTGCGCGATCTGGTGATCGGCCGCAACGGCCTGCGCCTGTCCGACATTGCCGAAGTGCATCTGAAGCCGCAGCGCCTCGATGTCGGGCGTCGCCTCGAAGGCCAGGCCGCCGTCGCCTTCGATATCTTCAAGGAGCGCAACGCCAATCTCGTCGAAGTGGCGCGCACGGCCCTGGCCGAGATCGAGAAGATCGGCCAGGAGCCCACGCTGCAGGGCATCCAGGTGCACCTGATCGAGAACCAGGGAGAGAACGTCACTTCATCGTTGATGGAACTTGCCGAAGCCGGGCTGATCGGCCTGGTGCTCTCGATCGCCGTGCTGTTCTTCTTCCTGCGCCACTGGCCGTCGACGCTGATGGTGACGCTGGCGATCCCGGTGTGTTTCGTCATCACGCTGGGTTTCATGTATTTCTTCGGCCTGAGCCTCAACATCCTGACGATGATGGGGCTGCTGCTGGCGGTCGGCATGCTGGTCGACAACGCGGTCGTCGTGGTCGAAAGCATCTATCAGGAACGCGAGAAATATCCCGACGATCCGCGCCGCGCCTCGATCGTCGGCGCGCGCCACGTCTCGATCGCCCTGTCGGCCGGCACGCTCTGCCACTGCATCGTGTTCGTACCGAACCTGTTCGGCGAAACCAACCAGATCAGCGTCTTCATGGTGCAGATCGCGGTGACGATATCGGTGTCGCTGCTGGCGTCGTGGCTGGTGGCGATCAGTCTGATTCCGATGTTGTCGGCACGGCTGAAAACGCCGCCGGCGGCGGTCGCGCACACCGGCATCATTCCGCGCATGCAGAACGTCTATGCGCGCCTGCTGCAATGGACGCTCGAACACCGCGGCCTGAGCGTGCTCGGCATCGTCGTCATCATCGCCGTGAGCATGATTCCCGCCACCCAGACCAAGTTCGACATGGGCGAGGAAGAGGTCGGCCGCCGCATCGAACTGAACATCCAGTGGAATGGCGCCTACTCGCTGCCGCAGATGGAAGCCGAAGTGCGCAAGCTCGAAGACTGGCTCGACGCGCGCCGCGAGGAATTGCAGATCGCGCAGTTGTATTCGTTCTTCGGCGAGCAGGGCTTCGGCGGCCTGCAGATCCAGCTCAAGGAAGACGGCGGCGGCCTGCGCAGCTCGAAAGAGATCATGGAGGAAATCCGCGAGGGCCTGCCCAAATCGGCGCGTGCGACCGTGCAGTTCGGCGGCGGCGACGGACCGGGCGGCGGTGGCGGCGACGATGGCGGAGCGCAGGTTTCGCTGATCGGGGATTCGTCGGCCACGTTGAAGGAGATCGCCGATTCGGTGATTCCGGTGTTGTCGCAGCGCAAGGAGCTGCGCGACGTGCGCATCGATATCGGTGACGCGAACCAGGAATTGTCGGTCAGCGTCGATCGTGAGCGCGCCGCACAATTCGGGCTCTCCGCGGCGGAGGTTGCGCGCTTCGTCGGCGTGGCGCTGCGCGGCGAGCCGCTGCGCGAATTCCGCCGCGGCGATTCGGAAGTACCGGTCTGGATCCGCTACGCCGGCGCCGACGATTTCGGCCTGGAAGACTTGTCGGAATTCACGTTGCGCGCGCCGGACGGCACGCAGATTCCGCTGCTGTCGGTGGTGAACGTCAGCGTGCAGCCATCGGCCACCACCATCACGCGCCTGAACCAGCAGACGATGCTGGCGCTGCGCGCCAATCTCGCCGATGGCTTCACCAACGAGGACGCGCGCAAGGCGATGGAAGAAACGCTGGCTTCGGCCAAGATGCCGCCGGGCTATCGCTACACCTTCGAAGGCGCCTTCCGCCAGAACGACGAATCCGGCGCGCAGATGGCCTTCAACACGCTGATCGCGCTGGTCATGATCTACGTCGTGATGGCGGCCGTGTTCGAATCGCTGCTGTTCCCGGCCGCGATCATGAGCAGCGTGCTGTTCTCGATTCTCGGCGTGTTCTGGCTGTTCTGGATCACCAACACCACCTTCACCATCATGGCCTCGATCGGCATCCTGGTATTGATGGGCGTGGTGGTGAACAACGGCATCGTGATGGTGGAACACATCAACAATCTGCGCCGCCACGGCATGCCGCGCACCGAGGCGCTGGTGGCCGGCAGCCGCGAGCGATTGCGGCCGATCCTGATGACGATGGGCACCGCGATCCTGGCGCTGGTGCCGCTGTGCCTGAGCACCACGCAACTGGGCGGCGGCGGCCCGGCCTACTACCCGATGGCGCGTGCGATCGCCGGCGGCCTGGCGTTCTCGACGGTGGTCAGCCTGCTGTTCCTGCCGACCATCTACGCCATGCTCGACGACCTGCGTGCGGCGACCGGCAACACCATCCGGCGCGCGCGTGGCGGCCGCGCCGCGACGACCGAGGCCGTGTTGCAGCCCTGAGCTTTCGCAGCCCGGATGAAGCGCTAGCGCAATCCGGGCAAGCTCTGCGTCAGTGCGTTTCCTGCGGCAGCGGTGCGAGGCGTTCTCGCACCAGTGCATCCGCCGCAGACAGATCCACGTCATCGATCGACGCGCAACCGCGCGTCGCGTCCTGCAGCAACAGCCGTTGCACGATGCCCCGCTCGAACGCCGTCGCATACGGCATCCGGCGGAACGTCACCATCGCGTAGCGCGGCACGAAATGGCCGGGATGGCGTTCGGCGAGCAGGCGTTCGAGTTGCCGTTGCAGCAGGTAGTCCGCATCGTCGACGCGATCGCGCATCTCGATGTAGTTCTCCAGCGCCATCGCCTGGATCGCCTGCGCGTTCGGGCGCCGCACGCGTTCGAACTCGGCGTAGGCGGCGGCCAGGTCGGTCGCGCCTTCGAGGCGTTGCGCGAGGTCGATGCAATCCTCGAACGCGCAGTTCATGCCTTGCCCGTGGAACGGCACCATCGCATGTGCCGCATCGCCCAGCAGCACCGCACGATCGTCGAGCTGCCAGCGATCGAGCCGCAAGGTGCCGAGCACGCCGATCGGGTTGGCGACGAAATCGTGTTCGAGCGTCGGCATCAAGGCCAGCGCATCGGGGAAGTCACGTTCGAACAAGGCGCGCGCCTGCGCTGCGGTGTGCACGCTTGCGAAGCTCGGATCGCCTTCCGACGGCAGGAACAATGTCACGGTGAAAGTGCGCTCCGAATTCGGCAGCGCGATGCACATGTAGCCGCCGCGCGGCCAGATATGCAGGGCATTGGGCTCGATGCGGAAACCACCGTCGTCGGCCGGCGGAATTTCCAGTTCCTTGTAACCGTGACCGAGCGGCTCGAAGCGCTCACAGAGCGGCGTCACCGCATTCATCGCCTGGCGCAGCGCCGAGCCTGCGCCGTCGGCGCCGACCAGCGTGCGGAAATCGTGTTCGCGGCGCGTGCGATCGACGTCGTTCACCACGGCGAAACGACGTGCAGCGAAATCGACCTGCTCGAGCCGCTGATCGAAATGCAGCACCGCACCCGCCGCTTCGGCCGCATCGAGCAACAGCAAATTCAGATTGCCGCGATGCACCGACCAGATCACTTCGCTGTCGTCGCGACCGTAGCGCTGCAACTGCGCCTGCCCGTCGGCGAAATGCACCATGCGCCCGCGCATCATCACCGCCTGCCGCATCACTTCGCGCTCGAGCCCGGCCTGCCGCAGCGCATGCAGCCCGCGCTCGGCCAAGGCCAGATTGATCGAGCGCCCGCCTTCGTAACCCTTGCGTCGCGGATCGGGCCGCTTCTCGAATACTTCGACCTGCCACCCCTGCCGCGCCAGCAGCGTAGCGAGCAGGGCACCGGCGAGGCCGGCGCCGATCAGGGTGATCGAGCGATTGTTTGCAGACATCGAGAATCCTTTGATTCGGCTAGCGCGCACGCCAGGTTTCGACGGCCCGCACAAACGCCAACACATCCCCAAATGTGTTGTACAACGGCACCGGTGAGATGCGGATCACGTCGGGTTCGCGCCAGTCGCCGATGATGCCGATCGATTCGAGATGTTCGAACAGGGCGCGGCCGCGGTCGCGGCCGCCGGCGACGCGCAGCGAGAGCTGGCAGCCGCGTTCGGCCGGATCGGCCGGCGTCACGATTTGCAGCGTGTCGGCGAGGCGCGCGCGGATCAGGGCTTCGAGGTAGCCGGTCAGGCGCAGCGATTTCTCGCGCAGCGCCGGCATTCCCGCGCGCTGGAACAAATCCAGCGAAACGCGTAGCGGCGCCAGTGCCAGGATCGGCGGGTTGCTCAGCTGCCAGCCTTCCGCCCCTGGCGTCGGGACGAACTGCGGGCCCATGCGGAAGCGCGTCGATTGATCGTGGCCCCACCAACCCGCGAAGCGCGGGCGATCGCTGCGTGCGTGACGTTCGTGCACGAAGGCGCCGGCCACCGCACCCGGACCGGCATTGCAGTATTTGTAGTGGCACCAGGCCGCAAAATCCGCGCCGCTGTCGTGCAGGGCGAGGGCGATGTTGCCGGCCGAATGCGCGAGGTCGAATCCGACGACGCAACCGTGCGCGTGAGCCAGCCGCGCAATCTCGCGCAGGTCGAACGCCTGTCCCGTGCGGTACTGCACGCCCGGCCACAGGACCAGTGCGATGCGATGGCCGTGCTCGGCCAGCGTGCGTTCGATCGCCGCCAGCGAAATCGTACCGTCGGCTTCATCGGGCCCCAGCTCGATCAGATCGCGCGACGGATCGAAACCATGGAACCGCAACTGCGATTCGACCGCATAACGGTCCGACGGAAACGCGCCGGCCTCGATCAGGATCGCAGGCCGGTCCGCCGTCGGCCGATAGAAGCTCACCATCAGCAGGTGCAGATTCGCGGTCAGCGAATTCATCGCGACCACTTCGCCCGGCTGCGCGCCGACCAGTTGCGCAAGCCCTTCGCGCACGCTCTCGTGATACGGCATCCACGGCTGTTTGCCGCGGAAATGCGCTTCGACGCCGAGTGCGGCCCAGTCGTCGAGTTCCTGCATCAGCGCCGCGCGCACGCCGCGCGGCTGCAGCCCGAGCGAATTGCCGCAGAAATAGTGCTGGTCCGCGCCGTCGTGCTGCGGGACGTGGAATTCGTCGCGCAATGCGCGCAGCGGATCGGCCGCATCCTGCGCGGCGGCGTATTCGGCGCTGTACAAAGTGTCGTTCGATGTCATTTCGTAGGCTATCTGTATCCGGCCGCTCAGTGACCGAACCGCGACGCCGTCAGCCCGAGCCATTCGAGTGCGGTGCCGTGATACATGCGCGCCTGTTCTTCGGGTGAAAGTTCGAGCGCCGCGATGCCGGCGCCCGGCACCTGTTCGCCGAGCGGGAACGGATAATCGGTGCCGAGCATCACCTGCGATACGCCGACGGTGTCGAGCAGGTAACGCAGTGCGCGATCGTCGGCCACCCAGGAATCGAAATACAACTGACCAAGATATTCGCGCGGATTGCGCGGATTGTCGGTGGCGACCAGGTCGGGCCGCATCTTGAAGCCGTGCTCGATGCGACCGATCGTGTACGGAAAGCTGCCGCCACCGTGCGCCAGGCAAATCTTCAGGCGCGGGAAGCGTTCGAGCACGCCGCCGAAAATCAGGCAGCACGCGGCGCGCGATTGTTCGGCCGGCATGCCGACCAGCCACGGCAGCCAGTATTTCGGCATCGTCGCCGCGCCCATCATGTCCCACGGATGCACCAGGATCGCCGCGCCCAGATCCTGTGCGGCTTCGAAGAACGGCGTCAGTTCTTCGGCATCGAGGTTCCAGTCGTTGATGTGCGAGCCGATCTGCACGCCCTGCAGGCCGAGCTGGTCGAGGCAGCGTTCGAGTTCCTGCACCGCCAGCCGCGGCGATTGCATCGGCACCGTGCCGATGCCGGCATAGTGGCGCGAATGTTCGCGGCACGACTCGGCCATGTGATCGTTGAGCGCCTGGTGCAGTTCGAGCGCGTGATGCGGCGTGGCCCAGTAGCTGAACATCACCGGCACCGTGCTGATCACCTGCACCTGCACGCCGAAGCGCGCGTAATCGTCGATGCGCTCGCGCGGGTCCCAGGTTTTCGACCAGATCTCGCGGAAGAACTTGCCGTCCTTGTAGATGCGCGAGCGGCCGTCGTCGCTGTGATGGATCACGGGAAAGCGATTGTCGCCGTATTTTTCGGCGAGGTTCGGCCAGTCGCGCGGCAGATAGTGGGCGTGGGAATCGATCTTGAGCATGCGGTGATTCTAATCGGTCCGGTCTAGTCGGTCCGGTCTAATCGTTCCGGGCTAGTGGTTCCGGTCTAGTCGTTCCCGATGATGGCAGGCTTCATTCGCCGTATTTCGCCGGCGCCGGATTCAGATGGCCGCAGGCCTCGCAGGTGCGCAATTCGCGGCTGCGGTAGAAACGTTCGAATACCGCGGGGAAATCGGTTTCGATGTTCTGCAGCGTGAAGAACTGCTCGAACAGTTTGTGGTTGCAGCGTTCGCAGAACCACATCAGTCCGTCTTTCTCGTGCGGCAGGCGCTTGCGTTCGACCACCAGGCCGACCGAATCGGCCATGCGCTGCGGCGAATGCGGCACGCGCGGCGGCAGATAGAAGATTTCGCCGGCGCGGATCGGAATATCGCGCGCGCGGCCGTCTTCCTGCAGCTTGAGCACCATCTGGCCTTCGAGCTGGTAGAAGAATTCGGGACCTTCGTCGTAGTGGTAATCGGTGCGCTGATTGGGGCCGCCGACCACCATCACGATGAAATCGCCGTCGTAGATGCACTTGTTGCCGACCGGCGGTTTCAGCAGGTGGCGGTGTTCGTCGATCCAGCGCTGGAAGTCGATCGGCGGCATCAGCATGGCGATTCTCCGGAGCGGATCAGGACGCCGCCGGCAGCGCGGCGACGCACTTGAGTTCGATCGCGATCGGCGTCGGCAGCGCCGTGATGCCGAGCGTGGTGCGGCACGGCGCGGTCGCGGGATCGGGAAAGTATTCGGCCCAGATCGCGTTGTAGGCCTTGAAATCGCGCGCCATGTCGGTGAGATAGACGGTGACGTCGACCAGATGTTCCCAGCGCGCGCCGGAGGCTTCGAGCACGGCACGGACGTTGGCGAACACCGAATGCGTCTGCAAGCGGATGTCGTAGCGCAACAGTCGTCCGTCGCCGTCGACTTCGTTGCCGGGTATCGCATCGGTGCCGGGCGTGCGCGGCCCGATGCCGGACAGAAACAGCAGATTGCCGACGCGCCGCGCATGCGGATACGCGCCGACGGGTTTGGGAGCGGCCGCCGCGTGGATGACGTCGCTCATGGCGCGGTGCGTCCTTCGCGGATGGCGTCGATCGCGCTCGCATAGGCTGGCGCAAGATCGTCCGGCGCATCGACGCCGAAACCCAGTTCGCGGATACGGCCGTCGAGCAGGCCGTAGATCCAGCCATGCACCGACAACGATTGCCCGCGCGCCCAGGCGTCCTGCACCACGGTGGTCTGGCACACGTTGACCACTTGCTCGATCACGTTGAGCTCGCACAGCCGTGCGTGGCGCAGCGCTTCCAGATCGATCGCATTGAGGATTTCGGCGTGTTTGATCGCGACATCGCCGACATGCCGCAGCCAGTTGTCGGCCAGCCCGATGCGCGTGCCGGTGAGGCAGGCATGCACGCCGCCGCAGCCGTAATGGCCGCAGACGATGACGTGTTCGACCTTCAGCACGTCGACGGCGAACTGCATCACCGACAGGCAATTCAGATCGCCGTGCGACATCACGTTGGCGAGATTGCGATGCACGAAGACTTCGCCGGGCGCCAGGCCGGTCACCTGGTTGGCCGGCACGCGCGAATCGGAGCAGCCGATCCACAGATACTTCGGCGCCTGCTGGCCGGAAAGCCGCTTGAAAAAGCCCGGATCCTCGGCGCGCATCTGCGCGGCCCAGGCCCGGTTGCGGTCGAGCAATGCCTTGAGTTGACTCACAGTTGTTCCATGTCGGTAGGGCGGACGCTTCAGGTCGGGTCGATCGGGTCAGGTCGATCAGGTCAGGTCGATGCAGATATTGCGCGGCTCGGTGAAGAAGCGCATGGCGTCGTTGCCGCCTTCGCGTCCGAGCCCCGATTGCTTGATACCGCCGAACGGCGTGCGCAGGTCGCGCATCAGCCAGGTGTTGATCCAGACGATGCCGGCATCGATCTGCGCCGCGACACGATGCGCACGCGAGAGATCGTTAGTCCACAGCGATGCGGCCAAACCGTACGGCGTGGCGTTGGCCAGTTGCAGCGCGCGCGCTTCGTCGTCGAACGGCTGCAGCGTCACCACCGGGCCGAAGATTTCCTCGGTGTTGCTGCGGCACTCCGGCCCCAGGCCTTCGATCACGGTGGGCGCGATGAACCAGCCGTCGGCGCAGCGGCCGTCGATCCACATCGCATCGCCGCCGCACAGAATCTTCGCGCCTTCCGCGCGCGCGGTGGCGAGGCAGCCCATCACCTTGTCGAAATGCGCGCGCGACACCATCGGCCCGACGTTGGTCTGCGGATCGAGCGGGTCGCCGATTTTCAGCGCTTTCGCGCGCGCCACGAAGGCATCGCGGAATTCCTCGTAATAGCTGCGTTCGACCAGGATGCGCGAGCCGCACAGACAAATCTGCCCGCTGTTCTGGAAGGCGCTGCGCACCACCGTATCGAGCAGTTTGGCGCGCGGCGCGTCGGCGAAGACCAGCGTCGGGTTCTTGCCGCCCAGTTCCAGCGAAACTTTTTTCAGCGCGGGCGCGCAAACCGACGCGATGCGCTTGCCGACCGCGGTGCTGCCGGTGAAGGAAATCGCCTTGACGTCCGGATGTTCGACCAGCGGTTGGCCGACGCCGGGGCCGTCGCCCTGCACGATGTTCAACACGCCGGGCGGAAAGCCGATTTCGCGTGCGAGTTCGCCGAGCATCCAGGCCGTCAGCGGCGTGATTTCGCTCGGCTTGGCGACCACGGTATTGCCTGCGGCCAGCGCCGGCGCGATTTTCCAGGTGAAAAGATACAGCGGCAGATTCCACGGGCTGATGCAGCCGACCACGCCCAGCGGCGCGCGCAGTGTGTAGTTCAGGCCGGCCTCGTCGTGGTGCGATTCGCTGGCGAACTGGGTGGCGGCGTCGGCGAAGAAACGGAAGTTTGAAATCGCGCGCGGAATTTCAACATCGCGCGCCAGGCGCAACGGCTTGCCGCCGTCGCGCGATTCGGCCGCGGCGAAATCGTCGAGTCGTGCTTCGATGGCATCGGCAAGCCGGTCGAGCCAGCGTGCGCGCTGGCTGGCGGGCAGGGCGCGCCAGGCCGGAAAGGCACGCCCGGCCGCCGCCACGGCGCGCGCCACGTCGGCGGTATCGCCGGCAGCGACCTGCGCGTGAACGGCGCCGGTGGCCGGCTCGTGCACGTCGAGCCAGCGTTCGTTCTGCGAGGCTTGCGCCTCGCCATCGATGAGGTGAAGACAGCGGACCGCCATCCGCGAAGTTTAACCGCTGCGCCGTTTGATGCAGCGCTTGCCGGGAATCGGGAGGCGGGAATCGGGAAAAGGCGTGAAGGACGTCGCGGGAAGCGACGCCGCCAACGGTTGATGCAGTGAGCAGCGTGCCCGGGAGCGGGGCACGCTGCCTGTGGCGATGATCAGTCTTCGAAACCGTTGGCGAAGATGATCGTCGAAAGCACGAGGTCGGCGTCGGAGGCCGTGTTGTTGGCGGGGTTGGCTTCCGGCGTGGACGACGGCACCGTGATGGTCGCCGTGTTGGTGATGGTATCGCCGACCGAGAACGCCACCGTGGTCGTCACCAGGTAGGTGATCGTCGCAGCCACCGGCAGATCGACCAGTTCGTTGATATTGCCGCTGCCGGCGGCCGAAGGACACACCGTGCCGCTGGCCGAGCAGGTCCAGGTGGTGCCGGTGAGCGTGATGGGCAGGGTGTCGACCAGGTTGGCGCCGACGACCGCCAGCGGCCCGGCGTTGGTCGCCTGGACCGTATAGGTGACAGTCGAGCCGATCACCATGCCGGTCTGGCCGTTGCTCTTGCTGATCGACACATCGGTGGCGACCAGCGAGAAGGCGGTGGGGTCCTGCGTCCCGGGCAGCGCCGGATCGTCGGTGAGCACGAACGTGTCATTGCTGCCCAGCGCGGGATCGAACCAAACCGTGCCCTGGTTGACGACGGTGCCGGTCGCCGCCGGTGACACGGTGCCGACGATGGTGATCGTGACGCTGCCCTGCGCGGGCACCGAACCGTTCCAGGTGACATCGTTGCCTGCGATCGCGGCGGTGCCCGCGGTGGCCGAGACGTTGTCGACGCTAAATCCGGCCGGCAGCGGGTCGTAGAAGTCGTGCCCCGAATTGTCGGCGCTGTCGCCGGTGCCGGTGTTGTTGATCACGATGGTGTAGGTGACTTCGTTGCCGACGATGTAGCTGCCGGCGACCGTCTTGCTGGCGCTCAGTTGCGCGAACTGGACATCGAAGCTGGTGGCCTCGTTGACGCCAGGCAGCGTCGGGTCGTCCGTCGGCCGCAGGCTTTCGTTGACGCCGTCGCCGTCGGCATCGAA
This sequence comes from uncultured Chiayiivirga sp., assembly GCA_965653565.1. Taxonomy (GTDB): domain Bacteria; phylum Pseudomonadota; class Gammaproteobacteria; order Xanthomonadales; family Xanthomonadaceae; genus JALCLA01. Next base: position 76,530 of record CBFHAI010000005.1, on the reverse strand, counting down.
CCAGATCTCGGCCTGGTTGGTCAGCGTCGTATCCATGGTCCCGGCATCCACCGTGGCGGTGATGGTGATCGTGGTCGAACCGCCGAGCGGCGCGAGCGCACCGTTCCAGACCACCTTGTTGCCGCCCGCATCGGCCGCGAAACCGCTGCTGGCGCTGGCGCTCACCAGGGTCAGGCCCGCCGGCAGCTGGTCGACGAACTCGTCGGCCGCGTTGTCGGGCTGGTTGGCGGTGCCGTCGTTGGTGAGCACGATGGTGTAGGTCACCGTGCCGCCTTCGCGGAAGCTGCCGGCGACGGTTTTGGTGCCGCTGACGGCGGCCGCGGCGACGAAGGCGGTGCAATCGAAATGCACCGGCGTCACCAGCAACGACCATGAGTTGAGCGTGCCCGAGTCGGCATTGAACTGGTCGGCTACGAGCGTCGTCCAGTCGCCGGTCGTGCTCTTGCCGTTGTAGCGCGACAGCAGGCCGACCGGGTCGGACGGTACGCCGACCAGGTCCGGCCAGAAGGGCGAGTTGAACGGCGGCCGCCAGGACCCGGTGTACGGCGCCATCGCGGCGGTGCTCGTATTCAGATCGCCGGTCGCGGCGTCATCGATGACGGTGTTGACGAAGTTGTCGCCGTTGCCACCGCCGGGGAACAACGCTTCGCGCAGCCAGATCACATTGCCGCCCAGGCCGTCCGGGCCGCGCAGCATCACGGTGAGGTCGCCTGTCCAGGTGTGGCCGAGGTTATCGATGCGGTAATCGAGATCGGCGATCACCAGATCGTCGGTGATGTTGAGCACGTTGAACACGCCGCGCGCATCGCCGTCGGGAATGGCCAACGGAGCGGCCTGGGTGTAGGTGACCGCCGAGTCGACGCCGTTCGCCGTACCGATGCGCACCTCGAAATCGGTCGACGAAATGCCAGCGTCGCTGCTGATATCGAGCTGGAATTTCAGGCTGCCGCCGCAGACCGCGGCCGGGTCGAGCGCGATCACCAGATCGTCGCTTGAGGCCACCACGGATTGCTGCGCCACCGCGCCGAAGGTCAGTGCGTCGTCGTACACCGTGACGCTCGGCGAGAGCGCGACGAGCGTGGCCGTGACGTTGCTTTCGGCGCCCGAAGCGTGGTTCCACGGATTGCGCAGCGATAGCGACAGCCGCACCGGCTCGCCCGGATCGATGGCACCGTTGTTGTTGCCCTCGCTGTCGTCGATGGTGACGCTTGCCACCTCGAGCGCAGGAAGCGCGGTCGACTCACCGACACCCATGTTGCCGAGGTTGAATGCGCCCATCACGCCGAGCGGCGCGACCGCGCCGTAGCCCAGGCCGCGATCGGCGAAACCTTCCCAGATCCAGCGTTCGTTGGCGCAGGCGTTGGTGGCGCAGTCGGCTTCGATCAACGCATCGCGTGCTTCCACGACCGACGGATTGGTCGGCGTCAGCTTGAGCGCATCGGTGACCAGTTGCAGCATCGTCTGGTTGCCGCTGGGCACATCGCCGTTGGCGCCGGCCGGATCGGCGATCACGCGGCTTCGCACCTCCCACAGCGACAGCATCCAGATCTCGCCCAGATTGTGCACTTCCAGGCCGCCGTTGAACTCGAAGCCCAAGGGGCTGATCGGCACGCCGCCGCTGTAGTCGGTGGTGCTGTCGTCGACATCGGCCCAGGTCATCGGGTTGACGTTGTTGTCGGTGCTGTAGGGAAAACGCCGGATGCCGTAGAGATAGTTGTCGGCCAGGCCGCCGAGCTGGTAGGTGGCGTACGAGCCCGACGCGTAGGACGCATCCGGCAAGTCGGCATTGGTGTTGTTGAGCAGCGACAGCGCGTAGAAATCGCTCCAGCCTTCGCCCATGCCCTGGCCGGGGCTCCATTCGAGGCCGGCCGCGTTGCCGACCAGGCGGTTCGACAGGCCGTGGGTCAACTCGTGGATGACGATTTCGGTATCCAGATCGCCGTCGCGGTCGGGATTCGGGAAATCGAAGCGGAACATTTGCGCGCGTCCGGACACGCCGTCCGGCGGCGTGGCGAAATTGGCGTTGTTGGTGCCGCTGGCATCCTGCACATCGGCCAGCACGCGATCGCCGCCCACCCCCATGCCGCTGAAGTTGGTCTGCTGGAAGTTGGCCGACGCTTCATTGAAGCCGAGCGCGAAGAGCTGGTCGTGATACCAGTTGGATGCGTAGAACATCTGCGTCGTCGCGCCGCGGCGGAACGCTACTTGCCCGGCACCGGTCGGCGTATCGCCGGCGTTGGCGTTGCCTGCGACGGGCGAGGGCGTGTAGTTGAAATCGCGCGGCGCGGCGCCGAGGAAATCGCGATTGTTCAGATTGACGTCGGGGTTGCCGACCGGCCGGCCGTTGTTGTCGACGGTGCCGATGTCGCAAACGTTGGTTTCGCCGCCACCACCCACCGCGTCGGCGCAGGCATCGACGTTGTTGCCGGTGGTGGTGGTAACGCCATCGTCGATCCAGCCGTTCGGGCTGGCCGACAGATCCTGCGCCGTGCTCATATTCACGATGCTGCGCGCGATTTCCGGGAATTGCGTGCCGGCGCCGGCGACAGCGGTCGTCGGCGAGGCCGGCGCGGGATTGTCGGCCGGCGTCACGCCATCGGCCTGCACGTAGACCGAGAAGCGCGCTTCCTGGGTCGAGGCGTGCGAACGGATGTCCTTGCGCCACAGCAGGGCGCCGGACCGCGCGTCGACGACGGCATACCAATCGTGTTCGCCCCCGGTGAACACCACCAGCGACCAGGCCGGCACCAGCAGGCCGGGCGCGAGCGGGAACAGCACTTCGCGCGCGGTGATGTCGCCGGCGACGTAATCGTTGTTTTCGGTCAGGCGCAGGCGGCCCTGCGTGGTCGAAGCCACGGCGAACTCCGACGCCGAACCGTTCTCTTCGACCGAACCGAGCAGGGCTTCGACGGCCGCCGGTGCGGAAATCAGCGAGCCTGCGTCGAACGCGGCGACGCTGGAGCGCGCGGCCGGCACGAGCTGGCCGTTGCTCTTGATCAGGCTGCCGCGGCGATCGAGCACGAAGCGGGTTTCGCTCTGGAATACCGGGCGCCCGTCGATCTGCTGCTCCATGCGCAGCATGCGCAGGCCGCTGCGGCCGCCGGGGCTGTCGCCCAGCGCCACCAGATCGCCGACATCGGCGCTCGACAAGCCGTAGATCGCACCGCGACGGCGCAGGTAATCGCGCACGATCGCTTCGCTGCCGCGCGCATCCGGGCCGGTGAGCGGGCCGCCCTTGCTGCCGACACTGTCCGGCGCGCCGGTGATCGGCGAGACACGCACTTGCAGGCCGGGAACGGTGCGTTGCAGCGAACGTGCGGCGTTGCCGATGGCGTCGTTGCGCGAGCGTGCGGTGCTGAGCGCAGTGGCGATCTCGGCGCTACGGCCGGCCGCAGCGGCCTGGAAACCCTGCGAATAATTGACGCGCGCATCGAGCATGGATGCGCTGCGCATCAAGGCACCACGATCCACCGCTGCGTCCAGCGGCGCGGCATGCAGGGCGACGAAAATACTGGCAAAAAGACAGGTGCGAGCGCCGCTGCGGCGCGCGAAAGACTTGGTCACGTTGGAATCCCCCGAGGATAGGGGCGAGCGCACCCGATCCCCCTTGGACCCCCGCGCTCGCCTTGCCGGACGTTAAGTCAACGCGGTGACGACTGCAATCGCTAAATCGACTGCATCCGCCCGCCATCGACGGCCAGACTCACGCCGTTGATGTAGGCAGCAGCCGGCGAGGCCAGGAATGCGATCGCCGCGGCAATTTCATGCGCCTGCGCGAAGCGGCCGACCGGCACGCTGGCGAGCATGCCTTGCGCGACGGCGTCTTCGGATTTGCCGGTGGCTGCAGCACGATCACGCAGGATCTGTTCGAGCCGCTGGGTGCGGGTGTAGCCGGGCAATACGTTGTTGACGGTGATGCCGTCGGCCGCCAGTTCGCGCGACAAAGTCTTGGCCCAGCTGGCCACCGCGCCGCGGATCGTATTGGATACGCCGAGATTGACGATCGGTTCTTTCACCGACGTCGAAATCACGTTCACGATGCGGCCGAAACGCGCGTCGCGCATGCCCGGCAACACGGCCTGCACACAGGCCTGCGCGGCCAGCAGATGTTGACGGAAGGCATCGACGAAAGCCTCGTCGGCGGCCGTGTGCGCCGGGCCGCTCGGCGGACCGCCGCTATTGTTGATCAGCACGTGGAACGGATGCGCGGTGGCTGCCGCCTGAATTCGACGGCGCAGTTCGTCGGTGTCGTTGACGTCGGCGGCGATCCAGCCGTGCGTCTGCGCGACATCGGCCCGCGGCAGCGCCTCGGCGACCTCGCGCAAGGCGCTTTCGCGGCGGGCGAGCAGGGTGACGCTGGCGCCCATGCCGGCCAGTTCGATCGCCGCCGCGCGCCCGATGCCTTCGGAGCCGCCGCAGACCAATGCGTGCCGGCCGGCCAGATTCAGGTCCATTGCGTGCTCCCGTTCAAACGCGGCGTTGTTCGAGACGATCGAGCATCAATGTGGCGATCTCATCGGCCTGCGCGTTGCCGAGCGCGTGCAATCCGTCCGCGGCGTTGCGCACATTGGCTTCAGGATGATTCTGGTTGAGCTTGAATTTCAGCTCGATGCGCGACGGCTCGAAGCGGAACGCCACGATGCCGCGCAGCTGCGAAACATGGTCGTCGCGCTCGCGCTCGAACCGCCAGTCGTTGCCGACGCTGGCTTCGAAGCGCTCGCTCAAACGCGATACCAGATCGGCCAGCACCTCGGTATCGTCGCTGATCTGCAATTCGCCGGACAGATGTGCGATGGCGTAGTTCCACGTCGGCACCCGCGCCGACACTTCCTTGTCGGGATACCAGCCGGGCGAAATATAGTGATGCGGCCCCTGCACGATCATCAGCGCCGGACCGGCGTGCCTGACCTGCGGATTCGGCCGCGCCCAATGGCCTTCGATCAGCACGCGCTCGCCGTCGCGCCGATACAGCACCGGCAGATGACTGGCGAAGGGCAGGCCGTCGGCGTCGACCGAGACCAGCGTGACGAAGGCGTCGCGCGCGATCAGCGCATCGAGCTGGGCGAGATCGGATTCGGCGAAATGACGCGGCGTGTACATACGTTGCTACCGGTTACTGCATCGTCGGCGGCGACTGGATCATCAGATCGCGCAGCGCTTCGTCGCTGCCGGCCTGCGGCGGCGAGACCTGGTCGAGCACGAAACCCAATTGCTGCGCGTCGTCTTCGTCGAGGCCGTCGAAGACGCGGAATTCGGCATCGAGCAGGGCCGCGCGTGCGCTGTCGTCGCTGTCGAACGTGATCGTGCGTGCATCGCAATCGAACACCTCGGCGGCACCCGAATCGAGGATGCGCAGGCGCGCCCAGACCAGCGTCTTGCCGAGCGACGCCACCCACCATTCTTCGTGCACGACGCTCATCGTCCGAGCCCTTGCGCCAGCAGCGCGAACACGCCGGCCGCCGCCAGACTGAGCACGATCGCCCACAGCGACAAGCGCGCCGGTGTGCACAGGCCGTTGAGGCCCGGATCGCGCAGTTCGCGATAGCGGCCGCCGAGCAGCCAGCGCAGCGCCTCCGGTGCGGCGAAGGCGAAACCGCCGAAACTGCGCAGTTTTTCGCCATGCCGGTCGCGCAGATGCACCAGCGCCATCGGCCAGAAGAACACGAAGGCCATCAGCCCGGAAATCGCCACGGCGACGGCGAGCAATGCGAAGAACGTCAACATGAGCGGAGCTGTCCGTCAGAACTCGGCGTGGCCCGGCGTGCGCGGGAACGGAATCGCATCGCGGATGTTCGACAGCCCGGCCACGTACACAACGAGACGTTCGAAACCGAGCCCGAAGCCCGCGTGCGGCACCGTGCCGTAGCGGCGGAAATCGCGATACCACTGGTAATGCGCCGGATCCAGGCCGAACTTCGCGATGCGCGCATCGAGAATGTCGAGCCGCTCTTCGCGCTGCGAACCGCCGATGATTTCGCCGATGCCCGGCGCCAGCACATCCATCGCCGCGACGGTTTTGCCGTCGTCGTTCAAGCGCATGTAGAACGACTTGATGTGCTCGGGATAATTCATCACCACCACCGGCCGCCCGACATGCTGCTCGGTGAGCCAGCGTTCGTGCTCGGTCTGCAGGTCCAGGCCCCATTCGACCGGGAAATCGAACTTCTGCCCGCTCTTCTGCAGCAGCGCCACCGCATCGGTGTAGTCGATGCGTTCGAACGGCGCGTTGATGAAGGTTTCCAGCCGCGTGATCGCGGTTTTCTCGACGCGCTCGGCGATGAATTTCAGATCGTCCATGCGTTCCTCGAGCACTGTCTTGAACAGGTACTTGAGGAAGGCTTCGGCGAGGTTGGCGTTGTCGTTGAGATCGGCGAACGCGACCTCCGGCTCGATCATCCAGAACTCGGCCAGATGCCGCGCGGTGTTCGAATTCTCGGCGCGGAAGGTCGGCCCGAAGGTGTAGACCTTCGACAGCGCCAGGCAATAGCCCTCGACATTGAGCTGGCCCGACACGGTGAGGAAGGCTTCCTTGCCGAAGAAATCGCGCGAAAAATCGACCGCGCCGCTGGCGTCGCGCGGCAGGTTGGCCAGATCGAGCGTCGAGATGCGGAACATCTGGCCCGCGCCTTCGGCATCCGAGGTCGAGATGATCGGCGTGTTGATCCAGTAGAACCCGTTCTCATGGAAGAAGCGGTGCACCGCCTGCGCCAGGCAATGACGGATACGCGTGACGGCGCCGAACAGATTGGTGCGCGGGCGCAGGTGCGCCACTTCGCGCAGGAATTCGAGCGAATGCGCCTTGGGCTGGATCGGATAGGTCTCCGGATCCTCGACCCAGCCCACCACGTCGACCTTGCTGGCCTGCAGTTCGAAGCTCTGGCCCTGGCCCTGCGAGGGCGTCAGCGTGCCGGTGGCGATCACCGCACAGCCCGCCGTGAGCCGCTTGATCTCGGACTCGTAGTTGGCCAGATCCGCCGGCGCGACGATCTGGATCGGATCGAAGCACGAGCCGTCGCTCAGATTCACGAAGGACAGCCCGGCCTTGGAGTCGCGCCGCGTGCGGACCCAGCCGCGGACGGTGACTTCGCTGCCGGCGGACACCCCGCCCGACAGCGCCTGCTCGACGCTGACCACTGACATGCCTTGATTCTCCACGATTGAGCGCCCAGATCCGGGCAGACGGCCATGATAACCAATGGCGCCGCGGCCAGACAGGCGCCGGCTATATACTGACGCTTCGCACAACCCGGACCACCATGGGCATCCGACTTACCGACGCCGCACTCGAGCGCATCAAGCGCTACCTCACCGACGACCCCGCCACCCTGGGCCTGCGCTTCGGCGTCAAGCGCACCGGCTGCTCGGGCTGGGGCTACCGCGTCGACATGGCGCGCGAACAAGCGGCCGACGACCGCGTGTTCGAACAGGACGGCGTGCGCGTGCTGGTCGACGCCGACAGCCTCGAACTGGTCGACGGCACCGAAATCGACTTCGTCAAATCCGGCCTCAACCACCAGTTCGTCTTCCGCAATCCCAATGCGGCGGCCGAATGCGGCTGCGGCGAGAGCTTCACGACGCGGCCGGAATGATCGACCGGCGGCTGCGTCGCCGCCGCCAAAAAAAACACACAAACGGCATAATCCTTCGGACCCGATCCGAGGAGTGGACCATGCCTGCGATTCCCACCGTGCTGGCCGTGCTGCTGGCCTGCCTGCCGGCCGTCGCCGCCGCCGACGCGGCGAGCGACCTGCGCGCCTTGTTCGATGCCGAGTGGCAGCGCGGGCTGCGCGAGAATCCGATCAACGCGACGTTCTACGGCGATCCGCGTTTCAACGACAAATTGCCGGATGCGAGCCTCGACGCGATCGCAACGAGCCAGGCCGCCGACAAAGCGGCGCTCGCGGCGTTGAAGGCCATCGATCGCCGTGCCTTGTCGGCTGCCGATCAGCTCAACTACGACACCTTCCAGTGGCAGCTCGAACGCCAGATCGAGCGGCAGCGTTTTCGCGAATATCTGATGCCGGTGACGCATCAGGGCGGCTTGCAGACGCTGCACGAACTCACCGAAATGATGCCGCTTCGCACGGTGAAGGATTACGACGACTGGATCGCCCGCCTGCGCGGCTACGGCACGCTCACCGACCAAGCCATCGTGCTGATGCGCGAAGGCCAGAAGGCCGGCGTGGTGCCGCCGAAAGTGATCCTGCAGCGTGTGCCGGCGCAACTTGCCGCGCAGCGTGTCGAAAAGGCGGAAGACAGTCGTTACTTCGATGCCTTCCGCAAATTTCCCGACAGCATTCCGCTGACCGAACGCGAGCGCATCCGCCACGAGGCGACGAAAGTCATCGATGAAGTCGTGCTGCCGGCCTACGAACGGCTGTCGACGTATTTCAACGAAAGTTATCTGGCCGCGGCGCCCGAAGCGGTGGCGGCCTCGGAGCGACCGGAAGGCAAGGCGTTCTACGAATTCCTGGCGCGCTACTACACCACCACCGATCTGACGCCCGACGCCATCCACGACATCGGATTGAAGGAAGTCGCGCGCATTCGCGGCGAGATGGCGAAGGTGCAGCAGGAAGTCGGATTCGCTGGCACGCTGGAAGACTTCTTCGCGCATCTGCGCAGCGATCCGAAATATTTCTACGCGACGCCGGAAGCCCTGCTGGAAGGCTACCAGGCCCTGTCCAAGCGCATCGATCCGGAACTGGTGAAAGTGTTCCGCACGCTGCCGCGGATGCCGTACGGCGTGCGCCCGATCCCCGCCACCAGCGCGCCCGATACGACGACCGCGTACTACCAGCCGGGCGCCGCCGACGGCAGTCGCGCCGGTTATTACTACGTCAATCTCTACAAGCCCGAAACGCGCCCGAAGTGGGAAATGATGCCGCTGTCGCTGCACGAAGCGGTGCCCGGCCACCATTTCCAGTTCGCGCTCGGCCTGGAAATGCCCGAGCAACCGATGTTCCGCCGCGTGGCGTATTTCGTCGCCTACGGCGAAGGCTGGGGCCTGTACGCCGAAAGCCTCGGCTATGAGATGGGCCTGTATGAAGACCCGTACGATCGCATGGGCCAACTCGCCTACGACATGTGGCGCGCGGTGCGCCTGGTCGTCGACACCGGGATGCACTACAAGGGCTGGAGCCGCCAGCGCGCGATCGATTATTTCAAATCGAACGCACCGAAGACCGAGCAGGACATCGTCAACGAAATCGACCGCTACATCGGCACGCCGGGGCAGGCGCTGGCCTACAAGATCGGGCAGATGAAAATACTGGAACTGCGCGAGAGGGCACGGGCGGCGCTGGGTGACAAGTTCGATTTGCGGGATTTCAACGATGCGGTCTTGGAGACCGGGTCGGTGCCGTTGGCGGCGCTGGAGAGACATATCGATGCCTGGATTGCGATGAAGAAATCCTGAGAGGAAGCTTCTCGTCGATGCTTGCGGACGCGGCGGCCCAACAACGCCCCTTCATCGACGATCCCATGCATTGGTTCGGGGACGTCGGCCGAGCTCGCCGGGGTGCACACACGTCTCCCGACCAGCTCCGGCGTGCGGCACGTTTGAAAAAGTTGCTCGTCGGTTCAGCGCTTTTCGCCTAGAGTCGCGCCGTGGTCAACGCAACGAGGGAGAGGGCTCTCATGCCATCGAGGATCGGATTGGGGTACGTGGTGCTGGGCCTGTTGCTGTTGCTGGCTGCCGGCGACAGCCGGGCGCAGGGGTATTACGGCGAAGTGGTGCGTTGCGAATCGCGCGATTACCGGCAGATCTATTGCAATGCCGATACCCGCGATGGCGCGCAACTGGTCAATCAGCTGTCGGATACGGCCTGTGTCGAAGGCCGCACCTGGGGCTGGGATCGGCGCGGCGTGTGGGTGAGCGGCGGCTGCCGCGGCGAGTTCGAAATCGGTGGCGGTCAGCAGAGCGGCGGCTACGGTTATCAGGACGGCAGCGTGGTGCGCTGCGAGTCGCGCGATTTCAACCAGATCTATTGCGATGTCGACGTGCGCGGCGGCGTGCGGCTGGTCAACCAGATGTCATCGGCGCCGTGCGTCGAAGGCCGCACCTGGGGTGCCGACCGGCGCGGCCTGTGGGTGCGCGACGGCTGCCGCGGCGAATTCGAAGTCGGGCGCGGCGGCGGTTACGGCGGCGGCGGCGGTGGACTGCCGGTCGACCGTCCGAGCCACGGCCAGACCCTGGTCTGCGAATCGCGCGACGATCGGTATCGTCACTGTCCGGCGCGGATCCGGCGCGATGCCGATCTGGTGCGGCAGCTGAGCGATTCGGATTGCATCTACAACCGCAGCTGGGGTTACGACCGCAACGGGGTGTGGGTGGATCGCGGGTGTCGTGGCGAGTTTGTCGTGGATTGATTTTGCGGGAATCGGGAATCGGGAGAGATCAAAGGCTGGGGTGGTCAGCCTTTGATTACCGAGCGTAGTCCGAGCACGCCGCGGAACGGCATCAGGGCGAGGCGAAGGGCCTCGCCGCTCCAACTGAAGAGTTTTCTTTCGTCGATGCCGCTCAGGCCGCGCAGCAGGTCGGCCAGGTTGCGGGCGGTGCCGGGCAGGTTGCACAGGGCCTGCGCGCGTTTGCCCACGGCGTAGGTGCCGGCGATGGCGCCGGCGATGTCGGTGACCAGGCTGGCCAGCGGCAGGATGCGCGAGGCCACCGGTTGCAGGTAGCGGCCGCCCAGTTGCGCGACGATGCGTTCGATCATCTGGCGCGACAGCTGGTGCGCGTTCTCGGTGACGGCGGTGGCCAGCAGGATCACGCCGCGTTCTTCCAGATCGCTCAATTCCAGGTCGTAGAGCGCGATCACGTCGCGCACCAGTTGGTGATGCAGCCGGCCCAGCGACATCGATTCGTTGACGTTGCCCAGCAACGTCGGCGCCAGCCGCCCGAGCAGCGGCACCTTGCGGGTGATGCCGATCACCGCGGCCGACGATCCGGCCTTCAGGCAGGCCGTCTGCAGCAGCAGGTTGAAGCGCCGATCGCGCTCGCCGGTGGTGAGCGGCTTGTCGTCGCGCGGAGTGGACGGCGGCGCGGCCTGCTTCGCGGGCTTCGGCTTGGCGACGGCTTTCGCTTTGCCGCGCGCGGCTGTCGCGGCTTTGGCCGCTGCTTTGACCGTGGCTTTGCGCGGCGCTTTTTTCGCGGCCGGTGCCGCGAGGCTGGCTGGACGTTTCGGCATGGGTCGAGCATAGCGCCGTTGGGTGCGGCCCGGGTTATCCAGTAAAGTCACGCCCCGGTTTGATTTTTTCTTTGTGGCCGAATGATCGATTATTCACGATACGACCGCGTGCGTGCCGTCGCCTGGCAGGGCGATCGGCTGGAGCTGCTCGACCAGCGCAAGCTGCCGTTCGTGCAGGAATTCGTCGCCTGCCGCAGTGCCGCCGAGGTCGCTGCGGCGATCCGCGATCTGGTGGTGCGCGGTGCGCCGGCGATCGGCATCGCGGCCGGCTGGGGCGTGGTGCTGGCGGCGCGTGAAATCCAGGCCGACACCGGCGCCGCCGCCCTCGAACAGCTCGAACCGACCCTGCAGCATCTGCACGCCGCGCGTCCGACCGCGGTGAACCTGGCCTGGGCGCTGCGCCGCATGCGGCGTGCGCTGCAGGCCGGCGGCGCGGACTGGTTCGCGCGTCTGCAAGCGGAGGCCGCGGCGATCGAAGCCGAGGATCTCGCAGCCAATCGCCGGATGGGCGAATTCGGCGCCGCCCTGATCGAACCGGGCAGCGGCGTGCTCACCCACTGCAACACCGGCTCGCTCGCCACCGCCGGCTTCGGCACCGCGCTCGGCGTGATCCGCGCCGGCGTGGCGCAGGGCCGCATCGATCGCGTCTTCGCCGACGAAACCCGACCCTGGCTGCAGGGGGCGCGCCTGACGGTGTGGGAGCTGCAGCAGGACGGCATCCCGACCACGCTGATCGCCGATTCGGCCGCCGCGCACCTGATGCACTCGGGCGACGTGCAATGGGTGGTGGTCGGCGCCGATCGCATCACCGCCAACGGCGATGTCGCCAACAAGATCGGCACCTACCAATTGGCGATCTCGGCGAAATTCCACGGCCTCAAAGTGATGGTGGTGGCGCCCTCGTCGACCGTCGACATGGATACCGCCACCGGACGCGACATCGAAATCGAACTGCGCGCCGCCGAGGAATTGCTGGGCTACGGCGGCCAACGCACGGTGGCCGAGGGCATCACGGCCTGGAACCCGGTTTTCGACGTCACGCCCGCGCATCTCATCGACGCCATCGTCACCGAACGCGGCGTCATCGAAAACCCGAACGCCGCGCGCATGGCCGCGGCGTTCGGCTCCTCCTGATCCGGCATTTTCCCCGCATGAATTCGACGACGACGGCGCCGCGCATCGCGGTCCTGGTGCCCTGCTACAACGAAGCGATCACGATCGCGAAAGTGATCGAGGATTTCCGCGCCGCGCTGCCGGCGGCGGACATCCACGTGTTCGACAACAACTCGCGCGACGACACCGCCGCCATCGCGCGCCGCCACGGCGCGCGCGTGCAGGCGGTGAACCTGCAGGGCAAGGGCCATGTGGTGCGGCGGCTGTTCGCGGACATCGAGGCCGATTACTACGTGCTCGTCGACGGTGACGACACCTACGACGCCGCCAGCGCGCAGGCGTTGGTCGATCACACCCGCCAGGGCCGCTACGACATGGTGGTGGCGGTGCGCCAGGCACAGGCGGAAGCCGCCTATCGCCGCGGCCACGCCTTCGGCAATCGCATGCTCACCGGCTTCCTGAGCTGGCTGTTCGGACGGCCGTGCCAGGACATCCTGTCGGGCTATCGCGTGTTTTCGCGCCGCTTCGTCAAATCCTTCCCGGTGCTGTCGGAAGGCTTCGAAATCGAAACCGAACTGACCGTGCATGCGCTCGAACTGAAGATGCCGGTGGGCGAAATGAACACGCCGTACGGCGAGCGGCCCGAAGGTTCTTTCAGCAAGCTCAGTACCTATCGCGACGGCTGGCGCATCCTGCGCACGATGATCCGGTTGTTCAGCGCCGAGCGTCCGCTGGCGTTCTTTTCGCTGATCGGCGCGCTGCTCGCACTCACCGCGGGCATCCTGTCGCTGCCGCTGTTCGTGACCTATTTCGACACCGGCCTGGTGCCGCGTTTCCCGACCGCGATCCTCGCCACGGGCCTGGTCACGCTCGCCGCGCTGAGCTTCTTCGCAGGACTCATCCTCGACACCGTCACGCGCGGCCGGCGCGAGTTCAAGATGCTGGCTTACCTGCGCGAACGCGCGCCGGACTGACCGGCGCCGCTGCGACATGCGCCGCTCCAACCTGCACGAATTCGCCTTGTTCTGCGTCGCCGGCACGCTCGGCTTCGCGGTCGATGCCGGCCTGGTGCAGTTGATGGTGGGCGAGGGCGGGTTGGATCCCTATGCCAGCCGAGTGGTGTCGTTCCTGTGCGCGATGACGGCGACGTGGCTGTTCAACCGCCGCTACACCTTCGTCGCCGAACGCGGCGAGAGCCTGATGCGCGAGTGGCTGCGCTATTTCGTCGCGATGCTGGCCGGTTTCGCGGTCAACTACGCGGTCTACGCGCTGATGATCTGGCAGTTGCCGCTGGCGCGTGCCTGGCCGGTGCTGGGGGTGGCGGCGGGATCGGTGGTCGGACTGGTCGTCAACTACGCCAGTTCGCGCTACTGGGTTTTCCGCGCGGTTTCCCCGCGCGACTGACGAGGCAGCGCCAGCAGTTCCGCCAGCACCGCGATGTTCGCCAGCACGAACCACGGCAGCGGATGCAAGTAGCGGAACGATACGATGTGCGAGAACAGCACGTGTCCGGTGACCAGGCCGAGCGAGGTCAAGGCCAGCAGCACGCGCAACTCGCGTCGCGGCGCGCGCCGGCCGAGCCATAACGTCGCGATCGCCAGCGGCGCCAGCAGCAGCAGGCAAGCCGTCAGCCACGGCGCGCCGGCGGTGAACCAGCGCGTCGCCGGCGTGTTGGCGGACTCGATGCCGGCCGGATCGTAGCGCAGCACTTCGCGCAGTTTGTCGCGCATCGCCGGATGGATCGGACGGCGGCCGATATCGTCCTGCAGGCGCGGCCAGGTGACGGACCGTTCGAAGTAGTCGGCGGTGGTCGAAAGACCCAGCCGCACCAGTCCGAACGGATCGTCGCGCGCGGCGCGGATCGAGATCTTGCGGGCCGCGCGATCGGGGTCGTCGGTATGCTCGCGCAGCACGTCGAACAGGCCGCCGTCCATCCAGATCTGGCTTTCGCGCGCGCGCGGATCGCGCAGCGGCACCTTCAATTCCTGCAGCACTTCGGGCGGCACGCCGGTGTTGCGGAAATGCTCGGGCCGCACCAGCGGCGCCACGAGCCCCAGACGGAATACGCCGGTATTGGCGGTATAGCCTTCGCGCACGTCCGCCAATTCGCCGTACCAGCGTTTGTACTGGTTGTGCACGAACACGGTGAGGCTTGCGGCCACGAGGAAGTGCAGCGCGAAGCGCGCGATCGCCAGCACCGGCCGGCCACGATCCTGCTCGTTGGCGCACAGCGAGCGCACGATCGGCGCCAGCACGCTCAGCACCAGCACCACCGGCAGCAGGCTGATGCGAAACGCCACCGACAGCACGCCGAACACCGCGTACAGCACGATCCAGCGCCAGCGGCCGCTGCTCGCATAGGCCGACAACGCGGTGAAGAACAGCACGAAGCTGAGCAGGCCGGTGGCCTCGGCCATCATCATGCGTTCGTAGAACAACTGTGCCGGTTCGAGCGCGAGCAGCGCCGCCGCGACGATGGCGACGGCCGGCCGCACGCGCAGCCCGAGTGCGAGCCACGCGTACAGCAGCAGCGCGCAGAGCACGCCGAATATCGTCTGCAACACGACGAGCACCGTCGCCGATTGCGCCGCCACCGCGGTGTAGCCGATCAGCCAGCCGTAGAGGAAGGATCGATCGGGCGGAATCCAGCCGCTGATCGCGGTGTGCAGGTAGGTGCCGGAGTCGCCCAGGAAGAAGCGCAGCGCCGGGTCGACGCACAGCGCGGCGAGCTTGATCGACAGCACCGCCGCCAGGCACGGAACCAGGCCGCGACGGAGCGCATCGGGAGCGGCGGGCGGGGCGATCGGCATGCGCTCGGAAGGGCTTCACGTAAGGCCGCAACGGGGCGTCGCGGGGGTGCGGCATGGTACAATTCGGCGCTTGCCCGGGGTGTTCCGCGACGTCGAATTTGGCGCCGCGACCCGGGGTGCGGATTCTACATTAACTTGTAGAAACAACCGATTGTTATCAATGGATTAATAATGGCAGAGCTGGCGAAGGAAGTCATCCCGGTAAACCTCGAAGACGAGATGCGCAGGAGTTACCTCGATTACGCCATGAGCGTGATCGTGGGCCGCGCGCTTCCCGATGTACGAGACGGGCTGAAGCCGGTGCACCGTCGCGTGCTGTTCGCGATGAACGAACTGGGCGCGCACAGCAACAAGCCGTACTACAAATCCGCCCGCATCGTCGGCGACGTGATCGGTAAATACCACCCGCACGGCGATCAGTCGGTCTACGACACGCTGGTGCGCATGGCGCAGCCGTTCTCGCTGCGTTATCTGCTGGTCGACGGGCAGGGCAACTTCGGTTCGGTCGACGGCGATTCGGCCGCCGCGATGCGATACACCGAGGCGCGCATGTCGCGCCTGGCGCACGAGCTGATGGCCGACATCGACAAGGAAACCGTCGATTTCCAGCCCAACTACGACGAGAAGGAACTCGAGCCGACGGTGATGCCGGCGCGCTTCCCGAACCTGCTGGTGAACGGTTCGGCCGGCATCGCGGTGGGCATGGCGACCAACATCCCGCCGCACAATCTTTCCGAAGTGATCGCCGCCACGATGGCGCTGATCGACGATCCCACGCTCGATATCGAGGCGCTGATGCGCTACGTGCCGGGCCCGGATTTTCCGACCGCCGGCATCATCAACGGCGCCTCCGGCATCGTCGATGCCTATCGCACCGGCCGCGGCCGCATTTTGATGCGCGCGCGCGCCGAGATCGAAGCCGACGATTCGACCAACCGCGAAGCGATCATCGTCACCGAGTTGCCGTACCAGGTGAACAAGGCGCGGCTGATCGAGAAGATCGCCGAGCTGGTGAAGGAAAAGAAACTCGAAGGCATCAGCGAACTGCGCGACGAGTCCGACAAGGACGGCATGCGCATCTACATCGAGATCAAGCGCGGCGAAGCCGCCGATGTGGTGCTCAACAATCTCTACCAGCAGACGCAGCTGCAAAGCGTTTTCGGCATCAACATGGTGGCGCTGGTCGACGGCCGCCCGCGCCTGCTCAACCTCAAGGAAATGCTGGAGGCCTTCATCCGCCACCGGCGCGAGGTGGTGACGCGCCGCACGATCTTCGAACTGCGCAAGGCGCGCGCCCGCGCGCACATTTTGGAAGGCCTGACGGTTGCGCTGGCCAACATCGACGAGATGATCGAACTGATCAAGACGTCGGAATCGCCGCAGGTGGCGAAGGAACGCATGCTGGCGCGCCGCTGGGAACCGGGCATGGTGCGCTCGCTGCTCGGCGCCGCCGGCGCCGATGCCTCGAAGCCGGAAGACCTGTTGCCCGACCTGGGCCTCACCGAACACGGTTACCAACTGTCGGACATCCAGGCCACGCAGATCCTGGAGATGCGCCTGAACCGCCTCACCGGGCTGGAACAGGACAAGCTGACCGACGAATACAAGCTGCTGCTCGAAACCATCCGCGGCCTGATCGAGATTCTCGAGAATCCCGATCGTTTGCTCGAGGTGATCCGCACCGAACTGACCAACCTCAAGGAAGAGTTCGGCGACGCGCGCCGCAGCGAAATCCGGCATACGCAGGAAGATCTCGACATCCTCGATCTGATCGCGCCGGAAGACGTGGTCGTCACGCTGTCGCATGCCGGCTACGCCAAACGCCAGCCGGTGAGCGCCTACCGCTCGCAGCGCCGCGGCGGTCGCGGCCGCTCGGCGACGGCGGTGAAGGAAGAGGATTTCGTCGAGCGCCTGTGGGTTGCCAACACGCACGACACGCTGCTCAGTTTCACCAGCGCCGGCCGTGTTTTCTGGCTCAAGGTGTATCAGCTGCCGGATGCCGGCCCGAACGCGCGCGGCCGGCCGATCGTCAATTTCGTGCCGCTCGAAGCCGGTGAGAAAATCCAGGCCGTGGTGCCGGTGCGCGAATACACCGCCGATCGTTTCGTCTTCTTCGCCACCGCCAACGGCACGGTGAAGAAGACCCCGCTCACCGAGTACGAATACCAGCTCGCGCGCGGCAAGATCGCGATCAATCTCGACGAAGGCGACGCCCTGGTCGACGCTCAGCTCACCGACGGCGGCCGCGACGTGTTGCTGTTCGCGTCGAACGGCAAGGCCGTGCGTTTCGACGAAGGCTCGGTGCGCTCGATGGGCCGCAACGCCACCGGCGTGCGCGGCATGCGCCTGCCGGAAGGCGAGCAGGTGGTGTCGATGATCGTGGCCGACGGCGACGGCGACATCCTCACCGCCAGCGCCAACGGCTACGGCAAGCGCACGCCGCTCGGCGAATATCCGAAGAAGGGCCGCGGCACGCAGGGCGTCCTGGCGATCAAGACCTCGGTGCGCAACGGCGCGCTGGTGGGCGCGGTGCAACTGGCCGAAACCCACGAAATCCTGCTGATTTCCAACCAGGGCACGCTGGTGCGCACGCGCGCCGCGGAAATCGCCAAAGTGGGCCGCAACACGCAGGGCGTGACGCTGATCCGCCTGCCGCAGGACGAAGTGCTGGCCGGCGTGGTGGCGGTGCAGGCGTTCGATCGCGGCGAAGACGGCGAGATCCTCCTGGCCGGCGTGGCCGATGCGATCGATGGCGCGGTCGACCTCGATCCGCCGTCGCCGGAATTGCCGCCGGACAGCGACGCTTCGACCACCGACGCGTAACGTCCGTCCGGTTCGGCTGCGCTGCCTCCAGGCTACGAGAGCCTGGAGGCGCGCATAGGCATCAGCCCAGCGACGCCAGCACCGCCTCCGCCGACGACACCTTGAATTCGCCCGGCGCTTCCACCTGCAGCTTCTTGACCACGCCGTCCTCGGCGTAGAGCGCGAAGCGTTTCGAACGCAGGCCCATGCCGAAGGCGCTGGCGTCCATCTCCAGGCCCAGGCTCTTGGTGAAGGCGCCGTTGCCGTCGGCCAGCATCATCAGGTCGGACGGCACGTGCTGGTTCTTGGCCCAGGCATCCATCACGAAGGCGTCGTTCACCGCCATGCAGGCCACCTGCACGCCGCGCGCCTTGAACTCGTCGAGCTTCTCGACGAAGCCTGGCAGATGCTTGGCCGAGCAGGTGGGCGTGAACGCGCCCGGCACCGAAAACATCACCACGTTCTTGCCGGCGAAGATTTCGTCGGTGTTGATGGCCTGCACGCCGTCGCGCAGGACGTTCAAGGTGGTCTGCGGAATGCGGTCGCCGATCTGGATCGTCATGGAAACTCCTTGCCCGGAAAAAACCGATCATAACGCCGCGTCCGCCCGCGCCAGAGCCCGCCCGGCCGGGTCTTGAAAAATTTCCGCGCGTTCCCAGATCACGGCCATCGCGGCCCCCGGTGCGTGGCCGCATTTCCGACGCAAAGGAGACCCTCATGAGCATCACCCGTTATTCCCCGTGGAACACCCAGCCGGCGCTGCAGGACGAGATCAAGCAGGTGTTCAACAAGTTCTTCGGCGATACCGACAACGACCAGTCCAATGTCGTCACCAGCGAATGGGCGCCGCGCGTGGACATCAAGGAAGAAGACGCGCGCTTCGTGATCTTCGCCGACATTCCGGGCGTCGATCCGAAGGACATCGAAATCCACATGGACAAAGGCATCCTGACGATCAAGGGCGAGCGCAGCGCGGAAACCCGCAACGAAGGCCACCGCTTCTCGCGCGTCGAGCGCACCCACGGCGTGTTCCATCGCCGCTTCGCGCTGCCCGACAGCGCGGATGCCGAAGGCATCGCCGCCACCGGCCGCAACGGTGTGCTGGAAATCAGCATCCCCAAGCGTCCGGAAACCACGCCGCGCCGAATCCAAGTGCAATAGCAAGTGCAATAGCAGGTCCAGTAAGGAGCACGCTTCGTCCGGGCCATCCGGAGTCAAGCATCGTGCGATGATTCGACGGCCTGCAGCGGCTCACCGTCTGCGGGCCGTCGCGTTTGGAGGAGCTTGATGCAGTTCAACGATTACTACGAAACCCTCGGCGTGAAGCCCGATGCGAGCGAGGCCGAGATCAAGGCTGCGTATCGGCGCCTGGCGCGCAAGTTTCATCCCGACGTGAGCAAGGAAGCGAACGCCGAGGAACGCTTCAAATCGATCAACGAAGCCAACGAAGTGCTGGGCGACGCCAAGAAACGCGCCGCCTACGACCAGCTGCGCGCAGGCGGTTACCGCGGCGGCGAAGAATTTCGCCCGCCGCCGAACTGGGGCAACGGCGCGCCGTTCGATTTCGGCGAGGCGGGCGATGGCGACGGCGCCGGATTCAGCGATTTCTTCGAGTCGCTGTTCGGCCGCTCGCGCGGCGGGCGCCCGGGCATGGACCCGCGCCAGGCCCCGCGCCAGCCGCGCCGCGCGCGGCTCGACATCGATCTGGAAGTCGCCTTCGCCGGCGGCACGCGGCGCATCGAAATCGACGGCCGCATGCTCGACGTCAAGATTCCCGCCGGCGTCGCGCCCGGCCAGAACATCCGTTTGAGCGGGCAGGGCGGCAACGGCCGCGATCTGATCCTCGAGATCGGCTATCTGCCGCACGAAAAATTCGAACTCGACAAGCGCGACGTCGTCTATCGCCAGCCGCTGATGCCGTGGGAAGCGGCGCTCGGCACGCGCGTCGAGGTGCCCACCCTCGGCGGCAGCGTGTCGCTGCAGATTCCGGCCGGTTCCGACAGCGGCCGGCGGCTGCGGCTGCGCGGCCGCGGCATGCCGGGCACGCCGGCGGGCGATCAGTACGTGCTGCTCGAAGTGCGCGCGCCGAAGATCGCCGACGATCGCCAGCGCGACGCCTATCGCGAACTGGCGAAGGCGTTCGGCGCCGAGCCGGCCGAATAGCGAAGGCTTATTCGGACGGCGGCTGAGTCGGCGGCGCCGGGGTTTCGGTGTCCGGCGGGGGTGGGGGGCCCGCCCGGTAGTTGGGGCCGCCCCACACGACGAAACAACAGAGAAAATATTAGGGTCCCGCGTAGTCGGCCTCGGTGGCGGTTTCGAACTTGCTTGCGCCAAGCTCGGTGAGCACGTTGAACAGTGCTTCGTCCTCGTGCAGTTTCAACATCGCGTCGGTGACAGCCTGGCGCACGTCGGCCGGCACGGCGGGCGAGGCGGTGAGCGCGCGGCCGGGGAAATCGCGCGTGCGGTTCACCACGACGAGATTCGGATACTGGTCGGCGATGTAGGACTGCACCATCGCGGCGTCGGCTTCGCCGGCGAACACCATTTCGACGCCGTCCTTCCACGATGCGGCTTCCGAACGGATGTCGGGCTGCGCCACCGGATTCTTGAACATTTCGGCCACCAGCGCGAAGCCCAGGCTCGGCGACGGCATGCAGGCGATGCGCTGTCCGACCAGGCCGGCGAGGCCTTTTTCCGCCAGTTCGGCCTGCGCTAGCAACGAATAACTGGTCGGCTCGGCGGTGCGCACCAGCGGCGCGAAGCCGTGGCGCTGGATGCGGAAATCGACGAAATGCGCTTCTTCGAAGGTGAAATCGAGCGGCTCGTTGCGTTTCAGATCGCGCCAGTGGAAGTGATAATTGCGCGGCACCACGAGCTTGAAGGTGTGGCCGGTCGACTTGTTCAGATAGTCGAGCAACGGCTTGTAGATCTCCAGCGCCTGGTCAGGCGGATAGGAAGGCTCGATACCGAATTTGTATTCCGCCGCGCCCAGCGGCAGCGACACGACGAATCCGACCAGCACCGTGACGCCGAAGCGACCGATCAAGCTCATAGCGAATTCCTCCTGTCGTGTGCCGCGGCTATAGCAGAAAAATACCGCACCTTCCAACGATGTCGCGGCGCGATCAGCGCGCCAGGCCTTCCGCGAACGGCAGCACGCGCGCTTCGCTTCCGCCTTGCCGGCGCAACCGCAGCGCCTGCGAACCTTCTATCGGCAGCACCGCGAGTGCTTCGTGACGGCTGCCGTCCGATGCACTACACAGCACTTGCGCGATCGCCTGCTGTTCCGAAAGCAGCGATTCGCCGTCGACGAACGGCGAATCGGCCTGCAGCCGATGCAGCGTGCGCTTGGCCTGCCCGAGGAAGTGTGTACGCGCGACGATCTCCTGGCCCGGGTAGCAACCTTTTTTCACACTGTAGGCGCGCAAGCGATTCAGCCCGAGCATCTGCGGCGTGTGCGTTTCGCTGCCCGGCGCCGGCAGTCGCGGCAGGCCGTGGGCGATATCGTCGATGGCCCAGGAGGCAGGCGGGGCAAGGCTTGCAGCGTATTTCGACGCGAGCGTCTGCGGCGCGCCGACGAGCAAGGTCCGCGGCGACTCGCCGCCCAGATCGAGCCGCCAGACAGCGTCGGCGACATCGGCCGCCGCAGCGCCGGCCGCGGCCCCAAGGTCGCCCGGCGCGCGAAAAGCGCCGAACAGCGCAAGATCGTCGCGCGCCGAAAGCGTCACCTTGCTGCGGAACACGAAGCGCTGCAGCGCGCCGGCGAGTTCGCCGGCCGGATGGTCGGGCAGCAGCAGCCAGAAACGTTCGGCATCGAGCCTGAGCAGCGCGCCGAGCGCCACGACGCGGCCTTTCGCGGTGAGCCAGGCGGTCCATTGCCAGTGGCGGTCGGCCAGCGCGCGCACGTCGCTGGTGAGCTGCGCGTGGGCGAAGGCGGCGGCGTCGCGTCCTGTGAACTCGAGCACGCCGCCGGGCCAGACCGCCCGCGCGTCGGCAGACGGCGCGGCGTTGTGCGGCTTGATAGACATGGGGGTGCGTATTAACCTTCTCATCTTTACCGATGCCGCGAATGATAGGCCAACCACCGCTGCCCGAGTCTGCGCAAGCGAATGCTCCCGCGCTGCCGGAAGCGAGCGTCGACCCCGCGCCGCCGTCGCCCCCCGCCGTCGAAATCGGCGGCCGCGACGGCCCGGAGCCGACCCGCTTCGGCGACTGGGAGAAGAACGGCCGATGCATCGATTTCTGAGCTGCGCCACGCGCCGCACCGCAGTGAATGCGGCGCGGTCGATTCCACCCTGTCCGCATCAACGAAGGTCGCCATGACTCAGCGCGAGCGCCCGCTTTCCCCGCATCTGCAGGTCTATCGCTGGCAGATCACCAACACGATGTCGATCCTGAACCGCGTCACCGGCGTGGCGCTGGCGGCGGCGGCGATCGGCCTGGCCTGGTGGCTGGTGGCGGTGGCGCTCGGGCCGCAAGCGTATGCGCAGTTCCGCGGCGTGATGGCGTCGCCGATCGGTGTGATCGCAATGCTGGGTCTGAGTTTCTGCCTGATCTACCACACCCTCAACGGCCTGCGGCATTTGTTGTGGGATATCGGCTACGGCTACGAAATCCCCAAGGTTTACGCCACCGGCTGGACGGTGGTGGCGCTCACCGTCGTCGCTACGCTGGCGCTGTGGTTCCTCGGCTGGCGCGGAGCGGCGGCATGAGCGCGCACCCGCACAAAAGCAACCTGCGCGACCCGCTGGCGCGCGCACGCGGCATCGGCTCGGCACGCGGCGGCACCGGTCACTGGTGGGCGCTGCGCGTGAGCTCGATCGCGTTGACCTTGTTGACGCCGTGGCTGCTGTGGCTGGTGCTGAGCCTGATGCGCGCCGATTACGCCGTGGTGCGCGAAACGCTGGCGCATCCGCTGCATGCGACGCTGATGCTGGCCTTCGTCGCGCTGCTGTTCTGGCATCTGAAGCTCGGTCTGCAGGTCGTGATCGAAGATTACGTGCACACGCCGTGGCTCGAATTGACCGCGCATCTGGCCAATACCTTCGCCTGCACGCTGGGCGCGCTGGCTTCCTTCGTGGCCATCGGCCGCATCGCATTCACGGCCTGATCGACTCATGAACACCGCTTACAAAATCACCGAACACAAGTACGACATGGTCGTCGTCGGCGCCGGAGGCGCGGGCCTGCGCGCCACCTTCGGCCTTGCGCAGAAAGGCCTCAACACCGCCTGCATCACCAAAGTGTTCCCGACCCGTTCGCACACGGTCGCCGCACAGGGCGGCGTCGCCGCGGCGCTCGCCAACATGGGCGAGGACGACTGGCGTTATCACTTCTACGACACCGTGAAAGGCTCCGACTGGCTGGGCGACCAGGACGCGATCGAATACATGTGCCGCGAAGCGATTCCGGCCATCATCGAACTCGAACATTACGGCGTACCGTTCTCGCGCACCGAAGACGGCCGCATCTATCAGCGTCCGTTCGGCGGCATGACGACGCGCTATGGCGAAGGTCCGCCGGCGCAGCGCACCTGCGCCGCGGCCGATCGCACCGGCCACGCCATCCTGCACACGCTGTACCAGCAATCGCTGGCGCACGACGCGCGTTTCTTCGTCGAATACTTCGCGCTCGACCTGATCATGGACGAGGAAGGCGCCTGCCGCGGCGTGCTGGCGCTCGACATGAGCACCGGCGAGCTGCATCTGTTCCGCGCCCAGGGCACGGTGCTCGCCACCGGCGGTTACGGCCGCGCCTATTTCAGCGCGACCTCGGCGCATACCTGCACCGGTGACGGCGGCGGCATGGTGCTGCGCGCGGGTCTGGCGATGCAGGACATGGAATTCGTGCAGTTCCATCCCACCGGCATCTACGGCGCCGGCTGCCTGATCACCGAAGGCGTGCGCGGCGAAGGCGGCATCCTGCGCAATTCGAACGGCGAGCGTTTCATGGAACGCTACGCGCCGAGCGTCAAGGATCTGGCGCCGCGCGACATGGTGTCGCGCTCGATGACGATCGAAATCCGCGAAGGCCGCGGCTGCGGTCCGGACAAGGATCACATCCTGCTCGACCTCACCCACCTGGGGCCCGAAGTCATCCACGAGCGCCTGCCGGGCATCTCGGAAACCGCGAAGATTTTCGCCGGCGTCGACGTCAACAAACAGCCGATTCCGGTGTTGCCGACGGTGCACTACAACATGGGCGGCATCCCGACCAACTTCCATGGCGAAGTGGTGCAGCTGCGCAACGGCAATCCGGATGCGGTGGTGCCGGGCCTGTACGCGATCGGCGAAGCGGCCTGCGTGTCGGTGCACGGCGCCAACCGGCTGGGCTCCAATTCGCTGCTCGATCTGGTCGTGTTCGGTCGCGCGGTGGCGATTCGGGCCGCCGAAACGATCAAATCCAACGCCAATCACAAGGTGCTGCCGGCGTCGGCCTGCGACGCCGCGCTCGCCAATCTCGACAAGCTGCGCCACGCCAACGGCGGCACGCCGACGGCCGATATCCGCCTCAACATGCAGCGCACCATGCAGAAGGACGCCGCCGTGTTCCGCACCGGCGAAACGCTGGCGGAAGGCGCGGTGAAGATTCGCGAAGTGAATGCGAGCTTCAGCGACGTGCGCGTCACCGATCGCTCGCTGATCTGGAACTCGGACCTGATCGAAACCCTCGAGCTGCAGAACCTGCTCGGCCAGGCCGTGGTGACGATGGTCTCGGCCGAGAACCGCACCGAATCGCGCGGCGCGCACGCGCGCGAAGATTTCTTCAAGCGCGACGATGCGAACTGGATGAAACACACGCTGTGCAGCATCGATGCGCAGGGCAACACGAAGATCGATTACCGCCCGGTGCACATGATTCCGATGAGCCAGGATGTGGCGGCGGTTCCGCCGAAGGCTCGGGTGTACTGAGTCGGAGCGGCGAATCGGGAATCGGGAGAGAGCGAAGCCGCTTTGCTCTTGTACCGGGTCGCGATTCGAGTGTTAGAGCGGGAGTAGGGAGTAGGGATTCAGAGCGGAGCCGCTGGGCTTTCTCCCGATTCCCGATTCCCGGCCCCACAGTCAATCAAAAACGCAGCAAGCCACCGGACACCCAGCAGCAATGGCCGAATTCACCCTCCCGAAGAATTCCAAAGTCGGCAAAGGCCGCCATTTTCCCGCGAAAAACGCGAAAGGGCCGCTGCGCACGTTCAAGGTCTACCGCTGGAATCCGGACGACGATGCCAACCCGCGCGTCGATACCTACGAACTCGACATGGCCACCTGCGGGCCGATGGTTCTCGACGCGCTGATCAAGATCAAGAACGAAGTCGATCCGACGCTGACCTTCCGCCGCTCCTGTCGCGAAGGCATTTGCGGCTCGTGCGCGATGAATATCGACGGCGTCAACACGCTGGCCTGCACCAAGGCGATCGACGATTGCGGCAAGAAGGAAGTGCCGATCTATCCGCTGCCGCATATGCCGGTGGTGAAGGATCTGGTGCCGGACCTCACGCATTTCTATGCGCAGTACGCCTCGATCAAGCCCTGGCTGCGCAGCCAGACGCCACCGCCGCCGGATCGCGAACGCCGCCAGTCGCCGGAAGAGCGCAAGAAGCTCGACGGCCTGTACGAATGCATCCTGTGCGCGTGCTGCAGCACCTCGTGCCCGAGCTATTGGTGGAACGGCGATCGTTACCTCGGTCCCGCCATCCTGCTGCAGGCCTACCGCTGGATCGTCGACAGCCGCGACGACGACACCGGCGAACGCCTCGACGATCTGGAAGACCCGTTCCGCCTGTACCGCTGCCACACCATCATGAATTGCTCGCGCACCTGCCCGAAGGGATTGAACCCGGCGCAGGCGATCGGCGAGATCAAGAAACTGATGATCAAGCGGCGCGGGGCGTGATTCGCCGTGCAGCGTGGGTGGGTTTCATCGGGTGACTGAAGACGCCGCGCAAAAACGTCTGCGCTGGCGCTGCCGGCGCGGCATGCGCGAGCTCGATCGTCTGCTCGAAGGTTTTCTCGATCGCGGCTGGGCCGCGGCGGAACCTTCCGAGCGCGCCCGGTTCGAACGCCTGCTCGAATGCGAGGATGACGAACTCTGGCGCTGGTTCCTCGGCCATACTCGTCCCACCGATCCGGAACTGGAAGCCGCTGTCCGACATGTTCTCGCCACCGCTGCGGATTGAACCGCGACCGTCGATGCTGCTGCGCGCCGCCCTGCTGATGCTGGCGGCGCTCGCGATGGTGTCGTTGCTGTTCTCGGCGGTCCCGGCGATCGTTGCGTTGCTGGTCCCGGTGCTGCTGCTCGTGGCATGGCCGCGCAACGACGGCGCGATGGACCGCACCCTGGTTTTCCGCAGCGACGGTACGGTGACCGCGGTCGGCGGCGACGGCAACGAACACGAGCTCGAACCGAAGCTGCTGCAGCGACGCGGCCCGCTCACGCTGCTGACGATGGCGGACGGCGGGCAGCTGTACCGCTGGCTGTGGTTGCCCGATACGCTCGATGCGCAAGCCAGCCGGCGCCTCGGTCTGTGGTTCGCGCAACATCTGCCTGCCAACCGACCCGCGGGAGACGCCGCGCATGTTTAGGCCGATCGAACTGGCTATCGGCCTGCGCTACATCCGTGCCAAGCGCCGCAACAGTTTCATTTCCTTCATTTCGCTGGCCTCGATGCTCGGCATCGCGCTCGGCGTGGTCGCGCTGATCGCGACGATATCGGTGATGAACGGCTTCGAAAAAGAATTGCGTTCGCGCATTCTGGGCATGGTTTCGCACGCGACCGTGAGCGGGGCGGGGCAGAGTTTGAAAGACTGGCCCAGCGCCGTGCGGATGGCGCAGGAAGACCCGCGCGTGCTCGGCGCTGCGCCGTACATCGAGCGCGAATCGCTGCTCAACGGCGCGCGCAATCAGGGCGCGCTGTTGCGCGGCGTATTGCCGGAACTCGATCCGGCCGTGTCGGAGCTTTCGTCGAAGATGAAAGTCGGCGCACTGGCCGACCTGAAGCCGGGCGGTTTCGGCATCGTGCTCGGCAAGGAACTCGCGTTGTGGCTCGGCGTCGACGTCGGCGACCCGGTGACGGTGCTGGTGCCCGAAGCGCGCAGCACGCCGATCGGCGTACTGCCGCAGATGAAGCGCTTCACCGTGGTCGGCATTTTCGAGGCCGGCATGCAGGAATACGACCTGCAACTCGCGGTGGTGCACATGCAGGACGCGCAGAAGCTGCTGCGCATGGGCGACGGCGTCAGCGGCGTGCGGCTGAAACTCAAGGACATGTTCGAAGCCTGGAACGTGGCGCGCGACCTCGCCGATCGCATGGGCGATTTCTACCGCGTGCGCGACTGGAGTCGCGATCACACCAACTTCTTCCGCGCCATCCGCATGGAGAAGACCGTGATGTTCGTCATCCTCTCGCTGATCGTCGCGGTGGCCGCCTTCAACCTGGTGTCGTCGCTGGTGATGCTGGTCACCGACAAGCAGGCCGACATCGCGATCCTGCGCACGCTCGGCCTGAGTCCGCGTTCGGTGATGGGCGTGTTCGTGGTGCAGGGTTCGCTGATCGGCATCGTCGGCATCCTGCTCGGATTGATCGGCGGCATCGCCTTGACCTTGAACCTGCATCTGGTGGTTTCCGGGCTCGAATCGATGCTCGGTTTCGAACTGATGCCGGCCGACGTCTACTACATCACCGGCGTGCCGACCGAATTGCGCGTCGATGACGTCGCGACGATCGCGCTGGTGGCTTTCGTGCTTTGTACGATGGCGACGATTTATCCTGCCTGGCGGGCCTCGCGCACCGATCCTGCGATGGCGTTGCGCTATGAGTAGCCGGGAGTCGGGAGTCGGAAATCGGGAGACGGAGCCGGTGGCGCAGGGCGCGGTGCTGAGTTGTCGCGGGTTGGCCAAGACGTACGTCGAGGGCGGGCTCAATACGCCGGTGTTTTCCGGCGTCGATCTGGACATTTCGCGCGGCGAAACGGTGGCCATCGTCGGCGCTTCGGGCGCCGGCAAGAGCACGTTGCTGCATCTGCTCGGCGGGCTCGATTCGGTGAGCGCGGGCGAGGTGACGGTGCTCGGCGAGCGCATGAGCGCGTTGTCCGATGCCGCGCGCGGACGCTTGCGCAATCGTGCGCTGGGCTTCGTCTACCAGTTCCATCATCTGCTGCCGGAATTCACCGCGCTCGAGAACGTGATGATGCCGCTGCTGATCGGCGGTGCCGGCATCGCGGACGCCGCGCCGAAAGCGCGCGAGTTGCTCGAACGGGTCGGATTATCGGCGCGCACGCATCACAAGCCCGGCGAGTTGTCGGGCGGCGAGCGCCAGCGCTGTGCGGTGGCGCGCGCGCTGGTCACGCGGCCGGCGTGCGTGCTCGGCGACGAACCCACCGGCAATCTCGATGAGAAAACCGCAGCGCAGGTCTATGGCCTGATGCTCGAACTCAATCGCGAAATCGGCACCAGCTTCGTGCTGGTGACGCATGATCGGCGCCTGGCGCGCACGATGGATCGCACGCTCGAACTGGCCGGCGGCACCTTGCGGCCGCTCGCGGCGGATGCCGACTAGCGATGCCCGCGAACCGTCCGGCCTGGCCGACGGTTCTTCGCAAGACAAACTTCCCGCTCGTCGGCCTTGCGTCGGCGACGAGCGCGACTTTTGGCGCTCTGGCGGCGTTTTCGCTGGCCCGTTTGCCGAGTGCGTTGCTGTCGGCTGCGGTCCTGCTGCTCGCGATCTTGCTGCTGTTGCGCGGTTCGTTCTTTCGGCCGTTCGGTGCGCTGTTGTTCGGCTTGGCCTGGACCTGCCTGCACGGTGGCTGGGCCATGCAGCAGCGGTTGCCGATCGAGCTGGAAGGCGTCGATCTGCGTGTCGAAGGCATCGTCGCCAACCTGCCGCAACGGCAGGTGGCGAACCTGCGATTCGATTTCGATGTCGTGCGCGCGACCGGGCCGGCCGAAGTCCTGCAAGGCAGACGCCTGCGGCTAGGTTGGTACCGCTCGGCCGCCGACTTGCCGCCGGGCAGCCGATGGCAACTCGATGTGCGCTTGAAACGTCCGCGTGGCGGCGTCAATCCCGGCGGATTCGATTTCGAACGCCACGCGCTCGAGCGCCGGCTCGCGGCCACCGGTTATGTGCGGGAAGGGCCGGAAAACAGGCAGATTTCGGCCGGTGGCGGCATCGATGCGACGCGGCTGCGCGTTTCGGATGCGATCGCGGACGCGGTCGGCGGTCGGCGCGGCCGGTTCGTGCAGGCGCTGGCCGTCGGCGATACGCGTGCGCTCGACGAGCACGATTGGGAAGTGCTGCGCGCCACCGGCATCGCGCACCTGATCGCGATTTCCGGGCTGCATGTCGGGCTCGTCGCAGGGCTGGGCGCATTGTTGATGCGAGCTGCGCATCGAACGATGCCGCGCATCGGCTTGCGGCTTCCGCTTCCGCAAAGCGCGGCGGCCGCTGCGCTCGTCGCCGCAGCCGGCTACACGGCACTGGCTGGTTTCGCGCTGCCGACGGTGCGCACCTTGTTGATGATCGCCGCAGTGCTGCTGGCGGTGGTGTTGCGGCGGCCCGTCGCGGGTCGACAGGCCTTCGCGCTCACCGCCTGTGCGGTGTTGCTGTTCGATCCTTTGAGCCTGCTCGGCGCCGGATTCTGGCTATCGTTCCTCGGCGTCGCGTGGCTGTTGTGGTGCCTGCCGCGCGAGTCGCCGCAAGCCGCGTGGCGCGCGCTGATTTCCGCGCAGGGCGTGATGACCTTGAGCCTGTTGCCGTTGACCGTGTGGTTCTTCGGGCAGGCCTCGCTGGTCGGCCCATTCGCGAATCTGCTCGCCGTGCCGTGGGTCAGTTTTGTCGTGGTGCCGCTCACGCTGGTCGGCACCGCAGCGGCGCTGTGTGCGCCGGCGCTCGGCGCACCGTTTTTCATCGCGGCGGCATGGCTGATGGAGTGGTTGTGGCTGGGCCTCGAAACCGCGGCGGCGTGGCGTGGGTCGATCGCTTATCTGCCAGAGGCGTCGACGCTCGCGCTGGCCTTTTCGCTGCTCGGTGCCGGCTGGCTGCTGTTGCCGCGCGGGGTGCCCGGCAAGCCGCTCGCGGCGCTGCTGTTCCTGCCGCTGCTGCTGCCGGCGCGCGATGGACTTCGGGAGGGCGAAGTCGACGTCACGATGTTCGACGTCGGGCAGGGGTTGTCGATTCTTTTGCGCACGCGCGACCACGCGCTGCTGTACGACGCCGGGCCTGCGTTCGAAGGCGGTCTGGATCAGGGTGAAGCGACGGTGGTGCCCGCGTTGCGTGCGCTCGGGGTGGACCGCCTCGATGTCTACGTCGAAAGCCACGGCCACAACGATCACGCCGGCGGCAGCGACGCCGTGCTGCGCGCATTCGCGCCGCCGCAGGTGTTCGCCGCCGATCCGCAGCGCGCCGCCGATCGCTGCATCGCGGGCACGCACTGGCGCTGGAACGGCGTGAGCTTCGCGTTGCTGCATCCGCCGCCGGACTTTCCCTATCTGGACAACGACAGTTCCTGCGTCCTGCGCGTCGCAACCGGTGCTTCGGCGATTCTGATTCCGGGCGATATTTCGTCGACGATCGAGGCGCGATTGTTGCGCCTGGCCTGGCACGATCTGCGATCCACCGTGCTCGTCATGCCGCATCACGGCAGCCGCACCTCGTCGTCGCGCGAATTCATCGAACGGGTCGATCCGGAGCTCGCATTGATCGGCGTCGGCCACCGCAACCGCTTCGGCTTGCCGCGTGAAGACGTGCTGGCGCGCTACACCGGGGCGGGTGTCGCTGTGTCGCAGACCGCCGACGGCGGCGCGCTGGGCCTGCGGCTCGGCCCGAACGGTGCGACGCCGGTGCGTGCGCTGCGTCGCAGTCGGCCGCGCTGGTGGCGCGAAGAGTAGCCGGGCGAGGTGGCCGCCCGCGCGCCGGCTGCTAAGATTCGGGCACCGCGGCCCCGGCCGCTAGTCACTGGAAATTCCGCGTGCTGGAACTGTTGATCGCCGGCGGTTGGGTCATGTGGCCCATCATGATCTGTTCGGCCATTGCGCTTGCCATCGTGCTCGAGCGTTTCTGGACCCTGCGGCGCAAAGCCGTGCTTCCGCCCGGCCTGGGCGACGAAGTGCGCGAGTGGGCGGCGCAGCACAAACTCGATCCGGCCCATGTCGAAGCGCTGCGGCGCAACTCGCCGCTCGGCGAACTGCTGTCGGCCGGCATCGATGTGCGGCACCGGCCGCGCGAAATCATCAAGGAGCGCGTCGAGGACGTCGGCCGCCATGTCGTGCACCAGCTCGAACGCTTTCTCAACACGCTCGGCACGATCGCCGGCGTCGCGCCGCTGCTCGGCCTGCTCGGCACCGTGATCGGCATGATCAAGATGTTCTTCGACATCCTGCAGAACGGCGTGGGCGATGTGGCGCAGCTGGCCGGCGGCATCGGCCAGGCGCTGGTCACCACCGCCGCGGGCCTGGTGGTGGCGATCCCGGCGCTGATGTTCTACCGCTATTTCCGCGGCCGCGTGCTCGATTACGTGATCGATATGGAGAAGCAGGCGATCGCCTTGATCGACACGCTCGATGCCGGCGCCGTGCACCATCCCGCACCGCGCCGCCGGAGCGCCGGATGAGGCTGACGAATAACCGGCTGCACGACGAGCCGGAAATCGGGCTGGTGCC
This sequence comes from uncultured Chiayiivirga sp., assembly GCA_965653565.1. Lineage (GTDB taxonomy): Bacteria > Pseudomonadota > Gammaproteobacteria > Xanthomonadales > Xanthomonadaceae > JALCLA01. The sequence goes on along the minus strand of CBFHAI010000005.1, from coordinate 44,966 downwards.
GCTGATCGACGTGGTACTCACGCTGATCATTTTCTTCGTCGTCACCACCACCTTCGAACAGCGCGCCGCACTGAAGGTGGCGCTGCCGGAAGCCAGCGTGGCGCCGGCGCAGGCGCAGCGCGAACCGCTGCTGATCGTGGTCGACGACCAGGGCCGCTATTTCGTCGGCGGCAACGAAGTGCTCAAGCCGGAGGCCGCCGACCTGCGCGAGGCGATCGAAAAACTCGCCGGCGACGACCGCGAGCGCGAAGTGCTGATGCGCGCCGATGCGCGCGCGCCGTGGCAGGCCGGCGTCACCGCGATGGACGTGCTCGGCCAGCTCGGTTTCGAGAACGTGTCGATCGCCACCGTGCCGGCCACCGAGCCCGCCAAATGAATGTGACGGCGGTGCGCGCGCCGGCCGCGGGCGCCGCGGCGATCTATCGCCGGCTGTTGTCGTACGCGAAACCTTACTGGGGCTTCGCGGTGCTGGCAGTGACGGGCATGGTGTTCGATGCCGCGGCCACCGCGCTGTTCACCTATCTGATCAAGCCGATGCTCGACGAGCTGTTCGTCGCGCGCAACGCAGCGGCCATCGCGTGGATGCCGCCGCTGCTGGTCGGCCTGTTTTTGATGCGCGGTTTCGCGACCTATCTCGGCGACTACGGCACCGCGCGCGTCGGCCGCAGCGTGGTGCGCGATCTGCGCGTGCAGGTGTTCGGCCACTATCAGCGGCTGCCGGCGGCGTATTTCGATCGCGAGCCGGCCGGGCAGGTGATTTCGCGCGTGGTGTACAGCGCCGAACAGGTGGCGCAGGCCTGCGCCGAGGCGGTCAAGGTGATGGTGCTCGACAGCCTCACCGTGCTGGCGATGCTGCTGGTGATGCTCTGGCACAGCCCGAGCCTGACCTTGTATCTGCTGGTGATGGTGCCGCTGACGGCGGTCGTCTGGCGCTTCGTCGGCAAGCGTTATCGGCGCATCAATCGACGCATCCAGGGTTCGATGGGCGATGTCACCGGCCGCGTCGAAGAAGCCGTCGAAGGCAATCGCGAAGTGCGCATCTACGGCGCGCAGGCGCGCGAAGCCGAACGTTTCTCGAATGCGACGGCGCAGGCGCTGAGCCTGAATCTCAAGATCGCCAGCACCAACGCGCTCAGCACTTCGACCATCCAGATCGTCGCCGCCAGTGCGCTGGCGGCCATCGTATGGCGCGCGACGCGACCGGACCTGCTCGACACGATGGGCCCGGGCACCTTCATGTCGCTGATCACCGCGATGCTGGTGATGTTGCCTTCGCTCAAGCGCCTGACCACGGTGCAGGCGACGATCCAGCGCGGCGTCGCGGCGGCCGACGAATTGTTCGGCGTGCTCGATACGCCGGCGGAACTCGATAGCGGCACGCAAGGCATCGAACGCTCGCGCGGCCAGATCGAATTCGATCGCGTCGAACTTGCCTACAGCACGCAGGCGGCCGCCGCCCTGGCCGGCGTCAGCCTGCGCTGCGCGCCGGGCAGCGTGACGGCGCTGGTCGGCCGCTCCGGCAGCGGCAAGACCAGCCTGGTGAGCCTGCTGCCGCGGTTCTACGAGCCGACGTCGGGTGCGGTGCGGCTCGATGGCGTGGCCTTGCCGGAATACCGGCTCGCCGATCTGCGGGCACAGATCGCCCTGGTCAGCCAGCGCGTCGTGCTGTTCAACGGCACGATTGCGGAGAACATCGCGTACGGCCGGCTGCACGACGCCAGCGAGGCCGACATCCTCGCCGCGGCGGAGGCGGCGAATGCGATGGAATTCATCGCGAAGCTGCCCGAAGGCATCCACAGCCCGGTCGGCGAACGCGGCGCGCTGCTGTCGGGCGGCCAGCGCCAGCGCATCGCGATCGCGCGCGCGCTGCTGAAGGATGCGCCGGTGTTGATCCTCGACGAAGCCACCAGCGCGCTCGACACCGAGTCCGAACGTCTGATCCAGGATGCACTGGCAAGGCTGATGCACAACCGCACCACGCTGGTGATCGCGCATCGGCTATCGACGGTCGAGCACGCCGATCAGATCGCGGTGATGGACAGCGGCCGCATCGTCGAACTCGGACGCCACGCCGAACTGCTCGATCGCGGCGGCGTCTACGCCGCGTTGTACCGGCTGCAGTTCCGCGACGAACCCGCACCACTCGCGGCGCCGTGAAAGCGGCGCTCACCGCGTGGCTGGAGCGGCGCTGGTACGGCGGCGTGCCGCCGGGACCGTTGCTGCGATTGCTCGAACGACTTTACGCACGCGAGGTGGTGCGGCGTCGTCGCGCCTATGTGCAGGGACGGCGCACGCCGGAGCAATCGTCGTTGCCGGTGGTGATCGTCGGCAACCTCACGGCCGGCGGTGCCGGCAAGACGCCGCTGGTGATCGCGCTGGTGGAAGAACTGCGTAAACGCGGCTGGAAACCCGGCGTGATTTCGCGCGGCTACGGCGGCAGCGGCGTGCTCGCCGCGCGCGTGCAGGCCGACAGCAATCCCGATGCGGTCGGCGACGAACCGCTGCTGATCGTGCAGCGTACCGGCGCGCCGGTAGTGGCGGCGGCGCGGCGCATCCAGGCCGCGCGTCTGCTCGAAGCAACCGGCGAAGTCGATGTGCTGATCGGCGACGACGGGCTGCAGCACTACGCGCTGGCGCGCGATCTGGAAATCCTGGTGATCGACGGCGTGCGCCGTTTCGGCAACGCGCGGTTGCTGCCGGCCGGGCCGTTGCGCGAGCCGCCGGAGCGGGCGCTGACGGTCGACTATCGCGTCGCCAACGGCGGCCAAGCGCAAGCCGGCGAAGTCGCGATGCAGCTCGAACTCGGCGACGCGGTTTCGCTCGATGGCCGCGAAACGGTGCCGCTGTCGCGCTTCGTGGGAAGCGCGGTCGATGCCGTCGCCGGCATCGGCTATCCGCAGCGATTCTTCGATTCGTTGCACGCGCAGGGCATCGAAGCGGTGCCGCATGCGTTCCCCGATCATCACCGCTTCCGCGCCGCCGACCTGCAGTTCGGCCATGCCCGGGCGCTGCTGATGACCGAGAAGGACGCTGTGAAATGCCGCGGATTCCCGCTGAAAAGCGCCTATTTCGTGCCGATCGAAGCCCGCCTGCCGGCGGCGTTCTTCGATGCCATCGACGCGTGCCTGAAATCGCGCACGCAGGAAAAGACATGACTGCCGCACCCGATTTCGTCGTCGCCATCCCCGCGCGTTTCGCATCGACGCGCTTGCCCGGCAAGCCGCTGCGGCTGATCAGCGGCGAGCCGATGATCGTGCACGTCGCGCGCCGCGCCAGCGAAGCCGGCGCGGCCGAAGTGGTGGTCGCGACCGACGACGAGCGCATCGCCGAGGCGGTGTCGCCGCTTGGTTTGCGCGTGTGCATGACGTCGCCGGCGCATGTGTCGGGCACCGATCGCCTGGCCGAATGCGCAACGCTTTGCGGCTGGGGCGACGAGCGCATCCTGGTGAATCTGCAGGGCGATGAACCGCTGGCGCCGCCGACGGCGATCCGAGCGGTCGCTGCGGCGCTGGCCGCGTCCGGCGCCGAGATCGCAACGCTGGCCGCGCCGATCACGCACGCCGCCGAGTTGTTCGATCCGAACTGCGTGAAAGTGGTGCGCAATGCCGATGGCAATGCGCTGTATTTCAGCCGTGCGCCGCTGCCGTGGCATCGCGACGCGTTCGCCGTCGATCGCATCGATCTGCCGGCCGGGCCCTGGCTGCGGCACATCGGACTTTATGCCTATAAAGTCGGCCATCTGCGCCGCTTCGCCGCGATGCCGCCGGGCGCGCTCGAACGCATCGAATCGCTCGAGCAGTTGCGCGCGCTCGAAGCCGGCTGGCGCATCGCGGTGCCGGTGACGCACGAGGAATTTCCGGCCGGCGTCGACACCGAAGCCGATCTGCAGCGCGTGATCGCACGCCTGGCCTGAGGGTTGTGCGTCGATTGCCCGCCGTCGAATGCCGTTGCCGAGTGCAGCGGCATCGGCGCGGCCGCCGTCGCGGGATAACGCCGCGCCGCGCCAACCGGCATAATGCGGCGCAATGCCTCCCGATGGCCGCGCGCCCGCCCGCATGAATGCCCTCCCGCCTGCGCCGGAGCTTTCCGATCAACTCGAATGGGTGAATTCCCCTGCACGCACGCTGCGGCAGCAGCGCGGGCGCGTGGTGCTGCTGGCGTTCTGGAGCGCCGGCTCGGTCTATTGCCACAACATGCTCGAGGATCTGCGCACGATCCAGGGCAAGCATTCCGACGGCGTGACGGTGCTCGGCATCCACACGCCGAAGTTCGATGCCGAACGCGATGCGCGCCTGGTGCTCAAGGCGGTCAACCGGCTCGGCGTGCGCTTCGCGGTGGCGCACGATCCGGGGTTCGTCACCTGGCAGCACTACGGCATCCGGGCCTGGCCGTCGGTGGCGGTGATCGATACGCGCGGGCAGCTGGTGGAAATCATCAGCGGCGATCTGCTGCGCGAATCGCTCGATGCACTGGTCTCGCGCATGCTCGAAGAAGCGGGCGAGCAAGACCATCGCGTCTACGAGAATTCGCAGCCCTCGCTGCGGCCCGAGCCGCGCCTGCCGCTGGCTTTTCCGTCCGGTCTGGCGGTCACGCAGAATCATCTTTACGTGTCCGACACCGGCCATCATCGCGTGCTCGAATGCAGTCACGACGGCCGCATCCTGCGCCAGTTCGGCTCGGGCAATCCGGGCTTCCTCGACGGCGGCAGCGCCGAATGCAGCCTGCAATCGCCGCGCGGTATCACGGTGATGAAGGATACGCTGTACGTCGCCGACACCGGCAACCATGCGCTGCGCTGCGTGCGTCTGCTCGACGGCGAGGTGAACACGCTGGCCGGCAACGGACGGCCGGCCAATCCGACCGGCGAAATGCATTCGGTGCCCACCGATATGCCGCTCAACGCACCTTGGGATGTGGCCGGCGCCTTCGATCGCCTCTACATCGCGATGGCCGGCCTGCAGCAGGTTTGGGAATTCGATCTGGGCAAACGCAGCCTGCATCCGGTGGCGGGCTCGGGCCGGCTGTCGATGGTGGACGGCACCGGCACCGGCGCGGCCTTCGCGCAGCCGGCCGGGCTGGCGCTGGTGCAGCAGACGTTGTACGTCGCCGACAGCGCGGGTTCGGCGATCCGCAGCCTGCATCTGTCGAACGCGACGGTGCAGACGCTGGTCGGCCATAGTCCGTTCGATTTCGGCGACCAGGACGGCACGCGCAGCGCGGCGCGATTGCAGTATCCGCTGGCGCTGGCGCTCGATCCGCGCTCGCCGCTGTTGTGGATCGCCGATACCTACAACGACACGCTGAAAATGCTGCGGCTGGGCGGCGGCGACCTGCGCCGCTACGAATTGAACTACCGGTTGCACGAGCCGGGCGCCATCGCCGCCTCGCCCGGCGTGCTGTGGGTCGCCAACACCGGCGCGCACGAAGTGCTGCGCATCGAACTCGATACCGGCACCGTGCGGCGCCTGCCCATCGGCGAATGACTGCCAGCGACCCCGAAACGCCGGCGTTCGACGGCAAGGCCTTCGCCCGTTCGCTGACCGCCGCGCCCGGCGTCTATCGCATGTACGGCGCCGACGACAGCGTGCTTTACGTCGGCAAGGCGGCCTCGCTCAACAAACGCGTCGCGAGCTACTTCACCCGCAGCCTGCGCGAGCCGCGGCTGCGCACGATGATCGATCAGATCGAGCGCATGGAGGTGACGGTCACCCGCACCGAAGGCGAAGCGCTGCTGCTCGAGAATCAGCTGATCAAGAGTCTGCGGCCGCGCTACAACGTACTGCTGCGCGACGACAAGAGCTATCCCTACATTTATCTGAGCACGGCCGATGCGGTGCCGCGGCTGGCGTTCTTCCGCGGTGCGCGCAGCCAGCCGGGCCGCTATTTCGGACCGTATCCGAGCGCCTCGACCGTGCGCGACACGCTCGATGTGATCCACAAGCTGTTCAAGCTGCGCTCGTGCGAAGACAGCGTGTTCCGCAATCGCAGCCGGCCGTGTCTGCAGTATCAGATCCAGCGCTGCAGCGCGCCGTGCGTGAAGCTCATCGACGACGACGCCTATCGCGACAGCGTGCGCCGCACCGAATTGTTCCTCGACGGCAAGGGCGACGCGCTGGTCGACGAACTCGGGGCGTCGATGGAAAAAGCCGCCGCCACGCTCGATTTCGAAGAAGCCGCGCGGCTGCGCGATCTGATCGCGAACCTGCGCAAGGTGCAGGCGCGCCAGTACGTCGACGGCGATCGCGCCGATCTCGATGTGCTGGCCTGCGTGATGGACGAAGGCCAGGCCTGCGTGATGCTGCTGTGTTTCCGCGACGGCATGAATCTGGGCACGCGCGGTTTCTTCCCGCGCACCAACGGCGCGGTCGATGCGTCCGAAGTGCTGGCGGCCTTCGTCACGCAGTACTACCTCGACCAGCGGCCGCCGCGCGAAATCGTGCTCAGTCACGACATCGCAGACCGCACGCTGATCGAAGACGTGTTCACCCAGCAGGCCGGCCAGCGCGTGGCGTTGAAACCGAGTGTGCGTGGCGATCGCGCGCGTTATCTGGCGCTGGCGCGCCACAACGCGGAACTGGCGCTCGCGACCGAGCTGAGCAGCAGCGCCACGCAGCGTGCGCGCATGGCCGCGTTGCAGGAGTTGCTGACGATGCCGGCGCCGCCGGCGCGCATCGAGTGTTTCGACATCAGCCACACGATGGGCGAGGCGACGGTGGCGTCCTGCGTGGTGTTCGATGCCGAAGGCGCAGTGCGCCAGCAGTATCGGCGCTTCAATATTCTCGGCGTCACCGCGGGCGACGATTTCGCCGCGATGCGCCAGGTGCTCGAACGCCGCTTCAAGCGCGCGCAGGCCGAAGGCGTGTTGCCCGACCTGGTGTTGATCGACGGCGGCCGCGGGCAACTCGCACAGGCGCTCGACGTGCTCGCCGAACTGCAGATCACCGGGCTACGCGTGGTCGGCGTGGCGAAGGGTCCGGAGCGCAGGGCAGGGCACGAGGCGCTGGTGCTGCCCGATGGCACCGAGCTGCGGCCGGGGCCCGAATCGCCGGCGTTGCAGCTGATCCAGCAGATCCGCGACGAGGCCCATCGCTTCGCCATCACCGGCCACCGCGGCAAGCGCGCCAAGGCGCGCCAGCGCAGCAAGCTCGAAGACATCCCCGGCATCGGAGCGCGGCGACGCGCTATGCTGCTCAAGCATTTCGGCGGCCTGGCGGGCCTGCGCAAAGCCGGCGTGGAAGAGATCGCGCGTGTCGAAGGCATCAATGCCGCCCTGGCACAGCGCATCTACACGGCCTTGCACGGACTCGAGCCGGGCGCGCCCTGAGGAAGCCAAGTGACCCTGACGATCCCGACCCTGCTCACCCTGTTCCGCATCGTGCTGATCCCGGTGCTGGTGGTGGTGTTCTACCTGCCTTACGAGTGGACCAATTTCGTCGCCGCGCTGATCTTCGCGCTCGGCGCGATCACCGATTGGCTCGACGGCTACATCGCTCGCCGCTATCACATGTATTCGAAATTCGGCGCCTTCCTCGATCCGGTGGCCGACAAGCTCGCGGTGGCCGTGGCGCTGGTGCTGATCGTGCAGCACCACCACACCGTCTTCATGGCGCTGATCGCCGCGGTGATCATCGGCCGCGAGATCACCATCTCCGCGCTGCGCGAATGGATGGCGGAAATCGGTCAGCGCGCGCGCGTGAAAGTGGCGCTGATCGGCAAACTCAAGACCATCGTGCAGATGGTGGCGCTGGTGATGCTGCTGTATCGCGAAGACTGGCTGGATCTGCCGATTTTCCTGATCGGCGAATCGCTGCTCGCGGTGGCCGCGGCATTGACATTGTGGTCGGCCTTCGCGTACGTGCGCGCTGCCTGGCCGGCGATGCGCGACGAAAAGAATTGAAGTGTTGACATCTGCCGGCGCCTCCGTAAAATGCGCCGTCTCACGCGGGAATAGCTCAGTTGGTAGAGCACGACCTTGCCAAGGTCGGGGTCGCGAGTTCGAGTCTCGTTTCCCGCTCCAGTTGCAGTCGAAGCCCCGGTCCGCCGGGGCTTTGTTTTTCTGAAGCACGACGTGAAGTTTTCGAAGCGCGACAAGCAGTCTTGGCAGTCTTGCTGAAGCGCGACAGGCGGCAAACGATTCGTCCGCACTCGTGGCAGAGTTCGAAACGAAGCGACGCAACACCGTTCGCAACGCAGCGTTCGCAACACCGTTCCAGGGCCCCGCATGCGGCCCGCGTCAAAGATGCCCCGGCCTGGTGGCAGAGTGGTCATGCAGCGGCCTGCAAAGCCGTGTACGCCGGTTCGATTCCGACCCAGGCCTCCATCTTTCCAGAACCTTCCTGCCGCGCATCGCATCCGGCACACTGCACCCACGCCCGGATGGCGAAACCGGTAGACGCAAGGGACTTAAAATCCCTCGGCCGCAAGGCCATGCGGGTTCGATCCCCGCTCCGGGCACCAAATAGCACCGTTGGCCGCCCGCGAGTTCGCAGGCGCGTTACTTCGGATTCAGGACTTGCGGGTACGCCTCCCGTTTAGCGCCGTCTTCAGTCGCAGGAGGCGTCGAGCGGTTGTGTCTTCTTGAGCGGCTGTCCCGGGCGGGTATCGTTGTCCACTTCGAAAATATAGGTACCGCAACGATCGCCGAGCTGAGCGCCAGCCGGCGTTGCGCTAGCTCTCCAGAGCGTTGCCGAATTCGCGGTAATGCTGAAGGTGTAGAAATCTGAGATCGGCATCTGGATGCCCGACCCGCCGGGCGTCGCTGCCGCCGCCCCATAGGTCGCATGGTTCGCCCGCCAGTTCTCCTGCTGCGTGGCGATGCTGCCCAGGCCCTGCAGCGCTTCGGCTCGCCGGCTCTTGCGGACCTGCTCGTTGAAGGCGGGCACGGCGATGGCCATGATGATGCCGACGATCGCGATGACGACCATCAACTCGATGAGAGTGAAACCGCGCATCCGCTTCATCTTCGACGCTCCCCGCTGTCCCCGAAGGCTAATGTACACCACGTGGATTTGCCGTTCGTACGCCCGTAGGACCGCTTGTCCGGTTTACTGTGAGAACCATCACAGCCGAGGCTTGCAAATTTTTACGTTGCGGCGTTAAGTGACGTCAACGAGGACCGCAGGGGGGCCAAATGCGACGTTTGCGGTACCAAATCGGCGTCACCCTGATTGAGTTGCTGGTCACTTTGATCATCGCGGCGATCCTGCTGATGATGACGATTCCGGCCTTCAACGACTCCCGGCAACGAGCGGCGCTGCGCGGGGCCGCCGAACAGGCCGCGAGCTTCTGGGCCGACGCCCGGTTCGAAGCTCTGCGCCGCAACCAGTACATCAGCGTCACCATGAAGAGCGACGCGGCCGGGCAGATCTGCCTGGGCGCGGAAATTGCTACCAGCGCCAGTGACATGGCCGGTTGCGATTGCTTCACGCAGGCGAATTGCTCGGTCGCAACGTATCCCTCGGACCAGCGCGACTGGCGCCGGATTCGTGTGCCGGCCAATCCGACGCTCGGTGCCCCGGATATGGATGCGATCGGTGTGGCGGTGATCGATCCCAAGCGTGGCGGCCTGGGCGATCCGACCCAGGCCGGGGTTTTCCAGTTCCAGTCGCCGGCGGGCGGCAATACTGATTACCGCCTCAACGTTTCCGTCGACCGCAACGGCCGGGCCTTCCTCTGCGAACCGGTCGCCGCTCCCGACAAGCTGCCCCAGTACACCAACCGGCGTTGCTAGAGATGAAGCCGAACTATTTCCTCGGAAACCGGCCTGTCGCCGCGAACGCTGCGGGTTTCAGCCTCGTCGAGCTGATGATATCGATGGTGGCCGGCTTGCTGGTCGTCGGTGCCGTGCTTGCCTTCACCGTGAGTTCGGTGCGCAGCAACGCCGAATACGTGACGGCCACGCGCCTGACGCAGGAACTGCGGTCGACGATGGATTTCACCACCCGCGAACTGCGGCGCGCGGGCTACGACCAGGATTATCTGGCGCAGGTTTCGCGATTGGCGGGCGCCGCCGATCAGTCCGATTTCTCGCCGATCCTGCTGTCGGTCGACAAAACCTGCGTGGTCTACGGCTACGACCGGTTGCCCGGGACCCCCGGCCAGGTCGATCCCGACAATGGTGAGCTGCGCGCGATCCGCTGGATCCAGGTCAATGGCGTGGGCGTGGTGGAAGCGGCGACGAGCGATGGCACCAACGCGGTCATCGCCTGCGACGACGCCACCGCCGACTACACCACGTATCCGCCCACCTGCGTGGGAGCATGGTGTGCGGTGACCGACAACCGCACCTTGAATATCTCCGAATTCATCGTGGACGACGACAGCAGCCCGGATGTCATCAGCGCCGTCGGCAATGCCGCCATGCCGCTGCGCATCCGCGAATTCGAAGTCCGCATCGTGGGCAACCTGCTGGGCAACACCGACGTCGAACGCGGCGTCACCAGTCGGGTGCGCGTGCGCGCCGACTGCCTGCGCACGGGAATCACGAACACCAATTACGCGGCCTGCGTCGCCGCGCCGTCCTCCTGATTTTCCGAAACAAATGAACCAAGCGGGCCAGCCAATGAATTCTCCGAGCAAGCTTCCGCACTCCGCCAGGGCAAACGCCCAGCGCGGCATCACGACGCTCGCGGTAACGCTGCTGCTGCTGGCGATCGTCACCGTGATCGCGATTTTCGCCACCAATACGGCGTTCTACGAGCTGCGCACCACCAGCAACGAGAATCGTGCGCGGCTGGCCGAGCAGGCCGCCGAATACGGCGTGAATATCGGCGGCGAATATGTGAAATCGCAGCTGCGGCATATCGTTTCCACCGACGCGAACGGCTGGCTCAATACAGGCGCGCCCCGCTGGCAGCCGTGCCCGACCACGCCGACGGCTCCGCATCCGTGCCTGGCCGAGGCGATCCCCGAGCGCCGCGAACAGATGTACTTCGCGACCTTGGCCGACGATGCCGATGGCACTACCAGCAATGACGTCGCCAGCATCGTCACCGCCGGCTCGCTCGCGGTCGTCGGCGGCGCGGTATCCGACGGTGGCGCTGCATTTCCTGTCAAAACCCGCATAACCGCCTTGCTGTGCCGCATCGACGTCTCCGACAGCAACGATCCGCAGTGCCGTCTGGAGCCCGAGAAGGGCAACAACGTCGCCGTCACGCTGATCGCAACCGGCATGCTCGATGCGGAAAACGCGACGGCCACCGTCAAGGAAACCTGGGCCAGCTACGGTTCGTTCAACCCGGCTTCGGCGGTACCGCTGGTGGCCTCCGGTTTGGTGCAGGGGCTCGGCAACGCGCAAGTGGTGGCGGCTCCGAACGCGGGCGGCACCGGTCTGGCCGCTTCGGTTTGGGCGCCCGGCGATGTCGACTTCGAAGCGTCTTCGGGTGGCGGCGTCGGTAGTGTCAGCACCTGCCACCTGGGCGGTTTCCTCGGCCACGGCGAAGTGCCGGTCGACGATCTGCTCACCACTTGCGCCGGTAGCGGCAACACCGGCTGCGGCTGCCCGAGCGAGGGCGATCCGGACTTCATCTCCGGCCACTCGCAGAGCCTCAAGCAGGAAGGCATCGACATCCTCGACGTGGACGGCGGCATCGGTACCGCCGACCTGCCCGACATCACTTTTTTCCCGGGCAACGGGATGGATCGGGCATCGGATCCGTCCGACGACAATCTGTTCGAATGGATCTTCAACGTCGACTACGTGGCCGAGGCCGACGGCTGCAACGAAGACAACGCCGGCGGTTGCTCGGAAGACACCGGGCAGGGGCTCACCGACACCGATTGCGGCATCACCGGCGACCCGCTTTTCAAGACCGATTGCGCGGTCTATGCGATGCGCGAAGAACTTGGCTTCCAGTTTGTCACCTGCGCCGAGCTCAACGCGCTGGGGGCGGCCGCCGAAGGCCTCTATTACGTCTACGACTCTTTCGACCACAACACCAACTCGGCACCGGACGTGGTGTGCACGCTTCGCGATCAGATCGGCGCTCCCGAGAACGACGTCGTCGTGGTGGTGGACGAGGAATTGCATGCGTCCAACCTGTTGCTGTACGGCATGCTGTTCGTGCGCAGCGACGACAACACGGCCGAGTTCCGCGGCAACGGCAACGGCCAGATCTTCGGTTCCACCGTGGTGCAGGGCAATGTAGGAATCAGCGGCACGCTGGACATGATTTATTACGACTGGGGCGCGGCCGGCCAGGATGGCGACGATCCGCCGCCCCCGGCACGCTATTTCGGTCGCGTTGGCGGAAGCTGGCTCGACGACGACGACGGATTCTGATCGGAGCGCATGGCATGAACACCAGAAACAATTCGCCGCGCGGCTTCAGTCTGCTCGAAGTACTGATCGCCGTCGCCGTACTCGCCTTCGGATTGCTGGCACTGACCAGCCTGCAGGCTTCCCTCGTGCGCAACTCGGCGCAGGCCAAGGCGCGTTCGGTCGGGCTGTCGGTCGCCAAGGATCGGCTCGAAGAACTGCGCGCTTATCGCACGATCGACGAGTACCTGACCGGCATCACCGATACGGCGCCAACCTCGGTAACCGTGGGACAAACGGTCTATACCGTCAGAACCACCGTCACGCGCTATGGCTACGAGACGGATCCCGACAACAACCCGCTCACCAACGACGGCCGGTTCGTCGCGGTTGCCAACGAGACGGCCGATCCGGCGCCGGGGTTCGTCGATGAGAATGAATTCAAGCGCGTCAGCGTCAAAGTCGGCTGGGTGGACGCGAGCGGCGATGACCAATTCGTACTGCTCGAGGACGCCATCGGCTCGGTAGCCCCGGAGAACACCGGCAAACTGGCGCGCCGCGAACCCGACGCGGCCGACCGCAAGCCGGTGATACTGATCCAGGATCCTTCGATCGACCAGGGCGTGATTCCGATCGCCATCGGCGATGGTTCGGAAACCGCAGCCACCAATCCGCGTCCCGATGTCGACACCGGCATCGCGCTGCAGACGAGCTACGACATCTTCACTTTCGCGGCCCTGCTCGACGGCAGCAACAACGCCACCGCGCAGTCGCGCGTCGAAACCTTCATCGTCGGTTGTCGTTGCGATTTCCGCGAAGCCTCCAACACCTCGCTCGCCTACCGTCCGACCTACTGGGACGGCGAACGCTACGTTGCGCCCGATGAAGCGTCGTATTCGGCGCAGGCGGGCGAAGCACGGCTGAGCGGCGGCGATCCGGACCAGAGCGTGCTGTGCGGCGCATGCTGCCGCGACCACCACGATCCGAACGGCGTCGCCGGCCCGAAATTCTCGCCGCGCCTGGACAACCACGAGCATTTCCTCGACAACCTGGGCGAGGCGATCACCGACGACGAATACTACGAAGCCTGTCGCATGATCCGCGTCGACGGCATCTTCCGTGTCGCCGCCGACCCGTACAACGAATACACCAACATCCTCAAGACCGCCATCGCGAGCGGCCAGACGGAGCCGTTCACCAGTCCCTCGCCCGACGAGGCGGCGGCCGGCGAGTATGTCGACTTCGTGATCGACTATCTGGAAACCCAGGCCGAGCAGCCCGATCCGAACGCGCAGCTCACGCAGGCCGTGGCCGATCAGATGGCCGCCACCAACCTGCTCGATGAGGATCCGCAGGAAGTCGAGATCGGCAACGAGCGCTGGATGCATGCTCGCGGCCTCTATATCGATTACCTCGAGGAAGACGCACTCGATGCGATCGCCGAATCCGACGACGATTGCAATCTCACGCCGACGCAGTGCCTGCTGCGCGTGCTGCCGTTTACCTCGATCAACCTGACCGAGCTTTCGTCGTGGACGCCGGCGGTGGCGCAGGGCCAGCCGGTGTACGTCGCCAACAACGATTTCACCGGCAGCACGCTGGCCAACCAGGGCGTGCAGAATCCGGTGCGTGGCCGCGTGACGGCGGCACTCACCGGCAGCGCGCCGGCAACGGCGTCGATCCGCACCTCGAACACCGGTCTGCTCGCCAATCCGACGTTTGCGATCAGCACGGCGGACGGCGCGGTGCAGACCGACAACATCGGTGACCAACCCGATTCGGACGGGCAGGTGTTTACCATCGCCGGGCCCAATTGCGGCGCGGCGCCGGTCACCGTCAGCATCGCGGCGAAAGCGGTGCAGCCGTTCACCTCCTCGGACTCGTGCGAGGGCAGCGACGCCACCAAGACCAACGCGCAAACGGTGATCAAGCTCACCCTCACGCGTACCGTGGGTCCGAGCAACGCCACCATCGTCCTGATTTCGCCCGACAACCAGACCTACACGGTCGGCACCGGCAGCTGGAACTCGTTCCAGACGACTTACAGCTTCGCTTCGGTGGGCAACCCGCGTACGGCCGGCGTTTGGACGCTGCAAGTCACCAACAACGACAACGGTCAGGCGGATACGACGACGATCGGCTTCAGCGTCGAGTTTGCGTATACCCAGTCGTTCCAGGCCACTCTGGCGAACTATTCGGTGGTGAGCTCTACGAAGCCGAGCGGCATCCTGAGCACCGGCGGCGACTGTTCGTTCAACAACTCGCCGACCACCACCTGCAGCACGACGAAGCCGGCGACGGCAACGACGATCACGCTGGGTACGTACAACTATCAGGGAACGTTGGCCAACCAGACCGTCACCTGCAAGAGGAACGCAGCCAATGTCACCTGCGCCAACGTCATTGCCACCACATGCCGCAACTTCGACGTGGTGAATGCAGTGAATGGCGCCGAAACCGTGACGCCGACGACGGCCAACGTCAGCAATTCGGGCCGGATCGGCGAATCCACCGCATTGACGTTCAACTCGGGCTTCCAGCAGGGCGACAACCTGATCATCAATATGACCGAATCTGCGGCGACCATCGCCTCGTGTACCACCAACAACAACCAGTGCAGCACCATTACCTGGACGTGTCCGCAGTAACCCGATAACGCCTCGTCGATCGACGAGGCAGGTCAAAAAGGACGCGGCTTGGCCGCGTCCTTTTTTTTTGGCCGGCAGCGGACGCATGGCGATCGATGCCACGATTCGCGGTCGTGCGCTACATGGCGATTCCGTGCTCCGCACGGCTTTCGCTATGCTCTATCCGAACTCTCCGCGGATCCGCAATCCATGCTGCCTTCGCGCTATTTCGTCCTCGCCGCATGCGTCGTGCTCGCGTTGCTTTCAGCGTTCGGTCTGTGGCGCTACGGTACCGAGTGGCTGATCCCGCTGCTGATCTTCGGCACGCTCACGCTGATTGGAATCAGCGATGTGCTGCAGACGCGCAGTTCGGTGCTGCGCAACTATCCGCTGATGGGGCATTTGCGGTTTCTGTTCGAGTCGATCCGTCCCGAAATCCGGCAGTATTTTCTCGAGGACGATTACGAGGAAACGCCGTTTTCGCGCGTGCAGCGTTCCATCGTCTATCAGCGTTCGAAGAATGCGCTCGACAAGCGGCCGTTCGGCACGCAGCTGGATGTCTATGCGCCGCAGTACGAGTGGATCAATCATTCGATTGCGCCGGCGCGCATCGATACCCATGATTTTCGCGTCGGCATCGGCGGCGATGCCTGCCTGCAGCCGTATTCGGCGAGTGTTTTCAATATTTCGGCGATGAGTTTCGGATCGCTATCGGCCAATGCGATCCTGGCGCTCAACGAAGGCGCGCGGCGCGGGCGTTTTTTCCACGACACCGGCGAAGGTTCGATTTCGCGCTATCACCGCGAGCACGGCGGCGATCTGGTGTGGGAGATCGGCTCGGGCTACTTCGGTTGCCGCAACGACGATGGGTCGTTCAACGCCGAGCGCTTCGTCGCCAATGCCGGCGACAAGCAGGTCAAGATGATCGAAATCAAACTTTCGCAGGGCGCCAAGCCCGGCCATGGCGGCATCCTGCCGGGCGCGAAAGTCACCGAGGAAATCGCGCTCGCCCGCGGCGTGCCCGAGGGCATCGACTGCAATTCGCCGGCAAGGCATTCGGCCTTCGCAACGCCGGTCGGCCTGCTGGAATTCGTTGCCAAGCTGCGCGAACTTTCCGGCGGCAAGCCGGTGGGCTTCAAACTCGCGATCGGCCATCCGTGGGAATGGTTCGCGATCGCCAAGGCGATGAACAAGACCGGCATCCTGCCGGATTTCATCGTCGTGGACGGTGGCGAGGGCGGCACCGGCGCGGCGCCGCTGGAGTTCACCAATCATGTCGGCGCGCCGCTGCGCGAGGCGCTGCTGCTGGTGCACAACACGCTGGTGGGCCTGAACCTGCGCGGCAAGATCCGCGTCGGCGCGGCCGGAAAGATCATCACGGCGTTCGACCTGGCGCGCACCATGGCGCTCGGTGCCGACTGGTGCAACGCCGGCCGCGGTTTCATGTTCGCGCTCGGCTGCATCCAGTCGCAGAGCTGCCACACCGACCAATGCCCGACCGGCGTGGCGACGCAGGATCAGGGCCGCCAGCGCGCGCTGGTGGTGCCCGACAAGGCCGAACGCGTGTTCAATTTCCACCAGAACACGCTCAAGGCGCTGAGGGAGCTGCTGGCGGCGGCCGGGCTGTCGCATCCCGCGCAGATCGGCCCCGAGCATGTGATCCGCCGGGTGTCCTCGACCGAGGTGCGCTCGCTCGCCGCGCTGCATCATTTCGTCGCGCCGGGCGAATTGCTCGGCGGCATGCCGGAGCATCCGGTGTTCAAGATTTTCTGGCCGCAGGCCAACCCCGACAGCTTCGACGCGCCGCCGTCGCTGCTGGCGCTGCGCACCAGCAAACAGCGCTGATTTTCCGCGCCCGGGGTCCGCAACTGAGGGATTGTCACCGATTGTGGCCGGTCGGCCGCGGTTTTATCGTGGGGCATATCGAAGCTGATCACGCGGCGCGGGGCCGCGATTCGGGGGCATGCATGCGACGAATACTATTGATCGCCCTGCTGTTGGGCGCCAGCACGGGGCTGCTGGCGCAATCGAGCGGCGGGCCTTACACGATGCGCAAGGAAGTCATCGCCGGCGGCGGCAGTCGCGCCGCCGGCGGCGCGTATGTCGCCACCGTCACCGCCGCGCAACCGGCGGCGCAGGTGCAAAGCGGCGGCAGCTACCGCCTCACCGGTGGTTTCCACGGCCCGCAGGGCGATCCGAGCCGGATTTTCTGCAACGGTTTCGAGGCGACGTCATGTCCCTGAAGCCTGTCGTTGCAGCAGATCGTTCACGCCCGGCGATCGCGGCTTCGCCGCGGGTTCCGCCGATTTTCCTTTCAATGTCCGGAGCTACTGTCATGCGTCTCATCCAACGTCTGCCGGCCTTCGCCGCATTGCTTTTCGCTTCGCTGCCGGCCTTCGCGATCGGCACGGTTTTCACCTACCAGGGCTCGCTCGAAGATGCCGGCGTACCGGCCAACGGCGCCTACGACCTGCAGTTCCAGTTGACCGATATCGGCGGCGTGCCGGTCGGCGCGGCGATCGTGGTGCAGGACGTGAACGTGGTCCAAGGCGTCTTCACCGTCGAACTCGATTTCGGCGGCAGCGCCTTCGATGGCAGCGATCGGCAGATGCGTATCGGCGTGCGTCCGGGCCCGTCCGCGGCGGCTTTCACGCAGCTCAATCCACCGACCGATCTGAATCCGGTGCCGTATGCGCAGGTGTCGGAGGTGGCTGAAATCGCATCGAGCATCGCCGCCAACACCGTCAACAGTTCGAAGGTGGTCAACGGCTCGCTGGGAAGCGCCGATCTCGACATGACGCAAATCCAGCGTCGCATCACTGCAACCTGCGCCGCCGGCTCCGCCATCCGCCTCGTCAACGCCGACGGCACCGTCGGCTGTCAGGCCGCCGGGGCAGGCAGCTTCACCTTGCCGTTCGTGTCGGCGCAGGCCAGCGCCGGTCCCTTGTTTTCGCTCACCAATACCGGTGCCGGCGCAGCCATTTTCGCCAGCAGCAGCACCGGTCCGGCGGCTCAGTTGAGCAACACGAACGCGAGCAATACCGCGGCCAACGTGCTGCATGTGACCAGCAACGGCAACGGCAATATCCCCGACAACACGCTCGGCAACGTCGCGTCCTTCGTCAACACCAACACCAATAGCGTTGCGGCGGCGGTGCGCGGCGAGACCAATACGATCTTCGGCAATTTCGGTGCGGCCGGCATCTTCGGCGTGTCGAACGGCACCGGCGGGCGCGCCGGACTGTTCTACGCGTCCAACCCCAGCGGCAACGGCGCGGCGCTGGTCGCGCTGACCGACGGCAACGGCAACGCCATCACCGCCAACGCAGGCAAGGATGGCAACGGCATCGAGACCAATATCGACGGCGCCGGCAATGCGCTCTATGCCTGGGTGCCGACGTTCGGCACCGGTCGCGCCGCGCGCTTCAATATTTTCGGCGAGGCCAACATCAGCGACGTGGTCACGGCGACAACGGTTGGCAATGGCATCGCCATCAACGCCAAAGTGGATCGCGTCACCGGCACCAAGCCCGCGCTCAAGGGCGAGGTCAACTCGCAGTTCTCCAACTTCGGCACGGCCGGCGTGTATGGCATCAGCAGCGGCACCGGCGGGTTTGCCGGCCTGTTCCATGCGTCGAATCCGTCCGGCAACGGCCCGGCGCTGATCGCCATCGCCGATGGCAACGGCAACGGTGTCACCGCCAATGCCAGCAACGGCGGCGACGGCGTCGAAACCACCGCCGACGGCACCGGCAGCGCGATCTATGCCTGGACCCCGAACTTCAGCACCGGGCGGGCGGCGCGCTTCGTCAACTTCAATACCAGCAACACCAACATGGTGTTGACGGTCGAACAGCACAGCAGCGGCTCGATCGCGGTGTTCAAGTCGGGCAACCCCGGCACGGTGAACGTGGCGCGCATCAACGCCGCCGGCCGCGGCTTCTTCAACGGCGGGACGCAGACCGGCGGCGCCGATCTGGCCGAAGTGGTATCGCACGCCACCGGACCGGTGCCGCAGCCCGGCGATGTGGTGGAAATCGACCCGGATATTCCGAGTCATTTCCGTCTGGCGTCGAGCGCCAACAGCACGCTGGTTGCCGGCGTGATTTCGACCGCTCCGGGCATGACGTTGAACGCACCGGGCGCCGACGAATCCGCCGCTCCGGCGGGCCCGGCACTGGCGCTGGCAGGGCGCGTACCGGTGAAGATCAGCGCCGAGAATGGCGTCGTGCGGCCGGGCGATCTGCTGGTTTCGGCCGCGACGGCTGGCCACGCGATGCGCGCACCGCTGCACCCGGCGGCGGGCACCGTGGTCGGCAAAGCACTGGAAGGTTTCGACGCCGGCACCGGCGTCATCGAGATGCTGGTGATGCTGCGCTGAGTTCAACGAATGGCGCGGACTGCCTCGGCAGTCCGCGCAAGAGGTTCAGTCGCAAGAGACCTCAGTTACACCCGTTGGTACCGGTTTCGAAACCGTTGCGGAAGATGCAATCATCACCGCCGCCGCCACCTTGGGTGGTGTCGACCTGGTTGAAGAACCAGTTGGTCTCGCGCTGCAGATTGATGGTGCCGTAGGGCTGGCCCGTATCGTTGTCGCCGACCGACTGATCGCCGTTCGGGCGATCGAACAGCGAGGTGCCGCAGAAGAAGCCGCCGCCCGACGGAAAGCGGATGCGCAGATCGCAACCGACCTGATTGGTGCCCTGGAATGCAAGTCGCACCGTGTAATCGTCCGCCGTGCCCGCGGTGTTGTCGAAACCGGCGCGCGCGATGCGGAACGTGGTGTGATCGTCCGGCGCCAGATCGCGCACCACGTTGTTGGTGCACAGGATCGGCGCCATGATCGATGACGTCGCCGGCTGGCCGTTCGCGGCGCTGGTGTTGCTGGCCAGGCCGCCGAGCGTGCAGGGCGAGAACGCCGTCGCGGCCTCCGCGAACGTATCGCCGACGGCATAAGGCAGGTTCTGCACATGGTTGGTGCGATCGGCCACCGCCGGAATTTCGAAAGGATTGTTCGCGCCGCTGCGATGCCAGTGCAGGCTCGAATCGTCGCCGCGGATGTCGTCGCCGGTGGCGCGGACATTGTCGAGCCCATCGTCGGTGGTCAGGCCGCCGAGATTGGGCAACGCGTTGGTGAAGAAAATCGTCGGCGACGAGTTGCAACTGCCGGCATTGCCGAGCGAACACGCGGCCTCGCTCGGTCCGAGCACGTTGTGATCGAGCCCGATGCAATGCCCGATCTCGTGCGTCACGATCGACTGGTAATCGACCTGCCCGCCGGGCACGCCCGCCGCCACGGCGTTGGTCACGTTGCCCAGCGTCGGCTCGAAGCGGTTGAATTCGGCGATCGCATTCTCGGTCGCCTGCACCGGATCGCCCGAGATCGGCATCGCGGTCGGATCGAGGCACACGTTCACCACGATCTCGCCGCCGACGCCGTTGTAGTTCTTGCCGTGCGTCACTTTGCCGAGCGCATGGTTGAGGAAAACGCCGGCCTGCGACGGGGCCGCGAAGGCGAGGGCGATCGCCAAGGCGAAGCTCGATTTCAGCGCGAGGCGAGCGCTCATGGCTGCACCTTTTTCGCGCGCGGATCGGTGGCCAGTTCCGCCAGGCGATCGCGTGCGGCCGAAAGGACGATCAGGTCGGGCTGGTCGGGATGGTTGAGCAATTGTTCGCGCAATCCCGACCAGGCCAGCATCGGCGCGCCGCCGGCTTTGGCCGCGGCGGCGCCGAGCGAAATTTCGATCACTTCCTCGTCGGTGACGCGATAGCTGATGGCATCGGGCTGCGCGCGCTTGGCGATCTGGCGCCGGGCGAGGTCGGCGCGCACCGCGTCGGGGCGGAACTGATCGATCCGCGTGGCGGCGATTTCGGCGCGCAACGCGGCCAGTTCACGCGCCGACAGCGTGTAGGCGTAGTCGCCGGCGCGCGTGTCGTATTTCGGGTAATGCACCCGCACGCAACCGTCGGCCGCGACCTCGATCTGCAGGCTGTTGTCGGCCTCCACCGATGCCAGCAGCGGCTGGGTGATGCGCATTTCAATCTCCGGCGCGGCGCGCTTGGAGCAGGCCTGGGCAGCGCCGGCGGCAGCGAGTGCGCCGCATGCGGCCAAACCGCAAATCCACGGGGCAATGCGCATGAATTCCTCCTCGAATGGTTCGCCTGAAAATTTACATCCATCCCCGACAGCGCGCCATGATTTCCGTCCGCGGTTGACCGGGCACCCGGCCGGTGTGCATAATTCGCGCCCTTCACGGGCGGTTAGCTCAGCGGTAGAGCACTGCTTTCACACGGCAGGGGTCACAAGTTCGAAACTTGTACCGCCCACCAGTCACCAGACCTGGCGCTTCCTGCCGAAGCCGGTCGATCGCTACGAAAGCCGCCCCGCGCAAAGGGGCGGCTTTTTGTTTTTCGGGCATCGAGTTCGGACTGTATCGAACGGACGCGGCGTTCACGTCAATCGAAGCGCCGGTACATCAGCCAGTCGGTCTTGGCATCGTCGCCGACGATGAAGTCGGTGGTGCCGACGATGCGAAAGCCCTGCCGCTCATAGAATGCGACGGCCTTGGGCGCCAGCTGCCAGACGTTGAGCCAAAGCCCGTCGCGGCCCTGGTCGCGGGCGAGACCGGCGAGGTGTTCGAGCAAGGTCGCGCCGAGCGAGCGGCCCTGATAGGCCGGATCGAGATAGATACGGCCAAGCTCCGCGCCATACGCGAGCGGCACGCAGCCGGGCCGCTGCGCGGCGAGCCGCAGCTGTGCGAAGCCTGCCCAGTGAGCGCCGTCTTCCAGCACGCAGGTGTGGATCGACGGATCCTGCAGTTCCGCCAGTTGCCGCGCCGGCGTGTACACCGTGTTGAGGAATGCCTGCACGTTGCGCTCGCTGCTGCAGTCGCGGTAGGCGGCGAGGAACAGGTGGCGCATCAAGGCGCTCAGGCGGCCGGCTTCGGCAGGGGCGACGGGACGCGGATTCATGCGTGCCGATTCTTGCCGGTCGGCGCGCCGCGGTCGAGAGCGGCTGGTTAGTTCTCCCCGGAGATGGCCCTGGCGGGTTGATTCGCCCGGGTTGCTGCGTGGCCCGCAGCCGATCACAAGGGCAGGGCGCACCCCCACGCCGTCATGCTGCACTGCGGCTTTACACCTCTTTTTGGAAACGTTTACATTGCTTCCGCCGACGGTACGGGACCGGCCGGCCGTGTTTCCCGGGAGAGTCAATGGCGGCGACCATCAAGGACGTAGCACGCGAGGCCAAGGTCTCGGTCGCCACGGTTTCCCGCGCCATCAACGGCTTGGGCAGCGTGTCGGAAGCTGCCCGCCTGCGCGTGGTGCAGGCCGCCGCGGCGCTGCGCTACGTGCCGCACGGCGCCGCCCGCAGTCTGATCACGCGGCGCACCAATACCATCGGCGTGCTGCTGCCCGATCTGTACGGCGAATTCTTCTCCGAACTGATCCGCGGCATCGACCAGGCCGCCCGCGAACGCGGTTTCCACATCCTGGTTTCCAGTTCGCACGGCGATGCCGGCGAAGTGGCCACGGCCCTGCTCACCATGTGCGGCCGGGTCGACGGCGTGCTGGTGATGTCGCCGCACGTCGACGAGGCCATCCTGCGCAACACGCTCACCGCCGCGCTGCCGGTGGTGCTGATGAACACACCGGTGCCCGACAGCCGGCATCCGTCGATCATGGTCGACAACTTCGAGGGCGCCTACGCGATGGTGGCGCACCTGATCGGCACGGGTTACCGCTCGATCGCGATGATCGGCGGCCCGAACGCGAACCACGACGCGCTCGAACGCGAGCGCGGCTACCGCCAGGCGCTGGCGGACCTGCTGCCCGGCGCCTCGCCGCAGCTGCTCGACGGCGATTTCAGCGAAGAATCCGGCCATCTCGCCGGCCAGCGCATCGCGGCCATGCCCGAGCGCCCCGACGCGGTATTCGCGGCCAACGACATGATGGCGATCGGCTGCCTGTTCGCGCTGCGCGAAGCCGGCCTCAACGTACCGGCCGACATCGGCCTGGCCGGCTTCGACGATATCCCGATCGCGCGCTACATCACGCCGCCGCTGACCACCGTGCGCGTGCGCATCGCGACGCTCGGACAGAAGGCGCTCGAATGCGTGCTGGCCTGCCTGGGCAAAGGCGAGCCACTCGAAACGACGAATCAGACGCTGCCGACCGAATTGGTGATCCGCGATTCCTGCCGGCACCCGGACCGGACGGCGGCGGCACGGAGTGAAAGCTAGGGGCGCGACAGGCTCGACGGTCCAAGGAGCGCGTCCAGCGGCGCGCGACGTTTTTTTCAGCGGTTTCGCACAGTTTTTGGGGAGGGGATAACGATGCACAGTCAAACCACTCGGGCGCCTTCGGCCGCAAGCCGCCTGGCGAGCTGTCGCAGAAACCTGCTGGCGTGCGCGCTGGCGGGCAGCCTCATGCTGATGGGCCAGGCGGCGATGGCGCAAAGCACCGCGGCGACGTTGCGCGGCCAGGTGTCGACGCAGGCCGGCCCGGCGGCCGGCGTGGAAGTGGTCGCCACCAATATCGCGACCGGCTCGGTGCGCCGCACCCAGGCCTCGGCCGACGGCAGCTATTCGCTGGTCGGCCTCGACCCGGGCACCTATCGCGTCGAAGCCGGGCCGGGCTCCAGCCGCACCGTCACGCTGAGCGTGGCGTCCTCGGCCACGCTCAACCTGCAGTCGGGCGGCACCGAACTCGAAGCGGTGGAAGTGTTCGCCACGCGGCTGGCCGAAGTGCGCACCTCGGAAATCGGCGAAACCATTTCGCTGCGCCAGATCGAAACCATCCCGCAGGTCTCGCGCAACTTCCTCGAATTCGCCGACACCGTGCCCGGCATGGTGTTCAGCGTCGACTCGCGCGGCCACACCTCGCTGCGCGGCGGCGCGCAGAACAACAGCAGCACCAACGTCTTCATCGACGGCGTCGGACAGAAGAGCTACGTCAAGGAAGGCGGCGTCTCGGGCCAGTTCAACAGCCAGGGCAATCCGTTTCCGCAGCTGGGCATCGGCGAATACAAAGTCATCACGTCGAACTACAAGGCCGAATACGGCCAGATCGCCAGCGCCGCCGTCACCGCGGTGACCAAATCGGGCACCAACGAATTCGAAGGCGAAGTCTTCTACCGCTACACCGACGACGGCCTGCGCGAAAAACGTCCGGACGAAATCGCCAAGGGCGAGAAAGTCGAATCGCAGGAGAAGGAATACGGCTTCGCCGTCGGCGGCCCGATCATCGAGGATCGGCTGCATTACTTCTTCACCTACGAGGCCAAGCACTTCAACACGCCGATCACGGTGATCGCCGATCCGAACGCCGCGCCCGGCATCCCGTTCCTGCCGCCCGACGTCGCCGCGCAATTCGGACCGGCCAGCCTGCCGTTCGAAGAAGACCTGTTCTTCGGCAAACTCGATTGGGAAGTCAGTGATACCGACCACATCGCCTTCACCGCGCAGATCCGCGAAGAGGCGCAGCGCGACAACGTCGGCGGCGTCAACGCGGCCTCGCACGGCGTCGATGTGGTGAACGACGACAAGCGCTACACGCTGCGCTGGGAACACGTCGGTTCGCGCTGGTTCAACGAAGTGCTGCTGGCGCACGAAGACGCCTTCAACCGTCCCACGCCGTTCGGCCTGGGCAACGGTTTCATCTACGGTTTCGCCGGCCAGGCCAACGAGCCGACGATCATCGCCGTCGGCCCCGCCGGTTCCGGTTCGGCGCAGAACAAGGGCCAGAAAGGCACGTCGATCGAAGACAATCTGACCTTCGACGATTTCTCCTGGCACGGCGACCACGTCATCAAGATGGGCGCGCGCTACAAGGAAGTGACCCTGTTCGCGCAGGATGCGTCCGACATCAATCCGCAGTTCTACTTCCTGGTCGGCCCCAACGGCACCGCGCCCACGCCGTACCGCGCGTCGTTCACCAAACCGGTGGCGGGATTGGGCCTGGCGCCCTACGTCGAAACCGATGCCGAGCAGTACGGCTTCTATATCCAGGACGATTGGGCGGTCAACGATCACCTGATGTTCAACCTCGGCGTGCGCTGGGATTACGAAAAGAATCCGGCCTATCTCGACTTCGTCACGCCCGCCAACGTGGTGGCGGCGCTCAACTCGCAGCATCCGGGCGCACCGGAGGGGCAGACCTATGCCCAATCGCTGCTTTTGGGTGGCATCGATGTAAACGACTACATCAGCACCGGCAACAATCGCGAAGCCTTCGACGGCGCCTGGCAGCCGCGTTTCGGCTTCTCCTACGACCTCAACGCCGACGAGCGCCATGTGATTCACGGGGGCGCCGGCCGCTCCTACGATCGCAATCTCTACGACTACCTGCAGCTCGAAGTCACCAAGGCCGCATTGCCCGGATTCACGGTGAATTTTCGCGATCCGGCGACGGGCCAGTGCTACCAGAACCGCACCCCGTGCTTCGACTGGGATCCGGTCTATCTCAACGGCATCGCCAACCTGCAGGCGCTGCAGCAATCGAGCAACGCCGGCGGCGAAGTCGATCTGCTCAACAACAATCTCGAAGCGCCGTACTCCGATCAATTCAGCATCGGCATGTCGAACCAGATCGGCGAGTGGCTCACCGACGCCACCGTGGCGCGCGTGCTGAGCTACGACGGCTTCGTCTACACGCTCGGCAACCGCTTCCCGAACGGCGATTTCTTCCAGGGCGGCGGCCAGCCCTGGGGCCACGCGGTGCCTGGTTTCGGTGCGCTGATCCTCGGCAACAACGGCATCGAAACGCGCAGCACGCAGCTGCTGTTGTCGGCGCAGAAGCCCTACACGCCGGAATCGGGCTGGAGCGCGACTTTCGCCTACACCCACACCCACGCCAGCCAGAACCGCGACATCGCCGAGCACTATGCGTTCGACGGCGCCACGATCGAGGACTATCCGTTCGTGCTGTCGAATGCGGCCGCCAAGCATCGGTTCGTGGCGGCCGGCTCGTTCGATGGTCCGTGGGGCATCACCTTCGGCGCCAAACTCACGCTCGCCACGCCCACGCCGATCAACACCGTGGCCTGTTATGGCGCCACGCAACCGAACGGCGCCGGCTGCGAAATCATCGGCGAAGAACCGCCCGGCAGCGGCGGTTTCCTGTTCGGCGGCGATGTCTTCGGCTATCGCGATTTCGATCTGCAGGCGACCAAGGAATTCAAATTCCGCGACGATGTCTCGGTGTTCGCGCGCGTCGATGTGCTCAACGTGTTCAACTGGAAGAACTACTCCAGCTACACCTACAACTTCGGTTCGGGCGGCGTGTTCAACGAGGATTTCATCAGCATCAACGAGAACGGCGACATCCTGTTCGTGCCGCGCACGATCAAGTTCGAGATCGGGGCGAAGTTCTGATCGCGATGCCGCGATGACGTAAGCGAACGGGCGGGGCCTGCGGGCCCCGTCCGAGGCGGTCACGCCGCGAAGCAGCACCGCGCGGCCCGCCGCGTTTTCCGCCGCCGCGTCGCGGCGCTCCACGCAAGGCGAAGCATGAGCGAACCGGCCATCCGCAGCATCGTCATCGTCGGCGGCGGCACCGCCGGATGGATGGCGGCGTGCGCCTTGGCCAAGGTGCTCGGGCCGCAGGTTTCGATCCGGCTGGTGGAATCCGAAGCGATCGGCATCGTCGGCGTCGGTGAGGCCACCGTTCCGCATCTGAAACTGTTCAACAATCTGCTCGGGCTCAACGAAATCGAATTCGTCCGGCAGACGCAGGGCACGTTCAAGCTCGGCATCCAGTTCCGCGACTGGGGCCGGCTCGGCGATTCCTACATCCACGGCTTCGGCACCGCGATCGGCCGCGAGCTCGGATTGCTGCCGTTCCATCAGTACTGGATCAAGGCCTTCCACGCCGGCTGGGCCGGCGACATCGGCAACTACACGATCAACACGCTGGCCGCGCCGCGCGGCAAGTTCATGGTCTCGGCCACCGATGTGCCGCCGACCTCGCCGCTGGCGAACATCGCCTACGCCTATCATTTCGACGCCGGCCTGTACGCGCGTTTCCTGCGCGCTTATGCCGAACAGCGCGGCGTGGTGCGGCACGAAGGCATCGTGCGGCAGGTGCATCTGCAGCCGGAAACCGGGTTCGTGCAATCGGTGCAACTGGAAAACGGCGAAAACCTCGCCGGCGAACTTTTCATCGATTGCTCGGGTTTCCGCGGACTGCTGATCGAAGAAGCACTGCACACCGGCTACCTCGATTTCACCCACTGGCTGCCTTGCGATCGTGCGCTCGCCGTGCCGACCGAGAATTCCGGCCCGCCGACCCCGTACACGCGTTCCACCGCGCGCGAAGCCGGCTGGCAGTGGCGCATCCCGTTGCAGCATCGCACCGGCAACGGTTACGTCTATTCGAGCGCGCATATCAGCGACGACGAAGCCGCCGCCGCGCTGTTGCGCAATCTCGACGGCAAACCGTTGGGCGATCCGCGTCCGCTGCGTTTCACGACGGGCCGCCGCAAGAAAGTCTGGAACAAGAACGTGGTCGCGCTCGGGCTCGCCAGCGGCTTCATGGAACCGCTCGAATCGACCAGCATCCATCTGATCCAGTCCGGCATCCAGAAACTGCTCAGCCTGTTCCCGCGCGCCGGCTTCAACGAGGTGCTGATCGATCGCTACAACGCGCAGCTGGCATTCGAGTTCGATCGCATCCGCGATTTCCTCGTGCTGCATTACAACACCACGCAGCGCAGCGACACACCGTTCTGGAACCAGTGCCGCACCATGGCGATTCCGCCGGAGCTGCAAGCCAATATCGACCTGTTCCGCGACAGTGGCCGCTTCTTCCGCAATGCCGAGGAGATGTTCTCCGAGGTCAGCTGGGTCGAAGTGATGCTGGGCCAGCACATCATGCCGCGCGGCTATCACCCGCTGGTGGACCAGCTGACGGACGAGGATCTGCGGCGTTTCGTCGACAGCGTCGGCAACACGATCGAACGCTGTGTCGATGCGATGCCGACGCATCAGGCCTTCATCGACCGGCACTGCAAAGCGCCGTCGCCGCATTGACCGCGGTTTCAGCCCAGGGAAGACTTCGAATGCCTGCAGGAAATGACATGACGAATCGGATGTTGCAGCCGCGAAGCCTGGCCACATCGATGTTGTTCGGCGCCCTGATTTTGTTGGGCGGCTGCGATGCAGCGAAGCAGGACCCCGCTGCCGCGCCGGCGCCGGTCGCGGCTGCACAGCCGGCGCCACAATCGACCGCCGATCCAAACAGCTTGCCGCCGCTATTCGACGATATCGAAAAGCGCACGTTCCTGTTTTTCTGGGAATCCACGAACCAGAAGAACGGACTCACGCCCGATCGCTATCCATCGCGGCCGTTCGCCAGCATCGCGGGCGTCGGTTTCGCGCTGACGGCGTATCCGATCGGCGTCGAAAACGGCTGGATCAATCGCAGCCAGGCCGTCGAACGCACGCTCGTCACGCTCAAGACTTTCCGCGACATCAGCAGCGGCCCGGAACCGACCGGCCGCGGCGGCCACCGCGGCTTTTTCTATCATTTTCTCGACATGGAAAACGCCACGCGATTCGATTCGTGGGTCGAGCTTTCCAGTGTCGATACCTCGCTGCTGATGATGGGCGTGCTGTTCGCGCAGAGCTACTACGATCGCGACGATGCCGCCGAACGCGAAATCCGCGAGATCGCCGAGCAGCTTTATCGCAACGTCGACTGGGACTATCTGCAGATTCGCCCGCCGCTGGTCAGCATGGGCTGGTATCCGGACAAGACCGAACACGACGGCTTCATTCCCGGCGATTGGGTCGGCTACAACGAGGCGATGTTCCTCTACGTGCTGGCGCTGGCGTCGCCGACGCATCCGATTCCGCCGGCCGCATGGCAGGAATGGACGAAGACCTACGATCGTTCCTGGGGCGAATATCAGGGCCAGCAATATCTCGCCTTCGGTCCCTTGTTCGGACATCAATACAGCCAGGTCTGGATCGATTTCCGCGGCATCCAGGATGCCTACATGCGAGAACGCGGCATCGATTATTTCGAGAACAGCCGGCGCGCCACGCTCGCGCACCGTGCCTATGCGATCCAGAATCCGATGGGCTGGAAAGAGTACGGCGCGGACGTGTGGGGCCTGACCGCATCAGACGGTCCGCAGCCATACGCGGCCGAATTCAATGGCGAAACCCGCGAATTCCGCGGCTATTCCGCCCGCGGCGTCGGCCTCACCGACGGCTACGACGACGGCACGCTGGCGCCGACGGCCGCGATTTCTTCGTTGCCTTTTGCGCCCGAAATCGTGATCCCGGCAACCCAGGCCATGCACGCGAAGTTCGGCGACCACATTTACGGCAGCTACGGTTTCGTCGATGCCTTCAATCCGAGCTTCACCTGGGACGTGCCCGATTTGTGGAACGGCCGCGTGATCCCGGGCAAGGGCTGGGTCGGCGGCGATTATCTGGCGATCGATCAGGGCCCGATCCTGACGATGATCGCCAATCACCGCGACGGCTTCGTCTGGAACGTGATGAAGCGCAATCCGCATATCGTCGAAGGCCTGCGCCGCGCCGGTTTCACCGGCGGCTGGCTCGATGAAGCGGCGCCCGTCGCGAAAGAGGAAGCTCCGAACTGATGCGCAACCGCGCGCTCCGGCTGGCCGCGTTCGGCGCGCTCGCGCTGGGCTGCCTGTTGCTCGCAGCATGCCGCGAGCAGCGCGACGACGGACGCGTCATCACGTTCTGGGCGATGGGTCGCGAAGCCGAATCGGTGGCGATACTTCTGCCCGAGTTCGAACGGCGACATCCCGACATCCGCGTGCGCCTGCAGATGCTGCCGTGGAAAGGCGCGCACGCGAAGTTGCTGACGGCGTTCGCGTCCGATTCGCTGCCGGATCTGTTGCAACTGGGCAACACGTGGGTGCCCGAGCTGGTTTCGCTCGACGCGTTGATGCCGCTCGATGATCGCGTCAGGAGCTCAAAAACGGTCGACCAGGGCGATTATTTTGCCGGCATCTGGGATACCAACGTCATCCAGGGCACGCTTTATGGCGTGCCCTGGTATGTCGACACGCGCTTGCTTTTCTACCGCCGCGACTTGCTGTCGCGCGCCGGCTTCGACGCACCGCCGCGTACCTGGGACGAGTGGCTGCGACAGCAGGCGGCGATCAAGCAACGCGGCGGGCCGGAAGATTTCGCCGTGCTGATGCCGCTCAACGAATTCGAGCCGCTGCTGGTGCTGGCATTGCAGCACGACGAGCCGCTGCTGCGCGACGGAATGCGCTACGGCAACTTTCGCACCGATGCATTCCGCGAAACATTGTCGTTCTACAACACGATGTTCCAGCGCAAATTCGCCCCGGCCATCACCGATGCGCAGGTGTCGAATGTCTGGAACGAATTCGGCCGCGGCGTCTACGCGTTCTACATCTCCGGCCCGTGGAATATCGCCGAATTCAAGAAACGTCTGCCGCCCGAACTGCAGTCGGCCTGGATGACGGCGCCGATGCCGGGACCGACCGGGCCGGGCGCATCGAGCGCCGGCGGATCGAGCCTGGTGATCGCCCGCAACGCGCGCGATGCCGATGCCGCGTGGACGTTGGTCGAATACCTGAGCGAGCCCGATGTGCAGCGCAAATTCCACGCTCTGATCGGCGACATGCCGCCGCGGCGCAGCAGCTGGGAAGGTTCGTCGCTTGCCGACGATCCGTATGCGCGCGCGTTCCGTGAGCAACTCGAGATCGCCAAGCCCACGCCGAAAATTCCCGAGTGGGAGCAGATCGCCGACCAGCTCAAAGTGGTCGGTGAGCGCCTCGCACATGGCGAAATCGATGTCGCGGGCGCTGCCGAAGAACTCGATGCGCGTGCCGATCGCATCCTGGAAAAGCGCCGCTGGATGCTCGATCGCCACCCGGATGCGAATCTCGACACCGGCGAGGCGGCGCGATGAAGGTCGCGCGCGCCGGCTGGCTGTTCGCCGCGCCCGCCCTGCTGGTGATTGGCGTGTTCTTCGTGCTGCCGGCGCTGGCGTCGCTGGCGCTGAGCCTCACCGATTTCGATCTGTACGCGCTGGCCGATATTTCCAATCTGCGCTGGATCGCTTTGGGCAACTACATCGAGCTGCTGCAGCGGCCGATTTTCTGGCAGGCGCTCGGCAACACGATGTACTTCGTGCTGGTCGGCGTGCCGCTGTCGTTGCTGGTGTCGCTCGGCGCGGCCTTGTTGCTCAATTCGAGCGCAACGCGATTCGTCGCGTTCTTCCGCACTGCATTGTTCGCGCCGGTGGTGACCACGGTGGTCGCCGTCGCGGTGATCTGGCGCTATCTGTTCCACACGCGCTACGGCCTGATCAACGGCGGCCTCGATCTGCTCGGCATCGCGCCGATCGATTGGCTCGGCGATCCGCAATTGGCGATGCCGACCATCATCGCGTTCGCGATCTGGAAGAACTTCGGCTACAACATGATCATCCTGCTCGCCGGCCTGCAGGCGATCCCGCAGGATCTCTACGAAGCCGCGCGGCTCGACGGCGCCAGCCGCTGGCAGCAATTGCGCCACATCACCTTGCCTTCGCTGATGCCGATCCTGCTGATGGTGACGATACTCACCGTAGCAGGCTATTTTCAGTTGTTCGCGGAGCCCTATGTGATCACCGAAGGCGGCCCGCTGCAAAGCACACTGAGCGTGCTGTACCTGATGTTCGACGACGGCTTCAAATGGTGGAATCTCGGGCTGGCATCGGCCGTCGCGTTCCTGCTGTTCCTGATGATGCTGGCCGCGACTTTCCTCCTGGTGCGTCTGGGCCGGCGGAGCGGGGCGCTGTGAACGCGCCCGGCATGCAAAGCTGGGGACGCACGCTGGCCGTGAACGGCGCGTTGTTCGTGCTGGCCCTGGTAAGCATCGGACCGCTGCTGTGGATGTTGTCGGTCTCGCTGATGCCGGCCGGCGAGGCGAGTGCGTTGCCGCCGCCCTTGTTGCCGAGCGCGCCCACGCTGGCCAACTACGGCGAATTGTTCGAACGCATCGGCATCGGCCGCTATCTGTTCAACAGCCTGCTGCTGGCAACCGCCATCACCTTGGTCTCGACGCTGTTCAACACGATGGCCGGCTACGCGTTTGCCAAGCTGCATTTCCGCGGCCGCGAGCGCCTGTTCCGTTACCTGCTCGGCGTGCTGGTGGTACCGGCGCAGATCGCGATGATGCCGCTGTTCCTGATGCTGCGCGAAATGGGGCTGGTGAACACGATGTCCGGCGTGGTGCTGCCGGCGATGGCGAACGTGTTCGGCATCTTCCTCGTGCGCCAGTACGCGCGCGGCATCCCCGACGAACTGATCGAAGCCGCGCGCATGGACGGCGCCTCGGAAGCGCGCATCTTCACGCAGATCATCCTGCCTCTGATGAAGCCGATCCTCGTGACCTTGGCGACCTTCGCCTTCCTCACCAGCTGGAACGATTTCATGTGGCCGCTGATCGTGCTCAACGACAGCGATCTGCATACCTTGCCGGTGGCGCTATCGAATCTTTCGCGCGAGCACGTGCAGGACAACGAAATGATGATGGCCGGCTCGGTGCTGACGGTCCTGCCGGTGCTGCTGTTGTTCCTCGCGCTGCAACGCTATTACCTGCAAGGCTTGTTGCTCGGCAGCGTCAAGGGCTGACGCGCGTCTCTCCCATTCAAGGATCGTCGAAACGCAAGATGGCCATCGTCAGCCTCGAACATGTGCACAAGCGCTACGACAACGGACACATCGCCGTGCGCGATGCCACGTTCGAGGTGCGCGACGGCGAACTGCTGGTGCTGGTCGGACCGTCGGGTTGCGGCAAGTCGACCTTGCTGCGGCTGATCGCGGGGCTCGAATCGATCAGCAGCGGCGAGATGCGGATCGACGAGGTACGCGTCAACGACCTGGAACCGAAGCAGCGCGACATCGCGATGGTGTTCCAGAGTTACGCGCTGTACCCGCATATGACGGTGCGCGACAATCTGGCGTTCGGCATGAAGTTGCGTGACACGCCGAAAGCCGAAATCGAACAGCGCGTGATGGAATCGGCGCGCGTGCTCGGCCTGGAATCGATGCTCGACCGGCTGCCGCGCCAGTTGTCGGGCGGCCAGCGCCAGCGTGTCGCGCTCGGTCGCGCGCTGATCCGCAATCCGAAGGTATTTCTGCTCGACGAACCGTTGTCGAACCTGGATGCCGGGCTGCGCCTGAGTATGCGCGGCGAGATCGCACGGCTGCACCGCCGCCTCGGCGCGACGATGGTGTACGTGACGCACGATCAGATCGAAGCGATGACGCTCGGCCATCGCATCGTCGTGCTGAAAGACGGCGACATCCAGCAGATCGACACACCGATGGCGCTGTACGAGCGGCCGGCCAACGTGTTCGTGGCCGGTTTTCTCGGCAGCCCGGCGATGAACCTGTTGCGCGGCCGGCTGCTGCCCGAGGGAGACATCGCCGCCTTCCAGGTCGGTATCTCGCGCATCGAATTGTCGGCCGAGGCGTTGCCGTCGTTCGCGCTCGCCAAGGCCGGCCACGAGGTCGTTCTCGGCTTGCGGCCAGAGCGTCTGCGGCTTGGCGGGTCGCCCGCGGGCGACGGACGTTTCCAGGCCGTGATCGAAACGGTCGAACCGGTGGGCAATGAAGCTTTCCTCGGACTGCGCGTCGGCGACGAATTGCTGACGGCGCGCGTTCCACCGGCGCCGCTGCCGGCGATCGGTGAGGTTTGCAAGGTAGGGTTTTCGGCGTCCGACGTGCATCTGTTCGACGCGCAGAGTGGCGAACGTCTCGGTTGAGATCGTACCGGTCGATGGGTTCTTCGGAATCCGCCGATCCAACTTTCGCAGAATCGTTAAATGAGTGATCTCGGTCTCGGTTCCGATGTAAACGATTACGTCGCGCTCAGCGACGTATCGATCGGCGTCGGGATCCGGTTGTCTTTCGCGGAGTACATCATGGCCATGAGATTTCCCGGCAGCGCGGCAGTAAAAGGTTGGCGCGGTTTCGTGCTCGCGTCGCTGCTCGGTGCCATCGCACCGCCAACGCTCGCAGGCGATGACTCGCTGCCGCCGCGCTCGGAATGGCGAGCCAGCAGTTCTTCGGCGGAAACGCCGGCGATGGCGTCGCCGCTCGGCATCGACGGCGATCCGAAGACACGATGGGGCGGCGGCTTCTCCCCGGGGCACTGGTATCAGGTCGATCTCGGCCGGCCGGCATCGGTCGGCGGCGTGATGCTGCGCTGGGATACGGGCTACGCGCGGGCGTACTCGCTGCAGTATTCGAGCGACGGCAAACAGTGGCGTACGGCGTTCGAAACCAAGGACGGCCTGGGCAGTGTCGAGTACGACTTCTTCCCAATCGTCAAAGCACGTTATTTGCGTATCGCCGCACCGTCGCGAACAGCCGATTGGGGCGTGTCGATTTTTGAGTTCGAACCGATCGCCGGCCATGATGCGCCGAAAATTTCCGGCCTCGACGCGACGGGGGATGCATCTTCTTTATGGGCGGGACAGCAGAGTGCGGCGACGAAATCGCCGGTGCGCGACGGTTTCAGCATCGACCTTCCGCGCGCGCTCGAACTGGCCGGACTGGAGATTTTCTGGAACCAAGCGCCGGCTGCGGTGAAGCTCGAAGCGCGCGATGGCTCGGGGAGCTGGAAGCTGCTGAGCGAAGATCGCGGCCGCCTCGGCGCGATGTCGCATCTGGCCGCGACGACGCCAGCGACAGCCAGCGCGCTGCGCGTGACCACGCGATCTGGCGGCGACGCTGCCCCGAAAATTGCCCGCCTGCGCGTGCTCGGGCCCAATCGCGTGATGACGCCTTTCAAGCGATATGAGATCGCCGCGTCACGCGAACATGCGGAACTGTTCCCTTCGTCGCTGCATGCCAAACAGGTTTACTGGACCGCGGTCGGCATTCCCGCCGGCCGGCAAAAATCTGTTTTCGACGAATACGGCAATCTCGAAGCGTTCAAGGGCGCACCGCTGGTGCAACCGATCTGGCGTGGCGCCGACGGCAAAGCCGCTGCCGCATTCAATGCGAAGCTCACGCATCGCCTGCGCCATGGCTGGATGCCGATGCCGGCGGTCGAGTGGTCGCCGGCGCCCGGGCTCACGCTCGTCAGCGAAGCGATTGCGATCGAACGCGACGGCGCGCCCGTCACGCTGCTGCGGCATCGGCTGCAGAATAAAAGCTCCGCGAGAATCGCCGGCAGTCTGGCGCTCGCAACGCGACCGATGCAGATCAGTCCGCCATGGCAGAACGGTGGGCCGTCGCGGATCAAGGATATTTCGATCGAACGCAACGGCGAAGACGTGGCGCTGCGCGTCAACGGCCGCGTGCTTTTCCATGCGCTGACGAAGCCCGACGCGGTCGGCGCAGCGGCTTTCGGCGCCTTCGGCGAAGGGGAAGTGACGCATCACGCGGCACAAGGCACCGTTCCCGAGGCGGTTTCTGCAAAGGACGAGGCGGGCCTCGGTGCCGCGCTGCTGCGATTCGATGTGAGCCTCGAGCCTGGCGAACACGAAGACATCGTGCTGGCGTTCGCGCTTGGCGATCAGCGGCTCGATCCCGAGAAGGGTCCGCTACCGGCGTCCCCCGCGATCGATCGCGCGCAGTTGCTCGGCGCCTCGCGCGACGCGGGAAACCGTTTCGACACACTCGCCGCCGAAGTGGAAAAGCAGTGGGACGCGCGTCTGGGCCGCATCGGCTTCTCGCTGCCCGATGAATCGCTGGTCAACATGCTGCGCGCGCAGGCAGCCTACATGCTGATCAATCAATCGGGTCCGGCGATGCAACCGGGGCCGCGCAACTACAACCGTTCCTTCATCCGCGATGGGTCGGCAACGGCCGCCGCGTTGCTGCGCATGGGCATGGCGAGTTCGGCGCGCGATTACCTGCGCTGGTATGCGCAGCACGCGGTGCACGAGAACGGGCTGGTGTCGCCGATCCTCAACGACGACGGCAGCGTCAACGATGGCTTCGGGTCCGATCTGGAACACGATAGCCAAGGACAATTCATTTTCCTCGTCGCGGAAATCGCGCGGCTCGACGGCGGTGCGGCAACGGTGCGCGAGTTCGCGCCGCAAGTGAACCTCGCGATGCGGTTCCTGCAGGAACTGCGCGAACGAACGATGGTGCCCGGCTATCTTGCCGACCGTCCGGCGCCGGAACGCTTTCACGGCATCCTGGCGCCATCGATCAGCCACGAAGGCTACTCGACGCCGACACACAGCTATTGGGACGACTACTGGGGCCTGAAAGGCTGGCACGACGGCGCCTGGCTGGCCGAGCAGTGGGGCGACGCCGAAACGGCAAAATGGGCGCGCGAGCAACACGATCAGTTGCGCAGTTCGGTGGCCGCGTCGATTCGCGCAACGATGAAATGGAAAGGCCGCGACGACATGATTCCGGCATCGGCCGATCTGGGCGACGGCGATCCCACCAGCGTATCGATCGGACTCGATCCCGCGGGCCAGCAGGACATCTTCCCGGCCGAGGCGCTGTCGAAAACCTTCGCCAAATATCTCGACGACGTCCGCGCGCGCGACAAACCCGATGCGCTATACGCCTACACGCCGTACGAGATGCGCAACGTGCTCACCTACGTGCATCTGAACCGTCCGCGCGAAGCCGACGAGCTGCTGACGAACCTGTTGCGCCATCGCCGGCCGGCCGAATGGCAAGTGCTCGCCGAAGTGGTGTATTCCGATCTGCGGCACGCGATCTATCTGGGCGACATGCCGCATACCTGGATCGGCGCCGAGTATGTGCGCGCGATCATCGGGATGCTGATGTATGAAGCCGACGATCATCTGCGGTTGCTGCCCGGCACGCCGCCGTCGTGGGTTGCGGGCGAGGGTCTGAGCATCGACAAGTTGCCGACGGCATATGGGAATCTCACGATTTCCGCGCGGCAGCGCGACGGGATGCTCGAAGTGAAACTAAGCGATGGATTGCGTGCCGGTACGCCGGTTCATGTCAGTTGGCCCACTCGGGTACGGCCGAAGCGGGTTACGGTGGATGGCAAGGCGGTGGATGATTTTACGGATGATGGGGTGCGGGTCGAGCAGGCGTTTGGGGTGTTGATCGCGTATTGGTAAGTTCGATGGGTGCGGTACAGTTCCGCTTCTACTCGTGATTCTCGCGAAGGCGAGGATCAAGTGACTGGAGCGTTCCGCCTTTCGCGAGACACAACAATCTCCCGTCATTCCTGCGCAAGCGGAATCCAGCGGCTTTGAAGAGCTTGGTTTCCGTGACTCCACTCCAACCCCGTCATTCCCGCCAGCGCGCAAACCCAGCGACTTTGAAGCGCGCCGCATTTCGCGAGACGCAACAATTCCGTCATTCCCGCCCGCGAAAACCGGACGCGTCGAAGTTGGTGGATTTCCGTCTTCGCGGGAATGACGAAGGTGAAAGTCACTGGATTTTCGAGTTTGGCCGCAGGCCAGCTGCCCTGAACTTATCGAAGGGCGGGAGCGAGAAAGATAGGTGCGCAACAAAAGAGAACTATCCCTCAACCACCCTCGCCGGATCCATCAATTCCAGCGACCGCAGCAGAACCCCCGCCTGCGTCCGGTTCCGCACTCCGAGTTTCTCGAACAACGAACTCAGATGCGCCTTGACGGTGCGTTCCGAAATGCCGAGCGCATCGGCGATCTGTTTGTTGAGCTGTCCCTCGGCGACGCGCACGAGCACCTTGAATTGTTGCGGCGTCAGACTGGCCAGGCGCGCCGCGGTGGCGGCGTCGTGCGCGGACGGCGGGCTGGTGCGGACGGCCTCGCGCAGTTCCGGCGGGATGTAATCCTCGCAGGCGAGTACCGCGCGCAACGCTTCGCGCAGCCGCGCCAGGTCGCTGCGTTTGGGGATGAACGCTGAGGCGCCATAGGCCAGCGCGCGGCGGATGGTTTGCGGTTCGTCGTGGGCGGAAATCATCGCGACGGCGACGCCGGGATGTTCGGCGCGCAGCGCGGCCAGACCCATCAGGCCGTGGCTGTCGGGCAGGTGCAGGTCGAGCAGGACGAGGTCGAGATCGGGGTGTTGCGCCAGCGCTTCGCGGGCTTCGCGCAGCGAGCCGGCCTCGATGATTTCCGCGTCGGGCACCACATCGCGCAGGGCCTGGGTGAGGGCGAGGCGAAACAGCGGGTGATCGTCGGCGATCAGCAGGCGGGTCATCGGGCGATTCTAGCGGGTTGGCGCGGTGCGGCCGCGCGACGTGCGTCTCGCTCGAACCGCGGCGCGGCTATTGCGAGGTCCAGCCTCCGTCGACCGGAATCGAGGCGCCGGTCAGGTTGTGCGCCGCCGGGTGGCAGAGCCACAGCGCCAGCTGGCCGATTTCTTCCGGCGCCGTCATGCGGCCGCTCGGTTGTTTTTCGCTGAGCAGATCGCGCACGCCGGCGTCGCGGTCGCCGCCCTGTTTCGCGGCGCGCATGGCGATCTGCGGTTCGATCAGCGGCGTTTCGACCCAGCCCGGGCAGATGCAGTTGACGGTGACGCCGCCGCTGGCACGATTGCCGGCGGCGGCATATTCGAGCGCGGCGACCTTGCTCATGCCGACCAGGCCGAATTTGCTCGCCACGTACGGCGCTTTGTGCACCGAGGCCACCAGTCCGTGCACCGACGCGATGTTGATCACGCGGCCGTAGCCGCGCTGCGCCATCGATGGCAGCGCCAATCGCATGGTGTGGAAGGCCGCGCTCAGGTTCACCGCGATCAGCGCGTCCCAGCGTTCCACCGGCATGTCGGCGAGCGCGGCGGTGTGCTGGATGCCGGCGCAGTTCACCAGCACGTCGAGCCGGCTCCAGGCGGCGACGTCGGCCATCATGGTTTCGATGGCGGCGGCGTCGCGCAGGTCGACGCCGAAGTGGCGCGCATCGGGCGCGCCGGCATCGCGCACGCTTTGCAGCGCGGCGGCGATCTGTTCGGCCGTGCCCAACCCATTGACCGCCACGCGCATGCCGGCGCCGCCGAACACCTGCGCGATGGCGAGGCCGATGCCGGAGGTGGCGCCGGTGACGAGGGCGGTGCGGCCTGCGAGGAAGGCGTCGGACATGGGAGCGCGCGGGACGAAAAGGGGACGCGCAAGCGTAGCAGCGTGCGGCGCCGCCGGCGTCGTACCAAGGTACGATGCGGTCTGGCGGGCGGGCTGCTAGCGTGCGCGGATGACCACGCCCAAGCTTGTCCGCCTGTTCGTTCCGTGTGCCGCCGCGCTGCTCGCCGCGT
The DNA here is from genome assembly GCA_965653565.1 of uncultured Chiayiivirga sp. GTDB lineage: Bacteria > Pseudomonadota > Gammaproteobacteria > Xanthomonadales > Xanthomonadaceae > JALCLA01. Next base: position 5,890 of record CBFHAI010000005.1, on the reverse strand, counting down.
GCGCTGCTTCGCCGCCGCGCGGCGCGTCCTCTGAAGTTGCGTCCCCCAAGGCCATGGAGTCCGCGTTGCAGAACGTTCGCATCGAGAGTTTCCGGGTGCAGGACGATCTGCTGACCGCCGGCCTCGGCCTCGATGGCCTGCGCAGCACCACGCCGCCCGCGTTCGCCGATCCGGCGCATCCGACACGCGACGAATTGCGCCGGCGCGCGATCTGGAGCAACTGGCGAGGCATCGCCGATCTCGCGCCGGGCGGCGGTTACGGCGAACTTTATGGATCGCTGGCCGCCGTGCCCGGCACCGAATTCCACGCCTTCATGACCGTGCCCGGCGCCCGCCAGCCGCATCGCGTGATGTTGCAGTTGCCCGATGCTTACGACGCGGCCAAACGTTGCCTGCTGGTGACGGCCTCGTCGGGATCGCGCGGCATCTACGGCGCGATCGCACTGGCCGGCGCCTGGGGTTTGCCGCGCGGTTGCGCGGTGGTCTACACCGACAAGGGCGCGGGCACCGATTACGTCGATCTGCAGCAGGCGGATGCCGCGCAAGCGCTCGACGGTACCATCGCTTCGAGCGCCGCGGCTTCAGCGTTCGACCTGCACGATCAACCCGATTCTTCTCCACGCATCGCCTACAAACACGCGCATTCGCAGGACAATCCCGAAGCCGATTGGGGCCGTCACGTGAAGCAGGCCGCCGAATTCGGGCTGCATGCGCTGTCGCAGGCGCGCCCCGGCGACGGGCCTTACACCTTCGCGAATACCACGGTGATCGCCGCCGGCCTGTCGAACGGCGGTGGCGCCGTGTTGCGTGCCGCCGAACTCGATGGAGATTGGCTCGACGGCGCCGTCGTCGCCGCACCGAACGTGCTGCCACCGGAGGGTGGACGCGCGTTGTACGACTACGTCACCGAAGCGGCGATCTACATGCCGTGCGCGCTGCTCGATGCGACCTTCGACAATGTCGCCTTCGCGCGCCCGGGCGGCGCCAAAGCACCCGCCGCACTGCAGCGTTGCGCCAGCCTGCGCGCGGCAGGAATGCTCGAAGGCGACACGCCCGAAGCGCAGGCCGCCGCTGCGCGCGCGCGCCTGCATGCGAACGGCTGGACCGACGAGGCCATCGAAGCCGGCGCGATCAGCGTCACCTTCGATCTGTGGCGCGCGGTTGCGGTCGGTTATGCGTCGGCCTACACACGCAGCCCGGCGGCGTCGATGCCATGCGGCTTTTCGTATGCCGCGCTCGATGCGCAGGGCAAGCCGCGCGCGGTGACGCCGGAAGAACGCGCGGCGTGGTGGTCCGATGCGGCGGGCATTCCGCCGGGCGCGGGCGTTGGCATCGTCGACACGATGATGCAGGGCGACGACCCCACGCTGCCGGGACTGCGCTGCCTGCGCGATCTGTGGCAGGCGCAGACGCCGCTCGCCGCGAAATTGCGCGAAGGTGTCGCCGCCACGCGTGCGCGGATGCCGCGCGACGGCTTGCCGGTGATCGTCATCCACGGTGCCGACGATGGCCTCGTGCCGGAAGCCTTCAGCGGCGGCGCCTACGCCAAAGCCGCCAGCGATGCCGGCGCCGACGTGCGCTACTGGCGCATCGCCAACGCACAGCATTTCGACGCCTTCCTCGGCCTGCCGCCGCTCGCCGTGCGCTATGTGCCGCTGCTGCCGTACGCCTATCGCGCGCTCGACGCGATGCTGGCGCACGTGAGCGAAGGCGCGCCGCTGCCGGCGGGCACCGAAGTAGTCGCGACGCGTCGCGCCGCGGCGGCCGGCGGCATCGAACCGCTGGCCGCCAAGCACCTCGCGATCCCGTAGAAAACGCGCGTTTCAGCGCCAGAAAACGATGCGGTGCGGGCGCGGCGGCGGGCTGTCTTCGGTCGCCACCGGTGAAGGCGGCCGCTGGATTTCGAGCAGATGGCGGCCCGGTGCCAGATCGGCGATGCGGATCATCGCCAGCACGCCGCGCAGGCCGCTGGCGGGGTCGTCGGCAAGGTCGAATTGCAGATCGGGCAACGGCTGCGAATCGAGCGTCACAGCGTAAATCCGCGCCAGACAATCGAGGCGTGCGCTGCGCGCGGCATCGCCCGCCGCGCGCTCGGCCAGTTCGCGTTCGAGTTCGTTATCGGCAGATGGCGATGCGGTGCTATCCGGCGCGGTGTTTTGCGGCAACTTGCATTGTTTCTCCAGCGCCGCGCTGTCGCGCGCCGGACGATACGGCACGAACAGCCGAAGATAATCGCCGCGCGCGATCTCGCTGGGGATGAACGGCTCGGGCGCCGCCGCATCCGCGGCGCGCTGGTCGGCGTAGTTGGCCGAACGCAGCGCGCGCAGCGAGCCCGGCTCGCCGGTTTCCAGGCCGGCGTAGTTGCCGACCGACAGATCGCCTTCGTGCACCATCAGCTGGAAGAACGAGATGGCGGCCAGCAGCGCCACACCGAGCGCCAGCACCGCACCTCCGCGCTTCTGGCCGGCGCGGCTCATGAACATCAGCGTCGGATAGCTCGAGAACGAACTCATGCCGGCGCGCAGATACGTGCGCAGCACGGCACGATAAGAGCGCGCGGGCAGCCCATCGGGCGCCAGCTTCTTGCCGAACCAGCGATCGATCGACACCGCCAGCATGAAAGGCAGGAAAATACCGGCGAACAGCAGGTACCACACCTTCTGCCACGGAAAATACGCCAGCGTCAGCAGCTGGAACACGATGGTCGCCAGCGTCACGATCGCGACGAACAGCAGCGGTGCGATCACCACCAGCGCAAAGCCGATGCCGTAGCCGAAGATCACGCTGGCGCGATTGTCGGCGCGCTCGATCAAGTCTTCCGCCGACGGCGTGCGCGCCTGGATTTCGCGCCGGTACAACGGTCCCCAGCGCAGATTGTCCCAGCGCACACCGTCCGGATAGACCGAACGCAATCCGATCAGCGCCACCCAGTAACCGCGTGCCGATAGATGCAGCACGAAGGTTGCGATCAGCGCATAGGCCGCGCTCTTGGCATACACGTAAGGCACGATGATCAACTCGGCCATCGGCCGGCCGAAGCGCGGAAAATAGGTGTAGAACCAGGTATCGAGCAGGCCGGGCAATTGCAGCAGCGCGAACACCGTGGCGCCGGCGATCAGCAGTTCCACCTCCCAGGTCGGCGTGGTGCGGCGCGGCAGCCGCTCGTATTTGGCGAGGGCGTCGTCCGGCGTCGGGCCAGGCTCGGGCGGGAACTGCGGCATGAGTGGAAAGGCCTGCGTGGATTGAGTGAGTGCGGTCGGCGGCGCCATCGGGCCGCCATTTTCGCGATGCTATGATGATGCCGCCTTTTCGGGAGTTGTGACGCGCATGAATCCATCGAATCCGGCCGGCGATTTCGAAGCGCTCGCGCGCCAGTATTGGAGTGCCTGGGCCGAAATGGCGCACAAGCCCGACGCAGGCACCTCGGCGCTGCCGGGCTGGAAGGAAGGCCTGGCGTGGTGGTCGCAGCTGGCGGGACAAGGCCGCGACGGCATCGATGCCGCGGTCGAACGGATGAATTCGCAGGCCGGCAACTGGTTCGGATCGATGCAGAATCTCGCCGCCGGTTTCGCCGGCCGCGATGCGGCCCCGGCCGATATCGCACAGGCATGGCGCAAGGCGATGGGCGGCGCCGAAGGCAACGCGGTCGCCGATATGTTCAAGCGCATGAGTGGCGCCGATGCGCACGGCATGGACGCCTGGCTGGCGCAGGCGCAACCCTTCCTCGCCGGCCTGCGCGGCGAAACCAATTCCTGGCTCGGCATGCCGACCTTCGGACTGGCGCGCGAACACCAGGAGCGCCAGCAGAAACTGGTCAAGGCGCAGATTGACTATCAGCAGCGCACGTCCGATTACAACGGACAACTCGCACGCGCCGCGAAGGGCGCGTTCGAACGCTTCGAGCGCAAACTCGCCGAACGCTCCGAACCGGGCCGGCAGATCGAATCGGCGCGCGCCTTGTTCGATGTCTGGATCGACGCCGCCGAAGAGGCCTGGGCCGAAGTCGCGCTCAGTCCCGAATTCCGAAGCGTGTACGGCGAACTGGTGAATTCGCAGATGCGTCTGCGCAGCGGCGTGCAGGCCGAGATCGAACAGGTGGCCGCGTTGTTCGGGCTGCCCACGCGCAGCGAATTGAACGGATCGCACCGCAAGCTGGCGCAGCTCGAACGCGAAGTGCGCGCGTTGAAGCGGCAACTCGAAGCGCTCGATCCGGCGCGCGCGAGCGAGGCTTATTCGCAAGAATTCGACGAACCGGAAGCGGCGCCGGCGCCGCGCGCACGTGCGCCGGCGCGGCCCGCGGTAAAACCGAAAGCGGCGCCGGTGAAGAAGTCCGCGCCGGCAAAGAAGCGCGCGCAGCCCGCGCGTGCCGCCACCTCGGTTTCGCGCAAACCGCTGCTGCCGCAAGTCATCGCTCCGCGTGCCATCGCCGCTCCGGCGCCGCGCGCTTCCGCCAAAGCCCGCAACAAGGCGCGCTGATCCATGTACGGACCTCTGAAACTCTCGCCCGAACGCATCGCCGAAGAAGCCACGCGTCTGCAGCAGAAGCTCGGCGCCGGGCTCAAGACCTTGCGCGAGGTCGATGACGTCGATTTCGGCGTGTCGGAAAAAGAAGCTGTCTACAGTGACGGCCGCCTCGTGCTGTACCGCTTCCGCGGCGACACCCAACCCACGTCGCGCACGCCACTGCTGATCGTGTATGCACTGGTCAATCGGCCGTACATGGTCGATCTGCAGCACGACAAGTCGCTGGTGAAGAATCTGCTGGCGCGCGGCGAAGATATCTATCTGATCGATTGGGGTTATCCCGACGGATCGGATCGCTATCTGAATCTCGAGGACTACATCGAACGCTTCATCGGCGGCTGCGTCGATTTCCTGCGCAAACGCCACCGCGTGCCGAAGATCGACGTGCTCGGCATCTGCCAGGGCGGCGCGTTTTCGCTGTGCTATGCGTCGCTGCATCCCGACAAGGTGCGCAACTTGATCACGATGGTGACGCCGGTCGACTTCCACACGCCCGACAATATGCTGTCGAACTGGACGCGCGACCTGGACGCCGACCTGTTCGTCGATGCGCTCGGCAACGTGCCGGCCGATCTGATGAACTACTGCTATCTCACCTTGAAGCCGTTCCGGCTCAACGTGCAGAAATACGTCGGCCTCACCGACATCCTCGACGACAAGGCGGCGCTCGAAGATTTCCTGCGCATGGAAAAGTGGATCTTCGATTCACCCGACCAGGCCGGCGAGTGCTTCCGCCAATTCATCAAACAGTTCTACCAGGGCAACGGTTTCATCAACGGCGGCATCGACATCGGCGGCCGCGAAGTCGATTTGCGCAATGTGACGATGCCGGTTCTGAACATCTTCGCTGAGCAGGATCACCTGGTACCGCCGGATGCGTCACGCGCGCTGCAGCGCGTGGTCGGCAGCAAGGACTATACCGAGCTCAGTTTCAAGGGTGGACATATCGGGATTTATGTGTCGAGCCGGGCACAGAGGGAGGTGCCTTCGGCGATTCATGAGTGGTTGAGGGCTAGGTCGCGTTGATCTTCGCCTCGTCATTCCCGCGAAGGCGGGAATCCAGCGACTCTGAAGCGTTCTGTTCTTCGCGAGGCACAACAAACTCGTCATTCCCGCGCAGGCGGGAATCCAGTGACTTTGAAGTGTTCCGCTTCCCTCGGTTTTTGTTGTTGCGCCTTCGCGAGTTTCGTCCCCCTCAGCGGGGGCCGAGTCACTTTCTCTTGCTTGTCCAAGAGAAAGTAACCAAAGAGAAGGACACCCCGGTGCCGCGCCTGATTTGCGTCCATGCAAATCAGGTTCGCGCGGCGGCTACGGGGTTCTTCGACGGCACATCCATGTGCCGACGAAGAACTCGCGCGCATCCATG
>CBFHAI010000004.1:0-138528 GCA_965653565.1 uncultured Chiayiivirga sp. | reverse complement strand
ACTTGCGGGCGGGGCGTGAGGCCCCAGCGGCCGATCGTCGCGCAGAAGTGTTGGGCGTCGGGCAGCGGGTGCGGGCCGCGGCCGGCACGCGACAGATCGGAAAGATCGCGTTCGAGATGGGCGTAGACGGCGCCGGGGATGTGGCCGCCGATGTAGGCGCGCTCGCCGGCGCCCGGATCGCGCAGGTCGAAGCGGCAATCCACCACCACCAGTTCGGGCGAGGTCAGTTGTGCGGCCAGGTCGTCGGCCGAAACCAGGGTGCGCCAATGCATTGCGATTTTCCGGTGCGACCGCGGCGTTCGGGCGCGCGGATCGGGTGAGACGGGCGGAACCGGCCCCGGCGCGAGGCTCGGCGGTAACGTTTACGCGATAGTGGCAGATTAACCGTCGTCGATTTGCGCGCCAAGTCGCCGTCCGAGATTCACCAGCATGGCCGCCGTGGCACCCCAGATGCGGTGCGGGCCCTGGCGATATTCCCAGTAATGCCGCAGCCGGCCGGCGAACTGCGCGGCTTGGCGCTCGATGTCGCGGCCTTGCAGCAGCGGCCCGATCGGCACTTCGAAGGCATCGGCCACTTCGGCCGGGTTCGGCACGGCCAGGTAATCGGGCGCCAGGCGCGCCACCACAGGCATCACGCGGAAGCCGGTGATGGTGTCGTAGGGGTCGAGAAAACCCAGCGGTTCGATCGATCCGGCGCCGATCGCGACCTCTTCCCACACTTCGCGCAGCGCCGCCTGCAACGGGCCGGCATCGGCCGCATCGACCCGGCCGCCGGGAAAACTCACCTGCCCGGCGTGGTTGTTCAGCGTTTCGGTGCGGCGCGTGAGCAGCACGTGGATGCCCGACTCGCGCGGCACCAGGCCTACCAGCACGGCGGCCGGCATGCGCACGCGGTCGTGCGGCAGCAGGTCGCCCAGTTCGTCGAGATTCCAGGCCGGCCCAGCGGGCGGGACGTCGAGATCGTGCAGGGCGCGCCGGACGGCGGCGAGATCGTCGAGCAGACCGATGCGCGTCACACGCGGCGAGCCTCGCGCTCCGGCAGCACCATCGTCATCAGGCGCAGGCGTTCGTCGTCGCTCATCTGCGACCAGCGGGCGATTTCGCCCGCGCTGCGCAGGCAGCCTTCGCAGAATCCTTCCGGATCGAGCGCACAGATGCCGATGCAGGGACTCAGGACCGCCTTGTAGGTGCTGCCGAACATCCGATGATGGCTTCCAGAACGACGATTTTCGGCACGATTGCAGGGCCGGACACGACGACCGGCCCATCGGGCCGGTCGTCGGGGTGAAACGGTCGCCGGCCAGAAGCCGGCGGCAGTGCCGCTTACTTGGTGATCTCGACGACCTTGACGTCGAACACCACCGCCTGGCTCGGACCGATCGGCGAGCGCGGCGTGTTGCCGTAGGCCTGGTCGGCCGGCAGGAAGACTTCCCAGCGCGAACCCACCGGCATCATCGGCAGAATCGCCTTCAAACCCGGGATCGGCGCGTCGGCGATCTTCATCGTCACCGGCTGGTTGCCCTGGTAGGTGCTGGCGAATTCCTGGCCGGTGGAGAGCGAACCGCGGAAATGCAGCTTCACTTCGGAGCTGGCCGTCGGCTTCGGGCCGGTGCCGTTTTCGATGATGCGATACTGGATGCCGCTCGGCAGGCTCTGGACGCCGGCCTTCGACTTGTTGGCGGCGAGGAAGGCATCGCTCTTGCGCTTGTTCTCGGCCGACACCTTGTCGAATTCGGCCTTCGCCGTTTCGAGCATCTTCTTCTGCATGTTCTCGAGCGCGACGCGCATCTGCTCTTCCGGCACGGTCGGCGTCTTCTTGGCGTAACCGTCCTGCAGCGCGCGGATGACCGTGTTGATGTCCACGTCCATCTTCTTCTCGTTGAAATCGCGACCGATCTCGAAACCGATGGCGTAGCTGAGCTTGCCCTTCTCGGTGGAGGTGTCCTGCGCCATCACGGCGCCCGTGCTCAATGCCGCGAACAGCGCGACGGTCCAGCGCAACTTCATGCAGATTCTCCTGGGGGATTTACAAGGCGGAAACCGCGCTAACCGGCGGTTCCGTAAAGAGCGCGATAGCATACCCGCGGGGCGGCTGAATCACCACTGAGGCCGGCCCGCGAGCCCCGCGCCCGCGGCAACCGGCGCCTGCGACCGTCGGTCGGCGGCGGAAGTTCCGCCCGGCTAGAATTCACCGCTTCCCCCGCCTTCCCCAGACTTCCGGAGTTTCCATGCCCTGGCGCAACCTGTTGAGCGAGGATCGCGGCGCCGTCCGCGTGCTCACCATCAATCGTCCCGACAAGCTCAACGCACTCAACTTCGACACCATCGCCGAACTCGATCAGGCCTTCGCACAGGCGCGCAACGACGCGTCGGTGCGCGTGATCGTGCTGCGCGGAGCCGGCGGCAAAGCCTTCGTCGCCGGTGCCGACATTTCCGAACTGGCCACGCTCAGCGCCGTGCAGGCGCGCGATTTCTCGCGCCACGGCCAGGAGATGATGCTGCGCGTCGAACACCTGGGCAAACCGGTGATCGCCGAAATCGGCGGCTTCGCGCTCGGCGGCGGCATGGAACTGGCGATGTGCTGCCATTTGCGCGTGGCGAGCGAAAAAGCGCGCTTCGGCCAGCCTGAAATCAACCTCGGCATCCTGCCCGGCTTCGGCGGCACGCAGCGCTTGCTGCGGCTGGCCGGCCGCGTGGCCGCGCTCGAGTTGTGCCTCACCGGCGCGCAGATCGATGCGGCGCGAGCGCTGGCGCTCGGCGTGGTCAATCGCGTCGTAGCGCCCGAAGCGCTCGAAAGCGAAACCATGATGCTGGCCGAGCAACTCGCGGCGGCCGCACCTTTGGCGCTGCGCGGCATCCTCGATGCGGTGATCGTCGGCGGCGAATGCGGCCTGCAGCAGGGCCTCGACTACGAAACCCAGGCCTTCGCCGTGTGCGCCTCCACCGACGATATGCGCGAAGGCACGCGCGCCTTCCTCGAGCGCCGCAAACCGGTGTTCCAGGGCCGCTGAGGCCTGCGAAAACCACCGTGCGCCTGCACCGTTTCCACGGCGGCCTGCGGCTGGCCGGCCACAAGACCGAATCCACCGCGCAGGCGATCCGCCGGTGTGCGCTGCCTGAGCGGCTGGCGGTGCCGCTGTCGCAGATTCACGGCGATGCGGCCGTCGCTTGCGTCGCGCCGGGCCAGCGCGTGCGGTGCGGCGAACTTATTGGCGTGGCCGAACATCCGCGCTCGGTGCCGGTGCATGCGCCGGCTGCCGGTTCGATCGTTGCGATCGAATCGCGATCGTCGCCGATAGCGGCGAATGCGCCGGAAGGCGTCGTCGTGATCGCTTGCGATGGCTCCGACGATCGCATCGTGTTGCCGCCGCTCCACGCGTGGCAATCCGCCGATGCGGAAACGCTCGTCGCCCGGATCCGCGACGCCGGCATCGTCGGTCTCGGCGGCGCGGCCTTTCCCACCGCGGAAAAACTCGCGCATGCGCGCCGCACCGTCATCCTCAACGGCGCCGAATGCGAACCCTACATCGCCTGCGACGATCGCCTGCTGCGCGAACGCGCCGCCGATGTGGTGCGCGGCGGTCGCGTGTTGCGGCGCGCGGTGGGGGCCGAGCGTGTGCTGCTCGCGATCGAAGACCGGATGCCGGAAGCACGGCAGGCGGCGATCGAGGCGATCGCGCTGCATGGCGACGGCGAAATCGAGCTCGTCTCGGTGCCGACGATTTATCCCGAGGGCGGCGAGCGCCAGCTGATCCGCGTGCTGACCGGCCTGGAAGTGCCGAGCGGCGGATTGCCGCGCGATATCGGCATCGTGGTGCACAACGTCGGCACCGCGGCGGCGTGCTGGCGCGCGGTGGCGCAGGGCGAAGCCCTGCTCGCGCGCATCGTCACGGTCACCGGACCGGGTGTCGTGCAACCGGGAAATTACGAAGTCGCGATCGGCACGCCGATCGCACATCTGATCGCGCAGGCGGGCGGCTACACCACCGCCGCGCAGCGTCTCGTGATCGGCGGGCCGATGATGGGAATCGCGCTGCCGCACGACGATTTTCCGATCACCGCCGCCAGCAATTGCGTGCTGGTGCTGGCGGCCGGACAAGTGCGCGACAGCGCGCCCGAACTGCCGTGCATCCGCTGCGGCGAATGTTCGCGCGTGTGTCCGGCGCAGTTGCTGCCGCAGCAGCTGCACACTTTCCTGCGCGCCACCGATATGGATCGCGCGTTGTCGCACGGCCTGTTCGATTGCATCGAATGCGGTTGCTGCGATCTGGTGTGTCCGAGCCACATTCCGCTGGTCGAACAATTCCGCGTCGGCAAGACCAGACAGCGCGTGCATGAATTCGAATCGGCGGCCGCGACGGCGGCGCGCGAACGCTACGACTCGCGCCGGGCCCGTCTGGCACGCGACGACGCCGAACGCGCCGAGCAACAGGCCGCGCGCGGCGCGAGCGCCTCCGCCGCGGTGCAGGCCGCGCTCGAACGCGCGCGAGCGCGCAAAAGCGATGGCCAAGCATGACGCGCGAGTTCGCTACCGCCACGGCACCGCACCTGCCCGCTGCACGCAGCGTGCGGCAGGTGATGGCGCTCGTGTTGCTGGCGTTGGTGCCGGCGATCGTCGCGCACGTCTATTTTTTCGGCGTCGGCGTGTTGTTCCAGATCGCGCTCGCCGTGGCGTTCGCGCTGATTTTCGAATGCGCGATGTTGCAGGTCCGGAGAAAACCGCTGCGGCCCTTCCTCGCCGACCTGAGCGCACCAGTGACGGCCGTGCTGTTCGCGCTGTGCATTCCGCCGCTGGCGCCGTGGTGGATCGCGCTGGTCGCGATGGCGGCCGCGATGGTGTTCGCGAAACATCTTTACGGCGGGCTCGGATTCAATCTGTTCAACCCGGCGATGGTCGGCTACGCCGTGGTGCTTATCTGTTTTCCGCTCGAACTCACGCGCTGGCTGCCGCCCGCCGGATTGCGCGACAGCGGCGTCGCATTGGCCGATGTCGTCGACGCGATCTTTCTCGGCGTGCCGCCCTCGCCCGGCTGGGATGCCATCGCGCAGGCCACGCCGCTCGATACCGTGCGCAATCTGAATTCGCAGGGTCTGGCCCTGCACGAAATCCGCGACGATCCCTTGTTCGGCGATTTCGGCGGCCGCGGCTGGGAATGGATCGCCAACTGGCTCGCACTCGGCGGGCTGTTCCTGCTGTGGAAGCGCGTGATCCCGTGGCAGGTGCCGGTCGCCACGCTCGGCACCGCGATCGCGTTGTCGTTGCCGCTCTGGCTGATGGATGCCGATACGCATCCGTCGCCGCTGCAGCATGTGTTCTCCGGCGCGCTGGTGATGGCCGCGTTCTTCATCGCCACCGATCCGGTGACCGGCTGCACCACGCCGCGCGGACGGCTGATCTTCGGCGCGGGCGTGGCGGCGCTGACGCTGGTGATCCGGCGCTGGGGCGCGTATCCGGATGGCGTGGCGTTCGCGATCCTGCTGATGAACTGCGCCGCACCGTGGATCGACCTGCACACGCGGCCGCGCATCTTCGGCGAACGCCGCGCGCAATGAAGCCGAGCACGCGCGATGTGTTGCGTGCTGCCGGCCTGCTGGGCCTTTGCGCATTGATATCGGCCGCGCTGCTCGCCGGTACGTATGCGCTGACGCGCGATCGCATCGCGGCCGAACAACTCGTCGCACAGCGCGCCGCGCTGTCGATCGTGCTGCCGGCCACCAGCTACGACAACGATCCGTTGAACGATCGCATCACCGTCCACGCACGCGCCTGGCTCGGCACCGACGATGCGCTGACGGTGTGGCGCGCACGTCGCGGCGGCGCGCCGGCGGGCCTGATTCTCGATGCCGTCGCGCCCGATGGCTACGCCGGTCCGATCCGGCTGCTGATCGGCGTGGGCGCCGACGGACGCATCACGGGCGTGCGCATTGTCGAGCACCGCGAAACCCCGGGGCTGGGCGACTGGATCGAGAAAACGAAAAGCGACTGGATCGATGGCTTCACCGGCCGCTCGCTCGGCGATCCCGCGCGCGAACGCTGGAAAGTGCGGCGCGACGGCGGCGAGTTCGATCAGTTCGCCGGCGCCACCGTCACGCCGCGCGCTGTCGTCCACGCAGTGCGGCGCGCGCTGGACTATGTTGCGCGACATGCTGCTGAACTCTACGCCGCCGCTCCCGACACTACGTTGACGCACGCCGATGCTCCCGAAAACTGACGCCGCGCGCATCGTCGAATCCGGCCTGTGGAGCGCCAATACCGGGCTCGTACAGCTGCTCGGACTGTGCCCGCTGCTGGCGGTGAGCAACAACGCGGTGAACGCGCTCGGACTGGGCCTGGCGACGGTGCTGGCACTCGTCTGCACCAATTTCGCGATCGCGGCTTTGCGCCGGTTCACACAGCGGGAAGTGCGCATTCCTGCCTTCGTGATGCTGATCGCCGCCATCGTCACGTCGATCGAACTGGCGATGCACGCCTTCCTGCCGGAACTGCACGCCGTGCTCGGATTGTTCATCCCGCTCATCGTCACCAACTGCGCGATCATGGGGCGCGCCGAAGCGTTCGCATCGCGCAACACGCCGCTCGCCGCCGCGCTCGATGGCTTCGCGGTCGGCACCGGTTTTCTCGGCGTGCTGCTGGTGCTGGGCGCGCTGCGCGAACTGATCGGGCAAGGCAGCTTGTTCGCCGGTGCCGGCGCCTTGCTCGGCCTGCCCGCGCTGACGTTCGACGGCGCCGCGCACTATCGCGGATTCCTGCTCGCGATCCTGCCGCCGGGCGCGTTCGTCCTGCTCGCGCTGATGATCGCGCTGAAGAATCGGCTGCAAAGGAAATCCGCATGAAACCGGCCGAACGCCACGAACTGTTCCGCCGGCTGCGCGAGCTCAATCCGCATCCGACGACGGAGCTGGAATACAGCACGCCGTTCGAACTGCTGATCGCGGTGATTCTTTCGGCGCAGGCCACCGATGTGGGCGTCAACAAGGCCACGCGGCGGCTCTACCCCGTCGCCAACACGCCGGCGGCGATCCTCGCGCTCGGCGAAGAAGGCCTGAAGCGCTACATTTCGAGCATCGGGCTTTACAACGCGAAGGCCGCCAACATCATCGCCACCTGCCGCCGCCTGATCGACGAATTCGGCGGCGAAGTGCCGCACGATCGCGCCGCGCTCGAAAGCCTGCCCGGCGTCGGCCGCAAGACCGCCAACGTGGTACTCAACACGGCGTTCGGCGAACCGACCATTGCGGTCGATACCCACATCTTCCGCGTCGCCAACCGCACCGGTCTGGCGCCCGGCGCGACGCCGCTGGCGGTCGAACTGGCGCTGCTCAAACGCGTGCCGGAGGAATTCCGCCGCGACGCGCACCACTGGCTGATCCTGCACGGCCGTTATGTCTGCAAGGCGCGCCGGCCCGATTGCCCGCAGTGCGTGATCCGCGATCTGTGCCGCTATCCGGACAAAACGCCCGGCTGAGCGCCACGGCCGTCCGAGTGCGGGCCGCCGCGCGTCACCGCCCGGCGCGAAGGACTTTCCCTCCGGCGCGCCGGGCCGGCGACCGGCTCGCGCCCGGGGTCGCGGGCGCGCATGCTGCGGCCATCGTCCTGGCCCTGGCAGAAAAATATTTCGGCAACGCGCGAATCCATCCGCCTGAAACCCGCCTCTTGGCCCGCCGAACAAGCATTACCGGACCTTCCGGCCAGCGCCTGTGGCGGTAAGATGGCGCGGCTATCGGCCGCGTTCCCCCGAACTCCGGAGTCGCCCGTTGAGCTATTTGCTGGTCAATCCCGAACTGGTGTGCGCCGCGCGCGACGGCGATGCGCTGGCGCTCGAACAGCTGCTGATGGCCTCGCGCACCCAGATCGTGCGCTTCGCCGAGCGCCACTGCGTGATCCACGATGTGGAAGACGCGGTGCAGGAAACGCTGATCCAGACCAGCCGCCGCATCGGCCAATTGCGCGTCGTCGAAGCCTTCGCCGGCTGGGTGTTCCGCATCGCCAAGCGCGAATGCGATCGCCTCAAACGCGCCTGGCGCCTGCACATCCACGATTACGCGCCCGAGCAGCCGCTGCCCGAACCGGTGGTACGGCCGGTCGAAGAACTGCGCTGCGACCTGGTCGCCGCGCTGCAATCACTGCCTCTTCACTACCGCGAGGTTCTGCTGCTGCGCGATGCGCAGGATTTCACCATCGAGGAAATGTCCGAGCGGCTCGGTCTCACGCGGCTGGCGGTCAAGGCGCGGCTGCATCGCGCCCGCGTGCTGGTGCGCGAATATATCGAGCAGTGACGTCGAATCGTGAGGTCGAAATCCGCAATCGATTTTTCGCCGGCGGAGTGCCGCAGGCGAAACCGTTTCCCGCCGTTCGCGGCGGGCAAGTCCCGCGGGCAATCCGCCCGCTCGTTCACGTAGGGAGAGAAGCATGTCCAGCAAGATGATCAAACCGCTGTCGGTCGCCGTCGGTGTGGCATTCGTCGGTTCGCTCGCGATCGCCCAGGCCGCCAGCGCCTCGAGCTTCAGCCTGAGCGACATGGATCGCGGCTACCAGCAGGTCGGCGAAGGCAAGGATCACGCCGAAGGCAAATGCGGCGAAGGCAAGTGCGGCGTCGAGAAACTCGATACCGACAAGAACGGCAGCGTGTCGCAGGCCGAGTTCACCGCCAGCGGCCACCCGGCCGAGAAGTTCGCCGCCATCGACACCAACAAGGACGGCATGCTGACCACCGCGGAAGTCGACGCGCACCACAAGTCGATGGAAGGCAAGTGTGGCGAAGGCAAATGCGGTGAAGGCAAGTGCGGCGGCGAAAAGACCGACGACGCCAAGGCCGAGAAAGAAGGCAAGTGCGGCGAAGGCAAGTGCGGCGGTTCGCTGTAATCGACCGATGATCCAGCGCACGCTTCCCAGCGTGAGCGCCGGCCTCGGCCTGCGGCGAGTCCTGATGGACTCGCTGCAGGACGCGGCTCCGGGCGGCTTCGATTTCCTCGAAGCCGCGCCGGAGAACTGGATCGGCGTCGGCGGCCGCTACGGCCACGGACTGGCCGCGCTCGGCGAACGCTATCCACTGGTCTGCCACGGGCTGTCGTTGAGCCTGGGCGGGCCCGATCCGCTCGACGAAGCCTTCCTGCACCGCGTGCGGCGTTTTCTCGACGCGCACCGCGTGCCGCTCTACAGCGAACATCTGAGCTATTGCTCCGACGACGGCCATCTCTACGATCTGATGCCGATCCCGTTCACCGAAGAAGCCGTGCACTACGTCGCCGGCCGCATCCGGCAGACGCAGGACATCCTCGGCCGCCGCATCGCGGTGGAAAACGTTTCGTACTACGCCGCCCCGCACCAGGAGTTGCGCGAGATCGATTTCCTCACCGCCGTGCTCGAGGAAGCCGATTGCGACCTGCTGGTGGACGTCAACAACATCCACGTCAACGCCGTGAACCACCGCTACGACGCGCTCGATTATCTGCGCGCGCTGCCGGCTTCGCGCGTGAGCTATTTCCACATCGCCGGCCACTACAACGAAGCCGCCGATCTGATCGTCGACACGCATGGCGCGCCGGTGATCGATCCGGTGTGGACTCTGCTATCGGAAGCCTATCGCCATATCGGCGTGCGTCCGACCCTGCTCGAACGCGACTTCAATTTCCCGCCGATCGGCGAACTGCTCGCCGAAGTCGCCACCATCCGGCGCCTGCAGCAAGCGGCGCTGGTCGACGACACGGTCGCGCATGCACGCCGGGCCTGACGTCCCCGCGCGCCTGAAGGCGCAGCAATACGGCTTCGCCGCGCACCTGCGCGATCCGGCGGTAAATGCGGCACCCGAAGGCCTGGAAGACCGCCGTCTGCAGATCTACCGCGAGTTGTTCTACAACAACATCGAAGGCCTGCTGAGCGGCAATTTCCCGGTCATCCATCGATTATTGAAGGGCGATGCGTGGCACCGGCTGGTGCGCGATTTCTATCGCGAACACCGCTGCCACACGCCGCTGTTTCCCGAGCTCGGCCGCGAGTTCCTGCGCTATCTCGAAACGCGCCAGCAGCGCGGTGACGGCGATCCGCCGTTCCTGCTCGAACTGGCGCATTACGAATGGGTGGAGCTGGCGCTGTCGCTCGATGAAACCGAGATCGCGCAGATCGATCACGATCGCGACGGCGACCTGCTCGACCAGGTTCCGCTGCCCTCGCCGCTCGCCTGGCCGCTCGCCTATTCGTGGCCGGTGCAGCAGATCCGCCCCGATTTCCAGCCCACCGAGCCGCCCGCGCAGCCGACCTTCCTGCTCGTGGTGCGCGATCGCCGCGACCGCGTGCAGTTCAAGACGTTCGACGCGCTCGGCTTCCAGCTGATGCAGACGCTGCACGCGAACGAAGCCGGCTTGAATGGCCGCGAGTTGCTGCGCACGCTGGCGCAGACGCTCGGCGTGGCCGATGCCGATGGTTTCATCGCCGGTGGCGCACGCCTGTTGCAGCAATTGCGCGAGCGCGATGCGATCCTCGGCACAGTGCGGGAAAGCGCGAATCCAATCGCCTGCTCTTGACCTCTTCGACCGCGCCTCTTGCTGCGCTTTCAAATCAAGGCACCCCGATGAACCGGATACTCGAACTGTGGCAGTCGCTCATCGAGCGGCTCGAAGGCCTCGGCCGCTGGCTCGCGCCGCTCGGCCTGCGCCTGGTGCTGGCCTGGGAATTCTGGGAAGCCGGCCGCGAGAAATTCTCCGGCAGCAACTGGTTCATGGACATCCAGGGCAAGTTCCCGTTCCCGTTCGACCGCGTGCCGGCCGACTTGAGCTGGCAGATGGCGACCTGGGCCGAGCTGGCCGGCGCGATCGGTCTGCTCCTGGGATTGGGCACACGAATCTTCGCCTTCAGCCTGTTCGTGCTCACCGTCGTCGCCACCGCCGCCGTGCACTGGCCCGACGACTGGATGATGTTCAGCGATCTGCTGCAGGGCTATGCGATCACCGACAAGGGCCATGGCAACTACAAACTGCCGCTGCTGTTCCTGGTGATGCTGGTGCCGCTGATCCTGCGCGGGCCCGGCAGGCTCAGCGTCGATGCGCTGCTGGTCCACTGGTTCAAGCTCGATGCCGAGCCCGATCCGATCGCCGACACCACCGCCTGGGGGCTGGCGGCGCTCGCGCTGGGCCTGCCGCTGGCGATGCTGCTGCCGGCTTTCGGGTTGACGCTGGCCGGCACCGGCATCGTGCTGCTGGCCGTCGCGAGGTGGCTGCGCAGCTGAAGCGACCGGGCGGATCGCGCCGCGCTGATATCCTTGCGGCATGAATCAATTCCTGACCGCCGGCCGCATGGCCGAGCGCTTCCGCGGCTTCCTGCCGGTCGTCGTCGACGTCGAGACCGGCGGCTTCGACGCCGAGCGCCATGCCCTGCTCGAAATCGCGGCGGTGCCGATCGAAATCGACGACCGCGGCGTCGTGCGCCCAGGTGAAACCGTCTCGACGCACGTGGTGCCGTTTCCCGGTTCGCAGATCGATCCGAAATCGCTCGAGATCACCGGCATCGATATCGATCATCCGTTTCGCGACGCCAAGGAAGAACGCGCCGCGCTCGACTGCATCTTCAAACCGGTGCGCGAAGCCGCGCGCCGGCACGGCTGCCAGCGCGCGATCCTGGTCGGCCACAACGCCGCGTTCGACCTGGGTTTCCTCAATGCCGCGGTGCGCCGCACCGCGCACAAGCGCAATCCGTTCCATCCCTTCAGCTGCTTCGACACCGTCACGCTCGCGGGTCTGGCCTACGGGCAGACGGTGCTCAGCCGCGCGGCGAATGCCGCCGGCATTGCGTGGAACGGCGAAGAAGCGCATTCGGCGGTCTACGACGCCGAACGCACCGCCGAACTGTTCTGCCTCATCGTCAATCGCTGGCGGCACCTGAGCACGCTCGATGCCGCCGCCCTCGACGCGGCGATGATCGACGACGCCGCTTCCGTGCAACCCACCGGAGTTTCGCCATGATCCACGACAGCATCCTCGGCACTATCGGCCGCACGCCCATCGTGCGCATCCAGCGCCTGGCGCCGGCGGGCATCGAGATGTACGTGAAGCTCGAAGCCTTCAACCCGATGTCGTCGGTGAAGGACCGCCTCGCGCACGCGATCATCCTCGACGCCGAACAGCGCGGCACGCTCAAGCCGGGGCAGATGGTGGTGGAAGCGACCTCGGGCAACACCGGCATCGCGCTGGCGATGGTGTGCGCGGCGAAGGGCTATCCGTTCGTCGCCTTCATGTCGGATTCGTTCTCGATCGAACGACGCAAATTGATGCGCGCGCTCGGCGCCCGCGTGATCCTCACGCCGGCCGCCGAACGCGGCAGCGGCATGGTGCGCGCCGCTTCCGCCTTCGCCGAAAAACACGGCGCCTTCCTCGCGCGGCAATTCGACAACGAAGCCAACCCGCGCTACCACGCGGCCACGACGGGCCCGGAAATCCTGCAGGATTTCGCCGACCGCCGGCTCGACTGGTTCGTCACCGGCTACGGCACCGGCGGTACGGTGTCCGGTGCCGGACGCGTGCTGAAAGCCGCGCGACCCGAGTTGAAGATCTGCATCACCGAACCGGCCGGCGCGGCGCTGTTATCGGGCGCCGAGTGGAAACCGCACAAGATCCAGGGCTGGAGCCCGGACTTCATCCCCGCCGTGCTCGACCGCACGATCTACGACCGCATCCTTCCCGTCGACGACGTCCTCGCCCGCGACACCGCGCGCGCGCTGGCCACCAAGGAAGGGATTTTCGCCGGGATTTCCGCCGGCGGCACCTTCGCCGCGGCGCTGACCCTGGCGAAGGATCTGCCGCAAGGCAGCGTCGTGCTGGCGATGCTTCCCGACACCGGCGAACGCTACTTGAGTACCTTCCTGTTCGAGGGAATCAATGAAGGGTCGGATGAAGAGTGGCTGGCGTCGTTGGACAACGCGCAAGCCTGAACTCGCAGTGGCGGCGAATGCGATCATCGGAAGGCAAGCTCCGATGATCGTTGCATTCGCAAACGCGCGCGGCGCCGTCACCGTTCGCAGTTCGTAGCGTGGAAGGAGCGAAGCGGAATCCGGGCGGGTTCCGCTTTTCGCGAGCCGCGCCGAAGATCAGTCCTCCACATCCGGCTCGACGAAACTCCACCTGACCTCCGGAAACTGCGCCTTGAAGGCGACTTCGGCCGAGTTGATCGCTTCAGCGACGCCGCTGGTGGAAAGGTCGCGGCTCATTTCGACTTTCATCGAGACCAGCACTTCGTTGCCGAGTTGCAACGTGATCAGGTTGAGCAGGCGCTTGAATTCCGGACGGGCACGGATGAAGGCTTCCATCTCGTCCTTGCGCATCGGTTCGACGCTCTGGCCGATCAGCAGCGCCTTGACTTCGATCGCGATGAAGAAGGCCACGACGATCAGCAGCACGCCGATCGCGAGGGTGCCGATCGCATCCCAGATCGGGTTGCCGGTGATCACGGCCACGCCGACGGCGACCAGCGCGAAGACGAGGCCGAGCAAGGCGGCGAGGTCTTCGCCGAAGATCACCACCAGTTCGGCCTGGCGGCTGTCGCGGAACCAGCGCCACAGGCTGCGGCCGCCACGCGATTTGTTGACTTCCACCAGGCAGGCGCGCATCGAGATCGATTCGGCGATGATGCCGAAGGTCAGCACGCCGACCGCCCACCACCAGTTCTGCAGCGGTTCGGTGGCGTGCAGTTTGTGCATGCCTTCGTAGATCGAGAACATGCCGCCAACGCTGAAGAGGATCAGCGCGACGAGGAAGGACCAGAAGTAGATCGCCTTGCCGTAGCCCAGCGGGTAATCGGGCGAGGCCGGTTTCGCCGATTGCTTCATGCCCAGCAGCAGCAGGCCCTGGTTGCCGCAGTCGGCCAGCGAATGCACGGCCTCGGCCAGCATCGCGCTCGAGCCGGTCATGAAGGCGGCGAAGCCTTTCGCGATGAAGATCGCGAAGTTGGCACCGAGTGCGTAAAGAATCGCTCGTGTGGAATCGCCGCCGCCTGCCATGGGTTCCTCGCGCCGCCTGGGATGGTCGGCGGGAGTGTACTACGCGATCCGCGCGATGCTCAGCGTCGCTGCCGGTTTCAGTCGGCGTACTGCGTCTGCAGCTTCTTGGTAAGCTTGGCGCGCACCAACTCGTAGGCGCGACGCAGCAGGGCTTCGAGTTCGGCGCGTGGAATCACGGCCGGATCGTCCATCGTCACCCAGTGTGCGCGCGCCATGTATGGCGCCGGGCGAAAACCGGGGCGATCGGTGAATTCCAGGAAGCGCTCGTCGTCGACCTTGAAGCTGAGCTTGCCCTTCTCGGCGCCGCGCAGGCACAGGCCGCAGAACATCTTGCCGCCCACCGAGAAAATCAGATCGTCGGCCCATTTGACGTCGCTGGTGACGCCGGGCCAGGCGCTGGTGAGCTTGGTGAGTTGTTTGTCGTTCAAGGCCGACTCCGCCGCGAAGTGAACCGTACGCAACCGATTAGAGCACAGGCTCGCGGCGCCGCTGCCACCCTGCCGGAATGCAGTCTTATCGCGAGTATTCTTTCCGCACGCCGCCCCACCGGAACTGTGCGCCGATGCAACGCGAATCGCTGCCGCAACGCTGGCATGAACGCTTGGTGCTGGCCGACGGGCGCGAGTTGTTGCTGCGGCCGATCCAGCCGGCCGATGCCGAGCCGCTGCGCGCCGGTTTCGCACTGCTTTCGCCGGAAGAAATCCGCCTGCGTTTCCTGCATCCGCTGAAGGAAATGAGCGTCGAGATGGCGCATCGGCTGACGCATCTGGATGCGCGCCGCGACTTCGCGCTGGTGGCGGCCGAACCCTTGCCGCCGGGCGAGGCGCTGGTCGGCGCGGTGGCACGGGTGTCGATCGACAGCGACGGCCGGCGCGCGGAATTCGCGATCCTGGTGAGCCGTTTCCTGGTCGGCCAGGGGCTCGGCGTGGTGATGATGAAGCAGCTCATCCGCTGGGCGCGCCTGAAGAAACTCGACGAGTTGTACGGCGATGTGCTCGACGAAAACAGCGCGATGCTGACGCTGGCGCAGTCGCTCGGCTTCAAGCGCGAACCGCTGGCCGACGACCCGGGCATCATCCGGGTCAGCCTGCCGCTGAAAAAGTCGCGCGACTGACGATTGCTTGGCCCGCACGGGCCGCGAGTTGCTCCAGCCGCGCCCGCTGCGGCGCCATCTCGGCCAGCACCGGTTCGAGGATCGCGCGCGCCTGCTGCAACTGCGTGCGCGCCTGCGCCGCGTTGCCGTCGTGCAGATCGAGTTCGGCCAGGTCGAGCAGCAACTCGCCGGTGCCGACGTAGGCCTCGCCGCGGGCGGCGCGCAGGAGGGTCAGCGCCTGCTGCAAATCGCGACGCGCCGCATCGTGCGCGCCCTTGCTTTGCTCGAGCAGGCCGCGCGTGCGCAGCAACTGCGCGTAGCGCGCGCCGGTCAGGCCGCCGACATCGTCGACGGTTTTCTCCGCTTCGCGCAGATGGCGAAGCGCGGCGAGCGGATTGCCGTAGCGCCGCTCCCACTCGGCCAGATGCAGCCGCTGGCGCCAGCGCTGCAAGCGAAAACCCTCGCCTTCGCCGGCGTCGATCGGCCGCGTCAGCCACTTGTGCGCCTCTTCCCGCTTGCCGGCCAGCAGCAGCAACCGTCCAAGATTCTGGCGATATTGCCGATGCAGCAGCGGCTGCTCGCCGGCGCTCGCCGTCGCTATCGACAGCGCGCGGCGCATCAATGGCTCGGCCGCGGCGTAGTCGCCCTGCTCTTCGTACAGTGCGGCGACGTTGTTGTAGTCGATGGCGAGCGACGGGTCGAACGGGTCGAGCGTCAGTTCGCTGATGCGCAGCGATGCCAGCAGATGCTCGGTGGCTTTGCGCGTGCGTCCGTCCTCGTAGTAAACCGAGCCGAGCGCGCTATGCACCAGCGCCAGCTGGTTGCTGTCGCGTTCCTGCAGGCGCACGTCGTGTTCGAGCATTTCCAGCAGCACCGCTTCGGCTTCGCGGCGCTTGCCCATTTCGCGCAGCAGTTCGGCCTGCAGACCGAGTGCGCCGAGCAACTGCGGATCGTCGGGCCCCAGTTGACTGCGCAAGCCGGCGATGGCGCGATCCATCACCGGCTCGGCGGCTTCCAGACGGCCGTCCATGCGCAGCATTTCGGCGAGATAGGCCTGCGTTTCGAGCGTGTCGGGATGTTGCGCGCCGAGCAGCGTCGAAAGTTGTTCGATCGCCTCGCGCAGCATCGGCTCGGCTTCGTTGATGCGATTCTGCCGGGCCAGCACCAGGCCCAGGTCGGCCGCCGCGTGCGCCGCGCCCAACGGATCATTGTTCGAACGACGCAGCTGCAACGCCGTGGTGTAAGCCGATTCGGCCTCGCCGTAGACCGCACGCGCCTGCAACGAGGTGCCGAGCTTCGACCACAGGTCGGCATGCGTGGCGGGATCGATGTTGCCTTCGCGCGCGAGGCGCAGCGCATCGCGCAATGCCGCCGAGGCTTTCGTCGGCTGGCCGAGATTTCCGTAGATTTCGCCGAACGCATCGAGCAGTCGCATGCGCTGCGTGGCGCAGAGGTTGAAATCCGAATCGACGCGCTCGCGGCCGCGGTCGATCAGTTCGATGGGCGACAGGCTGGCGCCGCGTGCACGCTGCGGATCGGCCTCGCGGAAAATATCGACGAGAAAAGCCGTCACCGCCTGCGCCGCCTGGTTCTGCGCAATGGCTTCGCGCTCGGCGCGCACCGCGCGATCGCGTTCGTCGGCCAGACGCCCGCCGAAACCCGCCAGCAGGACGGCGGCAATCAGCACGCCGAGCGCGCCGAACGGATGCCGCCGCAACAGCTTGCGCAACCGGTAGTGCAGGCTATCGGGCACCGCACGCACCGGCTCGCCGGCGAGATGGCGCTGCAGGTCGTCGGCGAAGGCTTCGGCCGACGGATAGCGGCGATCGGGATCGGGCGCCGTGGCGCGCAATACGATGCGATCCAGATCGCCGCGCAACGCAGCGCGGCGCGAGGCCGGCGCGACACTGCTGGGCGCCGGCAATTCGCCGTCGACGGTCGCATTCGGCGCTACGTCGGTGAGCAGTTCGCTCAGCAGCAGTCCCAACGCATAGACATCGGTGGCGGTGCTGAGTACTTCGCCGCGCCGCTGTTCCGGACTCGCATACGCCGGCGTGAACCACGGCTGCGTCGCGATCGACTGGCGCGAGTCCGGATCGACCAGCTTGGCGATGCCGAAGTCGAGCAGCACCGGCCGGCCGTCGTCGCGCAACAGGACATTCGCCGGCTTGATGTCGCGATGCACGATCAGGCGCTGATGCGCGTAGTGCACCGCACGCGCCACTTCGTGCAGCAGTTCGACACGCCGCGCAACGGACAACTGCAGGCGCCGGCAGGCATCGGTGATGACTTCGCCCGGCACGTATTCCATCACCAGGTACGGCTGGCCCTGCGCGGTTTCGCCGCCGTCGAGCAGTCGCGCGATGCCCGGATGCGCGAACTCGGCGAGAATCTGCCGCTCATGCCGCAGTTGCCGCGCGGCATCGCCGGTAGCCAGGCCGCGAATCAGTTTGATCGCCACCTGGTGGCGGAATTGCTCGTCGGCGCGTTCGGCCAGATACACCAGCCCCATGCCGCCGCTGCCCAGTTCGCGCAGCAACCGATACGGCCCCAGACGCATGCCCGGCAGCGGGGCATCGGTGGCTTGGACGATCGCCGCGTCGAAACGTCTGGTCAGTTCGGCCGTACGCATGTCGGCCGACAGCATGCCCGCCAGTTCGGCGCGCAGATCGTCATCGATGGTGAGCGCCGCCAGCCAGCCCTCGCGCTGTGCCGGCAGTAGTTGCAGTCCTTCGTCGAACAGGCGTTCGAGGATTTCCCAGCGGGTCTGGCTCATGGATCCAGTCGTTGTTTCAGCCAGGCGCGCGCGAAACGCATGTCGCGATTGATGGTGGCGAGCGAGACATCCAGCACGCGCGCGATTTCCTCGAGTTCCAGGCCGACCAGATAACTGAGTTCGACCACATCGGCCTTGCGCGCATCGCTGTGGCGCAGTTGCGTCAGCGCTTCGTAGAGGGAGTCGGCATCGCCGATTTCTTCCACCGGCACTTCGCTCGCCGCCCCCAGCGTTACCCGCACCTGCCCGCCGCCTCGCTTGATACTGGCCTGGCGGCGGCCGAGATCGTGCAGGATGTTGCGCATCGCGACCGCCACCGTCTTGAAGAAATGCGCGCGGTCCTGCCACGCGACCTCGGTATCGAGCAGGTTGAGCACCAACTCGTTGGCCAGTTCGGTGGGCTGCAGCAGCAATTGCGAACCATCGGCGCGCAACCGGCGCGCGGCGAGTTCGCGGATGCGATCGTAGACCAGCGACAACACCGCATCGGCCGCCTTGCCATCGCCTCCGCTCCATGCATGCAACAGGCCTGTCAACTGCGCGCGTTGCGCCGGTATCGCCTGACCCATCGTCGTCTCCACTGCGGTGAAAGATACGGACCGGGCTGGTCCGAAGCTGGGTACGGACCGCAGTCGTTACGCAGGACCGTCCCCGGTATTCCGAAATTGCGCGTGCACCAACGACACATCGCGGCAATGAAACGTTTTGCCGCAGGACTGCGTTAGCACATCGATGCAAGACGCCTGGCGTGCTCGATTCCCCTAGGCTTTTTATGCTGTTTCGCGTGTTAGAGCAGAGCGGGACACAGAGGACACGGAGATTGTGAAGAGAGGGCACGGAGAAAAAATCAAAGGGACAGCGGTGCCCTGAAGTTCCGTCGCTTCTGACCGAAGTTCTTCTCTGCGCACTTTCTCTTCCATCTTTGCGTCCTCTGCGTCCTTCTCTCGCTCTTTCCTGCTTAGCGACCTTCCCGGCATTGGCGCAACCCCGGTAACCCGCCCCCGCCTGCGGTAAAATCCGCGCCCCTTCGCGCTCATCCGCCTTGCGTTGAACGACTCCGTTGTTTCCCTGTTGAATCCGCCGCTGCCGCATGGCAGTCAGAAGCGTGCCGATTGGCGCGCGCCCGCCAGCCCCAGCGCCTTCGCGCTGGCGGTCGCGCGGGCGGCGCAGAAGCATGCCGGGCTGGTGATGGTCACCACGCGCGACACGCATGCCGCGCACGCGCTGGAAGCCGAATTGAAGGTGTTCGCGGGCGAGTTGCCCGTGCTGCATTTCCCGGACTGGGAGACGCTGCCCTACGATCTCTTCAGCCCGCACCCGGACATCGTGTCGCAGCGCGTCGCGGCGCTGTACCGATTGCCCTCGACGCGGCGCGGCGTGCTGGTGGTGCCGGTCGCGACGCTGATGCAACGCCTGAGCCCGGTGGAATTCGTGGCCGGCAACGCGCTGGTGGTCGAATCGGGGCAGAAACTCGATCTGGATGGCGAGAAACGCCGGCTCGAATCGGCCGGCTACCGGCATGTGCCACAGGTGCTCGATCCGGGCGATTTCGCCGTCCGCGGCGCCCTGCTCGACGTGTTCCCGATGGGCTCGTCGGAGCCGTACCGCATCGAGCTGCTCGACGAGGAGATCGACTCGATCCGCAGCTTCGACCCGGAAACGCAGCGCTCGCAGCAGCGTGTGGAAGCCGTGCGCATGCTGCCCGCGCGCGAGTTTCCGCTCGACGAAAACGCCGCGCGCGCCTTCCGCAACCTGCTGCGCGAACGCTTTCCGATCGATCCGCGGCGCTGTCCGCTGTATCAGGATTTGAAGGAAGGCGGCGCGCCGGCCGGCATCGAGTACTACCTGCCGCTGTTCTTCGAGAAAACCGCCACCTTGTTCGACTACCTCGCCGGCGATGCGCTGTGCGTGCTCGGCGAAGGCGTGCTCGGCGCGGCCGAGGCGTTCTGGGCGCAGACCGCCGAACGCTACGAACAACGGCGCCACGACGTGGAACGCCCGGTGCTCGCACCGGACGAGCTGTTCCTGCCGCCGGACGTGCTGCGCGAGCGCCTGAATCGCACCGGCCGGGTGGAAGTGGTGGCGCGCGAGCATCCGCGCTGGGACGACGCGCACGCGCTCGGCGACCAGCCCGCGCCATCGTTGCCGCTGGCGCAGAAAGGCGACGACAACGCGGCGGCGCTGCGCAGTTTCCTCGCCAGCTATCCGGGCCGCGTGTTGATCGCGGCCGATTCGCCCGGGCGCCGCGAAGGCTTGAACGAAAGCCTCGCCGCGCTGCAACTGCGGGCCGAACCGGTCGCCGATTGGCGCGCCTTCCTGGCGGCCGACGACTTGCGCTACGCCATCACGGTGGCGCCGCTGGAGGACGGTTTCGCGCTGATCGAGCCGGCGATCTGCGTGCTCACCGAGCGCCAGTTCTATCCGGAACGCGCCACCCAGACGCGCCGGCGCAAACGCGCGGGCCGCGAGCCCGAAGCGATCATCCGCGATCTGAGCGAAATCACGCTCGGCGCGCCGATCGTGCACGAGGATCACGGCGTCGGCCGTTATCGCGGGCTCGAGTCGCTCGATGTCGGCGGCAACACCGCGGAATTCCTCGCGATCGAATACGCCAAGGGCGACAAGCTCTACGTGCCCGTCGCGCAATTGCATCTGGTGAGCCGCTACTCCGGCGCGTCGCCGGAACTGGCGCCGCTGCACTCGCTCGGCGGCGAACAGTGGGAGAAAGCCAAGAAGAAGGCGGCGGAAAAAGTCCGCGACGTGGCCGCCGAATTGCTCGAAATCCAGGCCAAGCGGCGCGCGCGCGCCGGGCTGGCGATGGAAGTCGATCGCGTGATGTACGAGCAGTTCGCGGCGCAATTCCCGTTCGAGGAAACGCCGGATCAATTGGCGTCGATCGAAGCGGTGATCGCCGATCTGGCCGGCAGCACGCCGATGGACCGCGTGGTCTGCGGCGATGTGGGCTTCGGAAAAACCGAAGTCGCGGTACGTGCCGCTTTCGTCGCCGCCACCGCCGGCAAGCAGGTCGCGCTGCTGGTGCCGACCACGCTGCTGGCCGAGCAGCACTACCGCAATTTCCGCGATCGTTACGCCGACTGGCCGATCCGCGTCGAAGTGCTGTCGCGCTTCAAATCGAAAAAGGAGATCGCGGCCGAACTGCAGAAACTCGCCGACGGGCGCATCGATGTGATCGTCGGCACGCACCGGCTGCTGCAGGAAGACGTCAAGTTCAAGGATGTCGGCCTCGTCATCGTCGACGAAGAACAGCGCTTCGGCGTGCGGCAGAAGGAACGCCTGAAGGCGATGCGCGCCGAAGTGCATCTGCTCACGCTCACCGCCACGCCGATTCCGCGCACGCTGAATATGGCGATGGCCGGCCTGCGCGAACTTTCCATCATCGCGACGCCGCCCGCACATCGCTTGGCCGTGCAGACCTTCGTCGTGCAATGGGATGCGGCGCTGTTGCGCGAAGCCTTCCAGCGCGAACTGGCACGCGGCGGGCAGATCTACTTCCTGCACAACGAAGTCGAAAGCATCGAACGCACCGCGCGCGACCTCGCCACGCTGGTGCCCGAAGCGCGCATCCGCGTGGCCCACGGCCAGATGGCCGAGCGCGAACTCGAGCAGGTGATGTTCGATTTCCATCGCCAGCGTTTCAACGTGCTGGTGTGCACCACGATCATCGAATCGGGCATCGATATTCCGAGCGCCAATACGATCATCATCAACCGCGCCGATCGTTTCGGTCTGGCCCAGTTGCATCAGCTGCGCGGCCGCGTCGGACGTTCGCATCATCGCGCCTACGCCTATCTCGTGGTGCCCGACAAGAAATCGATCACCAGCGATGCGGCCAAGCGGCTGGAGGCGATCGCCTCGCTCGACGAGCTCGGCGCGGGCTTTACGCTGGCCACGCACGATCTCGAAATCCGCGGCGCCGGCGAACTGCTCGGCGAGGAACAGAGCGGCCAGATCGCCGAGGTCGGTTTCAGCCTCTACACCGAGTTGCTGGAACGCGCGGTGCGTTCGATCAAGCAGGGCAAGATTCCCGATCTCGACGATGTCGACCGCCACGGCGCCGATGTCGAACTGCATCTGCCCGCGCTGATTCCCGACGACTACCTGCCGGACGTGCACGCGCGCCTGACGCTCTACAAGCGCATCGCCTCGGCGCGCGATGTCGATGCGCTGCGCGAACTGCAGGTCGAGATGATCGATCGGTTCGGTCTGCTGCCCGATCCGGTGAAGCATCTGTTCGCCGTCGCGGAACTGAAACTGGCGGCGACCGCGCTCGGCATCCGCAAGCTCGAAGTCGGCGAGCGCGGCGGACGCGTCACCTTCACGCCGAAGCCGGCGGTGGAACCGATCGTCATCATCAAGATGATCCAGCAGCAGCCGCGCGTGTATTCGCTCGACGGGCAGGACAAATTGAAGTTCCGGCTGGATCTGCCGGGTGCCGCGGAGCGGATGCGCACGGCGCGGGATTTGCTGGCGGCGCTGGGCGCGCGTGGGTTGCGGGGGAGCTAGTTAGGAGCGAGGTTAGGGACGAGTAGCGAGGGCGCGCTGGGTGGGCCCCGTCGCGGGATCGGGTGGTGATTAGTTGCCGCTGATGCGCTTCGGGAGAAGCCCGGCTATTCGGCGAGGTATTGCGAAAGAATCATTTTCGCGACCTGCCACTTGCGGCGCACGGTGCGGCCGGTGACACCCATCAGGGCGGCGATTTCGTCGACGTCGAGGCCACCGTAGAAGCGCCACTCCACCAGCTGCGCGAGTTCCTGGTCGAGCGATTCCAGGCCGGTCAGGGCTTCGTCGAGAGTGAGCAGCTCTTCGAGCGGCATGCCGGCCTCGGGAAGCTGCTCGTCGAGCGTCACCGAGCGCACCTGCGCGGCATTCAGCGAGGTGCGGCGGCGCACCAGATCGATCACCACCTGACGCATCGCGCGCGACATGATGCGATAGAAGTGCGCCGAGGTTTCCACGTCGCGCAGTGCGGCCGGACGGAACTTGACGTAAGCCTCGCTGACCAGCGCCGTCGGGTTGAGCGTGACGAGGTTTCCCGCGCGGCGCACATGCGAGCCGGCGATGCGGCGCAGCCGGTCGTAGGCCAGCGTGAACAGATGCGATTCGGCCTGCGGCTGGCCTTCGCGCAGTTGTTCCAGCAGAAGCGTTACCTCGCCCCGTTCATCGCTCACGGCGGACTCGCCTCGGGTACACGCGGCCAAGCCTACACCGACAATTGGGGCTTGTGTTGCGGGTCGGGCGCTCCGCTCGGCGCAGTCGTCGTGCGGCGTGCCGAGGCCGATTTCGGCGGGGTCGGCGTCGGCATCAACGCCCAGCACGCGCGTTTTCCCGAAAAATACGACGCGACGAATGCGAACTAGCGGTTTCGATCCGATACGACTCGCATTCGACGAGACAAATGTTGACGCAAGCTGGGCCGACCGGCGACGTCTTCACGCCCGCCATCAGGCGCGCATCCGTACGCCGCCCGAATCGGCGCGCTGAATGGCCGGGCGCCGATTCTTCGAACCGCCGCCGATCGCCATCACGCTCGAGCACAGACCGCGCACCGCGACCCATTCGCCGATCACCAGCACGCGGCCGTGCAGATTCGCCAGTTCGCGCAACCTGGCGACCAACGGCAGTACAGCCTGCTTGACCGGGTGGATCGGGCCGCGCGCCGCGACCGAGGCATCGAGATACGGCCGTGCTTCCGGTTCGTTGAGCCATTCGATTTTCGAACGCAGCGAGGCGACGCGCAGCGGCCGGCGTTTTTGCGCGAGAAAGCCCGCGTCGATCACATGCTCCACGCGAGGCAAGCGGCCATCGAGCGGCGCGCGACACAGACTCGGTGCTTCTATACGCGAGCTGCCGACAGACTTTTCGCCGAGCATTTCCAGCAACTCGCTCAACACATCGACGCCGCGCACTTCCAGCATCGGCAACCAGGCGACGACATGGCGCGGGTCGAAGCCCAGCAGGTAGTCGCGCACGTCGGTCAACTGGCGTGATCGCCGCTGCGACCATTTCGAGATCGGTGCCCGCAGGCCGACATAGGCGTGCAAACCATGTTCGACCGCGACGATCGAAATACTGTTGCCGCCGGCGCCTTCGCTTGCCATCGCAAAACTCGCGTCCATTGCGTTTCGACTCCCCGCGGTACGGTTACATCAGGCCCAGGTCCAGCTCATCGGATAGGTGTCGTGGCCGGGCGGCGACAGCCATTCGCGCAGCCGATCGCGCAATTGCGCGGCGTTTTCGAAGCGATCGGCCGGATTGAGCGCGGTGGCGCGGCCGCACACCAGCGCCAGGAATTCATCGTTGCGCGCTTGCTCGCCGAGCACGTCGCGGACTACGCGGCCGAGGAAGATCAGATTGGATGCGATCAGCAGATCGGCGACCGGCAGCGCACGCAAGGTGGCCTCGCTGCGAACCAGCCGCGGCACCGGCACCGTTTCGCCGACGCAGATCGCCAGTTGCCCGTCGACGTAATCCACCGTGATCGACTGCGCATCGAACGCCTGGAACGCGAACGACATTGCGTGCGCCTCGGCGATCGTGCCGCAGACCTGTTCGAGCACCGCGACACGGCTGCGCAGGCTGAGCCGGCGTTCGTCGCAGAATTCGATGAGCGGAACGTCCTCGTCACGTTCGCGTGTGTTCGGAGCTTGCTTGAGCGCCAGCATGGTTCGTCTCGGTGGTTCGGGGATATCCCGCTGTACGCAGGCGGCGCGGCGAACGGACAGCCCTTTGCGATGACGGAAGAACGGTCGGCTGATCGTCAGCCTGAGCTCCGCGTCGCGCCGAGCGCGCAGCTGGATGGCAGCCGCAGGAAAGCGTGCTGTTCCGCGCGGCGCCGACGCCAGCCCCTCATGCCTGATCGACCGTCCATCCCTCCGCGAACTGCGCGGACGCTCGCCGGACGGAAGGAGGGAATCGGGGGAGAGAGCGACGGCGGCGGGCGGAACCGAGGGCCGAGAAAACACATCGGCCAGAAACAAACGGGCCGGTCGTGTGAACGACCGGCCCGTGTGTTTTTGCGTTTGGCGCGCCCGGAGAGATTCGAACTCCCGACCCCCAAGTTCGTAGCCTGGTGCTCTATCCAACTGAGCTACGGGCGCGTGAGGAGCGGAATTATGCAATTGTCGTGCGAACTCGTCAACGTGTTGACATATCGACGACGCAGTGGCTGGTGAATTCCGCACCCGGCGCGACCCCTGAGACCGCCAGGCGACGCATCGAAAACCACTGGAAAAACGGGGTGAAACGACCGCCCTGCAACTGTGGCGGAGTGAGAGTCCTCCCGAAGGAGTTCCGCCCCGATCCACTGCGGTCCGGCATTGTGCCTGAAACAAGGCACGCGCCGCAAATTCCGTTGCCGCCGCGATCCACCACTTTCCGCTATGATCCACCCCCTGCAACGTGGGTAGGAATGGGGGTAGGTCCGCATGCCGCGGCTCGTGAATCGCCTGACGGCCCGCGCGATCGCCACGACGTCGACGCCCGGATATTACCCGGACGGCAACGGCCTGTATCTGCAGGTATCGGCCGCCGGCACCAAGTCGTGGATCTTCCGCTTCACGCGCCAGGGCCGATCGCGGGAAATGGGCTTGGGCTCGCTGGCCACCGTCACCCTTGCCGAGGCGCGCCAGGCGGCGCTGCAACAGCGCAAGGTGCTCGCCGGCGGCCAAGACCCCATCGAGGCGCGCCGCAGCGCACAGGCGCTCGCGCACGGCATCACGTTCGGCGAATGCGCAACCGCCTACATCGCCGCCCACCGGCCCGGCTGGAAATCGGAGAAACACACGAACCAGTGGACGACGTCACTGGCCAATCTGGCGAAGAACCTGACGCCGCTGCCGGTGGCCACCGTGTCGACGGCGGACGTGCTGACCGCGATCGAGCCGATCTGGTCGACGAAGAACGAGACGGCCACACGGCTGCGCGAGCGCATCGGCCGCGTGCTCGACTGGGCCAAGGTCAAGCGCTACCGCGACGGCGAGAACCCGGCGCGCTGGCGCGGCCACCTCGATAAGCTGCTGCCGCCGGCGAAGTCGGTCCGCAAGGAAAAGCATTTCCCGGCCCTGCCCTATGAAGAGCTTCCGACCTTCATGGCGCTGTTGCGATCGCGGCCGAGCGTCACCGCCCGCGCCCTCGAATTCACCATCCTCACCGCCGCGCGCACGTCGGAAGTGCTGGGCGCAACCTGGTCGGAGATCGCCGGCGATCTGTGGACGGTGCCCGCCGATCGCATCAAGGGTGGCCGACAGCACCAGGTGCCGCTGTCGGATCGCGCGCTCGAGATCCTCGCCGGCATCAAACGCCGCAAGCCGACCGACATCATCTTCGCCAGTCACAAGGAACAGATGTCGGACAACGCGATGCTGTCCTTCCTCGAGCGCCTCAAGCATGGGCACGTCACCGTACACGGCTTTCGATCGACGTTCCGCGACTGGGCCGCCGAGACGACGAACTTCCCGAGCGAGGTCGTCGAGATGGCGCTGGCGCATGCGATCCGCGATGACACCGAGGCGGCGTATCGTCGCGGCGCATTACTGATCAAACGTCGCGAGCTGATGCAGGCGTGGGCCGACTACGGCCTCGCGCGAGTCAAGGATTCCTCCGAGAAAAAATCCATGTAGCCATCGCTCAGGTAGATCTCGACGTACTCAACCGGGATGCCGTAGCGGCCGGCGATCTCGGCGAAGTTCAATTCACCGCCGGCCCGCATGCGCACACGCTCGATGTACGGCATGAAAAATTCCATCGCGGCCGCCTCTGCAAGCATTTCGTAGACCGCGGGACAGTTTGGCTCTGCGTCATGCACGGGAAACTTCGCCACCACTTCCTGAAGGTGGCTGTTGAGCTGCATCGTGCGGCACTCGGGCTTGTCGAGCACGACGTGGAAGAGTTCCTTGCAAAGCACGAAACGACGCTCGGGGTTTTCCAAGCCGGCGAGAAGGTAGATCTCGCAATGGTCTTCGAAAGCCAAGAAGAAAGCGGGGACCAGGCGGCCGGTTTCGAGCACGTCGAGTTCGTAGAAGTCGATGCGCTTCTCGAGATAACGGCTTACTACGTCGCGCAGGTCGTCTGTCGACCGCGGCAGCGCGTCGCGCTGAATGCTGTAGCGCTCGTACTCTTCTCGGATCTCGCGGGCTTTTCCGATGCAGTAGGCCAAGTCAGTGATCGCGATGTACATCCCACCCCCAATGGACAAAAAAAAGGGCACCCAAAGGGGTGCCCTTTCCATAGATTCTAGCTGACGATTAAGCGCGCTGGCTGTCGCCAAACAACGGCAGCGGCTTGACCTTGCCGTCGATAGCGGCGGACAGCGCATCGGAGACATCGGCCGTCAGTTTGCCGAGATCTACCGTGGGACGGAAAAAGAACTTCACATCCTTGACACCGCGCTGCTCGAGCGCGGTTTGCATTTTCTGCAACCGATTCTGCGCGCTCATACCTGCCTCCGACATCTCATTCCCCTGGGCTATTTGCTAAACGATTAGCCGCACTTCGGCGGCTCTCGGATGTAACTCTACGTTGTAACCCCTGAACTTGGGGCCAATTATTGGAAAACAAAACCGCCGAAGTATAGCGGGCTCACCAGTAAACTCAACCATGGCCTCGCGACCACATCCTTGTAGACAACTCGCGACGCAATTCGTGCCTCAAATCCGATAGGTACGTGACTTTCGGCACATCGGTTAAGAATTCATTTAGAAGTCTCACTTAGAGAGACGACTTACCATGCGCGAACGTCGCATGCAAGCAGTGATTGTGGACCTCCACAGAAGCCCGGGGAAAATCGGGATGCTTGCCTTAGCACTCCGCGACGACCGTTGCCAAATGCGACTCAACCGTCATGAGACTGTGTCTTCTGGACCGCCGCAGCTGGGAAATTCTCGAACTTAAATCCGAACTCTGGCCCACACCAGATCGCGCAAACCACAAGCTCGCCGTCAACGGTCGTCACGGTCATCGACGGACTGCCGGATTTCAAACTCACCACATCACCGACCTTCATGAATGCCCCCCTTCTCCACGTTCGGAAGCAAACGCTACCGCAGCGGCCTCGATTCTGTCTCTAGGACTTTGTCACCCCGGACCCATCCCCTAGCTCGCGGGCCGTGAGACCCGCGACTCTAAGATTGGCGCCATGGGCCACAACACCCGCGATCGCGAGTTCGAATTCTGGATCCGCACGCGCGCCATTGAGGTGCGCCGCCTCGAGGCGCAGGGGCTGGCGCTGCATCTGATCGTCACCGGCGCGAAGACGTTCAACGATCGATCGTTTGTCGCCAACGTGCTCGACCGGATCCACCGCGAGCGCGGTGTCGCCGAGATCCGCTACTGCAGCATGGTACGCACCACCTACTTCGCCGATCGGTGGGCTCAATCGCGGCGCGTACTGGTTCGATACGTTCGGCCGAGGGAAATCTTCCGGCAGCAGGCTCAAGGCGTGGTCGCGTTTGATGGCCCCGACTGGTTCATCGACAAGGCGGCCAACGCTGGTCTCGCAGTGTGGAGAGTGAAGCCGAAACCTTGGTCCTGAGACAAGGGAATTCCCTACCAAAATTCCCGGTGTTCGCCGATATCTTCGCGCGTCCTGTGTCTGTAAGGTTTTGCTCATGGACTACAGGCGCGAAGATGAGCTGCTGGTGGCCGCGCTTCGGGCCGCCGCCGATGCTGGCGACGCCTTGGCGGTGATCATGCTGCCGCCCATGGCCGTCTGGGCACTGCTGCGAAAGGTGATCGGCGAGTCGTTCAGGTAGAGCGTGCCGCGCCGCGTTGCCTTACCGCCCCGGGTGGATTAGGTTTCCAAGCCCGGGCGGTGGAGTGCAGGAAATGGATGAGGACGGCGGCGATAAGATTCGAGTGCGGGCCCAGCGTGACGGCTCGGTTGAAGTGGGTCTGCACAGTTTAGGCTCGTACATCGGCGTGAGTTTGTCGCCCACCGAAATCACAGAACTGGTCCACGGTTTGCTGCGCTCTAGTGTCCAGGCGCACCTGCTTTCTGGCGACAAGAACGACCCCCGCCACATTGCCCCGCTGCAGGGCGCGGATGACATGCACGCACCGATCAGCTGGCCGCTGATGGTCGCCTTCGGCTCTGCCGATTCTCCGAAGAATCACCAGCTCGTCGGACTAGTTGGCGCCTTTGGAAAAGCGCAGCTGATGATGGGATTGCAGCGGAATCAGCTGAAGCAGCTCGCGCAGATGCTTGTGCAACTGGACAAAACACTGCCGCCTTCGAATCACTTTGAACTCGGCCTAGACGACATCGACGCGAACGAGGGTTGATCGATGTGCTACTCGGCGATGGTGTGGGCGGACTACATGAAGTACATCCGCGTGGTGGACGCGGAGATGGATTGGTTCGAGTTCGTCAAGCTCTACGGCGATCGCAAGCAGCAGCGCCTCAACTTCCCGAAGGCGATGGATGCCGCGTTTGCCAACCCGCGCAATGAGCACGAGCAGCAGATCCGCACGCTGATCGACGAGTACAACCGCGACCAGGTGACGAAGCTCGAACAGGAGATATTCGCCCAGCGAAAGCGGCTCGCCGACGCCGAGCGCACACTTCAAACGAAGGCGACAAAGAAGGCGCTCGAGGATCAGCGCATCTCGTCGAAAAAAGTCGAATGGGCGATGGGGAAGCTTGCCGACATTCGGCGCAGCGAGCCCAAGCCGAAGGATTCGCGCATCTTTCCCGGTTGGTACGCGCCAGTGCTGGTGATGCAGAACGGCCGCCGCGTCATCAAGCCAATGCGCTATCAGTGCCGGCCGATCGGCAAGCCGGCGAACTACGACTTCAAGTATCCCGGCACCTACAACGCTCGGCGCGACAACCTTGAAGGGTTCTGGCGCGACCTGTTCGGGTATTCGCACGGCATCATGGTCATGGATGCCTTCTACGAAAACGTCAGCCGCCACAACGTCGAGCGGCGTGAGCTGGCGCCGGGCGAGAAGGAGGAAAACGTCATCCTCGAATTCCGGCCGAATCCGCCGCAGCCGATGTTCGTTGCGTGCTTGTGGTCTCACTGGCGGCAGGGCGACGAAGAACTGCTGTCGTTCGCCGCGATCACCGACGAGCCGCCGGCCGAAGTCGCCGCCGCCGGCCACGATCGGTGCGTGATCCCGATCAAGCCTGAGAACATCGACGCGTGGCTGTCGCCCGATCCGAAAAATCTAGCAGCGATGCAGGCGATTCTCGACGACCGCGATCGGCCATATTACGAACATCGGATGGCAGCGTAACTCTCACACGTCGAGTTCAATCGGCGCAACTGCCGGCGCTTCACCTTCAATCATGCCATCGCGCACGAAGGCAAACGACCCTTCGGCCACTCCCTGCCCGCGCACGCGAAACTGATCGCCGTTCGGCATGGCCACGGTGCTGGTGCCGTCGACGTTGTGGCTGATGACCTCGACGACATAGAGCTTCGATTGCGGCAGCAGCGCCTGGAATTGCCGCCAAACATTTCTCATCGGAAGTGCCTCTCGATCTGCAACGACTGGCGCACGCTGAAGGCCGACCCGCTTCGCTGCGCGATGATCCGCACGCCCATACACTGGCCACGCCACGTGCTGATGCTGTCGTTGATCTCAAGCAGCGCGCCGATTGGAATCAATCCGGGATCCGCCGGCGACGGCATGAGCACCGTGGTGATCTGCTCATTCTTGATCTTGCCGGAGGCAGCAAGGCGCTGACGACCAAGTTCACGCACCGGATCGGCGGACACGGCCAGACGATTAACAATCTGCGGCAGCTGGGTTTCGCCGCCAGTCCCCTCGATCTTGACCAGCGCGCCGAAGCCGGCGTTCTCGCTGTAGACGTAGACGCCGTTGGCGTTCGGCCCGCCCTGCCACTGGCCATCGGCGGAGGCGACGATGCTCGCCGGCAAGATGGCGTACGGCGTGGCCTCTTCCCACGCCCACGGCGAGATGGGGTACGTCGGCTTCGCCGCCAGCTGCAGCAACGCACGATCGGTTTCGATGCGCGCGCCGATGCTCTCGGCGATCTGCACCAGCGCCTCCATCGGCGCCAGGTCGGCATAGCTGAAGGTACCGCCAGGCACGAGCCAATCGACCGCGTCCCACACCATCGTCCAACCAGTCCCGGTCAGCTCTTCTGCCGCCAGCTGAGCGGCCGTGCGATCGGCGACCTGCGTACGCGATCGCCTCGGCGCGATTGGTGCTGCCAGCACGGCCGAGCGCGATCGCCCGCGAAGGCTAACCGTCTTCAGCGCAAAACGCCGCTGCAGGTCAAACGAATCGACTAGCACCGTCCAAACATAACCGTTGATAGTGACCTCGAGCTCGACAGGATCTTCGCGCGTCGCAGGGTTCACCAGGTCGAGACTGGCTAGCGGCATTGCCGCTGTGAAGGCCCAGCCCCACGACGCGGCGTCGGTGGATAGCGACGCGCTGAGCAGCGGCACCGGCGTGCGCTCGGGGAGTCGCACCGCAGACAAAGACGGGATCATGAAGTACACCGGAAGAATGGGGACGGTTATCGGGTCGCTACCCGGCTCGCCGGGGTTCGGCTCCACGGGCCAGGGCGCGATGTAGTCGTTCTGATGCTTGCCCATCGCCCCCCACGGCAACGCGATCAGCGCGCCCCGGGCCGCAAGCGAATGCCACACGCCGCGCATCGATGAGCCGTGCGCCGTGATCGCATCCCAGGTCAGCGAAGCTGACACATCGAAGCGCGCCGGCGCACCGTAGGGTATCGGCGCCGTGTGTTCGACCTTCTCGCTCGTCTCCGCCCACGGCAACGCCGCGTCGGTGTCGTGCGCCTGGCTCTGCCGGAACGGCACTCGGTCGAGATCGGCGTGCCACGTGGGCGAATCCCACGGCGCTTGCAGCGCCTGCGCCTGCTGCGTTGCATGCTGCAGCGGCACGCGAGTCGTGAACGCAGCTGCGTCCAGGCCGCCCCACCGTCCACGCGATAACGCGCCGCGTGCGGTTCGGCCGAGCACCGGAAGCCGACTCAGCACGCTGTGATCGGCAGCCTCTCCAAAGGGCAGTCCGTGTACGGACGACGTACCGGGAGCCGCCACGCCCGGCACCAATTCTTCGCCGCGGTAGGTCTGCGATTTTCGATACGGCGAGGGCTTTCGGTAAGCCGTCATTGCTCGCTACGGCGCTTCGGTGAACGCCGCTTCGACATCCGCGACAACCGCCGCTTGCGCAGCGACGACGGAGGCGATTTGCTCATGCTCGATGACATTCTGCTTGAGCTGGTGTCGCATGCGAAAAAGGAAGCGTTGACCCTTCTCGAGGTCCGACAACGTTGCGGCGCCTTCTGCGGTCAGACCCAGATTGCCGTTCACCAGCCGGGCTATCTGCTGGTTCGTCGCTGATCCGTTGATCAGTGCGTCGGCGATTGCCTTCACCCGCTGTGCTACGGTGGCCATGGTGGATCCTCAGTTCGAGATCACGCGCCAACGCGCGCTTGTGCCGTCGTACCAACAATCGACCGATCCATTGGCCGGCACGGTGTAATTCACCGACCCAGGGCAAAGGAAGCGGTTCG
Source organism: uncultured Chiayiivirga sp. (assembly GCA_965653565.1). Lineage (GTDB taxonomy): Bacteria > Pseudomonadota > Gammaproteobacteria > Xanthomonadales > Xanthomonadaceae > JALCLA01. The sequence goes on along the minus strand of CBFHAI010000004.1, from coordinate 106,138 downwards.
CCGCGGTGCTCGTGACATCGTGCGCCAACACCAACGCCTGCGCGCCGACGTTGCTGATCGTAATGCGCCGGCCATTGCCGCCACCGGCTAAACCGGTGAGGTTACGACTGGCATCAGTCGACAAGCGGAACACCCGCGTCGTGGCGTGATTCGTCGGCGCATAGTTGTCTGTGTTGGCAGTGATCTGCGCTGGCGACAGAATGCCGGTGTGAACCTCGGTCGTGCTGTAGTTGACACCGCCGACAATCGTCGCGCCGCTGCTATCGAACGTAACGCGCAGCGTGCCGCCGCCGGTGTAGAACTCGTGCGATGAAGTGGACAGTCCCGAGCGAGTGATGCGATACGCCACGGCTGCTGCGTTGTTCGCATCGTTGACGAGTCGGATGTTGAACGTGGCCCCGGAAACAACGGTGTCCCAATTCTTGCCGTCGGCGCCTTGGCCGGTCGCGGCATATCCGATACGGCCACCGGAAGCGGACGACACCACGATCGGGGAATCTGTCCCGCCATTGCCTGCATATGTGAATGTTTGAATCGCACTGAACGTGTTCGCCGTGTCGTTCTTCGGCACCGTGTTGCCGCTGGTTCCGGTGTTGGCGGTAGCGGCCGTGCCGCAGCCGATCCCACCGCGAAAGTCGGACGCAAGTGCGGAGCCAACGATGGACGCAACGTAAGCCGACATCGTGACGCCACCGGCGCCACCGCCGCCATCGAAGGCGACAAGCTTGTATATGCCGACCGTAGCTCCGAGATCGCCAGCCGTGTAAGCGGCGCTGATGAAATGCAGACCATCGTTGTAAGCCTGGACCGCAGAGCCGATATCGCCGCTATCCAGAACTTCGTCTGTGATTCCATAACCCGCCAGCGTTGTCGGTGTGGCGGCAAGCTGCGCAAATGTGTAGTCCCCGCTCTGCGCCGACACCGCGCCGGTGCGGCCGAACACCGAAAGCACGGCATCCGTCGGCGATCGCAGCTGCGTCCAATCGGCCATCGTTCCGGCCGTGCCACCGTTGTGCGCGTAGCTCTTGTTCTCATCTGTGCGAATAGCGATGTCGCCTTCCTGCGCCGCCAGCGCGAGCTGCTCGGCCTCGCTGGCGACGGTGTGGACGTCGCTCACGATCAGCGCAGGCATTGTGCCCGTCAGCTGATCCCAATCGATTGCGAGCGCAGCCTGGTGCTGCGTCACGTTGCTCTGCGCGATTCGAGCATCAGCGAAGGTGCCGGACGTGATGTCGGCCGCAGCGTGTGCATGACCAACGTCGGTCTTACCGCTTTGCAGATCTGCAATCTTCTTGTCGTGCGAGGCCGCGACCGCGGACCCGTCGACGCCGACCTTTGCCTGGAGCGCCAGCACCGCGGCCCAGGTATCGTTGTGGTTGACGTCGTGTTCTTTCCCGGGTTCGTCTTCGGTCGAGAAGACGGTGAGGTCGATGCCCGCGTCGAGAGCAGCAGGAAAGTTCGTCGTGCCTGGCATCGATCAATCCTTGTCCCAGCGCGTCTGAATCTTGGTGCGGTCATCGACATAGGTAGCGGGGCCGCTGCGCACGGTACGCGCCACCCAGATCGGCGCGCCGGCGGCGACCGTGTTGAAGCGGATCGTGTTGCCCGTCGCCCAGCCAGTGCCGAAGCCATCCTTGTCCAGCGTGAAATACGGATTGCCTGTCGCAGGGTTGATCGGCGCAACATCGGCTGCCGTCGAGCCGGTGGCCACGATGCCCAGCTCTTCCGAGACGACATTGAACGTGGTACTGCTCAGGAACGCGATGCGCCACCGCTGCGTGATCGCATCTTCGTTGGTCACGATGAGCGGATACGTCAGGTCGTTGTACTGGGCACCACTCGTCGGCGCGGCGCCGATCAGCGCATCGGCCCACACGCTGGTCCAGGTGTTCTGCGCGAACAGGTGTTCAACCCGTCCCTGCACGTCGCCGATGATCAGCGCCGAGCTGCACAGACTGTTGTCGGCGGTAAAGCCGTGGGTCAGTGGTTGCGCGAGCGTGACTTCGCCGGTGATCTGCGCGTTGGTGCATAGCGCCATGTCCTCGATCGTATGCAGCGCCACCAGCGGCTGCTGATACGCCGACAGGTCGAGTGGATCGGCCATCGTCACGATGCCGGTGGCGAGGTCGACGGTGTATTTCGACGTCGGCACGGCCACGCCCTCATCGTCATAGACGACGACGCTGGCCAAGTTCAGCCGGCCGAGGTCGACTTCCTCAGCCGCGGCGACTGGATCCGGGAAGGTCGTGGCTTGCGTGTCGTGAATGACCAGCGTGTTGCCCGCGCGAATCGTCTGCACGCGGCCATCGGTCGGCAGGCGAACCGGGTTGACGCCGATGATCTCCGGGTCCAGCGGCAACGAGGTCTGCACGACGCAGTTGAACCGCACGCTGCCAGACACCACTTCGCGCGGTTGCCAGATGTAACCGCTGCCGTCGATATTGCTGGCGCTGTACCAGGGCTCGGCCTTCTCATCGACGGTGAGCGCCGAGTCGAGAACGTACCGCCCGAAGGCGACGGAATACACACCGGTCACGACGTCGACGTAGCCATGCATGTCGGCCGTGTCGAGATGGCCCTGGGCATCGGCGATCGCGCTGATCAGCGCGCCCGTCGACATCAGGTTCGCCTGGATGTAGAAGCTCGACGGCCGCAACGGCGAGCCCGGCGTGCGCGCGTGCAGCACGGACAGCGGTAGCGGGCGTACTTCGGTGAGCAGGGCCTTGATCGATAGCGCCGGCGATACCCCGCCCGCGAAATCGGTGATCGTGGCCACGCCGGTTTCGTAGTTGATCGTGCCGCCCGTGGTGGCGGCGCCGGTCGCGGGGACGATGCTGTGATACAGCGTGCCGACGCGATCGAAATAGTTGCGGTTGCCGAAGCGGAACAGCACGCCGCCCGGCACGATCGAGTTCGTCACGTTCGGGGTGAGGTCGATCTTCAGCGGCGGCATGTCGAATTCTTCGACGAAGTCGGGCCCGACGCCGGCACTGTCGGGAACGTACGTCACGCCGACATTGCCGTCGAACACCCATGCCCCGCTCGTGGGCGTGTAGCCGGTGGCCTTTTTCGTTGGCACCGCCGCGGCGCTGAAATAGCCGGTGTCGGCATCGTCGGTGCGCTGCGGCAGTGCGTCGGTGAGCTGCGTGTAGACGGCCGCGCCTTCCGTACGCGTCACCGTCGTTGGCACGACGATCTCGCCCGTCGCGTAGTTGATCGTGATGTCCGCCATCTCCGGCGGCGCCGGCACTTCGGCGCCAAACGCGTCGGTCGATCGAAAGACGCCGGCGCCATTCTCGCGGAAGGTGTAGCCGAACCCGGACGATGAACCCGCCGGGTAGTACATCAGCGACAGATGGACCGTGCCGGGCTTGGGCGGGTCGACGGTCGTGACCGCGGCGAGCCCGGCGACCGGCGTCGGCGTGTAGACCTCCGTCACGTACGGCACGTCATGCTCGCCGTACGTGACGGTCACGGTGCTGTTCTTGTCCGGGATCAGCGTCGGCCGGAACACCACCTTTCGAAGCTGCGCGTCGACAAAGCCCGTCGCATCGCCAGTGATCGTGCCCGCCGAATTGCTTGACGCCGATTTCCCGATGCCGCCGGCGAGCCACGACAGCGTCAGCGTGTCCAGGTCGATGTCGTTGGCGAGGGTCAGCTCGACGCGCGGCGGCAGGATCGCGGTGTCCGTTGCGCGAACTTCGAGCTCACTGTCCCCGCCCCACGCAAAGATCACGCTGCTACCGATGTCCGGCAGCGCGCCCAATGAGGTTGTCACCGTGCCCGTGGCGAAGTTGACCTGCCCGACACCCGCGCCGTCGTCACCAGTCAGCGCGCCCGAGCCGTCGTCGCGCAGCTCATACCACCGACCGAGAGCGCGGAACGACACCACGGTCGTTCCAGGAACGGGGATCGGGTTGAGCGTGGCAAGGTAGACATAGCCGCGCGTCGTGAGCTTGACCGGGATCTGATACGACAGCGGCGATCGCGCAATCGTGGCCGACGGCGTGAACGTGAACGCCAGCGTGGCAGCCGACACCATGCCGTACGTCAGTTCGACCGTGATTTGGCCCGACTCGTGGTTCACGCTGGCGTCGATGTTGGACGTGTGCCCCGTGAACGTACCGTCCGGTTGCTCGACGATCGACAGCCCGGTCCCGGAACCGGCGGTCACGGTGATGGTGACGGTGCCCGGCAGGATGCCGACACCGACGCCGTAAACCGCCGGCGTGAACGGACCGATGTTGGTGGCGGAGAAGGTGTAGGTCGGTCCCGACTCTGCGATCACCGTGACGCCGGCCGGCGCGGCATCGGTGACCGCGCTTTCGCTGGCGGTGGCCGGTACGAGCTGGCTGTAGACGCTATCCAGCTTCAGCACCAGGTCGCCCGGGTCGGCGTCCTGTGCAAGCTTGACCGTCGCGTAGTAGCGCGCCGCATCGCTAGCGACCGCCTTGCGGATGACGCTCGCGCCGGTCGTGATTCGAAAGTATCGATTTGGTTCGGTGCCCGCGAATTCCTGCGACAACGGTTGAGTGATCGTCAACGTCACCACGCGCGCCAAAAAGTCCGTGCCGTCGATGTCGGTCAACGTCTGCACTTCGTGGTCGACATCCTGGATTCGAATGAATTCACTCTGCGCAGTGGTTTCGTTCGCCAGAACGACGACGTCGCCGATCTCCGGCAGGCCGACTTCGACGCGCTGAAATCCAATCACCAATCGCTGCCCCTGCAGCTGCCGGCCGTAGGGGGTTAGTCGGGTGACCACGGATTCGTCGAGATACCGCTCCAGTTGCTGCCGCGCGTTGTCGCGCTCGTCCGACCAGCTGCCCGTTTCGAACAGCACGGTGTCGACGCGCGGATCCTGGGGCGGGGCCTGCACGATGACGTGGAGTCCGGAATACAGTTCGGTATCGGGCGTGTCGGCCTGCACGAAAACCTTGCGCAGGCTGACATCGCCGTTGATTCGATCGATGCGCGAGATATCGGGGAAAACATTGTTGATCTGCCCGTCGACGATCTCGATGCCGGTAGAAAGCCCGCCGCCGTCGGGGTTGTCGGTGAGGCGTTCGGGCTTGATCAGCTTGACATCGGGCATGGGGTCAGACCTTGAAGAAGCGCAGCGTGATGAGGTAGTAGTCCGTCGGCTCGGCGGGCCAGATGTGTTTCCACGGCCGGGCCTCGAAGGCGTTGTCGTTGTGGCGCCACCGCACGCTGAACGTGCGGCCGTCCTCGAGTTCGAGCGTCATCGGCGCCGTGCGCGGCGTATCGGCCAGGGCGCGCAGCGCTTCGACGGTTTCGCGGGTGGCCAAGCCCCAGAACAATTCGCCCGTGGTTCCCGACTGCAAAGTGATCGGCCGTCCCGCGAGCTGCGTGGACTCTTCGACCAACAGCGACCCGCTCGACATGATCTCGACCTGGTGCGCAACCGGGCTCCAAGTCATTTCATCGACCCATTCGAGGTCATCGGACAGCACGATGCTTTCGATCTGCGTGGGCATCAGACGATGGCTCCGGATGCTTCGATCTCGCGCACGATGCTCGGGGTGAGCGCTTCGACAAGTTCCTGCAGATCGAGTTGATCCAGGTTGACGCGCTGCCCGGAGACCTGGTCATTGCGGATCTGCAGAACGATCGTCAACGGGCCGGACGAAGAGCGAGCACCACCGGCTCCGGCCCCCTGTGCGGCGCTCGAGCGGGCGGCCGCCTCGCGCTCGGCCGCGGCAATGCTCGCATCTGCTTGCTCGGTGACGGCTTCCGCTTTCGCCTTCGTCTCAGCCTGGATCCGCGCAAGCTCGTCGCGATAGTCTTGCTCGGCGCGGGCCCGCGCCTGGTCGGCCTGCTCGCGGCCGGCCTCGCCGGCACGTTGCGCCAGTTCCTCGATCTTCGCGAGCCGATCCTGATGCTCGCGCTCGAGCACGGCAGCCTCGTTGCCTGCGCGCGTGTCGAGTTCGTCCTGCATCGATCGATTCAGTTGCGCGAGTTCTTCGGCCGCCGCTATCGCTTCCTCGCGTATGCTGGCGACCTTCGTCGCGGCACGCTCCGCACTCTCGGCCAGCTCATCGAGTTCCGATTGGTTGAGCAACGAGAGTTGACCGCGCCCTTCACGGGCATCGTCTGCCAGTTGCCGAAGTCCATCCGAGCCGGCACGTGTGGCATGCTGGAATGCGAGGCCGGCCGCCTCGCCTTGTTCGGCCACCGCGGCGTACTGCCGCGTCAACTCCTGCGCCGCACTGCGCTGGTTCTCGATCGCGGCGTCCGTCGCCTTCTCTGCGCGAGCGATGGCCTTGGCAACGCCACCGAGGCTCAAGGCGGTCTGCACACTGCCGTTGTAGAGCTCTTTAAATAGTTGCGCGGCCGCCGGACTGATGGCGCTGAACTTCTGATACATCGCCACCAACTGACCCAGCACGCCGCCGATAGCCGTGCCTGTTTGCTCAGCGCCCGCCTCCGCCTTGTCGCCAAGTTCTTCAGCGGCATCGCCGGCTTGCTCGGCGCCTTTTTCAACCTGTTGAAACGATTGAGCGCCCTTCTCACCAGTCTCTTGAAGGCGTTCCTTCGCATCCGCAAGTTGCTTGTTGACGAGCTGCAGCTGCTTATCCGCTTCGTTGGCTTGAGACGACAGGGAGCTGATGACGCTGTCGTCAGCCTTTTGACGAATGGCCTCTGCCAGTCGAGTGTTGATTTCCTGAGCCACACTTAGCAGCGTTGAGCGCACCGCCTCGAGATTGGCGATCGCCTTCTTCGAGGCCGCTTCACCGGCGTCACCGATGCCGGTGACAGCACCCTGCGCCAACTGCGATGCCGCCGTAATCTCTGAAATTTTTTGCGCGGCACGCCCGGCTTCAACGGTGTACTGTGCGGCCGACAACTTGCCGCTCTCGAACGCAACGCGAAGGCCCTGCTCCAACTTTTGGATCTCGACCACGGTAACCGCGGAATCGAGTGCCTTCGCAAACGCGGCACGAACCTGGCCGGAACTAGCATTGGCCTCGGTCGCCACACGCTGAAAGTTGGCGATGATCTTCTCGCCTTCCTTCGTGATCTTGGCGCCAGCGGTTTCGGCATCGACACCCAGCGCCAGTAATGCTTCGGTCAGGTCAGCGTCCGGCGCACCGAACGCCTTTTTCTTCGCTTCGTCCAATGCCCGAAGACGCGCCGCGACCTTGTCGATCGCCAACTCATATGCTTGCAAGCGCGCGGTGGCTTCGGCCGCACCGTCTTCGTCATTCGCGCGTCGACGTTCGATGCGCAACGCCGCGTAGAACTTGCGCGCGCCCTCGAGGCGCTGCGCGTACGCCTGCAGTTCGCGCGCGCTGGCCGTGGCGACGGCGCCGTCGCTGGCAATGACTTCGCCGCGGTACGCGGCGTACAGCGCCACGACGGTCTGCAACCGGGTGGCGAGGACGTTGCGCGCTTCGGCATTGGCGATCGTCGTGTCGCGCGCCTGGTGCTCGATCGCCTCGGCTTCCTTGACCTGCTCGGCGAACTTGACCCACTCGCTGATTGCCGCCTCGATGCCGACCGCGGCGATCGCGATCTTGATGCTACTGGGGATGGATGCCAGTGCGCCGCGCAGGCCGCCGACTGCCTGGGCGGTTTCCTTCGCCGCCACCGCGGCCGCCAGCATTCGTTGCGCGCTCTCGGCCATGCCGACTAGGAACGACGCAAACTTGATCGCCGCATAGGCCTTAGCCAGTTCGACCAGAGCACCGGCGTGCTCGATGATGAAGCGTGCGCCGGATTCGGCCGCCTTGCCGACACTGATCAGCGCCTCGGAGACGCGCTTCGCGTAGGCGGCGAGACTGCCGTCGCGCGCCATGCCCTCGATCTCGGTTTTGATCGCAGACAATCGATCCTTAAAGAACTGCAGCGCCCCGCTGTCGGAAACCAGCGTGAAGAATTCTTTCACACGATCGCGCAAGCCCTGAACGATCGACGACAGCAGGCCGAGATTCTTGGCGGCGGCGCCCTCGGCGCTGCGGCCGATCTCGTCGAGCAGCAGCTTGATCTCAGTGCGCCCGAGCTTGCCCTGCTCAGACAACTTCTGCAGCTCCTGCACATTTTTGCCGGTCGCCTTGGCCAGCAGATCCCAGACCGGCACTCCGCGCTCGACCAGCTGCAGGATCTCCTCACCCTGTAGCTTCTGTTTCGACCACGCCTGCCCAACGGCGAGGATGATGCCCTCGAGCGTCTGCTGGCTGCCGCCAAGCTTCGCGTTCTGGTCGATGAGCTTCTGTAGCGAGCCATCGAGCGGGTCGAGGCCGAAGGCCTTCATCTTCGTTGCGGCGTCGAGGATCGCCTCGAACTGCTGCGCGTTGTCGCGTGCCAGCTGCTTCAGCTCCGCGAAAGCGCGGTTGCCTGCTTCCTGCGACCCGAACAAACCAGCCAGCTTGATGCGCGCGCTCTCAGCCGCATCGCCCAGGCTGAGGATGTTCTTGGCGCCTTCGAGCGCGCCGCGCAGCGTGATGAACCCGAGCAGGGTCGCGAAGACACCGCGCAGCCGCTGCATGACTCCGGCGGTCGCGTTGGCCTGATCGGCGAGCCCCTTCGTCTCGGTGCGCGCCTGAGCCGCGCGATCGCGATAGGCCTGCAACGCCTCAGCGCTGGTGCGATTTGTGGTGGCTTGGCGCCGGAAGGCTTCATCGGTTTCATTGAGCCTCGCCCGCAGGTCGCGGTTTGCTTGCGCCTGCGCTTGCACCGCAGCTGCCTGGGACCGCAAGGCCGAGACCGTGCGTTCACTCTCGACGCGCAGGCGGGCCTGCTCGTCGGCCAGGAAATCGGTGTTGACGCCGGCGGTCCGCAGCGTGGACTCCAGCGCTGCGAGCGTGGTGCGCTCGCTGGCAAGCTGCGCCTCAAGACGCCTGACTTCTTTCTCGGCATCACGGAAGACGCGCTGCATCTCACGCGTCGGTTTCTCGATGCCGAGGAGGTCAAGCTTCGTCCGGACCGCCGCCTTGTTCATGGCGTCAAGGGCTTCGGCGGTCTGCGCCGTGGCGGCACGCAGGGCGTCCAGCTTCGCCGCGTCCTGCGCCGCATCGCCGACGCCGCGCAGTTCCGTGACCAGCTGGCCGACTTCGGACTGAAGACCACTGAGCTGGTCGGCCGTCAGATCGCCCGACGCGCCCAAATCCCGCAGCGTCGTCAGCAGGGTACGCAAGTTCGGATCCGTGGTTGCCTTGAGAGCAACCTCGATCACTTCCTTGAAGGTATCAGCCACGCTTGGCCTCCACGGCGAATAGGCGCCGAAGTTCATCGATGTGGTAGGCCACCAGGCGCGCGAGAATCTTCTCGGCGGGAGCCGTGCCGTAGCTTCCGAGCGGAGTGCCGTGCTCGGCGTCTGTGCGGCGGCCGGTTACCATGTCCCGAGGTGATGGGCCACGTAGCATCTTGAGTGGCCCACGTAGCGCGCGTTTGCTTCCGCGCCGCTCGCGCACGCGGATCGAGCGCAATCCCTTCACCTCGGCGATAAAGCCGCTGTCAAAGGTTTCACGCTTACCGCGTACGATTTCGGCGGTGGCGCCATCGGCCACCGGGCCCTTCCAGTTCCCGCCGAAAGCGATCAGGGGCAACCGGCGTTGGCTCGCCATCAGCCGGACGGTGTCGCCCGTGGTAACGGTGCGGAACTTCCCGGAGATCTGGCCCGGCTTGAGGTTGAACATCTTCAACACTTCTTCCCGCGCAATCGGCTGCACGCGACGCGCGGTGCTCGCGCGTGCGCGCTGCGCTGCACGATCGGTGCGGCGCACGATCTCTCCCACCTGGTCGAACAGACCGTAGGCGTTCTGCGCGGCCTTGCCGTTGGTGAAGAACTTCAAGGCCTGCTGCTTGCGATTGGGAAGGCGTGCCATGCGGAAGGCGCCGCGGGTGCTGGAGCACCCGCGGCATTCGGGTCACGCCGCCGCTTCGTACTCGACGAAGGTGTACGGCGCATCCTCGCCGTCAGCGACGATGCAAGGGCCGGCCAAGGTCACCTGGAGCGGCTCGCTCGACAGCCAGTCGACTTCACCGTCGACAGTGAGGCGCGCTTCTGGAACCCGCAGTTCGCCGTCCGCTTCCGAGTTGCGGTCTTCCATGTCGCCCGTGACGTAGAAAGACTTGGTCGGCACGGCGCCACCCTCGATCGCCACCTGGTCGTACGCGTCGTAGTCGTACGTCGCGGTCAGCGCATCGCCCTTGGCAATCGCGCCACCCGCAACCGGCATGATCTGGCCACGACGAAGATTGTCGGCGCTGACCGTGTAGTCGGTGTTGAGCACGAGCGTAGCCGCGCCCTTCTTGACCACAATCGCCGGCGAGGCCTTCACCATGCGGTGCGGCAACTGGATCGGCACGCCGATGTTGACCGCTGTGAACGCCGCGTCAGCCGCAGCTCCGGCTGCGACCGAGCTGATCGCCGCTTCACCGTATAGCGCGCGGGCCAGGATCAGCGGCGGAATTTCCAGCAAGGTGATCGAGATCGACGTCGTACCGGGCTGGGTTTCGTTGTGAATCGGCTGGTTGTAGCGCGAACCGCGGCGCTTGGAGACGACATTGACTTCCTCGCCGGCTTCGTAACTAAAGATCGCGGCGTTGGATTCGATCGGTTGGTTCTTGTCCGGATCGGACGCCTCGGGGATGACTGGGGTCAGCGTCGTGTCGTCGTTCTTGAGCCAGAGCCGGATGTCGCCGGCTAGCTGTCGTACTCGGGGGGTTGCCATGGTGTCTCTCCTACGGGGTCGTTGCGGGCAAGAACGATTCGCTCAGTCCCGCCCGCGCGGTGACCTGAGCGACGACATAGCTCGAGCGGCGCTCGTCGTCGGTGATAAGGCGGGCCGTTCCTTCAAGCACCAGACTGCGCAAGCCTTTGGGCGCCGTCCTCAGCGGCCGATGCATGACGCGCGTGATGTCGTCACGCCCGCGACGCGCCAATCGTGTCGGCCAACTGTCGACACGCGGCACGATGAACTCGATAACGATGGCCATATCCGAGGCAAGCGTGCGGTTTCCGCTTGACTCGGAATTCCTCGTGATCTCGGTTTCTGTCACGACGACGTGTGCGATCGCCGACTCCGGCATCTGTGTCGGCTCGGTGGTGATGAGACCGAGCCCGATATCGGTGTGATAGCCGTTCGCCTTCTGAATCACGCCAAGGCCATCGACGATCCACTGCAGCACCTGCTCACTCAGCGGCTCAAACACGGCGCACCGCCCAGCTTGCGAGCGAACCATCGTTCTCGATCTGGTCGATGTTCTCCCAGGTCTCGGCGCCGACCGTGAATCGGTCGCCTGCGCCCGGCGCGCAGTCGGCCAGCAAATACCGCACTGTCACCTGATCGATCTGCACCTGGCGGAAGTCACCGAGCGCTCCGGCAGCGTGCTCGACGTAGGCGCGAACCGGTTCGGCGAGCGGCTCGCTGGCACCCGCGGGCAGGTAGCTTCCACTTGCCGCACCCATGCCGCCCTCGGAGAACGTGGCATGGGCGTCGGAGTCGAACGCCTGGACGAAGTCGAGATCCACGACTACTGCCGGTCGTCCGCATCCGCGGGCACCGGCATTGGCGCCAGCGGCTGCAGGCCTCGCAGAAGAGCCTGCACCAACGCGTCGGACGCGCTTGATTCGTGCGACTTGACGCTGCCGGCATCGACCTTCAGTTTCGCGCCCTCTGCGCTTTCGTACTCGACGAGCACTCCATCCGGGAACTCGCGCGTGGACAGCACGCGCAGTTCGGTGCCGTCGTCGCGCTTGACGTGGTAGCTCGTGTAGCCGCAACCGCTGAGCGTTGCGGCTATGAGGGCGAATGCGAGGGAGAGCAGCAAGGACGTGGTTTTCATCGAGTGGCCTCATTTATGGTGGAAAGCACCAGCGTGTGGTAATCGTCGTGGTCTTCCATGCGGGCGTGGCACACCGGCAACTCGCGATCGCTGAGCACGGCGGTACGCGCCGCGTCGACGATGCGCAGGCGGTGTCCGCACGGCCTGTCGACTCGCTGGTAGAGCCGATGCACCTGCCGAACATTCGGCGGGATCACGATGCGGTGGAACGAGAACAGGCTGGTCAGGTTGAGCGGCAGCCAGTCTGGAAAGAGGTTCGAGCGCGCGACCGGATCGCACAGCACGACGGTCTGGAAATCGAGACCAAGGTCGTCCAGCGCGCGCATGAGTCGTCGGCCGAACCAGCCGGCGCCCCACGAATAGAAGTAGCCATAGATGCGCTGTGGCTCGAGCTTCGCGAGCAGCGCGGCAATGTCTTTCGGATCAGTGCGCCACGGCGCCGGCGGCAAAATCACATGCTCCGCCGAACTGTAGATGCGAGCCTTCTTCCACAACGCGATCTGCCCGCTGCCGCCGCCGAGCGTCTGTGTGAAGCCCATGCCAAAAACGTGCGCCGTCTTGATCTGCTGATCGTTCATTCGCAGATCTCCGGCAGGTCCACCGTCTGCCCGGCGAGCGCATGCGTGCAGTCGGCCAGGAACTCGATGCGGCCGTTTCGAATGAAGCTGTGGCACACATGCTCGCCGCCCGGCCGACCAGAGCGGCGCAGAAGCGAAGGCGAGAACGTCGGCCGCTCGAAATCGCCATTGAAGCCCCACCGATCAGGACGTGCGTGCGCGGTGCGTGTTGCGCCAGGCGGCATCCATTCGGTCTCAAGCGTGTGCGCCATCGGCTCGCCGTCCGCCCAGCGGCACCCCGGGCAGCTGACGCGAATTGCGTAGAAGCTTCCGTCCTGGGCGTTGACGATCTTTGCGCGGGACATGACTACTCGAACCCGTTCTGAAAAACGTTGATGCACGGCTTCAGGACGTGCAACGTCCGAGTTGCGAGATCGAGGCGCGCAACGATGTTGCCTTGCGCGCATGCGTCGACCTCGGCCCCTGCGGGCTGCACGATTCTGTGGCCGCCCGGTGTGCGAATCGAGGCTTCGGATTCGTAGCGGACGATCAGCGGCGGGTTCGCAACCACGCCCTGGCCGCCCACGGCGCACGCCAGGGCAACGAGCAGCGCGCACACCACGCGCATGCACAGAGTGCGACGGGCGTCAGCGGTCATCGGCCGCTCCGTTGAACACATGAAAGGCGGGGGGGTTCAACCCCGCCGCACGCATCAGGGTTTCCAGCAAGCCAACGTGGTCTTCCAACCCGCGGCGAAGACGGCGTTCGGCATCGAGCTCGTGTTCGAGCTTGCGGTGCGCTTCCTCGAGCGACTCCATTCGGTCGATCAGCTGCTGATAGAGCACGGACTCCGCGCGGCTTTTGATCTCATCGGCCGCCAAGCCCGCAAGCTCCGCCGCTGCCGCGGCAGGGCGGCGATATCGGCCCGACACATAGGCGATGAACCCGGTCACCAGCATGCCGAGCAACGACCCGACGGCCTGCCAGTGCGATGGCTCTTGCGTCGGATCGCTCACGCGACGGCTTCCACGGCAAGGGGATAGTTGTCTTGCCAGCGGTTGAGGTGCGGTTTGCCCGGCTTCCACACCCGCTTGTACGTGGCCCACGCGGCGGCGATCTCGCCCACGCACGGCAGCGGCTGCGCATCGGTGAACAGATTGAGGCGTGCGAATGCGCACGCCAGCAAGTCATCACGCATCAGTGCGTCATGCACGCTGCGCGACTCGGGCACCACGCCGCGCGCTTTGCAAACGTCGAGTGCCATCGCTGCGGAGGCGGCGTGTTGCAGAACGTGCGTGACGGCGATGCGCTCGAACTGCCAGAGACCGCGGGCCGGACCCGTGATCTGCCGTCGGTGCTTGAGCCCAGACTCCTGCAGTGCGATCGCCAGCAGCATCGTCTTCGAGCCCCGAGTGGTCAGCAGGGCGGGCAGCAGCGCCAAGCCCGGCTCGATGATTTGCGCGAGCGCGTCGACCGGAGTGATCGGAAGAGGGAGCATCGCGGTCCTTCAGTGCCTGCGGAGCGAGCCAGAAAAAAAACGCGCCGCCGAAGCGAACTCCGACGGCGCGGCTCCGACGCGCGCGCGACTCTCCACCCTGTGGCACGTCAGCCCTGTGGTTTCGCGCGTCTGGAGACGAAGGACGTTCACGCCTATGCGGTGACCGTCGAGTTGCCCGGCGTGAGCTTGATCGTGCAGGTGGTTTCGAGATTCGCTCCCGCCACCCAAGCGACTGCACCGCCCATCACATCGCCAGAGGCGCCCGTCGCAGCGCTGTCGTCGAACGCGCCCACGCCGCTGTCGGCCGACACGTCGAACAGGAGCTTCTCGCCCTGCGCGAAGACCGCGGCCGTTACCTTCGGCACGCCGCTGAACACGCCCTCGATCGCGGTACTGCCCGTTTCGCCGTCTGCGATTGCCTGCAGCGCGACACCGAGCGTGCCGCCACCTACCTTCACGACCTGGCCCGACGCCACGTCGGCGCCGGTGCCATTGGTCCACTGGATGACCTTGCCATCCGTCACGTAGTTTTTTGCCACGGTGCGTCTCCTGATTCGATTCGAATTGCCGGAGCGTCGCGAGGACGCTCCGGCGGTGAGTTGGCCGTTAGGCGCCGGCGTTTTTGACGACGCCGCGGTAACCCACCGCGCCGACGCCGTACTTGTGCACGACCTTCCAGCTCAACCCGTCGGTGCGGAAGTTGGTTTCCTGCTCCAGCGTCGGGGTCTGCACGCCGTCCAGGAACGCCACTTCGATGACCGGCTCGGTGCTGGGGCTCGCGAAGAGGTACCAGGCGTTGCCCGAGAGGCGCGGCGAGTCGACGATGTCCCGCACGATGTTGCGAGACACGTTGAAGCGTTGGAGCTTGTTCGCGGCGTCCGGATCGAACTCGGAGTTGACGACGGTGCGCGCCGCACCCGACTTCGTCACCGGGCCGAGCCAGATGTCGGGGCGCAGATCGAGATAGTCGTTGTTGCCCACGTCCTTCTGCAGGCGCATGACCTGCGCGCCGGCATCCATCGACGTGACCGTCGGCGCCGCCGAGGTTGTGTCGATGTTGCCGTGATCGGCATGGAAGAGCTCCTTGCCGTCTTCCATCTTGGGGCCGGCGCCGGAGTTCAGCGCGAACAGCGCGTACACGTCTTTCTCGATGGTGCGGCCGGCCGCCTGTCCGAGCGCCTGCGCGATGCGCGCAAACGCACCGAGGTCGTCATTGATCAGCACTTCGGGCGTGATCTGGAGGATGCGGCCCTTACGTTTGCCCTGAATCGTTTCCTTGGCCGCGTCGCCCAGCACGCCGTTGACGTACTCGCCGTGTTCGTTGACTTCCTGCAGGTCGGAGAACGACGACAGGTGGTAGCGGTTGTGCGGACGGAAGTCGCTGAGCATTCCCGTCGCGCAGAAGCGCTGCCAGGTGAACGCCGCCGCTGCGTAGCCCGTGAGGACAATGCGATGCAGGGTGTTCTCGAGCAGCACCGGGAAATCGCTGGTGCCTTGCTGCGCCAACACACGACGAGCGATCTCCGAGCGATCGAGCTGACGCGTCGCCACACCCGATCGGGCAAGCGATTGCTCAGCCAGGTCGATGAGCGTGGCACGCGCGTGCGGATTGCCCTGCCGAGCGCGATCCGCGTCGGGACCGGTCAACACGCCGGCACGGGCGAGCAGTCCGTTGACGATCTGGGCGCGGCGAGCATCGCTCTCGTCACGGCCCGCTTCCACGCGCGGCGTGGTCGAGTCGTTCAGCGGCGCAGCCCCATTGCCCATGCGGGCGAGCAGGCGCGCCTGCGCCTGCTCTACCGTCATGCGCGGATCTGCGAGACAGGTCGTCTCGAGCTCGCGCACACCGCTGATGTCGGCGAACGGGGCGAAGACGGCGCGAATGGATGTGTTGCGCGTGGCGAGCGCGGCGAATACCGCTTCGCCACTGTCGCTAGGCGCGGGCGCCACCGGCGCAGCGGCAGCGGGAGCCGTGGGCGCAGCGGGAGTGGACGTCGAAGCCGGCGCAGCGCCAGCCGCATTCGCCATAATCAGTTGGCACTGTTGCTTCATGGGACTTTCCTCGAGATGGGCATAGACCGCCCGTTGGTGGCCCTCGCACAGCGAGGCAAATGCAGGCGGCTTGCACGCCGCCTGGATACGGCGGCGCAACGTCGATGTGACGCTGGCCGAAGAGTTGGCGATGGCGTTGACGTAGGAGAGCAGCGCGGCCGCCAGCGACTTTTCGTCTTCCGGCTCCGTCGCCTCGGCGTCAGCAATGCGATCGATGAAGCCGAACGCGAGCGCCTCGGCTGCGGTGAAGTAGTGGTCTTCGCCGTCGGTGAGCAGCGCCTCGACCTCAGCCGGCTTTTTCGTCTTGGCGACGTAGCTTTCCTGCATTGCCTTGGCCCACGTGTCGAGCACCGCCGCCTGCCGGCGCAGCGCCGCCGCGTTGCCCCAAACCCCGTTCATCGGGGCGTGCACCATGAGCATCGTGTTGGCATGCATGGCGACCGTGTCGCCGGCCATCGCGATCAGGCTGGCAATGCTTGCCGCAATACCGTCGACGGTGACGTTGACCTTGGCCGCGTGACGTTTGAGGGCGTTGTAGATCGACAGTCCGTCGGAGACGATGCCGCCGTCGCTGTTGATTCGCACATTGATGGTTGGCGCGGTGACCGCGGCAATCTGCTCGACGATGTCGCGAGCGCTGATGCCATCCCAGAAGTAGTCGCCAATCGGGCCGTAGATCAGCAGTTCGGCGGCTCCATCCGCTCCGGTGCTAAGCGCGAGCACGGATTTGCCCTTGGACTCGGGCGCGAGGCGATCGAGATCGTCGGTCGTCGCGAAGAACGATGCCGCGATGCAAAGTGAAAGGGCGCGCAGATTCATGCTTCTTCCTCGAGGTCGGTCGGTTCTTCGACGGCGCGGCCATCGGTATCGGGTAGCTCGGCGCCGGGATTGCGCGCCTGCGTGAGTCCTGCGGCGCTGACTTGGCGCGGGTCGGTGTCCAAAACGATTCCGAGATCCGCCGCCCACTGGCGCTCAAGAGCAATCTGCTCGAGCGTGTCGTACATGCGCCCGCCACGCTCGGCGATGACCGATGCAGCGCTTCGGAAGCCGGCTCGCACTTGCGTGCGCAGCGCCATGGCTTCCTTCATGGGGTCGATCCACGGCATCGGTGGCGGGAGGTAATCCGCACCGATAGCCATGCTAGGCGTCATGCCAGGAGGCAGCGCGAGTTCGCCCGACGCCACGGCAATTGCGACCAAGCGCTCGTACACCGGGCGAACAATCTGCGAAACGAACTCATACGCCAGCACGCCATACGCGCCGTATTGCTCAACGAGCTCCTGGCGCTGAGCGCTATAGCTGCCGTTGTAGTTCTTTGCCAACGACGAGAACGAGATACGCATCGGCGCCGCGATGGCTCGCAGCTGAGCGTTTCGATACGGCTCCAAGTTTGGATTCGGTCGCTTGGAGTCGATGGACTGAACAGACTCGCCAGGGCGCAGATTGTCGAACACCATCCCAGGTTGCATACGCATCATGCGCTGAGGCCCACCGTCGGCCTCGTACATCGTGGGATCACCCTTGATGATCGCGGCAGCGAAACTTGCGGCGATCTTCGCGGCGATGCGCTCGCTTTCTTCGTAGTCCTTGAGGTCCTCGATTCGCGTGAAGGTGGACGCGAGAATGCTGACACCACGCACTTGGCCGAGGCGGTCGATGGTGCGGCAGTGGCGAATGAGATCCGCCGGGACGCGCTTGGTTTCCGGAATCATCACGTCAGCGTCGCCCGGGTGCCGCTTGTACACGTGGAACGCGACTGCACGACCCCACGCATTGCGCTCGACGCCTTGGAGAATTCGACGAGCGGCATCGTCGAGGTCGAGCGGGATCATGTCCGGCTCGAGCATCTCCAGGGAGAACGGCACGACGGAGCCATGGTCGAGGAACGGAATCGGGCCACGCAGTTCCTGCACGAAAACTTCACCGTCGCGTAGCCACGTGCGAGCAAGCAGCCGTTGCGCGCTTGCCCAGTCATGCATCCAGGTGACTTCGGGGCGCTTCGCCCAGTCCTGATATAGCGGCATGATCTGATCGACCACGCTCTCGACGACGTTGCCTTCGGAATCGCGCGGCGTCGGCACGATGTTGATGCCGGTAGGTCCAACGAGGTGCTGCACCAGCGACGAGAGACCGCCACTGACGATGTCGTGATTGCGGTCCAGATGGCGTGCGTGGTTCCGCAGAGCCGCACCTGTGCGGGAGACGATAGCGTTACCGCTTCCCATCTCGCGCTGCTTAGCGCGCAGATGCGTGGTCTCTGCGGCCTCGTAGGCTTGGCGATATGCCAACGTCCGCAAGCGGCTGCGCTCGCGCGCGGCTGCCCATGCCGGCGACACGGCGGCTATCAGCGTCTCGATCGCGGCGCGCTTCACGTCGCACTCCGGAAACGGCGGTTGCAGCCGCCGTCAGTGAAATCAGCGATGGCGACGCCAGGAGCGCTACCGGCGGCAGCAGTCGCCTCGCTCGCCGCCCGCCCCAACCACTTGTCCAACTCCGCGCTGATCCACGCGGCGTCTGCACGGGTAAGTTGGCGTTCGCCATATCGAACGGCTTGTCCCTTCAGGACCTGCGCGTAGGCGGTCTTGAGAAGGGCAACTTGGTCTGTGGCGAACGACATGGATCAGCATCATCCATGCATGAGTGCGCTCAGTCTCGGGGAATTGAACGCACCCTGGTCGGCCTATTCAGCAGTGGTGTCTAACAGACGGTAGAGTGTTTTGCGACCGATGCAGTGTTTCTGGCAGACCTTGCGAATCGACAAACCCGCAGCGACGTCCGCGCGAATTTGTTCGGCCGGATACGTGACCGAGGAAGGTACGTACAAGTCTTGCGCCGGGTACTCCTCGATGAGGTAAGCCACCACGGCTTCGACGACCAATCGGATGTCGTCGCTGTCTTTGCGCAAGCGAAGCGCTGCCCCTACTGTCAACTCGTCAGACAGTTCGTTGATCCGCGCTTTGCGCCTGGCAGTGTGCCTAGTCACGAATTGGGACGCGCTGGCGGCCGCGAGGTTCCACGCGAAACAAAAGCCGAGGCGCGAATCGAGGGTCTCACAGTCGGCTCCCCCACCCCGCGGATGCGACATCGCGATCGGGCGAGGCACCCTCGTTGGTTCCACGCGAAACCCGCGAGCCAGTGGGTTCAGCCGAGGGCGCGTTCGGCGTCGAGAACAGATCGGCGGCGGGTTCAAACTGCTGCTCGAGGGCTTGCCACTGCGGCTCGCGAATTGCGTCGATCTTGATTGCTGGCGACAACGCAGCCCAGATCGCGTAGACCGCGGTATCGAGCGGCTCGTTGGCCTTGCCACGCGGACGCACCCACACCTTCGCATCGAGGTCGAAGAACTCGGCGGTTAGACCGGTGTAGTAGCTTCGCGGCAGTGCATCCGCGTCGAGAACTCCGGCGGCGGCCTCTCCGTTTCCGCCAGGGAATCGCAGCATCCGGTCTTCGACAGGATCCGCGTCGCCGGAGGTTTCTGCTTTCGCCTTCGCGTTGAGTGCTGCGTTGAGCCAGCCATAGATCAGGTGTTTCAAGACGCTCGTGCCTACGCCCCAGATGCCGACGCTGCGAGCCACGGTCTTTTCGCGCGCGTTGACTTCCGTCTTGGCAGGCCGATAGACCGCCCGGTCGCTCTTCTTTTCCGAACGACCTCGCACCAGGTAGACGCGCTGCGGCTGACTACCGCGCGGCGTGTTGATGAGGCGGGCATTGCCGGAGTAGCTGACGCTGCGTTTGACGAACTGCGCGACCATCTCGGTCCAGTTGCCGCCATCGATCGCCACAACGCTGATCGTCATGTCGATGCCGCGGTCATTCTTGAACGTGCGCTGCAGGTAGGCGTCGAGCTGGTCATAGCCGGTCGGCATCGAGGGATCGCCATCGACAACTTGATAGTCGATCACCCTCGCCCGCTGGCCACGGCCAAAAGCCAGCACCTGCACTTCGAAGCGATCGTGTTGGCAGTCCACGCCCGCCGTCAGGATGTAGGCGCCGCGTGGGACGACGCCTAGCTGCACCCCGGGCTCGGCCAAGCTGGCTACCTCCGCGGAATCCTGCTCTTGACGTTCGCCGGCGTGCTCGAGGCCAAGAATCAGATTGTGGTAACCGGCTTGCTTTGACGGATCGGTGCCCGCCTCGGCGCGTCGTTGCGCGATCTCGAGCCAGGTGAGTCCGAGACCCTCCGCCATATAGGCCGCCCAGATCCAATAGCTTCGATGGCTGGAGTCAGCGTCTGGATTGGTGGGCTCGTGATAGGCACCGTCGGGAGCCGGCGGATCGATCGTGTAGGTGCATTCGCATTCATCTGCTAGGACAGCAGCGCCATCCCGGCCCTTGGCGTGGACGACGCGGACCGGCACGCAACCGCAACCGAGGCACGCGCTACGCTCGCGCAGCATTTGCGTTTTGTGCTCTTCGCCGATGGCGACACCACATCCGTGGTGGCCGCAGACGAAGGTGCCGTTGTCTTGAAGCAATTCCTCGACCAGGGCGAAATGACGCTGGCAGTGGGGACACTGCACCATGTAGCGCCGGCTATCGCCCTCGGCATAGCGCTTCGCGATCTTGCTCTTGCCAGCCACCGTCGGCGTACAGGCGCGGTAGATCTTGCCGCGGTCACCGAAGGAAAGTGGCCGCGCCTCGAGTTGCTCGTCGGCGGACCCTTGGCCACCAAGGTCGTCTGGATATTCGTCGAGCTCGTCCTCGCCGAGATAGCGCGCCGTGCGTTGTCGCAGTTGGTTCGAGGAATTTGCCCAGATGACCCAGAGCGTGCCGCCGGGGAATCGCTTCTCGAGCGTGTTGTCGGTCGAGAGCTTCTCTGCGATCGACGGCATCAGCTCCACGGCCGGATCGAACTTCGCGACGGCCCAGCTGCGCGCGAGGTCCTTGACCGGTTGCGCGATGATCATCGCGTCCGGAGCATGGTCGACGACGTAGCAGGCCCAGTTGATCAGGATCTCGGTCGCGCCAATTTGCGCCGACTTTTTGAACGACACTTCCCGAACAGGCGAGTGCGCCGAGAGGCTGTCCTGGATCTCGCGAAGGTACGGCGTGCGCGAGGTGCGCCACTTGCCCGGATCTGCGCCCGCTCCTTGCGCGATGACACGGTGCTCATCAGCCCACTGGCTTACCGTCAGCCGCGGCGGAATTTTCCACGCAGCGCCCCAAGCGTCGCATACCAAGTCTGTGGCGCACGCTAACTCGACGTCGTAGGTGTAGGTCCCTTCGAACGTCATGAGCGCTGCCCCGCGGCGCGCTCGCCGTTCTCGCGCAAGGAGTCAGCAGCGCGCTGCATGTCCTGGCAGATCTCTTCGATCTCGGCATTGATGAGGGCTTCGCACGCGGCCGGGTCGGCTTCTACGGCCAAGCGCTTGCGCAGCCGGCTGCCCATGGTGCGCATGCGCTCCACTGCTTGACGTGCCAGCGTGAACACGGCGCGTTGAACCTCCTCGCGCCGCGTCAGGTCGCCGGCTTCTTCGCCAAGCTCGAGTTCCGCCAGGCGTGCCTTTGCGAGGCGCTCTCGTCGCACCGCCTCTCTGATCGATGGCGCCGACGGCGGCGTGGTGCCGATCGGCGCATCTTTGGGATCAGGCGCGTCAGCAGATCGGTCGCCGCCGCGCAAGGGATCGTTCGTGGCGTCGAGCAGTGCGTCTGACTGTGCGACATCGATCAGCTTCCCGTCGCGACTGAGCACTAGGCGTCCGGCTCGACGTAGGCGACGCACGAAGGAGTCGCTGCATCCACGATGCTTGGCGTACTCGGCCGTCGACAGGAACTCCGCGGAACTCAAGCGGAACCCCACAAACCAGTCCGGAACCAAAAACGGGACACAACAAGTGCACGCAAATTGCGGCCACTTAACCCGCGGTTCCGACCCCTCGGGGAGGACCCGAAAAGCGGCCACGGTGCGGGGCCGCTGTGCCACGGTCCAACCACCCATACGTTGGACGTGAGGTTGGACGCCACGAAACCGTTGCAGAAGTAGGCGGCGTCCAACCTGTCCAACCTGTCCAACCTATTTTTTAATTGTGTAGATAAGGTCCGAATCGCAAGCCGCTTCGCTTCCCGCATGCGCGACCGCGAATAGGTTGGACAGGTTGGACGCGCCCTACTCCCAGCTGGGTTTGAGGTTGGACCGCGAGGTTGGACAGGTTGGACAGGTCGGACGGGGCTACGCATCGGGCGCCTTCTCGTCGGGCAAGTAGTAGGCCCAGACACGTTCACCGAACCGCGTCGGTCGATGCTTCCTGCAGCCAAGGCGTAGAAGGATGCTGCCCACTCGCGTTGCCGCTGCACGGTCCTGGCCGCGAGCGTCGAGGTGCAGGGCGAAACTGCACACTTCGGCGATGGTGAACTCCAGTGGCGCGCCGCTCTTGTCGCGCTCGGAGAGAGCCAGCTGTTCGTAGGCCTTAGGATCAGCGTGCCCGTGCACCCAGCGCATGATTCGCTGGGTCCAGACATCTTCGCTGAAACGCGCGTCTTGCTCGCGCTGCGCCCCGGGCGGAAGCGCCCACCATTTAAAGCCGTCCCGGTACAACTGCACAGCCTCAGCCCAGAGCTGCTCGCGCTGCGCCACGACGTCGCGCACGCTGACGCTGTCGCCCACCTTCACCGGCAAGAAGCGACGTGCTCCCGTTTCGTCGCGCAGGTAGTCGTCCTTGTTCGTCGTGCCCACGAACACGCACTCGCGCCGGAAGCTGCGGGCGGTGCGCCCGTAGCTGGGACGGTACGTGTCGAACCGGATGGTGATGGCCTGCTTAACCTTCGAGACGTCAGCTTTCGAGAAGCTATCCATCTCGCCAATCTCAATGACCCAACGACCACGCAAGGTCTGGTAGAAGTCCTTGTGCGCCGGCGACTCCATTGCTTCCGCGTACCAACCGGCGGTGAATAGCTCGAGCACGGCGGTGGTCTTGCCAGCGCCCTGGCCGCCTTCGAGCACGACCATGAAGTCGACCTTGCTGCCCTTGGTCGGCTGCGAAGGATCGGTCCACAGGATTCGAGAGACCGCGCTCACCATGAAGCAAGGCGCGGCGCCGAGCACGTAGGCCGACTCTTCGGCCCCGAAGAGTTCGACGAACATCCGCTCGACGCGCTTCACACCGTCCCACTTCAGCGACTCGAGATATTCCCTGACGGTGTGCCGCTTCCTGCGCCGCGCAATGGCCTCGACGCACTGCAGGACGAGATCGATGCCCGTCGCAATCTCATACCGCGCCGGATCACCGAGCCATGCCGCCAACTCAAGGGCATCCACCTCGGTGAATTCGTCACGCGTGCCACCAGTCCACGGTGGCACGCGATCGAGCACGATGCGATTGCCGAATTCGTCGAGCCAAAACAAGCCCGACAGGTGCTCGTCATGTTCGAGTATCAACATCAGATTGAAGGCCGTCGCCTTCGGCACGCCGTATTGGTTGCGCACCAAACGATCGCGCCAGTCCTCGCCGCGCGGCTTGCCGCCGTCGCCGCCGCGCTTCCGGCCACCGCCGCCGCCTTCCTTGCCACCGGCGATGATCGTCATCTTGTCGCGCGGAGCACTCACGCCGCGCGCACTCCGGGCTGGAAGTCGATTTCAATTTCCGCGACACGGCTTTTCGCCCACGCGGCCAACTGCCGGGCTGTCCAGTTGTCGCCTTCGTGATCGAGCGCATCGGCTAAGTCCCACCCTTTGGGCTGGCCTGTTACGTCGACATACCGAATCGATCTTGCACCGGCCCGCCATGCAAGCTGCGCGACGCCATCGTGCAGCAAACCGGAGTAATCGCGGTGACCGAGCATCGCATTGCGACCAGGTTCGTCCGCGTCCGGCCAAAGAACCACGTCGCGACCGCACAGCGGGGAGAAATCGACGTAAGGCACTCCCTTGCCGCCACCCGGCCAGCTGGCCACCGCATACATCGGCAGTGCGCCAGCGCCAGCCGCGCGGCATTTTTCGCCCTCGACGATCAGCACCGGTGATGCTGGCTTCGCCGCGATCGCATCAAGGCCCAGCATCGGGCGCGGCAACGGGAACGGACGCAGGCACCAGCGCTGCTCGCCTTCAGGCCCTACACACCAGGTCACAGTCGGCGTGATCTTCACGCGCTTCCCGGTGTTGCGGTCATCGAACTCCAGTCGCAACACATACCCGAGCAGACGCCCATCGGCATCGCGATAGGCGTCGGCACGCTGCGGGCGATATCGCACGAACTTGGGCGGATCCGCTTTCGGATTCCAGACGTCCGCCGTCTGAGCTTCACCGGCCGTGACCAGTGCTGGCACGGCATCAGGCACGGGCAGCAACGGGATCCACACCGTAGAACGCTGGCGCGGCGCACGCTCCTTGCGCGGCATCACTCGCGACTCGATTTCTTCCTTCGCACCTAGAAGCCGGCAAGCCTCAAGGAAATCGCACCCCGTGGTGCGAATAACCCACTCGATTGCATTGCCCTTTGCGCCACAACCGTGGCAACAGAACAACTCCAGACCAGTGTCGCGATCCGTGTAGACAGTGAAGGATGGGGACCTTTCGTCGTGGAACGGGCACAGGCCAACAAATTCGCGCCCACGCTTTTTCAAGCGGACGCTACCTTCGATCAACTTGGCGAGGTCAACCTCCGCGAGCAACGTCGCGACATCGACCCTCCGATTTTTCCCCATCATCCCCTGCCGTGTGGCGCGAACTGCAACTCCGCTTGGACGTCCCTTACAGGTCCTTTGCAGGCCGCTTCCGCTGCGGCCAGTTCCTCGTTCGAGTGCTCGCGGGCGAGGTCCCGTTCAATCTTTTTGAAGATCTCTTTCACCCGCGCCGGCACCGCGCGGCGGTGATCGAATTCCGGGGCCCGTGACTTCATTCGCGTGCCAAGCCGTTCGCGGTCATACCGGCTGGATCGACAAGCCACTGCACACGCTCCCGCAACGCCATGATCGCGGTGATGACGTCGTCGCTCTCGTTGAAGATGCGACGTGCATGCGGCAGATCTGCCTCGCATATCCGGCCATCAGCCAGCGCCGGCGCGAGCGACTCAACAAACTGCCCGAACTCCATGTACACCCGCGCCAGGCACGCGTTGTCCCCGGCTTCCGTGCCATCGGGCATGGGCACGGCAAGAATGCTGCGCCGGCGCGCGAGATCGCGTTCGCAATTTGAGCGATGCGGCTCCGGCAACGACAACACAACGGCATCCTCGAGGTCGGCCGGCAACACCTTGACGGTGCCATCCATATAGCGGGCCATCACCTGGGCATTGTGCTTTTCGGCCTTGAAGATGTCGTCGACGGTTACGCCCGATCGGAAGGGCACCGTGCGCTCTTCCGGCTCGACGAGCGCTACGTAAGTCTCGGCGATCGTCGCCGACATCTTCCGTAAATTGAGACCTGTGCTGGCCACCGCGGCGCGCACGTGCGCGAAGATGACAGCGGAACGCGGTGGCAGAAAATGAGGCACGGGCTTCATGCGCGCGAAGCCGCTGGTAGGACATCGTTCAGCCCATGACGACGTTCACACCTATGCGCGACATTCGCGGCGAGTTGATCGCCCTGCTCTTCGACTTGGGCGGCCATCACGTCAAGCCACCTTTGACTGATCGAGGGTCACGGTTGGCGGTCGACCCGCTTTGTGGAGTTCAAACAATCGAACTGCCGCCATGCCTGTCGGCGCCCTGGTCCGACCTTGCTTGATGTCAGAAAGCGACTGCGGAGAAAGCTCGATGTCTTTCCCGATTCCGGCCAAAGACCACCCGAGGGATTCGAGGTCGGCGATGCGCTGTGCCCAGGTAGGTTCCATACGGGGAGCGATCCTATGGCATCCCATAGGCTTCGGTCAACGGCATCCCATAACGGAATTCCATAAGACTCCTTGCATGGCTACTGCCCTGACCGTTGGCGACCGCATCAAACAGGCGCGAAAACTGCGTGGGATGACCCGCCCGCAGCTGGCGGCCGCTGCGGACATCAAATATCCAACCTTGGCCGGAATCGAGAACGGCGATCAGGCGTCATCGACGCAAATCCCGGCAATCGCGGCTGCTCTCGGCGTCAGACCCGAATGGCTGCAGACCGGTAGAAAGCCGATGGACGCCCTTGCCGACCTGCCGTCGCAACCCGCGCGACTTGACCCTGAAATTGTGGCCGGGTCGTTCAAAATCCTGCGGGCAGCGTTCGAGCACAAAGGGAAAAGCTACAACCCTGAGCTCGACCCCGATCTCTTCGTGTTCACCTATCAGTTCCTGCAAGAGCAGGAGGGCGAAGCTTCCCCAGGCAATTTGATCGACTTCGGACAGCGACTAGCTGAGCGCATGCAGGCGAAGGAGATTTCAAATGGCGGAACGGGCAAAGATCGACGAGCTGGTTAGGTTGATTACGGCGCGAGTTACAGCGGCGCCGAGCTCGAGACCAAACATCAAGCTCGTGTCGACGGAAGTTTCGCCATCGCACCGAATGTGCTCGGTGAGTCGTGAAGCACATGTGCGAAGGATTACGGATTTAAAGCGCTTCTATCGGTTGCAGTGGCTTGTTGACCAGGCAACTTTCAATGTAGGGACGATTGACGACCTCGACGACAAGGGGTTGGTCGCACTTCTCGACGATTGCGAGCGCGCGCGCGAGTGCATCTTGGAAGATGTCTCCTTCGAAGATGCAGGATTGGTTCGCACAGCGAAGGCGATCGACGGCGACCTAGGGTGAAGAATTCCTAGAGACGATACGACCGCTACTGCGTATCGTCTTGTCGCTCAGGACACTCCGGACAAGGGGATCGACGTGGAAAAGACGTGCCTAAAATGCAAAGTCACTGCCGAAGTCGCTGACTCACCTCAAGCGTCTTGCCCGAGTTGCGGCGCGATCTACGCAAAGGTCGAGGAGCAAACAGCGAAAGAGCAAACCCAGGCAAGACTCGCCGCAGCACGCGGCCGCATGGCGATGGCATCTCTCACACGACCGATACACGAGGAACAAGAGCCGCGAGCTGCGAAGTCTCGATCTCTGCTTGCGATGGTTATGTGGTCGATCGCTGCGATCGGCGCCGTGTACGCCGGCGTCAACTTGTATTTCCAGTTAGATGCAGCGACGTCGGCGGTCCAGCAGGCCGCCGCCGCAGCAACTGCGGTGGCCTATGCAGGGATTCCGCACTGCCTAGCACGCGCCATCCACGCATTGGTTCGAGGCTAAGATTCCAATCTATGGGATACCATTGACACGAACTTATGGAATGCCATAGGCTTCTCTTCGCGCCCAGTCCGGGCGCGTCCGGGGGAAGCCGATGTATACCGCCGCACTCCACAACTCAGGCCCATTGGGCCGAATTCTCAGCAACCTCGCCGCTCACGAACACGCTGACGCGGTAAAAAGCCATAGCCGCGCACGCGTCTGCCTGAATCGCCGGCGCCGCGTACTGCTCGAGCGCCGAAGCGCGCTGTGCGAAGCCAACGCCGCCGAATTCCGCGCCCTTCGTCTTGTGGGCGAGGTCTGATCGTGGGCGCTGTCATTTCGTTCGATCGCGTGGATCGGCTGATCGCCGACATGAAGCCGGATGCCGTCCGCCGCCAGGCACGCATCACCGCGCGCATCTCCAATTGCCGCAGAGTCGAAATCCTCGCCGTTGACGCGGAGGCTGCTGAGCTGATCAAGGCCGGCGAGCCAAATCACTCCGTGCTCGAACGCTGCGAATCGCTGGCACGCGAACTCGTCAACCAGCGCAACGCGCGGGTGCCGGCATGAGCGGTGATCAGATCACTGTCGCCCATCACGGCCTGCAATTGACGTTGCGCGTATTGCTCGACAGCGATGTGCCGTCGATCGCCGCGACTCTTCGGCAGCATGGCAGCCTGCGCATGGCAACCTTCGCGTGCGGTCCTCTCAAGCGCACCAGCATTTCCGTCGAAAGCGATGACACCGTGTGCTTGTGGGTCAATGGTGCATCCTTCGACCTCGATCGTCGCTCGACCGAATCGGTCAAGCACTTCGTAGCGAAAGCACGAGGTGACCTTTGAGCGCGCGCATCGTGTTGCGTGCGACCTCGCATTGGCTCACCGCGGCCGATCCCGCGCTCGGCGAGTGTCCGCCAGCACTGCGCCTAGCGCACTACAACGCGATCGTCAGAGGCGCCGGCCTGCGTCGCGATCCCGAATTTCGCTTGCGCGAAATTCGTGGTGAGCGCTGGAAAAACAATCTCGCCTTCCTGCCGATTCCACGTCACCGCGCGCTCGTCGCGGTGAGCGCGATCGATCACCACGAGCGCCATCCGCTGCCCCAGTAGCCACCTTCGCCGCGCCGTCGTTTTCAACGGCCTCCCCCGCCGTCGCCTATCCCCGGGCACGACGGCGCGGCACCTCACTTCGGAGAAAGACCATGACCAATCGCTTCAGCAAAATCGACGAGCAGGGCCACACGTTGGCCGACGACGCAACCGCGTGGGTTGCTGTGTACGACAGCACCACCGGCCTGATGTGGTCGGCCAGCGATGCCGCCGAATCCGAGTTGAACCACGACGCCGCGACGGTCGCGTGCAAGGAACTGAATCTCGCTGGCGCAACTGACTGGCGCCTGCCCACGGTCGAAGAACTGTTCGCGCTCGTCGACCGTTCGCGCCAGGAGCCGGCGATCGACATCACCTACTTCCCGACGTGCCACAGCGACTGGTACTGGGCGAGCACGCCGGCGGCCTGGTCGTCGTCGTCCGCGTGGTGCGTCTTCTTCAGCTACGGCTTCGCCGACAGCTACCGCCGCGACAGCGAGTGCTTCGTGCGCGCGGTGCGTTCGGTGTCGGCGCCGCCGGCCGGTCAGTAATTGGTTTCTCTGCGCCGGCACACACGGTGCCGGCGCTCTCACCTACGGAGCGTCAGATGAGCGACCCCACATTCAATCCAGAATACCTCGAAGACCAGGCGCAGCAGATGCGCGACGCTGGTGCCGACGCGCAGGCGGCCAACATCGATGCGTGCGTGAAGCAGTGGCGCGCCGACCAGGCGGCACTGCAGGCGGCGCAGGACGACGCCACGCAGTTGCAGCGCCGCATCAATATCGCGAGCAGCACGCTGAAGGCGGTCGCATGACGCTCAGCGATCTGCCACCTACCCAGCGCGAAGCCGCAATCGCGTGCGTCGTGCACGGCGCGCTGCGCCGCACGCGCGGCGGTTATCGCCCCATGACACCCGGCGTGCATCCGTTTCATAGCTCGCGTGCGATCGGCGCCATCGTGCGCGCCGGCCTTGCCGAGTGGACCGACGGCGAAGTCGAAATCCAACCCACCGCCGCCGCCCGCGAGCTCGTCGCGGACGCTGCCGCGGCCTCTCACTGATGGAGCTCGCATGAGCCTTTCCCAACAAATCCGAGACGCAATGCGTCAGATGGGCGCTTCTGTGTCGTGCGCAGATATCGCGGATCAAATAGGCGCCGATCGCACGGCGGTGTCCGGGCAACTCAACGCGTTCGAAACTCGCGACATTGTGATCTGCGATCGCACCGAGCGCCCTTTTCGCTACACGCTCGATGAAAAGCGCGCGAAGGAAGTCGAAGAACACCCGGTTGCGCAAGCCGCTGCGGCAGCGGCGGGCGAGCCGAAGGTGCGCAAGACGCGGATTGCAAATCGCGCCGATGTGAAGCCAGTGAAGAAGCCCGGCAAGAAGAAGCTTGAACACAAGGCGCGCACAACGCGACCAGCGCAAACGCCGCCGACGCCGACGCCGACCGTCGCGCCGCGCGGCTCAACGGTGCCGCTCGATCGCCACCTCGCGGTGCGTCTGTGCGTGCTTGCGCTCAACAGCCTCGACGAACTCACAGCGGGAGATCGTCTCGACATCGCCACCGTCATCAAGGCGGCTGCGTAGTGTCCGCCACCCGCACCAACACGAAGCTCGCCGACAAGGTCGAGGAATCGCTCGGCGAGCGGTTTTGCTTCACCTGTCAGCACTACGCGAAGACCGACGGCGGCGTGTTTGTGCGCGACGCTCGCGGAAAGTCGCGATGGCGCTGCGGCCCATGTCGCGCGAAATGCAAATCGCCCACCAAGCCCTAGCCTCGGAGCCACCCATGCAACAGCTCGTCAATGTTCCGCTCGCGCAGCTGAAGCTGTCGCGATACAACGTGCGCCGCACTGCCGGCGGCGACATCTCGCAGCTCGCTGCGAGCATCCGGGCCGAAGGCCTGATCAATCAGTTGACCGTCGCGCGCATACCTCCCGACGAAACCCAGCCAGCCGAACGCTATGAAGTCATTGCTGGCGGCCGGCGACTGGCTGCACTGCAATCGCTGCGCGATGCCGGACATTTGCAACCGGATCACCTGGTGCCGGTGAACATCGTCGACGCCAGTATCGCGACCGAAGTCGGACTGGCGGAAAACACCGTGCGCGAGAGAATGCACCCGCACGATGAACTCGTGTCGTTTCGCGATCTCGCCGCGGCCGGCCATGGGCCCGAAGAGATCGCTGCACGCTTTGGCGTGACATCAATCTTCGTGCAGCGCCGGTTGCGTCTTGCCAATGTTTCGCCGGTCCTTTTGCGCGCCTTCCGCGAAGACAAGCTCAACGTCGATCAGATGATGGCATTCACGCTCACCGACGATCACGCGATGCAGGAGCGTGTTTTCGACGCGGCACGCAGCAAGTGGGAACTGGAGCCTGCGCGAATCCGCGCAGCACTGACGCTCAAGGAAGTTCCCACGACCGACAAGCGCGTGGTGTTCGTTGGCTTGGCCAACTACGAAGCCGCAGGCGGCGCCGTGCGTCGGGACCTTTTCGATGACCAGGGCGGCGGCTACGCGCTCGACGAGCAATTGCTCGACCAGCTGGTCGAAGAAAAGCTGCAGGCGGAATCGAAGGCGTTGCTCGCCGATGGCTGGAGCTTTGTGCACATCGAACGCAACGGCGATCGGTGGAAGTTCACCAGCAACTGCGATCACAGCGAGCCGAAATACAGCCCTCGCGAACTCACCGACACGGAATCGGCCGACCTTGAAGAAAAGCGGGCGCGCCTCGCTCAGGTCGAGAGAGAGATCGACGCCATGGAGGATGACGACGACGCGCCTGCTGATCTGCTCGACGAGCGTTGCGACGAGCGGCAAACACTCGAAGATGCGATCGCTGCGTTGACCCGCTCGGTCACCACCTTCAGCGACCGCCAGAAAGCGAAGGCCGGTGCATTGATCGAAGTGGACCATAGCGGCCGACTGCATGTCGAACTAGGCCTCATCCCGCGCCAGGATTCCAGCAAGGCACAGCGCGCCGTGGCCAAGGCGAAGGGCGAGCCGGCACCGGCAGTCAAGGCCACGCTCGCCGAGTCAATGCTGCGCCGCCTCAGTGCGCACCGTCAGATCGCGCTGCAGCTCTCGCTGCTCAAGCGCTCGGACGTTGCCTTGGCAACACTGGCGCACAAGCTGTTGACGCCGATCTTCTACACGGGCACCGATCGCGGCAACCCGTGCGATATCACGGCTAAGCCGACGATTGGCTCGCTGCACAGCCTTGGGTTTCCGGACGTCGACCGAAGCGCCGGATTGGCCGAGCTCGAGGGCGCGATCGCCGAACTGCGAACGACGCTGGGCGTGCCGACCACGCAGGCGCAGTTGTGGCCGTGGCTCTTGCTGCAACCGAAGGAAACGATCAGCGCCCTGCTTGGCGTCGCAGCCGTGGCCACCGTCGACGTTGTGATTCGGTATGCGTCGGACGCGCCGGTCGGCGGGCCGCTCGCGACCGCGCTGGACCTCGATATGGCCGAGCACTGGGCGCCGACGGCAGGAACTTTCTTCGGCCTGGTGCCCAAGTCCCTCGCGATCGAGGCTGTCACCGAAGTGCACGGCGACGTGCAGGCCTCGCGTCTGGTGCCGATGAAGAAAGACGAGTGCGCCGGCGAGTGCGAGAAGTTGATGGCGCGCTCCGGCTGGCTCCCGAAGCCGCTGCGCCGTGCCGGCTACGTCACGCCGAAGAGTGCAACGAAAGCCGCGAAGCAGGCGGATGTCGCGACGCCGACGCTCAAGACAACGCCCACACCGGCGGCAAAGAAGGTCGCCGCCAAATCGCCGCCGAAAGCCGCGGCGAAGGCCAAGCCTGCGACGAAGAAAGCCGCCGCAAAGAAGAAACCGGCCGCCAAGGCCGTGAAGAAAAAAGCCCGCAAGTAACCCGCTTCTCACTCTGGAGTTCTCATGGACCACATCAGCATTCGCGTCACCGACACCGCTTACCTGGGTGATCGCAGCCACAGCCGCGACATCGAGTTTTCCATCGACCTCAAACAGCCCGCACCGCTGCAGCTGCGTAGCAGCCTGGAAGAGTGCGCCGCTGCAATGGATGCGATGAAAGCCGAACCCGCGAAAGTCGTCACGATCACACGCCCGCGCTTCGAACGGCTGAGCCACACCTTCGAGGTGATCTACGACGCCGCGATCGAACACACCTACGTGCGCGACAACGTGCACCAGTTGATCTGGGCGCGCACCAACCGCACCGCGACCGCGACGGGGCCGGGCGAGGCCATCCGCGCGAACCACGAGCGCGCGACGCAACTGTGCGAGGAACTCGGCAAGGGTTGGCGTCTGCCGACCCGCGGCGAACTTCTCACGCTGGTCGACGACACGCGCCACGAGCCAGCCACTTTCGAGCCGTTCGTCGCGGACACCGAAAGCAGTTGGTACTGGACCAGCACGCCGGCGGCCTGGTCGTCGTCGTCCGCGTGGTGCGTCGGCTTCGACGGCGGCAGCGCCGGCAGCTACCGCCGCAGCGGCGAGTGCTTCGTGCGCGCGGTGCGTTCGGTGTCGGCGCCGCCGGCCGGTCAGTAATTGGCTATTTGAGGGGAACCTGATGGAAAAGAGCATCGTCGTGTACGGGCCGAAAGGCTGTGGCAAAACGCGCAACGCCAAGGCGATCGCGAAAGCGTTCGGCCTGGGGGACATCGTCGACGATTGGGAGCCGCGCACGCCGGTGCTCAAGCGCCAGTCAGTCAACACGCTGTTCCTCACCAACGTCGCGCCGTACGGCAGCGAGTTCTCACGGCGCATCTACACGTTCGACGAAGCCATGGCGCGCGTGCGCAAGCTGGCGCACCACTGACGTGTCGTTCTCGCTGCCGCCAATCGTGAAACAGGCCGAACGCCTGCTCGTCGAAATCGAGCAGGCGGTAAGGTGCTGGCCGCGATACCACAAGTATGCGCACGGTGCCGTGTTGCGCGCGAAGGCGATGGAAGTCGCCGAGCTCGTACACCGCGCCGTGCGCGATCGCGCCCGCAAGCGCGAGTGGACGCAGCAGCTGGTGTGGGCGATCGATGCGTTGAAGCTGTGCCTGCAGTTGGGCAGTCAGATCCGGGCATTCGCCAGTTTCAAACAGTTCGAGCTGCTCGCAAAGCTCGCGCACGATCTCGGCCGCCAGGCAGGCGGCTGGCTCAAGCAGCAAACCCCCACGGGCCAGAATGCGGCGTCCAGCGCGACGCCGCAGCGTGCCCAGATACTGAGTACCTGCGCCGCCTCGAACGGGGCCAATCGATGACGACGCCGCGCTACCTCGACGGATGCGTGGCCGGGTCGCAAGTGTGCGGGGATGCGGCGCCGGCGGCCTGGTCGTCGTCGTCCGCGTGGTACGTCAACTTCAACAACGGCAACGCCAACAACAACCACCGCAACAACGAGTGCTTCGTGCGCGCGGTGCGTTCGGTGTCGGCGCCGCCGGCCGGTGAGTATCAGGGGGAGGAACCGGTCACGCTGCGTGCCTTGCATGCGGCGTGGACGCTGGCGCGGCGCCAGAAGGTGCCGAGCCACAACCAGGTGGCGTTCGACACGCACTGGCTGGATGGGCTGCTCGAGCTGCAGCAGCAGTTGGGCGCCGGCACCTGGTCGCCACGGCCGTCGACGTGCTTCGTCGCGACGCGGCCGAAGGCGCGCGAGATCCACGCGCCGGACTTCGGTGATCGCGTCGTGCACCACTGGCTTGTGCCGCAGCTCGAGGCGGTCTACGAACCGCGCTTTATTCACGACAGCTACGCCAACCGAAAAGGCAAAGGCAGCCACGCGGCGGTGCGTCGGCTGCAGGCGTACGTGCGCCAGGTGCAAAGCGGCGAGGGCGGCGGCTGGTACCTGCAACTCGACATCGCGAACTTCTTCAACCGGATCCACCGCGAAACGCTGTACGCGATGCTCAAGCGCCGCATGGTCCGGGCCGGCGTGGCGCTGCCGGCACAGCGCGCCGTGCACGCGCTGCTGCGCCGCTCGCCCCTCGACGCCGGCGTGCACTACCGATCGACGGCCGCCGAGCGCGCCGCGATCCCCAGGCACAAGCAACTGGCCAACGCACCAAAGGGGTGCGGGGTGCCAATTGGCAACCTGTCGTCGCAGTTCTTTGCGAACGTCTACCTCGATCGCCTCGACCAGTTCGTCAAACACACGCT
The DNA here is from genome assembly GCA_965653565.1 of uncultured Chiayiivirga sp. GTDB lineage: Bacteria > Pseudomonadota > Gammaproteobacteria > Xanthomonadales > Xanthomonadaceae > JALCLA01. The sequence goes on along the minus strand of CBFHAI010000004.1, from coordinate 71,872 downwards.
GAAGGCGCAGCGCTACCTGCGCTATGTCGATGACTTCGTGCTTGTGCATCGCGACCGAGCACAACTCGCAGCGTGGCTGTGGGCGATCGAAACCTTCTTGCGTGATGAACTGCGGCTCGAGCTGAAAGCCGACATCAAGCTGCGGCCGCTGCGCGACGGCATCGATTTCCTTGGCTACGTGGTTTTCCCGACGCACACGCGCGTCCGGGCCCGCGTTCTCACCCACGCGCGTGAGGCCCTTGCCGCGTGGCAGCGCGCCCATGTTCGCCGGCGAGAGATCCGCGCCGCGCCGGTCGACCTGGATCGCGTGCGCTGCATCTGGCGTAGCTACGAAGGCCATCTGCGGCATGCCGATGCGCATCGGCTGAATGCACGCCTGCTTGCCAAATTCCCATGGATCCCCGCGGCCGTTGCGCCGCGCCGATTTCATCCTTCCGCACAGCGCCGAGTTGTCACCGTGCGCTTTTCTCAATAGGAGTTTCCCCATGAGCTACATGGAAATGATTTTCTTGGACAGCGATGACGCAGCCCGCAAAACCGGTGTTGGCTGCGAGTGCGAGACGGCCGCTGAAACTTGGGCAAAGTTTCGTGCCGCTCGTTCGCTGGCGGTGCCTATCTCGGAAGCGGCCTTCCTTCTCGACTATCACAACCGCAAGGGCGATCTGGCCGACACGATCGCGCTATCGCGCGATGGCTTTGAACTGATTACGGGCGAGCGCGCGCTCTCAGAGGACGAGTATCGCGAGTTCGATCGAAAGTTTTGGGACGACATACTCCGCGCGGGCAGCCCTGGCGCCGCCAGCCAGGTGTCGCCATGAACGGATCAAAAACCGGCGCATTGCTGCCGTGCCCGTTCTGTCCGGATGGCGGTGAGCCGAGCATCGACACGAACGATGAGGTTCGAATGGTGTTCTGCAATGAGTGCGCCGCGACGGCACCGCGTGATGTTTGGAATGTCCGCGCCATCGGCGTGATCGAGCCCGTTGCCGAGAAGGTGACCGTGAAAGCGCGTCCCATCGCATGGCGCGCCGACAAGCACGGCTACATCGACGAGCCGCACTATGGGTTCTGGATCACACCCAAGCGCGACGATGCCGACCCCGACGAAAAAGCGTTCCACGCCGGCTGGGGCGAAGGCGATTGCGACGACTTCGATACGCTCGCTGAGGCGCAGGAGTGGTGCCAGGGCCTGGCGAACGATCACGTTGCGAAGGTCGCTGCCATAGAGCTCGTTGCCACGCCGCAACAGGAGTGCGACGAGCTTCACCCGGCGACGCGCGACTTGGTGAATCGCTTCAGCGCCTCGCTGGCCGACAAGCTGCTCGGTGCGCAGCGAAAATACGGCTACAGCGATGGATGGCTGCAAGCCGATTGGATGGACGAATGCCGCGCGAAGTTGGTCGAACACGTCGCCAAGGGCGATCCGCGCGACGTGGCGGGGTACTGCGCATTCCTGTGGCATCACGGTCAGAGCACCGCCCCGCAACCGCCCGCCATCCCTGCGGGCACGAGCGAGCCGGTCGCGGCGGCAATTGCTGAAATGCTAAGGCACGCGGCCGATCTGCGCGCCGATGGCGCCTACTCGTGTTGCGCCGGCACCTATGAGCACTGCGCCGGCCTGTTAACCCCGCCCGTCACATCGGTGATCGAGCTTCGCAAGGCTCACGAGCCCGGGTTCGCCAGCGCGATCCAGTGGCATTCTGCCGCAGCGCCCAAAGCTGACGCCCCGACACAGCAAGCGGCGTTGTGTGATGGCACGCGATTCAAGGTGTCGTTCGACACGAAAGGCCGGGTCTCATGCTTCGCTGGATGGGAGCATGAACTGGCCGGTAAGTGGGTTCTGATCGTGAACGCCGCGCCGTGAGCGAATCCCTGCTACGCCGCACCGAAGTCGAGCGCCGCGTGGGTCTCAAGCGGTCCGCCATTTACGAACGCGTCGCCAAGGGCACGTTCCCGGCGCCGGTCAAAGACACCGACGGCCCCGCCGTCTGGTGGCTGGCATCCGAGATCGATGCCTGGATCGCGGCCAAGGTGCACGCGAGCCGTGGGGGTAAAGACGTGGGTAGAAATCAGCCGCCCAAAGAAAAAGCCGCTTAATCAGCGGCTTATTCGGTCAGATGGCGGAGTGAGAGGGATTCGAACCCTCGATAGAGCTTTTGACCCTATACTCCCTTAGCAGGGGAGCCCCTTCGGCCTCTCGGGCATCACTCCGCAGTGCAGTTTTTGTTGCTCCCCGGCGCCTGGACGCCGGGCGCGAAAGGATAGCGGCTGGCGGCGCCGCGGTAAACCCTCAATCTTGCAGACAGGCAGCGCGCCGGCGTGGCGCGCCGGGCGTTTCAGCCCGCGCCGGAATTGTTTTCGGCATCGGTCCCGTCGGGACCTTCGCGCTTGATGCGCTGGTAGATCTCTTCGCGGTGGACGGACACGTCCTTCGGCGCACTGATACCGATGCGCACCTGGTTGCCCTTCACCCCAAGCACGGTGACCGTGATCTGGTCACCGATCATCAACGTCTCCCCGACACGTCGGGTCAAGATCAGCATCTGACACCTCCCTGCGTCCGGCCCGCTGACGGTCGGCGCTCCCCCTTGCCAATTCCGTTCCGCTCCCCAGCGGCACGGCGTTCCTTTGCCCGGCTCAGCAACGTGCAGGGCATGTGGCATCGATACTAACCAAGCCTTAACGTGCCCGCAATCGGCGACGCGTGATGAAACGCGCGAATCGCCGTTACGGACGAAAAAAGCAGCGATCGGAACGGCGCGCTCAAGCCTGCGCCGGCCGCCCGGCCACCCAATCGGGCACATCGGCCAGCGCGGCCAGCAAGGCCGGACCGTCGTCGCCGCCGCCCTGCGCCATGTCCGGCCGCCCGCCGCCCTTGCCGCCGATGCGGCCGGCGACGTGCGCCACCAGCTCGCCGGCCTTCACGCGCTTGAGCGCGCTGCCCTGCACGCCGGCGACCAGCGAAGCCTTGCCGTCGCTCGCCGACGCCAGCAGGATCACGGCATCGCCGAACTTCTGCTTGAGCTGGTCGACGCTGTCGCGCAGGGCCTTGGCGTCGAGGCCGTCCAGACGCGCGGCGATCACCTTGATGCCGTCGATATCGCGCGCCTGCCCGGCCAGATCGGCGGTCGCACCGGCCGCGGCCTTCGCCTTCAGCGATTCGAGTTCGCGCTCGAGTTTCTTCTGCCGCTCGAACAGCTGCTTGAGCTTGTCGACCACGTCGCTGGCGCTGCCGCCGAGCAGATGGGCGACGGTTTCGAGGCGGCGTTCTTCCTCGGCGATGTAGTCGAGCGCGCCCTGCCCCGTCACCGCCTCGATGCGGCGCACACCGGCCGCGACGCCGCCTTCGGATACGATCTTGAACAGGCCGATGTCGCCGGTGTGGCTGACATGCGTGCCGCCGCAAAGTTCGGTCGAGAAGCCGCCCATCTTCAGCACGCGCACGCGTTCGCCGTATTTCTCGCCGAACAGCGCCATCGCGCCGAATTCGAGCGCTTCCTTCATGCCCATGTGATGCACTTCGGCCTCGGCGTTGCGGCGGATTTCCGCGTTGACGAGGGTTTCGATCTGCGCGAGCTGCGCCGGCACGATCGGCTGGAAATGCGAGAAATCGAAGCGCAGGCGATCGGGCGCCACCAGCGAGCCCTTCTGCGTGACGTGCTCACCGAGCACCTGGCGCAGCGCGGCGTGCAGCAGATGCGTCGCCGAATGGTTGATCACGACGGCGGCGCGACGCTCGCCATCGACGCGCGCGGACACCGTGCTGCCGACTTTCAGTTCGCCGGCAGTCAGCGTGCCGACGTGGGCGTGGAAGACGCCGGAAAGTTTCAACGTGTCTTCGACTTCGAAGCGATCGTCGTTCGAATCGAGCAGCCAGCCGCGATCGCCGACCTGGCCGCCGCTTTCGGCATAGAACGGCGTCGCATCGAGGATCACGATGCCGCGTTCGCCGGCACCCAGGCGCTGCACCGGCTTGCCGTCGCGCACCAGCGCGCGCACATGCAGGGCATCGGCTTCGAGCGCTTCGTAGCCGAGGAATTCGGTCGGCTTGAGCGCGGCAACGAGTTCCGCCGGGAGACCGACCGTACCGCCGAACTTGCTCGCCGCGCGCGCCTGTTCGCGCTGCTGATCCATCGCCGCTTCGAAGCCGGCCATATCGACGGTGAGGCCGCGCTCGCGCGCGATGTCGGCGGTAAGGTCGACCGGGAAACCGTAGGTGTCGTACAGGCGGAAGGCGTCGGCGCCGGGGATCGTGCCTTGCGAGCGCGCGGCGACGTCGTCGAAAATCTTCATGCCCGAATCGAGCGTCTCGGCGAAGCGTTCCTCTTCGCCTTTCAACGCGGCTTCCACCATGGCGCGCTTGGCGACCAGTTCGGGATAGGCCTCGCCCATCACCTCGATCAGCGGCGCCACCATCTTGTGGAAGAACGCGCCGCGCACGCCGAGCATCCAGCCGTAGCGCAGCGCCCGGCGGATGATCCGGCGCAGCACGTAGCCGCGGCCCTCGTTCGACGGCAGCACACCGTCGACGATCAGGAACGAGCACGCGCGAATGTGATCGGCGATCACGCGCAGCGATTTGCTTTCCAGATCCTTCTCGCCGGTGAACTCGGCGGCGGCGCGGATGAGGTGCTGGAACAGGTCGATCTCGTAGTTGCTGTGCACATGCTGCAGCACGGCCGAAAGGCGCTCCAGGCCCATGCCGGTGTCGACGCAGGGCGCCGGCAGCGGCACCAGCGTGCCGTCGGGCTGGCGGTCGTACTGCATGAAGACGTTGTTCCAGATTTCGATGAAGCGGTCGCCGTCTTCCTCGGGCGAACCCGGCGGGCCGCCGGCGATGTGCGCGCCGTGGTCGTAGAAAATCTCGGTGCAGGGGCCGCACGGCCCGGTGTCGGCCATCTGCCAGAAATTGTCGGACGCATACGGCGCGCCCTTGTTGTCGCCGATGCGGATGATGCGCTCGGCCGGCAGGCCGACTTCCTTGTTCCACAACTCGAAGGCTTCGTCGTCGGTGTGGTAGATGGTGACGAGCAGGCGCTCGGCCGGAATCTGCCAGACCTGGGTCAGCAATTCCCAGGCGTAGAGGATGGCGTCGCGCTTGAAGTAATCGCCGAAGCTGAAATTGCCCAGCATTTCGAAGAAGGTGTGGTGGCGCGCGGTGTAGCCGACCTGGTCGAGATCGTTGTGCTTGCCGCCGGCGCGCACGCAGCGCTGCGACGAAACCGCGCGCGTGTAGCTGCGCTTTTCGGCGCCGAGGAAGACGTCCTTGAATTGCACCATGCCGGCGTTGGTGAACAGCAGCGTGGGGTCGTTGCCCGGCACGAGCGGGCTGGAAGGCACCACGGCGTGGCCCTTGGCGCGGAAGAATTCGAGGAAATCCTTGCGGATTTCATTGCTGGTTTTCATGGGGGCGAGACCGGAAGTCGGGAAATCGGGGGCCGGCACGCTGCGTGCGGGCTGTCCCCAAAGATGCGGGCAAGCCACTGAGTTCGCAATCGAAACCGGCAGGCGTACAGATTAGCAGCGTGGGTGGGGCGAAAAAATCCGGGGTGGAGGCGGCGGGGGCACTTCGCGATCGCGGCCCGGTTGCTCGCTTGGTCCGGCCTTGAGGCGCGGCTTCCCTGGATTCCGCTGCACTGCATCCAGGCTACGGATGGGTTCACCGGCGGCGGCAGTCGCGGGCTGGACGGAGCGAAAGATTTTCCTTGCAGCCCGGGTGTATCGCCCGATTCGACGTTAAGGCGGGGCTTCCCGGATTCCGCTGCACTGCATCCAGGCTACGAATTAGGCTGCAGCGAATCACCCGTACCCTGGAAGCCGCGCAGCGGAATCCGCGCGAGGCCGCGAAAACGCTCGCTTGCGACTAATCGTCGTCGAGATCGGCGGCCGTGGCGAGGCGGATGCTGGCGGCGTCGAAACCGCGGCGTTGCAGGTAGTGCGCGCGCTTGAAGGTTTCCGCGCGATCGGCCGGCGGCCGGCCGCCGTAGCGGCGGCGCAGCGCGTCGGTGGCGAGTGCCGGCCAATCCGGTTCGGCATCGGCCATCACTTGGGCGGCGACCTCGTTGGCGATGTTGTGCGTCCCCAGTTCGGCACGGATATGCAGCGGCCCGTAACCGCCGCCGATGCGCGTGCGCACCAGCATTTCGGCGAAACGGGCGTCGTCCTGGTAACCCTGGCCCTCAAGGCGTTCGAGCGCGTCGCGCGCCTCGGCCGGGTCGGCCCCCTTGGCCCGCAGCTTCTGCGTCAGCTCGCGGCGCGAATGCTCGCGCCGCACCAACAGGCCGAGCGCCTTGCGATAGGCGTCGGGCTTTTCGGCAGGAGCTTTGGCACGGCGTGCGAAGAGGCCGGAGGCCTCGGCCTCGCCCGCCTGCGCTAAGCGGTCGCCGGAGGCCGCGGGCTCGACGGAGTCGACGCAATCGGCCGAACTCGCGGCATCCGCGGCATTGGCGAAATCACCGCGCCTTGCAGCCCCAGCCGACGCTTCGCCGTCGAACAAACGCCGGATGCCGGCCGACTCCTCTCCGTTTTCGTCGTCGCCGGAAGTGCCCGGCGGCTCGCCCGAAGGCGAGCCGCCGCGCCATCCCGACGAGGGATTACGCTTCCACTTCGATGGCGGGCGATTCTTCACCGATCACCAGCGCGGGAACGAATTTGTCGCGCAGCTTCGCTTCGAGCTCTTTCGCGACACTCGGATTGTCCTTCAGGTATTGACGGGCGTTTTCCTTACCTTGGCCGATGCGTTCGCCGCCGTAGCCGTACCAGGCGCCGGCCTTGTCGACGAGTTTGGCTTCCACGCCCATGTCGATCAGCTCGCCCTCGCGGCTGATGCCTTCGCCATAAAGAATTTCGGTAACGACCTGCTTGAACGGCGGCGCCATCTTGTTCTTCACGACCTTGATCTTGGTCTGGTTGCCGATCACCTCGTCGCCCTTCTTGATGGCGCCGATGCGGCGGATATCCAGACGGATCGACGCATAGAACTTCAGCGCGTTGCCGCCGGTGGTGGTTTCCGGGCTCTGCCCCGGCATCATGATGCCGATCTTCATGCGCAGCTGATTGATGAAGATCACCATGCAGTTGCTGCGCTTGATGTTGCCGGTGAGCTTGCGCAATGCCTGGCTCATCAGGCGCGCCTGCAGGCCGGGCAGCTGGTCGCCCATTTCGCCTTCGATTTCGGCTTTCGGCGTGAGCGCCGCCACCGAGTCGATGACCACCATGTCGACCGAGTTCGATCGCACCAGCATGTCGGCGATTTCGAGCGCCTGCTCCCCGGTGTCGGGCTGCGAGACCAGCAGATCGTCGACGTTGACGCCGAGTTTCTGCGCATAAGTGGGATCGAGCGCGTGCTCGGCGTCGATGAAGGCGGCGGTGCCGCCGGCCTTCTGGCATTCGGCGATGGTCTGCAGCGTGAGCGTGGTTTTGCCCGACGATTCCGGCCCGTAGATTTCGACCACGCGGCCTTTCGGCAGGCCACCGATGCCCAGCGCGATATCAAGCATCAGCGAACCGGTGCCGATGACTTCGGCCGGCTCGGCGACCTTGTCGCCCATGCGCATGACGGCACCTTTGCCGAACTGCTTTTCGATCTGGCTCAGGGCGGCGGACAGCGCGCGTTTCTTGTTCTCGTCCACGTTGGAATTCCTCGACATGATTTAAGACTTGGCCTGGGAGTGAGTGCAAGCATGAAGGGGCCGGATCGCACGGATTGCGACGGCGCAGACGATGCAACGATAGCGAGTGGTCGAGCGCGATGGCATCGGCAATTCTCCGCCGGCGGCCTCGGAGTTTTCCCCGATTCGCACTGCGCGCGCCGCACGGCGCAGGCGCGAAACGTGGTGGGCGTGGCGCAGCCGGCTCATCGGTTGGGCCGCACCAGGCCGCAATAAAGGCCCTCGATCGCGAAATCCTGATCGGAGCTCACTTCGATCGGCGCGTAGTCGGGGTTGCGCGGCATCAGGCGGATGCGGCCGGCTCCCATCTTCAACAATTTCACCGTGATTTCGTTGTCGATGCGCGCCACGACGATCTGCCCGGAACGCGCGTCGCGGGTGCGGTGCACGCCGATCAGGTCGCCGTCGAAGATGCCTTCGTCGCGCATCGAATCGCCCTTCACCTTGAGCAGGTAATCGGGCTTGGGCGAGAACAGCACGCGATCGAGCACGATGTAGGTGTCGGGCAGACTGCCTTCGTCGATGCCGGCGCCGATCGGCATGCCGGCGGCGACATCGCCGAGCACGGGCAGCCGCAGACCGTCGTCGTTGGCCGGCTGCGCGGCGAGCGGATCGGCGGGGTGCTTCTCCAAACCGTGCTTCACGCGAATCCCGCGCGCCCGCCCCGGCACCCGCTCGATCGCCCCGGCCGCCTCCAGCGCCTCGAGGTGATACTGCGCCGCCCGCACGCCCTTGAAACCGAAAGCACGCGCGATTTCGACCTGCGAGGGCGGCATGCCGTCGGCATCGATGCGGTCGCTGATGAGGGCGAGGATGGCTTGCTGGGTTTCGGACAGGCTTTGCATGGTTAGTAGTATTACTACTAACGGCTAGGCGGTCAATGGGGCGGGAATCGGGAAAAGAGCGTGGCATCGCAACGCCCCGTGAACTCGCTACAACGTGCCCTCGCCACTCACCCCTAACCCCTGCTCTACCCCATCAACCCCCGCAATGCCGCGGCCACCGTCTGCCGACGCACCCGCTCGCGATCGCCGTCGAAATGAAACAGCTCCGCGTGCGGATAGCCGCCGCGGCGTTTCCACGCGATCCATACCGTGCCGACCGGTTTGTCGGCGGTGCCGCCCGAGGGTCCGGCGATGCCGGTGACGGCCACCGCCACGCTCGCACCGGAATGAATCAATGCGCCCGACACCATTTCGAGCACGGTCTCGCGGCTCACCGCGCCATGTTCGGTGAGGGTTTCGGGGCGCACGCCGAGCAGCGCCTGTTTGGCTTCGTAGCTGTAGGCCGCCAGCCCCGCTTCGAACCATTCCGAGCAGCCGGGAATGTCGGTGATCATCTTAGCGATCCAGCCGCCGGTGCAGCTCTCGGCGGTGGCGAGGGTGTGGCCGCGGCTTTTGAGGCGCGCGCCGACGTCCACGGCCAAGGCATGCAATGCGTCGTCGTCGAAAACGGGAGTCGTATTCACGGGCCTAGCTTAACCGGGTGGCGCGCCGAGCAAAAACCTTCGGCGCGCGAACAAACGTCCATCGCCGCGGCGGCTCTGCGAAACTATGCGGCCCGCGGGCGCCGTTGCCCGCGACGAGTCGCAGGATCCGCCTCTTGAGCGAACACACGCCGCTGATGCGCCAATTCTTCGCCGCCAAGGCGGAGCATCCGGATTTGCTGCTGTTCTTCCGCATGGGCGATTTCTACGAATTGTTCTACGACGACGCACGCAAGGCCGCGCGCCTGCTCGACATCACGCTCACCCAGCGCGGCTCGTCGGCTGGCCAGCCGATACCGATGGCCGGCGTGCCGGTGCACGCTTACGAAGGCTATCTAGCCCGGCTCGTCGCGCTCGGCGAATCGGTGGCGATCTGCGAACAGATCGGCGATCCGGCGCTCGCCAAAGGCCTGGTCGAACGCAAGGTGGTGCGCATCGTCACGCCCGGTACGGTGACCGACGAAGCGCTGCTGCAGGAACGCCGCGACACGCTGCTGATGGCGATCACGCGCGGACGCAGCGGCTACGGCATCGCATGGGCCGATCTGGCCGGCGGACGTTTTCTCGCCAACCAGGTCGCGAACGAAGACGCACTGGCCGCGGAACTCGCACGGCTCGAACCGGCCGAGTTGCTGCTGCCCGATGAAGACGGATGGCCGGCGTGGTTGACGTCGCGACAAGGCGCGCGGCGACGCGCACCGTGGCTGTTCGAGACCGACGCCTGCCGCCGGCAATTGCTGCGTTTCTTCGGCCTGCACGATCTGACCGGTTTCGGTCTCGAAGAAAAACCGCTCGCCACCGCGGCAGCGGGCGCGTTGCTCGGCTACGTCGAGGAAACGCAGAAGCAGCGACTGCCGCATCTGACCTCGATCGCGCTCGAAGCCGCGGACGACGGTATCGCTATGAACGCCGCGACGCGCCGTCATCTCGAACTGGACACGCGCGTCGACGGCAACACGCAGCACACGCTGCTCGGCGTGCTCGATGTCACCGTCTCGCCGATGGGCGGGCGTTTGTTGCGGCGCTGGCTGCATCGTCCGCTGCGCGATCGGCGCGTGCTGGGCGAACGTCATCACGCCGTGCAGAGCCTGATCGACCAGCGCGCGTTCGAGCCGCTGCGCGAAAGCTTCCGCGCGCTGGGCGATGTCGAACGCATCCTCACCCGCGTCGCGCTGCGCTCGGCGCGGCCGCGCGATCTGTCCACCTTGCGCGATGCGCTCAGCGCGCTGCCGGCGATCCGCGCGCTGCTCGAACCGATCGATTCGCCGCGCCTGGATGCGCTGGCGGATGAACTCGGCAGCCACGACGATAGCGCGGCCTTGCTCGCCCGCGCCGTGATGCCGCAGCCGCCGGCGCTGCTGCGCGATGGCGGCGTCGTCGCCGACGGTTTCGATTCCGAACTCGACGAATTGCGGCGGCTGTCGACGCATGCCGATCAGTTCCTCGTCGATCTCGAAGCGCGCGAGCGCGAGAGCAGCGGCATTTCGACGCTGAAAGTTGGCTACAACCGCGTGCACGGCTATTACATCGAGATCAGCAAGGGTCAGTCGGAACGCGCGCCGACGCACTACACCCGGCGCCAGACGCTGACCGGTGCCGAGCGCTACATCACCGAAGAACTGAAGAATTTCGAAGACAAGGTGCTGTCGGCGCGCGAGCGCTCACTGGCGCGCGAGCGGCAGCTGTTCGAGGAATTGCTCGACACGCTCAATGCGCATCTCGAACCGCTCAAGCGCTGCGCCGGCGCGCTGTCGGAACTCGATGTGCTGGCGGCGTTCGCCGAGCGCGCGCTGGCGCTGGATTGGTCGCGTCCGGTGCTGATCGAAGCGCCGTGCCTGCACATCGAACGCGGCCGGCATCCGGTGGTGGAAGCGGTGCGCGACGAGCCGTTCGAACCGAACGACCTGCTGCTCGACGAAGACCGCCGCATGCTGGTGATCACCGGCCCGAACATGGGCGGCAAGAGCACGTACATGCGGCAGAACGCGCTGATCGTGCTGCTCGCGCACATCGGCAGTTTCGTGCCGGCGGCGTCGGCGCAGATCGGTCCGATCGATCGCATCCTCACCCGCATCGGCGCCGGCGACGATCTCGCACGCGGGCAGTCGACCTTCATGGTCGAGATGTCGGAAACCAGCTACATCCTGCACCACGCCACCGCGCATTCGCTGGTGCTGATGGACGAAATCGGACGCGGCACCTCGACCTACGACGGCCTCGCACTGGCGCAGGCCTGCGCGGTGCATCTGGCGCAGACCAATCGCGCCTTCACGCTGTTCGCGACGCACTATTTCGAACTCACCGCGCTCGCCGAGCCCGGCAGCGGCATCGCGAACGTGCATCTGGATGCCGTCGAGCACGGCGACAAGCTCGTCTTCATGCATGCAGTGAAGGACGGCCCGGCGAATCGCAGTTTCGGCCTGCAAGTGGCCGCGTTGGCCGGTTTGCCGAAAGCCGTGGTAGCCGACGCGCGGCGCACCTTGGCGATGCTCGAACAGCGCAATCGCGACGTGCCGGAGACGACGCCCGCGGCGCTCGATCAGCCGATGCAGATGGGATTGTTCGCGGCGCCCGCACCGGCGCTTGCGGCGCTCGCAGCGGTGGATCCGGATGAGTTGACGCCGAAGCAGGCGCTGGAAGCGCTGTATCGCTTGCGATCCCTGCTCTAAAGCCCCTCGACCCCTGGAGAGGGGTTGGGGTGAGAGTGCGGGGCTTTGTACCGAACTCGATACAAGCCCCGAACCCTCTTCCGGCGCTGACGCACCACCTTCTACCGGTGGGAGAAGGATTGCTGATGCTGTGGCGAGCGTGGAAAGAAACTACAGCGCGTCGATGTCGCCGAGCGCCTGGATCAAACGGCGCGCACGTTTGTCGGGTTTGCTTTTCGGGGCCTGGAAACCGGCATTCGCAAGCCGGCGCTGCTCACGCTCGGCGAGCCGCTTGGCGAGCGATTCTTCCGACTCGCGATACAGCAATTGCGCCTTCGCGGCCGGGCCGCGCGTGTCGTTCAGATCGAGCGCGGTGATCTCGAAACGTTCCTCGCCGCGCGCGATGCTCAGTCTGTCGTCGACATGCACCTGCCGCGACGGCTTGCAGCCCTGTCCGTTGATCTCGACCTTGCCGCTCTCGATCGCCTGCTTGGCGAGCGCGCGCGTCTTGAAGAAGCGCGCGGCCCACAACCACACATCGATGCGGACGCCGGGCGTGCCGATGTCGCTCGACGTCACGGCTGCGCCTTCTGCGGCGGAACTTCTCCTTCCGGGAAAAACTCCATCGCTTCGGAGTTCAAACAGTAACGCTCATGCGACGGCGGCGGTCCATCGGGGAAGACGTGGCCGAGATGCCCATCGCAGCGCGCGCAGCGGATTTCCGTGCGCACCATGCCGTAGCTCACATCGCGGATGTAGGTGATGTGCGCCCGATCGAACGGTTCGTTGAAACTCGGCCAGCCGGTGCCCGATTCGAACTTGGTCGACGACCCGAACAACGGCAGCCCGCACAAGGCGCAGGCATACGTGCCGGCGTGCTTGTTGTTGAGCAGGGTGCCGCAGAACGCACGTTCGGTGCCGTGTTCGAGCAACACGCGGCGTTGCTCGGGACTCAGCTTCGCAGCGAGTGCGGTGCGGGTTTCGGCGGAGAGGGGTGTGAGGTCGTGGCCGGTGGGTGAGGTGGGCATGGTCTTTCTTAGGGGTTAGGGATTAGTAGTTAGGGCGCTTTGTAGGAAAGAGGATCGAAAACCGCGGCGTAGAAAAGTGCGCCCTCGCTACTCGCCCCTCGTCCCTGCTCTACTTCAACTTCTCCGGGTAAAGTTTGCGAACCTTCGCGACCTTCGGCGCGGACACCCCGGCGATATAGGGCTGTGCCGGATTTCGCGCGGCGTAGTCCTGATGGTACGACTCGGCCGGGTAGAAGGTGTCGAGCGGTTCGAGCGAGGTGGCGATCGGCGAGTTGAAAACGCGCGCGGCATCGAGCTGCGCGATGTAGGCCTGCGCGACCTGTTTTTCGGCATCGTTGGCGAAGAAGACCGCGGAACGATACTGACGGCCGCGATCGTTGCCCTGGCGGTCGACCTGGGTCGGGTCGTGCGCGGCGGAGAAGAAAACCTTCAGCAACTGGCCGTAGCTGATGATCTGCGGGTCGTAGCTGATGCGGATCGCTTCGGCATGGTCGGTGCGGCCGCTGCAAACGGCGTCGTAGTTCGCGGTGGCCGCGGTGCCGCCGGCGTATCCGGAGACGACGTCGCTCACGCCGTCGAGCTGGCGATACACCGCCTCGGTGCACCAGAAGCAGCCGCCGGCGAAAACCGCCTCGGCCTGGTCGGCGGGGGCGGGCAAATCGCGCAGCGGATCGGGAAACGCGCTGGGCGCAACGTTGGCCGACAGGCCCGGCAGATCGCAAGACTGGTTCATTCCGAACTCCACGAGGGGAACGCGATGGTCTGCCCTAGGTGTGTGCGCGTGACGCGGTTCTCAAGACGCGGTTCTCAAGCTGCTGGTTTCACGCCGCTGGAGCCGGAAAAGCGAGCCGTGCGCGCAGGCCGCCCAGTGCCGACCGCTCCAATGTCAGAACGCCACCGTAGGCCCGCGCCACGTCGCGCACGATGCCAAGGCCCAGTCCGCTACCGGGCTTGCGCTCGTCGAGGCGCACACCGCGGGTGAGCACGTGAGCGAGTTGCTCGTCGTCGAGGCCGGGACCGTCGTCGTCGAGCGCGATGGTGAGCGTGCCGCCGGCGATTGCGGCACTCGCGCGCAGTTCCGAGCGGGCCCATTTGAAGGCGTTGTCCAGCAGGTTGCCGAGCATCTCTTCGAGATCTTCGCGGCGGCCGGCGAAACGTAGTTCAGCGGCGCAATCGATCGTCGCGCGTACGGCGCGCCCGGCATGCGCACGCGACAGCAAGGCACACAGCGATTCGAGCACCGGACGGATCGCCGTGCGCTGGCGCGCATCGGCGCCGATGGCGCCGGCCAGCTGGCGTTCGACGCTCGATCGCATGCGCGCCACGTGTTCCCGCACGCGTGCGGGAAACTCCGCATCGGGCCGCTCGCTTTCGAGCGCGAGCACGGTGAGCGGCGTCTTGAGCGCATGCGCCAAGTCCTGCGCGGCATGCCGCGCGCGTTCGACACGACGATCGTGATCGTCGAGCAGATCGTTCACCTGCGCCGCCAGCGGCATTACTTCGGCCGGCAGTTCATCGAGCGCGAAGCGCGCATCTTCGCCGCTGCGCACGCGGCGCAAGGTGTCGCCGACGCGGCGCAGCGGCCGCAGCCCGAATCCCACCTGCCACGACATCGCGGCCAGCAGCGCCGCCACGATGGCGGCCACCGCCAGCGCCGCGAACCAGCGGAAATCGCGCGCTTCGGCATGGGTCTGGGACAGATCGCCGGCGACCGCGAAGGCCAGGTCGCCGGTCGTGCCGGAAAAACGCACGCGCTGCATGGCGACCCGCAGTCGTTGTTCGCGCGGTCCCTGGATTTCGCGATACATGCGCTGCGCCGTCGCTTCGGCGAGCACGCTTTCGAGCGCCGCCTGATCCCACGACGAACGCGATGTCGCTGCCCCGTCGCTTTGCAGAACTGCCCAATACCAGCCGGAGAAAATGCGATCGTAGCGCTCGTCCACCGGCTCGCGCGCCAGCCGGACGTGACCCTCGGGCGACGGCTCGGCCAGCGCGATCAGATGATCGAGATCTTCGTCGAGCCGGCGATCGAGCGCACGTTCGGCGGCGCGTTCAAAGGCGGCGCCGAGCAGCCAGGCCGCCATCAACGCGGCGAACACCAGGCCGCCGGCGCCGGCGATCACCAGTCGGCGGCGCAGCGAAGCTGGACGTTTCATTCGGTGTCCGACAAGCGGAAACCCTGCCCGCGTACGGTGTGGATCAACGCCGCGCCGAGCTTGCGGCGGATGCGTCCGATCAGCACATCGATCACGTTCGAATCCGGGTCGAAGCCGCCCTCGTAGACATGCTCGCCCAACTCGGCGCGCGTGACGAGTTTGCCCGGGTGATGCATCAGGTAGGCGAGGATGCGGAATTCGTGCGCGGTGAAGGTCAAAGGCATGCCGTCGAGGCTGAAACGCGCCGCGTTGACATCGAACAGCAGCGGCCCGCAGCGCAGTTGCGGCGCCGCGTGGCCGGCCGCGCGGCGGATCAGCGCGCGCACGCGAACGATCAGTTCTTCGAGCTGGAATGGCTTGGTGAGATAGTCGTCGGCGCCGGCGTCGAAGCCGGCGAGCTTGTCGTGCCAGCGGGTGCGCGCGGTGAGCATCAGCACCGGCAACGCCAGCCCGGCATCGCGCCAGCGCTGCAGCACCGCCAGGCCATCGAGTTGCGGCAGGCCGATGTCGAGGATGGCCGCGTCGTAGCGCTCCGTCTGACCGAGGAATTCGGCCTGCACGCCGTCTTCGGCGCGATCCACGGCGTAGCCGGCTTCGATCAGCGCGGCGGCCACCATGGCGGCGATCGCGCCGTCGTCCTCGGCGAGCAACAGCCGCATCAGTCGCCATCCTCGTCTTCGATCTCGATCTCCAGCAGGCGGCCGCTGCGCGCGTCGTATTCGATTTCGACCACCACGCCGTCGGCGCGCAGGATTTCGATTTCGTATTCGTCGTCGTCGAGTTCGACATCGAGCAGGCGGCCGGGCTGGCGCATCTGCGCGTCGGCGAGGATTTTCTCGAGCGAGACGAATTCGCCACGACGGTTGGCGTCACGCGCCCGTTCGTGGTCGCGCGGCGGCGCGGCGGGCGCGTCGCTGGCGAGCAGCACGATCGAAGCGAGGGCGATGCGATAAATCATGCGTGCATGGTCCGCCGCGGCTCTAAACATCCTGTGAATGCACCGATCACGATGGTGTTAATCGGCGTGTGGACACTGGCGTCGCCGGGAATGATCCCGCATCCGATGAGGAATGACCATGAAAGCGATTGTCCTGTTGAGCGTCCCCGCGATTGTGTTCGCCGCCGCCGCCGCGGCGCAGTCCGGCGCTGCCGCCGACATGCAGGCCAAGCTGCAGGCCGCGGGCTACAGCGAAGTGCGCGATATCGAATTCGATTCCGGCCTGTGGGAAGCCGAAGTGCGGCGCGCCGACGGCAAGTGGGCGGAGGTGTCGATCGACGAGGCCACCGGCGAGATTTTCGATCCGGCGGCCGGCCGCGCGATGCTCGACGCACGCAGCGTGGCCGAGGCGCTCGAAACCGCCGGCTACAGCGAAATCTCCGATCTCGATCGCGACGGCGCGCTGTGGGAAGCCGAAGCGCGCGGCAGCGACGGCCAGCGCGTCGAACTTCGCATCAGCGGCTATGACGGCCGCGTGGTGAGCAGCGACGTCGAATACGACGATTGATATCGGCGGGTTTCGTCGGCGCTTCGGCCGACGGGATAGTCTGCCGATGAACGAAAAGAGCCGCGTTTGCGGCCCTTTTCGTGTTGCAGCCGAAGGCCGCTACCTGTCGAGCAACAGCGCGTTCATGCGTTTGACGAAGCCGGCCGGATCGTCGAGCGCGGCGCCCTCGGCGAGTTGCGCCTGTTCGAACAGCAGCACGGCCAGATCGTTCGCCCGCGTTGCGTCGGCTTCGTTCTCGAAGCGCGACAGCAGCGGATGCGACGGATTGATCTCCAGCACCGGCGCCGCCACCGGTACATCGTGGCCGGCGGCCTTCATCAGCCGCTGCATGTGCAGTGCCATGTCGTACTCGTCGAGCACCAGGCAGGACGGCGAATCGGTGAGGCGGCGCGACACGCGCACGTCCTTCACCTTGTCGCCGAGCGCGGTCTTGAGCTTGGCGACGACGCCTTCGGCCGCCTTCGCCTGCGCTTCGCGCGCCGCCTTGTCGTCGGCCGATTCGGCCACGTCGTCGAGCGACAACTCACCCTTCGCGACGTGCTGCAGCTTCTTGCCGGCGAATTCGTGCAGGTAGCCGATCATCCATTCGTCGATGCGTTCGTGCAGCAACAGCACCTCGATATCGCGTGCGCGCAGTGCTTCGAGTTGCGGGCTGTTGCGCGCGGCGTTCCAGCCGTCGGCGGTGAGGTAGTAGATCGCGTCCTGGCCGGGCTTCATGCGCGCGACGTAGTCGTCGAGCGAAACGAGCGTGTCGGCATCGGCGCTGCGCGTGCTGGCGAAGCGAAGCAGCTTGGCGATGCGATCGCGGTTGGCGGTGTCTTCGGCCAGGCCTTCCTTGAGCACGGCGCCGAATTCGCGCCAGAGCACGAGGAATTTCTCGCTTTCATCGCGCGCGAGCTTTTCGAGCAGGTCGAGCACGCGCTTGGTCAGTGCGGATTTGAGCTTTTCGATCTGGCGATTGTTCTGCAGCAACTCGCGGCTGACATTGAGCGGCAGATCATCCGAATCGACCACGCCGCGCACGAAGCGCAGGTAGTTCGGCAGCATCTGCTCGGCCGCGTCCATGATGAAGACGCGTTTGATGTAGAGCTTCAGGCCACGGCGTTCGTCGCGGCTGTGCTGGAAATCGAAGGGCGCCTTGGCCGGCAGGAACAGCAGCGAGCTGAAGTTCTGATTGCCTTCGACGCGATTGTGGGTCCATGCCGCGGCGTCGCTGAAATCGTGGCTGACGTGTTTGTAGAAAGCCTGGTATTCCTCGTCGGTGATCTCCGACTTCGGGCGCGTCCACAACGCGGCGGCCTGGTTCACCGTTTTGAATTCGTCGGTCGGCTTGCCGTCTTTTTCCACGGGCAGGCGGATCGGGAAACCGATGTGGTCCGAATACATGCGCACCAGCGAGCGCAGCTTCCAGCCGTCGAGATATTCGTCTTCGTCGGCCTTCAAGTGCAGCACGATCTCGGTGCCGCGATCGGGCTTCTGTGCCGGTTCGAGCGTGTAGCGGCCATCGCCCGCCGACGCCCAGGTCCATGCCTCGTCGCTGCCCGCGCGGCGGCTGGTGACGGTGACGCGGTCGGCCACGATGAAGGCCGAGTAGAAACCGACGCCGAACTGGCCGATCAATTGCGCATCGGCTTTCTGGCCGGCGCTCAATGCTTCGAGGAATTGCTTGGTGCCCGAGCGCGCGATGGTACCGAGGTTGTCGATCAGTTCGGCGCGGCTCATGCCGACGCCGGTGTCGCGCAAGGTGAGCGTGCGCGCGTCCTTGTCCCACGAAAGATCGATGTGCAACTCGGATTTGTCGCCGAGCAGCGTGGCGTCCTGCAGCGCTTCGAAACGCAGTTTGTCGCAGGCGTCCGACGCATTCGAGATCAGTTCGCGCAGGAAGATGTCCTTGTTGGAATACAGCGAATGGATCACCAGGCGCAGCACTTGCTGCACTTCGGCCTGGAATTCGAAGGATTCGGCGGTGGCGGACATGAGGCACCTCGTTGATAAGTTTGCTGGCGCCGAAATAGGCGCGGCGCGCTTGTTTTCAAGCCCCGGAAACGACGACGGCCGCATAAGCGGCCGTCGTGCGCGAAGCTTGGGACGATCAGTCGGCCGAACGGGCGGCGCCCAGATCTTCCTTGATGCGGGCAGCCTTGCCCTCGAGTCCGCGCAGGTAGTAGAGCTTGGCGGCGCGCACTTTGCCGCGACGCTTCACCGTCACCGAATCGATGGCCGGCGAGAACGACTGGAACACGCGCTCGACGCCCGTGCCGTGCGAAATCTTGCGCACGGTGAAGGCCGAGTTCAGGCCGCGGTTGCGCTTGGCGATCACCACGCCTTCATAGGCCTGGACGCGCTCGCGATTGCCTTCCTTCACCTTCACATTGACGACGACGGTGTCGCCCGGGCCGAAATCCGGCAGCTTGCGCTGCATCTGTTCGGCTTCGAATTCCTGCAGAAGCTTGTTCATGGGTTCACGCCTTTGATAGTTGTTTGGAGTGCGTGCCAGAGGCCCGGTGGATCCGTGCATGGCGTCCCGCGTGGCGGGACGGAAAAACTCGAACGGTAAAAACTAAGAAGCCCAGCATTATAGCCTCCCGGAGCGCCGCAAGTGAAGCCC
Organism: uncultured Chiayiivirga sp.; assembly: GCA_965653565.1. Classification (GTDB taxonomy): domain Bacteria; phylum Pseudomonadota; class Gammaproteobacteria; order Xanthomonadales; family Xanthomonadaceae; genus JALCLA01. Next base: position 52,771 of record CBFHAI010000004.1, on the reverse strand, counting down.
TCAGGCGCCCGGATTCGACCGGCGCCAGTCGGCGATGAAGGCCTCCAGCAGAGCCCGGTCCTTCTTGTCCAGATCGAGCCGGGCCAGCAGGTCCGGCCGCCGCAACCAGGTGCGGCCGAGCGATTGCTGGCGGCGCCAGCGGCGGATCGCGGCGTGATCGCCGGACAACAGCACCGCCGGCACCGTGTCGAAGCCGTCGGTTTCCGGGCGGGTGTAGTGCGGGCAGTCGAGCAGGCCGTCCTCGAAGGAATCCTGCGCGGCGCTTTGCGCATCGTTGAGCGCGCCTTCCTGCAGGCGGCCGATGGCGTCGATCAGCACCGCGGCGCCGAGTTCGCCGCCGGAAAGCACGTAATCGCCGATCGAGACTTCCTCGTCGATCGCGCGCGCGAGAAAACGCTCGTCGACGCCTTCGTAGCGGCCGCACAGCAGGATCGCGCGCGGCAGCGCGGCCAGTTCGCGCACCTTGGCCTGTGTGAGGCGCGGACCCTGCGGACTCAGATAGATCGTTCGCGCCGGCGCCGCCGCGGCCTCGCGCGCCGCCTTCAGCGCGGCGCGCAGCGGCTCGATCAGCATCACCATGCCCGGCCCGCCGCCGAACGGCCGTTCGTCGACGCGGCGATAATTTCCTTGCGCGAAATCGCGCGGATTCCAGCACTCGACCTGCAACAGTCCGCGCTGCTGCGCGCGCCCGATCACGCCCAGCTCGGCGCTGGCGCGGATGAATTCCGGGAACAATGTGAGGACATCGATGCGCATCGGGGGCGATCGGATTCCGGTGCCGGCGAAAGGGTTTTGCGAATGCCGCGGATTCTACGCACGCGCGTCCTGCGCAAGCGCGGCGAAACGGTCAGAAATCCGGATCCCAGTCGACCACGATCAACTTCGCGTCGAGATCGACGCTCTTGATCACATCGTCGTGGATGAAGGGAATCAGCCGCTCGTGCGCTTCGTGCTTCACCACCAGCACGTCGTTGGCGCCGGTATTGAACAGATGCGACACCTGGCCGAGATGCTGGCCCTCGACGGTTTGCACCGCCAGGCCTTCAAGATCGATCCAGTAGTATTCGCCGCGTTTTTTCGGCTTCGGCAGCGCGCTGCGCTCGACGAAGATTTCACTGCCGACGAGCGTTTCGGCGGCTTCGCGCGTGTCGATACCTTCCAGATGCGCCACCAGGCCGCGTCCTTGCGGGCGGCCTTCGATCTGCGTGATTTCGCGATCGACCCCGCGCGTGCGCAGGGTCCAGGGCAGGTAATCGAACAGTGCGTCGCGGGGTTCGGTGTGGGATTGCAGCTTCAACCAGCCGCGCACCCCGAACACGCCGACGATCTTGCCCAGCAGGACGCGGCTGTCGCCGGCCATGCCCTGCTATCCGCCGCGGGCGTTAAGCGGCGGCCGGAGCCGCGCTGCCCGCCTGCTTGTACAGCGAGCGGACCTTGTCGGTCATCTGCGCGCCCTGCCCCATCCAATGCTGGACGCGGCCGGTATCGAGCTGCAGCTTGGGCTCGTTGCCCTGCGCGATCGGGTTGTAGAAACCCAGGCGCTCGATGGCGCGACCGTCGCGCTTGTTGCGCTGATCGGTGACGACGATGTGGTAGAAGGGGCGCTTCTTGGCGCCGCCGCGGGTCAGACGGATCTTGACCATGGGTATGCTTGCTCTTTGGTGCTTGTTGGCCGGACGCGACGGGTGTTCCGGCGCGGAGAGCCGCGAAGTATAGCCCGACTCGGCGGCGAAGGGAATCCGCGGTTATCGCGCGAGCGCGCGGCCCGGGAAGAAGGCAGCCGGCCTCAGCCGAACGGCGACATGCCGCCGCCCATGCCGCCGGGGCCGCGGCCGCCCATCATGCCTTTCATGCTGCGCATCAGGCCTTTCATGCCGCCGCCGGCCAGCTTGGACATCATCTTTTCCATCTGCTGGAACTGCTTGAGCAGCTTGTTGACGTCGGCCGGCGTGGTGCCCGAGCCCCTCGCCACGCGGGCGCGGCGCGAGCCGTTGAGCAGCGCCGGATAACGGCGCTCCTTCTTCGTCATCGACCCGATGATCGCGATCATGCGCGGCACTTCCTTACCGGTGACCTGGCTCTTCACCTTGTCGGAAATCTGGCCCACGCCCGGCAGCTTCTCCATCAGGCTGTGGATGCCGCCCATGTTCTGCATCTGCTCGAGCTGGTCGCGCATGTCGTTGAGGTCGAACTTCTTGCCCTTGGCGACCTTCTCGGCGAGCTTCTGCGCCTTGTCCTTGTCGACCTGCTGCTCGACCTGCTCGACCAGCGACAGCACGTCGCCCATGTCGAGGATGCGGCTGGCGATGCGGTCGGGGTGGAACACGTCGAGGCCGTCGGGCTTTTCGCCGACGCCGATGAATTTGATCGGCTTGCCGGTGATGTAGCGCACCGACAGCGCGGCGCCGCCGCGGGCGTCGCCGTCGGTCTTGGTGAGCACCACGCCGGTGAGCGGCAGCGCTTCGGAGAAGGCTTTCGCGGTGTTGGCGGCGTCCTGGCCGGTCATCGCATCGACCACGAACAGCGTTTCGGTGGGCGAGACCGCGGCGTGCAGCGCCTTGATCTCGGCCATCATCGCCTCGTCGATGGCGAGGCGGCCGGCGGTGTCGACGATCAGCACGTCGGCATAGGATTTCTTGGCGTCGGCGATCGCGGCGCGCACGATGTCGACCGGTTTCTGGTCGGCGCTCGACGGGAAGAACAGCACGTCGACCTGCTCGGCCAGCGTGCGCAACTGCTCGATGGCGGCCGGACGATAGACGTCGGCGCTGACCACCATCACCTTCTTCTTGCGGCGTTCCTTCAGATGCTTGGCGAGCTTGCCGACCGTGGTCGTCTTACCCGCGCCCTGCAGGCCGGCCATCAGGATGATCGCCGGCGCCGGCACGTTGAGATTGAGGTCGGACGCGGCCGCGCCCATCACCGTGGTCAGTTCGTCGCGCACTACCTTGATGAGGGCCTGGCCGGGGGTCAGGCTTTTCAGCACTTCCTGGCCCACCGCGCGCACCTTGATGCGCTCGATCAGCGCCTGCACCACGGGCAGCGCGACGTCGGCTTCGAGCAGCGCGATGCGCACTTCGCGAGTGGCTTCGCGGATGTTTTCCTCGGTCAGCCGGCCGCGCCCGCGCAGCCGCTGCACGGTGGTCGAAAGGCGTGAACTCAGGGACTCGAACATGGCGATGAAAGGCGGCGGAAAACGGGCCGCGAAGTATAGCCCAGCGCCGCCGACCGCTCGTCCGGGGACGTGTGCCCGGCGCTACGGCTATGCCAAACTGGGTGGATGATCCTCGTGCTCGCCGCCGCCGCGCTCTACCTGCTCTCCGCAGGCTGGCTTGCGCGCCGCCTGAGCGATGGCCACGGCCACTCGACGCGCGCGCTGCTGCCGGCCTTCGCCGCCATCGCGCTGCATGCCGTGGCCCATGTGCAGGGCACCGTGGCGGCCGGGGCGGTCGAATTGCATTTCTTCGCCGCCCTATCGCTGGTCGGCCTGGGCGTTGCCGCGCTCACCGCCGGCCTGGGCGTGTTCCGGCCGATCACCGCGCTCGGCGTGATCGTATTCCCATTGTCCGCGGCCCTGCTCGCGTTGTATCGAGTCGGCGTGCACAGCGCGACGGCGCCGCGCTACGACTGGCCGATCCAACTGCATGCCGGCCTCGCCCTGCTGGCCTACGCGGCGCTCAGCGTGGCGGCGCTGCTGGCGATAATGTTGTGGCTGCAGGAGCGCGCGTTGCGCCGTCGCCAGCTAGCGGCCACATTGCGCGCGTTCCCGCCGCTGACGCTGCTCGAAGGCCTGCTGTTCCGGCTGATCGCGGTCGGTTTCGCGTTGCTGACGCTCGCCTTGCTCACCGGCGTGGTGTTCGTCGAAAACCTGTTCGCGCAGCACCTGGCGCACAAGACGGTACTTTCGCTGCTGGCCTGGGCCACCTTCGGTGCGCTACTGTTCGGCCGCCTGCGCTATGGCTGGCGCGGACGTCGCGCCGTGCGCCTCACGCTCGCCGCGATGACGCTGCTGGGCCTGGCCTTCTTCGGCAGTAAGTACGTGCTCGAAATGCTGTTGATGCGCACCGGATGATTCGGACCACCGTCATGAGCGACAGCCCAGGCAACGAACGCCGGCGTTTCAGCCGCTTCCCGATCGAGGGCAGCGTGAAGCTGTATTCGGGCACCGCGATGTGGTCCACCCACCTCATCGACATGTCGCTGCGCGGCGTACTGGTGGAACGCCCCGACGGCTGGTCCGGCGACCTTGGCACCCGTTACCGGCTCGACCTGCGACTCGAAGGCGGCGTGATGATCGGCATGGGCGTGGAGCTCTCGCGCATCGCCAACGGCCATCTCGGATTCGCCTGCCAGAAGATCGATCTCGACAGTTTTGCGAGGTTGAAGCGGCTAGTGGAGTTGAATCTGGGGAATACCGAGATTTTGAATCGGGAGTTGGCGGTGCTGGGCGTGTGAGGGCGGGGTCACGGATTGCGCCGTGTTGCGCAGTGGGTTTGGTTTTCGTCTAGTCCGTGTTTTCGATCTTCGTCATTCCCGCCCTTCGACAGGCTCAGGACAGGCTGGCTTGAACCTGTCCAAGGGCGGGAATGACGGGACTAGGGAGGAGACTCGCGAAAGCCCAACGCTTTACGTCGCCCATTTCCTGCTTAGCCGCAGGCCACCTTTCCGAGTCTGCCGAAGGGCTGGAAAGACGAAAGTTGCAGTGCTATCGACAAAATATCGACCATCAACGAGACACACTCGTTACAAAGACAAAAAACCTAGCCTCCCAACGCCCGCTTCCCCGCCCGCTCTTCCAACGCCTTCAACTCCAGATTCCCGGCCTCGGCTTTCAGGCCGTCGGTCGCCAGCGTCCGGCACTGCGACCAGATCTCGCGATCGCACATCAGCTGCGCCGATTTCAGGTAATAGGCCGCGATCGATGCCAGCCCGGCCAGCGCGGCGGCGTTGTCGGGTTCGGCTTCCAGTACGCGCTTGTAGAGGTCGACGGCGTTGTCGCCGGGTGGATAGCTCAATCGGCGGCCCGGTTCTTTCGTCGTGCCGTAGTCGCGGTACGCATCGGCCTGCATCAGCAGGCTGGCGATTTCGCTGGCCGGCGTGTCGATCGGGGTCGGGATGTTGATCGGCGGATCCGTCGTCACCGTCATCGCGATCGGATTGGTGCCGGTCGGTTCGACGGTCGGCGTATCGACGATGGCCGTTGCCACGGGCGGCGCTATGGCCGTCGGTCGCATTGCAAGCCACACACCGCCGCCGACGACCGCCAGCGCGACCGCAGCGGCCACCGGCAACACCCACGCCGGACGGCCGTCCACGACCGCGGCGGTGCGCTGGGTCGAGCCGGCGAGGCGGTTCGAACCCTGGGCGCGCTTCTTGACGGCACGCGCCTGGCTGATCGAGGCGGCCTGCGGCGAGGCGGCGAGCAATTGTTCAACCGCCTGCACGAAGGCCTCGCCGTTCGCCGGACGATTGGCCGGCAGTTTCGCCATCGTCATGTCGATCAGCGGTTGCAGCCAGGCGTGCTCGGGCGGCAAGGCCGGCACCGGCTGCGTCACGTGCATCAGGGCCACGGTGAACGGATCGGCGGCCTGGTACGGCGGGTGACCGACGAGCATTTCGTACAGCACCGCGCCGAGCGCGTAGATGTCGGAGCGGCCGTCGACCGCTTCGGCGCGGGCCTGTTCGGGGCTCATGTAGTCCGGCGTGCCGATCGATGCGCCGGCCATGGTCGCGCCGGATTTCGAATCCATCGCTTTGGCGATGCCGAAGTCGGCCAGCACCGCGGTGCCGTCGGCTTTGAACAGGATGTTGCCGGGCTTCACGTCACGATGCACGAAGCCTTTCTGGTGCGCGTAATCGAGCCCGCGCGCCACGTCGCAGGCGACGTCGAGCGCTTCGCCGACGCTCATACCGTCCTGCACGCGTTCGCGCAGGCTGCCGCCCGGGATGAACTCGGCGGCCAGGTAATAGACCGTGCCGTGCGACCCGATGTCGAACACCGTCACCAGGTTGGCGTGGCTGAGCTTGGCCGTGATGCGGCCTTCCTTGATGAAGCGCTCGGTGAATTCGGCATTCGCCGCGAGCGCCGGCGCCATGATCTTGAGCGCGACTTCGCGATCGAGCGATTCCTGCACGGCGAGGAACACCGACGCCATGCCGCCTTCGCCGAGCGGCCGCAGGATGCGGTAGCCCGGGATGCGGATGTCGACGGATTTGAGCAGGATGGTGCTGTTCACAGATCAACCGCGGCGAAGGAACTGGAGGGGATTATCCACATCCTGCCTGTTTACGGGGGGCCCGGCGGTAAGGCGGTCGGTGGAGCAAGGGCGGGACACAGAGTTCACGGAGAAAAAGCAGCGAGGACACGGAGAAGAACAGCGAAATATCAAGCAAAGCGAAGCCAACTCCAGTTCTTCTCGGCGTCCTCTCTGCTTTTCCTCTGCGCCCTCTGTGTCCCGCCCTTGCTCTCACCCAGCCGCAGCCCGCCGCAAATCCCGCAGCGACGCCACGAAGGCGCCCATGTCGTAGCGGTTCTCGTCTTCGACGCGCGCGTACACCGCATCGACTTTCGCCTTCAGCGCGTCGGCCTGCGCCGGTTCGAGCGCCTTCGCGGTTTCGAACGCGACGATCACGCTCGAGGCCGCCATCGCTGCCTGCTCGGCCGCGGCGAAATCGCGGAATTCGCCGCGCTCACCGTCGGCAATCAGGCTGTCGAGAATCGGGCCCAGACTGTCGGCGCCGAAGCCGTGCGCGGCCACCTGCGGCAGCAGTGCGCGCACGTCGTCGCGCAGCTTGCGCGCGGCGCTCGAAGTGGCGTCGCGACTCACCGTGGTGGCGCGATGCAGTTCGCGCGTCTGTTGCGCGATGCGTTGCGAGGCGACGCGATCCACCGCCGACAGCACATGCCGGAACATCACCAGATTCGCATCGTTGAGCCGCACCTCGCCGGGGCCGAGGCCGGTGCCCTGGCGCGGCGCCCACTTGCCGCCGTCCATGCGGCGATGGCAGGCGTGGCAATCGAACAGCACGAGCTCGGGGAAGATGCCGTTCCAGCCGTGCGCAGGATCGAGCAGCGTGTCGAGCGCGGTGGCCGCGGCGACGCCTTGTCCGACGCCCCAATCGCGCACGCCGTTGAAGTCGCCCTTGCGCGCGATGTAGTCGTCGTCGATTTCGTAGTGCGGATTGATCCAGGTGAAAGTGTCGAGCTCGAACGACAAGCGCGGATGCCCGGCGCCCATGATGCGATGCGTGATCATCCGCTCCGGCACGCCCATGTGGCACGACAGGCACAGTTCGGCGCGCTTGACCGGATCCTCGGTCGGATACAGCCCCTTCGCGAGATTGTCGGCATGCGGCACGCCCTTGTCGGCATGCGACGAAATCCACAACTGCGAACCGCCGTGACAGGCTTCGCAGCCGACGCCGTCGGTGATCTGGAAGCGCTCGCCGCGCCGGTCGGCGGCGACGTTGTCGGCGTGGCAATCGAGACAGACTTTCGCCTGCGTCGCATCGCCCAGGCCGAGCTTGCGCGCGATCGCCTGGCCCTTCTCGTTCTGCAGTGCCTGGTAGGCCTTGGTCGCGTGCGGATCGTATTCCTGCCAGCGCGCAAATTCGTTCTGCCAGACGTTGGATTCCTTGAACGGCTGCGACGCGCCATGACAGACGCTGTTGCTGCAGGTGGCGACGCCCAGGTGCTGGTGCGCGGCGATTTCGCCGACCGCGGATGCCGATGCGCCGCTCGAAAAGCCGCTCAAGACGAGCAGCAGCAAGTGCAGGTGCAGATGCCCTTTCATCCCCAACTCCTCCCCAAGAGCGACGCGGATCCGACGGCAGGCGGCTACTTCGCCCGATTATGCCATCTGAAGGTTTTCAACGGGGATCGCGGCGGGCAGCGGCCAAAGCAGTTTGCCGCCCTTGGCGATGCGCTCGAGCCGCGCGACGTGCAGCGCTTCGTCTTCGTCGCTGGCGCGATGCACGCGCAGCACCACCGGCGCGGCTTCCAGTCCGGTCACCACATCGCGGCGCGTCTCCTGCGCGGGCAGCGCGAAGCCGAGGTCGCCCTGGCCGGCGGTGAGCGCCAGATACACTTCGGTGAGCAGTTGCGCATCGAGCAGCGCGCCGTGCAGTTCGCGATGCGAGTTGTCGACATCGAAGCGTTTGCACAAGGCATCGAGGCTGTTGCGCTGGCCGGGAAAGCGTTCGCGCGCCAGGCCGAGCGTGTCGAGCACGCGGGCGTGATCGCCGATGCGTCCGACGTGCGCGCCGACGCGCGCCAGTTCGCTGTCGAGGAAGCCGACGTCGAAGGCGGCGTTGTGGATGACGAGCTCCGCGCCGCGGATGAAATCGAGGAATTCGTCGACCACTTCTTCGAAGCGCGGTTTGTCGTCGAGGAATTCGAGCGTGAGTCCGGTGACTTCCTGTGCGCCCGGTTCGAAATTGCAATCGGGTTTCAGGTAGCGATGAAAGCGCTTGCCGGTCGGCCGGCGCTCGAGCAGTTCGACGCAGCCGATTTCCACCACGCGATTGCCCTTCTCCCACGACAGGCCGGTGGTTTCGGTATCGAGAATGATCTGGCGCATCAGGCGGCCCGGCTCTTGAAACGCAGCGCCTGGTCGCGCGCCAGCACGTCGACCCGTTCGTTGTCCGGATCGCCGCTATGGCCTTTCACCCAGCGCCATTCGATCTGGTGCGGCTGCACCGCCAGTTGCAGGCGCTGCCACAGATCCTGATTCTTCACCGCCTCGCCGCCGGCGGTTTTCCAGCCGCGCCGGATCCAGTTCGGCATCCACTCGGTGATGCCCTTGCGCACATATTGCGAATCGGTGCAAAGCAAGACTTTGCACGGTGCCTTCAATGCTTCGAGCGCCATGATCGCGCCCATCAGCTCCATGCGATTATTGGTGGTGAGCGCTTCGCCGCCGGAGATTTCGCGTTCGACATCGCCCGCGCGCAGCAAGGCGCCCCAGCCGCCCGGTCCGGGATTGCCGAGGCAGGCGCCGTCGGTGCTGATGCAAACGAGCTTGCGATCGCCGCTCATCCGGCGCGCATCCCGGCGTTGAGCGGCACCGGGGCATTGCGCGCGCGCAGCGGCGTGACGCCGGCGCGACGTTTGCGCGCCAGCACCACGTAACCGGCGCGCAATGCGCCGACCGGATCCGGCGAGCCTTTCGACGCATCCTGCGTTTCGTCGTCGAGCCAAGGCATCACCGACGCCAGGCCGCGCTGCTGCATGATTTCGAAGCCGGCATCGTTCAACAGGCTGCGGCATTCGGGCGCCGAGACCGCGAACAGGCCGGTGTTCGACCAGCGTGCGCGCCACAGCGAAAACGGATTGAGCACTACCATCAACAACGCTCCTTCGGGCGTCAACACGCGCTCGGCTTCGGCCAGCAACAGGGCCGGGCGGCGCAGCGTTTCGATCGCGTGCAACAGGTAAACCAGATCCACGCTTTCGCGCTGCAAAGGCAATTCATCGTCGCGGCACACCAGATCGCCCGCCATCCAGTCGCGCTCGCGGTGCAATTTGAGCACCGTCTGCAACATGTTGCCCGACAACTCCGGCGGTGCGCTCGAACTGCCGCGCAGGTACACGCCGACCTGACCGTAGCAGCCGGCCAGCAACGGCGAGACCTGGCGCTGTTCGGCGCGCATCAGCCGTTGCGCCAGCGGCGTGGCGAACCAGCCGACGCCGCGTTGGTCGGGTTGACGGACAGCAGCGGGAGGCGGCATGGTGTGGCGATTGTGCGGCAAAGCGCCGTCGAAGATAAACCCGTACGGCCATGCTGCAGCTGCAACCCCTGCCGGCATTCGAGGACAACTACATCTGGGCGCTCTCGGGCCCAGACGGACGCGCCGTGATCGTCGATCCGGGCGACGCCGCACCGGTGTTCGCGGCCGCGCAGCGCGGTCTTGAGCCGGTCGCGATCCTGCTCACCCATCATCACGCCGACCACATCGGCGGCGCGGCCGCGCTGGCGCAGCATTGGAGCCTGCCGTGCTACGGGCCGGACGACGAACGCATCGATGACGACATCCGTGTGGTGCGCGATGGCGATCGCGTGACGATCGGCGAACTTGGCATCCAGTTCGACGTGCTCGAGGTGCCCGGCCACACCCGCAGCCACATCGCGTTCTTCGGCGCCGGCCATCTGTTCTGCGGCGATACCTTGTTCAGCCTCGGCTGCGGCCGGCGGTTCGAGGGCACGCCCGAACAGATGCTGGCCTCGCTCGACCGCCTCGCCGCCCTGCCCGCCGGCACGCTGGTTTGCTGCGGCCACGAATACACGCTGGCGAACGCGCATTTTGCGATGCAAGTCGAACCGCAGAACGACATATTGCGTGCACGCTTCGAGACGACGCAGACGCTGCGCCGCGAGGAGAAACCGACCGTGCCTTCGACCCTCGGCAGCGAACTGGCAGCCAATCCTTTTTTGCGCACGCAGGTACCAGAGGTGATCGCATCGGCCACGCAGCAACTCGGCCGCGCGCCGCGCGATCGCGTCGAAACCTTCGCCGCGCTGCGGCGCTGGAAAGACGGATTCCGCGCAGCATGAGTGCGTGGCGCACCGCCGTCGCAGGCGCGGCCTGCGCCGTGATCCTGGCGGCCTGCCAGACGCCGCCGACGCGTCCCGTGCCGCCGGAGTCCACGCCCGCCGAAGCTGCACCGGCGGCGCCTGCCGACATCGAAAAAACGCCGGAAACACGCAAAAAACCGCGCAAACCGAAAACTCCTGCGACGCCGCCGCCAGCCGTGGCGGAAGTCGAACAACCGGCGACGGGCGCCGCGATTTTCGCGCGCCTGGTGCAGCGCTTCGCCGATCCGCCATGCGTGGAGGATCGCGTGGTGCAGCGCTGGGAACGGCTTTACGCCGGCTATCCGCCGCGCTTCGCCGCCAGCCTCGAAGCCACGCTGCCGTTGATGGCGATGGTGCTCGACGAAATCGAGACCCACGGCCTGCCGGCCGAATTCGCGCTGCTGCCGATCGTCGAAAGCTGGTATCGCCCCGATGCCGCGCACGCCGGTGCCGCGGGCATGTGGCAGTTCACCGCCGGCACCGCGAAGATCAACGGCCTGCGCGTGCAGCCGGGCTTCGACGAGCGTCTCGCACCGCAAGCCGCGACGCGCGCGGCGATGCGTTATCTGGGCCTGCTCTACAACCGTTTCGGCGACTGGAAACTCGCCGACATGGCCTTCAACGCCGGCGACTACCGGCTGCAGCGCGCGATCGCAAAACAGCCCGATGCGAAAGGCCGCGCCTCGGCGCGCGAGCATCTGCCGCCGGGGCTGTCGATGACGACCTATGAGCATCTGGCGAAAATCCAGGCGCTGGCCTGCATCGTCGCGAAGCCCGAAAAATTCAAGGTCGTGCTGCCGAACCCGGTGATCGATCCGCTGCGCGTGGCCACCGTGCCGCGCGGCGTGACCTCGCTCGATGCGGTCGCCAGGCAGGCCGGCATGCCGGCCAGCGCGCTGCGCAAATTGAATCCGGCGCACACGCACGGCCGCATCGCCGCCAACGCGCCGCGCGAAATCCTGCTGCCGGCCACCGCGCTCGATCGTTTCATCGGCGCGCCGGGAGTACTTATGGCGAGCACTGCCGAAGAACCCGCTCCCGTCGCGCCATCGGGCGCGGCACCGCGCGAATATCTGATCAAGCGCGGCGACACCTTGAGCGGCATCGCGCAGCGTCTTGGCGTAAAACTGCGCGACCTGCTGGCCTGGAACGACCTCGACGTGCGCACCCTGCTGCACCCCGGCCAGCGCCTGCGGCTGGAACCCTGACCGCTGCGGCGGCAAACTAGCGCCCTTGCCGTCGCCGGTCGGCGGTTTCATTCGATAAGGAAACACCATGGGATTTCTCGACGGCAAACGCGCGCTCATCGTCGGCATCGCGAGCCAGCGTTCGATCGCCAGCGGCATCGCCGAAGCGATGCACCGCCAGGGCGCGCAACTCGCGTTCACCTACCAGAACGACAAACTCAAATCGCGCGTCGAAGATGCCGCGCAGGAAGCCGGCTCCGACATCGTACTGCCGCTCGACGTGGCCGACGATGCGCAGATCGACGCCGTCTTCGCCGCACTCGCCGAACGCTGGGACGGCTTCGACATCCTGGTGCATTCGGTCGGCTACGCGCCGCGCGAAGCGATCGAAGGCGAATTCCTCGACGGCCTCACGCGCGAGAATTTCAAGATCGCGCACGACATCTCGAGCTACAGCCTGGCCGCACTGGCGAAGGCCGCGCGCCCGATGATGAAAGGCCGCAACGGATCGATCCTCACGCTGAGCTATCTCGGCGCCGAACGCGCGCTGGCGAACTACAACGTGATGGGCCTGGCGAAAGCCAGCCTCGAAGCCTGCGTGCGCTACCTCGCGCTCAATCTCGGCCCGGAAGGCACGCGCGTCAACGCGATTTCGGCCGGCCCCATCAAAACGCTCGCCGCCGCCGGCATCGCCAACTTCCGCAAGATGCTCGGCCACGTCGAATCGCACGCCCCACTGCGCCGCAGCGTCACGATCGACGATGTCGGCAACGTCGCTGCGTTCCTGTGTTCGGATCTCGCTGCGGGCGTGACGGGCGAAGTGACGTATGTCGACGCCGGCTACAACATTCTGGGAATGACCGGCATCGAGTAATGCTGCGGCGATGAAGTGACGCAACAAAAAAGCCCGGGAAACCCGGGCTTTTTATGTTCGCGATGAAGTCCGCGCTTACATGCGGTCTTCAATCACTTCGATTTCGCTGGCCTTGCGCAAGGCTTTCACGAAGGCGTTCGCTTCCACGCCGCCGATGCCCTGCGAGAGCTGGTCGAGCATCGTGGTGCGCATTGCGGCGTCGGTTTTTTCCGGATCGCCGTCGGTGACGGCAGTCAGGGCGATCAGCGCGTAGCGGTCGCCGACCAGCGGGGCGAGGCCGTAGACCGGCTTGCCTGCGGCCGGATGCGGCAGCTTGAAGGCTTCCTGCGAGATCACCGGATCGACCGTCGCGCCGATGCGGCCGACGTTCTCGGCTTTCTTCACTTCGACTTTGCTGGCCGTTGCGAGCGCGTCCAGCGCTTCGCCAGCGCGTGCCTTGGCGAGCAGCGCTTCGGCATTCGATTTGGCGGCGGCCGCCAGGCGCTCGGCGACGATGGCGGCACGCACCTGCTCGCGCACCTGTTCGAGCGGCTGCGGCGCGGCAGGCACGTGGTCGACGGCGCGCACGACCACGGTGTGGCCGGGGCCCAGATCGATCGGATCGCTGACGATGCCTTCGACCAGCACCGAATCGGAGAACGCGGCTTCCACCACGTTCGGATTGGCCGCGATGCCGCTGCCGCCGTTGCGGGTGAAGCCCGGCACGCGCTGGATCGGCAGCTTCAGTTCTTCCGACGCGGTGGCGAGCGTGCTCGGATCGCGATAGATCACGTCGACCAGGCGGCCGGACAGATCGCTCACGATGCGTTCGCGCTCGCCGTCGAGATATTCCTTCTCCAGATCGCCGCGCACTTCTTCGAAGGGCTTGCCCTTCTCGGCGCGCACTTCGCGCAGCTGGATCACGTGCCAGCCTTCGGCGCTCTTCACCGGCTCGCTGATGGTGTTGGCTTCCATCGCGTAGAGCGCGGTTTCGAAGGCCGGGTCGAACAGGCCTTTTTCGATCCAGCCCAGATCGCCGCCGGCGTTCTTCGAACCCGGATCGTCGGAATGTTCTTTCGCCAGCGCGGCGAAATCGGCGCCCGGGGCGCGCGCCTTGGTCACCAGTTCCTGCGCCTTGGTCTGCGCCGCTTTGACGGCGTCGGCATCGGCATCGGCCGCCACTTTGACCAGGATATGCGAGGCCAGGCGCTGCTCGGGTTCGACGAAGCGGGTCTTCTGTTCTTCGTAGCGTTCGCGCAGCGTGCTTTCGTCGACCGTCACCGGCACGTCGACTTTCGACGCATCGATTTCGATGTATTCGAGCGCGACGCTTTCCGGGCTCACGTAGTCGCCGGAGTGCGCATCGAAATAGGCCTGCACGTCGGCATCGGTGATTTCGCCGATCGTGGCCGGATCGGGCGCCGGCAGTTCGAGATAGTCGAAGCTGCGGGTCTGGTCGCGCAGCGCGAGATAGCGCGAGACGTAATCGCCGGTGACGAAACCGGTCGACATCAACTGCGTCGGCAGCGCCTGGATCAGCAAGTCGTGATGCACGCGCTGTTCGAACGCGCGCGGCGACATGCCCTGCGACTGCAGCACAAGGCGATACTGGTTGGCATCGAAACGGCCGTCGACCTGGAACGCCGGAATCTCGGCGATTTCCTTCTGCAGCACGCTGGGCGGCACGATCACGCCGAGGCGTTCGCTGGCTTGTTCGAGCACCTTTTCGTCGATCAGCCGGTCGAGCACGCGACGCTTGTTCTCGGCGCTTTCGAATTCGCGCGAATCGAAATTCTCGCCCATCGCCTGGCGCATCTGGCCGCGGAATTCTTCGAACCGCCGGCGGTATTCGTCCTGCCCGATTTCCTTGTCGCCGACCTTGGCCACATAGGTGGCGGGGGGCGCGACGAAGAAATTCTCGACCCCGAAAAAGGCGAACGGGATGATCAGCAGCACCAGGATCACCGGAGCGATCCAGCTTGTGGTCTTATCGCGCAGTATCTGCAGCATGGGCGTAGGGATCGAAGGCGTAAGCATCACCGGCACGGCGACGATCGCCGTTCCGGACCCGGAAAAAAACAAGGGCGCCTGTTGTCAGGCGCCCTCAGGATAGTGGCGGAGTGGACGGGACTCGAACCCGCGACCTCCGGCGTGACAGGCCAGCATTCTAACCGACTGAACTACCACTCCGCTTGTTCTGATACAGCTCGGTGCTTGGTGGGTGCTGAGGGTTTCGAACCCCCGACCCTCGCCTTGTAAGGGCGACGCTCTACCGCTGAGCTAAGCACCCAGCTTGAGCACGCTAGTTTACAGCGTCTTTTAGCGCTTTGCCAGCCTTGAACGAAGGATTTTTCGAGGCGGCGATATTGATGGTTTCGCCGCTGCGCGGATTGCGGCCGGTACGGGCTGCACGCTTGCGCACGACGAAGGTACCGAACCCAACGAGCGAAATCGTTTCGCCTTTCGCGAGGGCCGCCTTGATCACATCGATGACGGCGTCGGTGGCGCGGCCGGCATCGGCCTTGGAAAGCTCGGCGGCGTCGGCGACGGCCGCAATGAATTCGGCTTTGTTCATTCTGATGTCACTCCTGGAGCGTGGTCGTTGTGACCCGCGTTGTTCTCAATCGAAATGCAGGGCCCGGATGGACGCGAAGACCGATCGACCGTTTTCCGCGGCGCGCGAGGGCCTGCTATGCGCGCTGCGGCTGCGGCGATTTATACCAGCGGGGTTGGGGCCGCGCAACAAAAAAGCCGGGATTGATGCGGTTTTAGCGCGCTCGAACGCGCGTTGTGCGGGCGGCACAACGCGCTTTCGCGGCCGGATCGACAAACCGTCGCGACAGGCTTATCAATGCGCTCGCGGCAACTGCGACCCTTCGTCGCCGCGCGGCGGTTCCTGGCCCTCGGTCGCCACCGGCGCCGACGCTTCTTCACGCGGCAGCAGCGGCTTCACCAAGGCGATGTCGAGCACTTCGTCGATCCAGCGCACCGGAATGATGTCCAGGCCCTGCGTGACATTCTTCGGAATGTCGACCAGATCCTTCTTGTTCTCTTCCGGAATGATCACGGTGCGGATGCCGCCGCGCAGCGCGGCGAGCAGCTTTTCCTTGAGTCCGCCGATCGGCAGCACGCGGCCGCGCAAGGTGATTTCGCCGGTCATCGCCACATCGGCCTTCACCGGCACTTTCGACAGTGCCGACACCAGTGCCGTCACCATCGCGATGCCGGCGCTCGGACCGTCTTTCGGCGTGGCGCCTTCCGGCACGTGCACGTGGATGTCGTACTTCTGGTGGAAGTCGGTTTCCAGGCCAAGCAGCGTGGTGCGCGAACGCACCACCGAGAGCGCGGCCTTGATCGATTCCTGCATCACGTCGCCGAGCTGGCCGGTGTGCAGTAGACCGCCCTTGCCCGGCACCAGCGCGGCTTCGATCTGCAGCAGATCGCCGCCGACTTCCGTCCACGCCAGGCCCGTCACCAGACCGATCTCGGCCTGTTCTTCGGCGCGGCCGAAATCGTAGCGGCGCACACCGAGGTAGTGATCGATGTTCTTCGGCGTGACCAGCACCGGACCGTCTTTCTTCTTGCCCTTCTTCTTCTCCGGCTGCGGACCGGCGAGCGCGATTTCCTTTACCACCTTGCGGCAGATTTTCGAGATCTCGCGCTCGAGATTGCGCACGCCCGATTCGCGCGTGTAGTAGCGCACGATCTCGCGTACCGCCGCCTCGCTCACCTTCAATTCCTCGGGCTTCAGACCGTTGTTCTTGATCTGCTTGGGCACGAGGTAGCGTTCGGCGATGTTGATCTTCTCGTCTTCGGTGTAGCCCGGGATGCGGATCACTTCCATGCGATCGAGCAGCGGACCGGGGATGTTGAGCGAGTTGGCGGTCGCCACGAACATCACTTCGGACAGATCCAGATCGACCTCGAGATAGTGATCGTTGAACGAGAAGTTCTGCTCCGGATCGAGCACTTCGAGCATCGCCGACGACGGATCGCCGCGGAAATCCATGCTCATCTTGTCGATCTCGTCGAGCAGGAACAGCGGATTGCGCGTGCCGATCTTGTTCAAGTTCTGCACGATCCTTCCGGGCATCGACCCGATATAAGTGCGGCGATGCCCGCGGATTTCCGCTTCATCGCGCACGCCGCCGAGCGACATGCGCACGAACTTGCGGTTCGTGGCCTTGGCGATCGACTGGCCGAGCGAGGTCTTACCGACGCCGGGCGGGCCGACGAGGCACAGGATCGCGCCTTTCATTTTCTGCACGCGCGACTGCACCGCGAGATATTCGAGGATGCGGTCCTTCACTTTCTCCAGGCCGTAGTGATCGGCATCGAGCGTATCCTGCGCGAGTTTCAGATCCTTGCGGACCTTGGTGCGCTTCTTCCACGGCACGCCGATCAGCCAGTCGAGATAGTTGCGCACGACGGTGGCTTCGGCTGACATCGGCGACATCTGCTTGAGCTTGTTGAGCTCGGCCTTGGCCTTAGCTTCGACCGCCTTGGGCATGCCGGCGCTGGCGATCTTCTTGGTCAGCTCTTCCAGTTCGTTGGGCGCATCGTCGATCTCGCCCAGTTCCTTCTGGATCGCCTTCATCTGCTCGTTGAGATAGTACTCGCGCTGGCTCTTCTCCATCTGCGACTTGACCCGGCCGCGAATGCGCTTTTCTAGCTGCTGCACGTCGATTTCGCCGTCGACGAAACCGATCAGCATTTCCAGGCGCGCGCCCACGTCGATCGCTTCGAGCAGCTTCTGCTTGTCGCCCAGGCGGATCGCCAGATGAGCAGCCACGGTGTCGGCCAAACGGCTGGGATCGTCGATGCCCGACAGCGTGGACAGCAGTTCCGGCGGAATCTTTCGATTCATTTTCACGTACTGCTCGAACAGGGTGAGCAGCGAGCGCACCGTGACGTCGAGTTCGCGCTGGTCGCGCTCGAAATTCGATTCGACGATTTCGCCGCGCGCCGACAGCGCCTTGTCGCGCTCGAAGAAACTGTTGACGTTGGCGCGCGAGACGCCTTCGACCAGCACCTTGATGGTGCCGTCGGGAAGTTTGAGCAATTGCAGCACCTGTGCCACGGTGCCGATCTCGTAGAGATCCTTGGCATCGGGGTCGTCGGTTTCCGGACTCTTCTGCGCGACCAGCAGGATCTGCTTGTCGGCCTCCATCGCCGCGTCGAGCGCGCGGATCGATTTCTCGCGGCCGACGAAGAGCGGGATCACCATATGCGGGTAGACCACCACATCGCGCAGCGGCAACACCGGCAGTTCGATGCGGGAGGACGAGGATTCAGCCATTTGGACGCTCTCCGTGTCGGTCGGCGCCCGCGAAGGGCGCCGGAATGTCCACTAGGTGGGGGCTAGCTTCGACCCCGCAAGGTCGAGGATGCGCCAAGGTTTCGGGCCCCGACAAGGCCGGCGCCCCGGACGGGACGCAAATTACTGTCAAAGCGCGCAGCAGCGGTACTTGCGCCCGCTTATTCCGAAGCGGCCTTGGCCGGCGCGACCGGATTGCCCTGATAGATCAGGTACGGCTCGGCCTGGTTGTTGATCACCGATTCGTCGACCACGACCTTGGTGACGTTCTCGAGCGAGGGCAGCTCGTACATCGTATCGAGCAGCACCTGTTCGAGGATCGTGCGCAGGCCGCGCGCGCCGGTCTTGCGCTTGAGCGCCTTGCGCGCGACGGCGTTGAGCGCGTCGGGGCGGAACTCCAGATCCGAGCCTTCCATCTCGAACAGTTTCTTGAACTGCTTGGTGATGGCGTTCTTGGGCTCGGTGAGGATTTTCACCAGCGCCGGTTCGTCGAGCTCTTCGAGCGTCGCGAGCACCGGCAGGCGGCCGACGAATTCGGGGATCAGGCCGAACTTGATCAGATCTTCCGGCTCGCAATCGGCGAGCAGCTTGCCGACGTTGACCTTCTGGTTCTTGCTGCGCACGTCGGCGCCGAAACCGATGCCGCCCGAATCGAGCGAACGCTGCTGGATGATTTTTTCCAGGCCGGCGAAGGCGCCGCCGCAGATGAAGAGAATATTGCGCGTGTCGACCTGCAGGAATTCCTGCTGCGGATGCTTGCGGCCGCCCTGCGGCGGCACGCTGGCGACCGTGCCTTCGATCAGCTTGAGCAGCGCCTGCTGCACGCCTTCGCCGGAAACGTCGCGCGTGATCGACGGGTTCTCGCTCTTGCGCGAAATCTTGTCGATCTCGTCGATGTAGACGATGCCCGTCTGCGCCTTTTCGACGTCGTAGTCGCACTTCTGCAACAACTTCTGAATAATGTTTTCGACGTCTTCGCCGACGTAGCCGGCTTCGGTCAGCGTCGTGGCATCGGCGATCGTGAACGGCACGTTGAGCAGGCGCGCCAGCGTTTCGGCCAGCAGCGTCTTGCCCGAGCCGGTCGGGCCGACCAGCAGGATGTTGGATTTGGCCAGTTCGACGTCGTCGTTCTTGCCGCGCTGTTCGATGCGCTTGTAGTGGTTGTACACCGCCACCGCGAGCGATTTCTTGGCGCGCGCCTGGCCAACGACGTACTGGTCGAGCACGTCCATGATCTCGCGCGGCTTGGGAAGATGGCTGCGCGAACTGGCGGCCTTCTCTTCGAGCTCCTCGCGGATGATGTCGTTGCAAAGCTCGACGCATTCATCGCAGATGAACACGCTCGGGCCCGCAATCAGTTTGCGGACCTCATGCTGGCTTTTGCCGCAGAAGGAGCAATACAGGATCTTGCCGCTTTCGCCGCTTCGCCCCTGTCGGTCGTCGCTCATGCCTGGAATGCCCTGCTGAAAAGCCGAAAGTCAACGGCAGAATAGCGCCAAGTCGGCCGCACGCCTAGCGTCGGCCGACCCGGGCGCCGGGTGGTATCGGATTACTGTGACCGCAGCCTCAGGCCGGCTTGACCGACTCTTCCGGCCGGCGCTCCAGCACCGCGTCCACGAGGCCGTAATCGCGGGCATCGGCGGCGCTCATGAAATTGTCGCGGTCGGTGTCCTTGGCAATGCGTTCCACCGGCTGGCCGGTGTGGCGTGCCAGGATGTGGTTCAGGCGGTCGCGGATGGCGAGGATTTCACGCGCATGGATGTCGATGTCGCTGGCCTGGCCCGAGAAGCCGCCGAGCGGCTGGTGGATCATGACGCGCGCATGCGGCAACGAATAACGCTTGCCCTTGCTGCCCGAGGCCAGCAACAGCGCACCCATGCTGGCGGCCTGACCGACGCACATCGTGCTCACGTCGGGCTTGATGTACTGCATGGTGTCGTAGATCGCCATGCCGGCGGTCACCGAACCGCCCGGCGAGTTGATGTACAGATTGATGTCCTTGTCGGGATTTTCCGATTCCAGGAACAGCAACTGCGCCACCACCACGTTCGCCATGTAGTCGTCGATCGGACCAACCATGAAGATCACGCGCTCCTTGAGCAGGCGCGAATAGATGTCGTACGCGCGCTCGCCGCGGCTGGTCTGTTCGACCACCATCGGCACCAGGTTCAAACCACGAATCTCGCTCACTGTGATCTCCGATATCAGGTTTCCGGCAACGCGCGCCGGGTGGCGCGCGGATGACGCTTTACGCCGGACGCATCACTTCATTGAAGCTCAACTGCTCGGTGGCGACATCGGCATGATCGGCGATCCAGTCGATCACCTGATCTTCGATGACGCGGCTCTGCAGGCCCTGCATCAATTGGGGATCGTTGCGATAAAGTTCAATGACCTGCTGCGGCTCTTCATACGTGCTGGCGATCGTGGCCAGCATTTCGTTGACGCGGTGCTGGTCGAGGCGGATGTCGTTCTGGCGTGCCAGTTCGCCCAGCAGCACGGCGGCGGCGACGCGCTTCTTGGCGATCGGCAGGAAGCCTTCATGGCTGATTTTTGCGTCTTTCTGGCCCTGCTGCTTGGCCTGCTGCATGGCCTGGTTGGCGATGCCGCGCGCTTCGGCTTCGATCATGCGCACCGGGAATTCCACTTCGCCGTGCTGCGCGACCAGCTTGTCCACCACCGAGGCCTTCAAACGGCTCATCAGGGTGCCCTTGAGCTCGCGCTCGAGGTTGGCGCGCACTTCGGCGCGGAAGGTGGCCACATCGTTGCCCGGGATACCGAAGCTCTGGATGAATTCGGCGTCGACTTCCGGCAGTTTCGCCTGCGACACGCGCATCACCTTGATCTGGAACTTGCCGGTTTTGCCGGCCAGCGAGGCGACGCGGTAATCGGCCGGCGCGGTGGCTTCGAACGACTTTTCGTCGCCGGTCTTCAGGCCGACGAGGTTCTGCTCGAGCTCCGGGAACAGCGCGTTCGAGCCGATGATGCTGCCGGCGCGCTCGACGCCTTCAGTCGGCACGCGCTCGTCGCCGAAGGTGGCCGAGGATTCGAACATCACCAGGTCGCCGGTTTGCGCGGCGCGCTCGACCGGATCCCAGGTGCGGCGCTGCAGGCGCAGGGTTTCGATCATGGTGTCGATGTCGGCGTCTTCCACGCTCGCCACCGGCTTGGCGATCTTCAGGCCCGAGACGTCGATCTTGCCGACTTCGGGCATCACTTCGAAGGTCGCGATGTATTTGATTTCGCCGCCTTCCGGGCGGCCGGTGGTTTCGATCGACGGCGGCACGGCCGGACGCAGTTTTTCCTGCTGCACCGCTTCGTTGAACGAATCGCGGATCAGCTGGCCGAGCGCTTCGGAACGCACCTGCTTGCCGTAGCGCTGTTCGATCACCGTGGCCGGAATCTTGCCCGGGCGGAAGCCCTTCAGGCGCACGTTGCGCGACAGTTCGCGCAGGCGCTCGCGCACGGTGGCATCGAGGCGCTCGGACGGCACGCTGACGGTGAGCTTGCGCTCGAGCTTGCTGACGTTCTCAACCGAAACTTGCATTGTCACTCCTGAAGGTACCGCGCCTCGTCTGGAGGCCGCGCCCGCGCCGTTGGCGGGATAGATCGAACATGATGCCTCGTCGCGCAACCCGGCGCCACGGCGGGAATTCCCCCGCGGCCCCGAACCGGCGACGCCTGGTGCAATGGTGCGAGGGGAGAGACTCGAACTCTCACGGGTTGCCCCGCTGGAACCTAAATCCAGTGCGTCTACCAATTCCGCCACTCTCGCGCGCAACGCTCTTGCCCGCATGCCGGTTTGCGGCCGGATCGGCGGGCGTCGACGGCACCGGCGGGCAACGTGGGGATGGGGAATGGCGGGAGGCTGCGTCAGCCTGCCACTCCGTGGAGCAGCCCGAAGAACAGCCGGTTCGACGAACCGGCGAATCGACGGGTTGGACCCTGACATCTCCGAGTCGTGCCCGTCCGAGCGCCTCAGCGGCGGCATTTTAGCCCGATCATCGGTGGGCGGTCCATTCGCCGCGGGGCGGTTCGGCACGCGATGGCGATTCACCGCGGCGGCGCCGATCTATACTCGAATTGCGCTTCCGCGGCTCGCGACGAGCCGGAATCGCCCCGCAAGCCGTCAACCCGCGAACTTTCCGCGCCGAGAATTCCGATGAAGCATCCGCTGGCGATCATGTTGCTTGGTTTGCCTGTCCTGGGCTGGCTTGCCCTCGTGGCGCCGGCCGATGCCGCCCAGGTCTACAAATGCCGTGCCCAAGACGGCAGCTTCGTCTATCAACAGAACCCGTGCGCCGACGGCGCCAGCGAAGTGAAAACGATCGAGGTCCAGCCCGACCCGGTGGGCGCGCCGCCGCCGCCGGCCGCGCCGCCCCCGCCGCCGACCGACGCGGCCGGTCAACCGGCGCGCAGCGCCGGCATCCGCTGCAGCGACGGCCAGCGTCAATGGGTGCAGACCACGCCCTGCCCGGCCAGCGTCGACGAAGAAAAAAGCGAGACCGAAATGGTGTTCGCGCCGCACCTCAACACCTGGCTGCCGGTGACGTCGAAGAAAACCACGAAGGTGAAGATCGACCAGGAGCGGCTGACGCGCGAGCAGATGTGCGCCGAGCTCGAAAAAAGCATCGGCACCGATCGCGACAGCGACGGCAGCTCGGTGGGGTCGACCTACGAACGCAACCGCCTGCGCCAGGAATACGGCTGCTGAGGTGGCGAAAAACGCGGTTCGGCAACCTGCGGCACGGAATGGCACACCGTGCGGACCTGCGGAAAATGGTGGGTCGTGAAGGATTCGAACCTTCGACCTATTGATTAAGAGTCAACTGCTCTACCAACTGAGCTAACGACCCATTTTCTCTGGAGCCCACTTCTCTGGAGCCCACCGGCGGGTGCTGTGCCGGTGCGGCGCTTTTTTCTCGTTGCCGCTTGGCGCCGCTGGCGAAGCGGCATTATGCCGTATCGCGGGATTGGGGTGGAAGACGGGACTCGAACCCGCGACCCTCGGAATCACAATCCGATGCTCTAACCGACTGAGCTACATCCACCGTAGCGAAGCTCCCTCTCCAACAACCTGCGCGTCCTGCGCGGGCTTTTCAACTTTACCGCTCTCTTCGGATCGATTCCCTTCGACCGCCGACGCCGCCGGAAATTCCGGCTGTCCGGTTGGCGCGCCCGACAGGAATCGAACCTGCAACCGCCGGCTTAGAAGGCCGATGCTCTATCCGGTTGAGCTACGGGCGCCGCGCCGGAAACTATAGCGCCTCGGCCGCGTCCCTTCCGGGTTGATCCGGGCCGCTTCGATCCTTTCGACAGGCTCGAGCGGGATGCATGGTCGGGGTAGAGGGATTCGAACCCCCGACCCTCTGCTCCCAAAGCAGATGCGCTACCAGACTGCGCTATACCCCGGTGGACGGCCTCCGCGGCGGTTTCAAGGCCGCCGCGAAAGATCGCGAATGGTACGGGCGCGGGGTGTGGAGCGTCAACGGGCGGCTCTGGCGAGCGCGCCGGGAATCGGGAAGCGGGAATCGGGAGAAGAGCCCGGGTAGACGTGGCGCCACGCGATTGCACTGCGTTCCGCAGCGCGGCCGGAGAGGCATAGCCGGAGCAACACGCATCGGGCACGAGCCCTGCTCTCTCCCGATTCCCGATTCCCGCGCAAAAAAACGGCCGCGATAATCGCGGCCGTTTCGTTCAACTCAGAAGCAGATCAATTCAACGAAGGCGTGTTCTCGGCAAAGTACTCATGCGAATCCGCATTCTTGATCGCCTTCTTCGGTTGCGAAGCCAGGCGTTTGCAAGCGGTCTGGCCGTACTGGATGTCGTCGGTGTTGGCGACGATGTCGAAGTGGCTGACTTCGTGGATCGTGGTGCCGCCCTTCGAATCGGTGCCGCTGGTCGGCGCGTTCCAGAACGCCTTGCACAGGTGGATCTTGTACGGCTGCGTCGGGTAGACGTAGGCGTAGGCGGTGCTGGTGCAGTCGCAATAGAACTCGAGCGGCTTGTTGTTCAGCGCGTCGGCGATCTTGGTGAAATTGCTTTTCACCGTGTTGTAGTTGCTCGACGAATAGGTGCCGAACCACGTCGTGTAGCGCGGGCCGACCGTGCCGTTGCCCAGATACGAGGTGGCGCTGGACGCCATCGACTTGGCCGCGGTGACGCCGCTGCTCACCGACGAAGCCTGCGTGTTCGAGCAGCCGACATAGCTGACCGAACCGGCCTTCGCCATGTTGAGCACGCCGTACTTGTCCTGCATCTCGGGCGCGCCGCTGCCGTCGACCCACAGCGACACGATTTCCGAACGCAGGTCCTGCTCGCTCAGCGGCAGCAGGTTTTCGCCGCCGCGCTTGGGTTTCACCGCGAAGCTGTCGTGGAAGTGGCCGACGAACTGCACGGCGTAGGTGCCGGCCTTGCGCATCGCATAGTGCGCCGACAGATCGACATCGACGCTCAGCGTGGCGCCGGCCTTGATCTCGATGTAGTCCTCCGGCTGCGGCAGGCCGCGCTTGAACTGGCGGCCGACGTATTCGGCCACCTCGCCCTGCTCGCCGCGCACTTCGAACAGATCGTCTTCCATGCCGCGCAGTGGCGTTTCCCAGGCCAGCACCAGCAGGTCGACCTTGCCCGGATTGGTGATGCTGTAGCGCAGCTTGCCGGTGCCGAGGTCGGATTTGGCGCCGGCCGACAGGCTGACGGTTACCGGATCGGCGTTCGCGATACCGAAGGCCAACAGCGAGATTGCCAGCCCTGCGGCCAGTTGTTTCACAGACTTCATGCGTTCGTCCCCAACGATGAGTTCGCGCCACGCAAAAGGACGTCCGCCGCCGCCCCCAGCGGCATTATGCGAACGTCCGGAATGCCCCTGAGGCGTGACGCAGATCACAGGGGCACGGCAACCTATCGGACCCGGCTGCATCGCGGCAATGTGCAGCGCAGCAATACGGAATCGGACGTTTGTTGTTGGAAACGTTACCGAAATCGCGCCCGCCGCCAGGTCGGAGCCCGGATCGGATCGCGGGCGCGGCAACCTTCTCCTGCGGCCGCGGCGCCGCTACTCTGGCGACCCGTATCGACCTGGAGCGAAACCGGCGTGAACTCGAAAGTCGGTGCTTTCGCCCGCATTTGTGCGTCCATCGAGGTCTCGGGATGAGGATGCCCGCGGCCCGGCTTGCCCGCGATGCCGCACGCCCGACGCGCCGGTCGCTGCGGCTACTGCGGCTACTCGTTGCCGCAGGCCTACTGGTGATCGCGGCAGCGGCGAACTCGGCTCCGCTGGAAAAAACCGTCTACCCGTCGACGCCAATCGAGGGCAACGCACTGCGGGTGCGTTTCGAAGGCCCGTTCGGCCAACCGGCGCCGACAATGACGCTGCATCTCGACGGCCATCGCATCATCGC
Organism: uncultured Chiayiivirga sp.; assembly: GCA_965653565.1. GTDB lineage: Bacteria > Pseudomonadota > Gammaproteobacteria > Xanthomonadales > Xanthomonadaceae > JALCLA01. Next base: position 27,440 of record CBFHAI010000004.1, on the reverse strand, counting down.
GCGCAGTGTCGGCACCGATTTCGTTTATCCCGATCGGCCGCCGGTGGCCTACGTCGAGGCGCAGATGACAGCGCCGGCGGCCGGCGAGTACCTGTTGGTGGACGAACGCTGCAACGGCAACCCGCCGCCGCCGACCGGTCCCTGCGTCGAAGTGTCGAGCCAATCGCTGTCGATCGTCGCGGCGCCGCAAATACCCGCCACGTCGCGACTGGGCCTGCTGGCCCTGATCGCGCTCGCGCTCGTCGGTGCTCAGCGCATCGAACGCGCTTTCACCGCCCGCGAGCGATTGCGGGTGTACACGTATACCGTCGCCGGCGGCATGTTCCACCAGGCGAAATTGCCGCGCCGCGAATTCAGATCGAGCGCCGCCAGCACTTCCTTCGCCACCGGCGAGGCCGGCCCGTAAGTGAACTGGATCAAGCGTCCCCCGGGCCGCAAGGTCTGGAATGCCGCTTCGACGATCGCCTGCTGCGTCGGCTTCGGCATCGACAACAGGCCCAGCCCGGAAATCACCGCATCGGCCTTGCCGTCGTCGAGAAATCCGACGCGCGCGGCGACGGTCGGCAGATCGCGCGCATCGGCGCACACTACGTGGGCTTCCGAAAAACGCAGGCGCAGATGGTGATGCAGCTCTTCGTTGAGTTCGAGCACGAGCAGATCGGCCGGCCGGATGCCGTGTTCGATCAGGGCCTCGGTGAACACGCCGGTGCCGCCGCCCAGTTCCACCACGCGGCGCGTGTTGTCGGGCAACTCGGCCACCATCTGGCGCGCCAGTTGGCGGCTCGACGGCGAAATCGCGGCGATCGCCAGCGGATTCTTCAGCCACTGGCGGAAGAAGGTCCAGCCGGGCGCGTCGGTGGCGGTTCTGGGCGCGGCGCGATTCTTGTGGGTCATGGCGGTTCCCGGACGATGCGCCCCCCGTGGTCGCATCGATTCCGCCCGCAGTGTAAACGCACCCGGTGACAACGGATGCGACCGTCGTCCGCATCCGGGCGTCTTTCGGCCAGACCGAACTGTGAGGAAATGTCATGAAACTGCAATTGCTGGGACCGGCAGTCGCGCTGGCGCTGGCGTTCTCGCCCGCCTTCGCCGACGAGCCCGCGGAAGGCTATGCGCCGCTGCGTCCGATTTCCGAATGCCTCGATCCGGCGCGCGCGCGCAGTTGGCATCTGATCGATTCCGACGAGTTGCTGGTGAACGCCGGACGCAAGCATTTCCACCTGGCGCTGGCGCCGTCGTGCCCGGAGCTGGCGTTCGCCGACAGCATCGCGTTCCGCTCCGGCGGCGGCGTGGGCCGCATCTGCGGCGGCGCGCGCGACGAAGTGGTGGCGCTGCGTCGCTCGCCCGCCATCATCCCCTGCCGCATCGCGCGCGTGACGCCGCTGACGAAAGCGGACTACAAGGCGCGCATGAACGGCAAGGAAGAGGCCGAGGGCGTGGTTTCGGTGGTCGATCCCGCCGCCGGCGACGCGCCGAAAAGCGAGTCGCACGAGTAGGTTCGCGCCGCAACCGCGGATCACTCGCGGTTGCGGATTTCCCAGACGCGGTGGATGCGCGGATCGCGTGCGAAATCCGGCGGAATCGTCTCGGCGCTGATCTCGCGCACGTCGAATTCGGTTGCGAGCGCCGGATCGAGCTTGAAACGCCGGAAGTTGTTCGAAAACAGCAGCAGCCCTTCCGCTGCCAGCCGCGCCGCGCAGGCGCGGATCAGGCGCGGATGTTCGCGCTGCAGATCGAAATCGTCGGCGCGCGCCGAGTTCGAGAAGGTCGGCGGATCGCAGAAAATCAGATCGTATTCGCCGCGCTCGGCTTCCAGCCAGGCCAGCGCATCGGCGTGCACCAGCCGATGCTGCGGCCCGGCGATGCCATTCAACGCCAGATTGCGCGCGGCCCACTCCAGATAGGTCGACGACAGATCGACGCTGGTCGTGCTCGCCGCGCGCCCGGCCGCGGCCTGCACCGTCACCGCGCCGGTGTAGCAGAACAGATTGAGGAAACGCAGTCCGCGCGCCTGATGCGCGAGCCGCATTCGCAGCGGACGGTGATCGAGAAACAAACCCGTGTCGAGATAATCGAACAGGTTGACGCGCAAGCGCGCCGCGCCTTCGCCGACCTGCAGGAACTCGCCGCGCCGATCGAGCCTGCCGTATTTCTCGCCGCCCTTGCCGCGCTGGCGCGTCTTGAGCGCGACGCACGCGCGCGGCAATTCGAACACGTCCATCGCCGCGCGCAGCAGATCGCCGAGGCGCTGTTTCGCGGTTTCCACCGGGATGTCGCTCGGTGCGAGATATTCCTGCACGTGCAGCCACAGCGACGGCAGATCGGTGCTTTCGATCAGGCCATCGGCATGCTCGACGATGCCTTCGTAGACATCGATCGCCGCGGCATATTCGGGAATGTCGGCGTCGTAAATGCGATAGCACGACACGCCTTCGCGCGAGCGCCACGACTTCGTATTGCGCAGATTCTTGCGCAACCGGTTCGCCACCATCTGCGCGCCTTCCGACAGCACCTTCGGTGCACGCGTGGCTTCCTTCGCCGGCTCGATCTCGTCGATGCGGATCAGGCTGCATTTGAGCGCGCCGTTGTAGAGCACGTAGCGTTTGTCGGCGCGCAAACCGAGCGCACGGCCGAGCGCTTCGTCGCCGGTCAGCACCGCGGCGCGCCAGCCGACGAAACCGCGCCGCAGCGCGCCACCGAACTCGCGATAAAGCGTCGCATCGGCAGCCAGGCGCTCGTCGTACGGCGGATTGCACACGACGAGGCCGGTCGCGGCGGAAGCCGGCGGTTCCAATGTCGCCACATCGCCCACCTGCACGCGCAGGAACTCGCCGACGCCGGCCGATTGCGCATTGCGTTCGGTGGCCGCGACGGCCGCGGCATCGCTGTCGAAGCCGAAAAACACCGGCTGCAACGCAGCGAGGCCGGCGCGTGCGCGATCGTTGGCTTCGGCGAACAGGCCGTTCCACAACGTCGTCCGATGCCCGCGCCAGCCGATAAAACCGAAGTATTCGCGCTGCAGACCCGGCGCATAGTCGGCCGCCATGCGCGCGCCTTCGATCAGCAACGTGCCCGAGCCGCACATCGGATCGAGCAGGCTGCCGCCGTTGCGATGCACCTCGGGCCAGCCCGCGCGCAGCAGCACGGCGCAGGCGAGATTTTCCTTCAGCGGTGCGGCGCCCTGCGCGATGCGATAGCCACGCCGGTGCAGGCTGGCGCCGGACAGGTCGAGACTGATCGTCGCGCGATCGCGTTTCACCGCCAGGTTGATGCGGATATCGGGCCGCTCGGTATCGACCGACGGCCGCACGCCGCTGGCATCGCGCAGCTGGTCGACCACGGCGTCCTTCACGCGTTGCTCGGCGTAGCGTTCGTGCGAGAGCTGCGATGCGAACAGATTGGCATCGACCGCCAGCGTGCCGTCGGCGGTAATGTGCTGCAGCCAATCGATTTCGCGCACGCCGTGATACAGCGCGGTGTCTTCCGGCGCGTCGAATTCGGCCAGCGGCATCAGAATCCGGCTCGCCAGGCGCGACCACAGGCAGGCGCGATACGCGACGTCCAGGCTGCCCTCGAAGTGCACGCCGGCCAGCGCCTCATGCACTTCGTCGCCACCGAGCGCGCGCAGCTCGTCGACCAGCAGGTATTCCAGGCCCTTCGCGCAGGTCGCGAAGAAGCGGCGGCGGATCGGCGAATCGTGCGGCGCGCTCACTTCAATGCCGCGAGAAAACGACCGAATTCCTCGGCGCAGAACTCGACGTGATTGGCCAGCCGGTGGCTATCGTCGACCAGGATCAGCCGATCGTTGCGCACCTGCGCCCAGCGCACCACGTCGCCGGCCGGAATCAGTTCGTCGTCCCAGCCGTGGATCACGGTGGTGGGAAGCAATTCGGCGTCGAGCGACTGCGGATAGCCTTCGAGCACCACCGGCGGCGCCATCAGGAACAAACCGACGCATTCGATTTCGAGCGTGGCGAGCGCCGAAATGAAGGCGCCCATGCTCGATCCGGCCAGCACCAGCGGCTTCGCCGCCACCTTCGCGCGATCGACCAGGCGTTCGAGCCGCGCGCTCACTTCGCGGATGTTGCGGCGCGCATCGATGTCGCCGTAATCGGGCCGCTCGCTGGTCCAGCCGAGCGATTCGGCCACCCGCGCCAGCGCCGCCACCTTGGTGGCTTCGGGGCTGCTGTCGAGTCCGTGCGAAAGAATGACGTGGCCGCGCATGAGGTCTCTGTCAGAGTGAAAGTGAAATTTCGGGCGCCACCGCATCGCCGAGCGCGATGCGACCGCCTTCGATAATGCGCGCCGTGATGCCGCCGTGTCCGCGCATCGCGTTGTAGCCGCCATGGCCGAGCGCGGCTTCCATGCGCGAGCACGGATCGCACGGGCCGGTGCCTTCGAGCAGCGCCTCGCCGACGCGAAAACGCCTGCCGACCAGCGCCACCAGCGGGATGCCTTCCACCAGCAGATTGCGGCGCAGCGTCGCGGCATCGATGGATTCGAGCCCGGCCAGGCCCGCGATCACCGGCAGATGTTCGGCCTGGATCAGCGTGACGCCGCGCTTGCCGCTCGCACCCTTGAAACGATCGCCCTGCAGGCCGGCACCGGCGAGCGCGTCCACCGCGTCGACCGCGATCATCGGCTGCTCGCGCGCCGGGCGCAGCCCGATCCAGCGCACGCGGCCGGGTCGCGCGAAGTGCGACATCAGCTGGCCGAGGGCGGAATCGGGAGGAAAGGGCATGCTCAAACGGCTCGGTTCGGGAGGCACTTCGGATGCAATCGCGAGCCGCCATCGAGGAAACGGATGTTAGCATGCGACGAGCTTTCGCCCGGACTCGACGACGCGCGCATGAGCGACTTCCCGCCCATCATCCAATGGCCGCTGCCCTACGTCGAACGCCTCGACACACGGGCGCTGGCGAGCGTGGACCTGGTCGTCATCCATTGCACCGAACTGCCCGACCTCGCCATCGCGCGCCAGTACGGCGAACGCGTGCTGTACGACAGCGGCACCGGCAACAGCGGGCACTACTACATCGATCGCGACGCCAGCACCTTCTGCTTCGTGCCACCCGAACGCGTGGCGCACCACACGCGCGGCTACAACCCGCGCTCGATCGGCATCGAACTGGTCAACAGCGGCCGTTATCCGGAGTGGCTCGATTCGCGTCACCAGGCGATGACCGAGCCCTACGCCGCCGCGCAGATCGATGCACTGTCCGGCCTGCTGCGCTGGCTCGTGGTGGCGCTGCCGTCGTTGCGGCACATCGCTGGCCACGAGGATCTCGATCTCGACGAAGTGCCGGCGAGCGACAACGAAATGCAACTGGTGCGGCGCAAACTCGATCCGGGCCCGATGTTTCCGTGGGATCGCGTGATGGCGAACCTCGCGCTCAAACGCCTGCACGCGCCGTCCGCGACGCCCGAGGGCTAGCGTCAGGCACCCTGTTTCAAGGGCTTTTCGCTGTCTTTGTCGACGGCCGGCTTGGACTCGGCCATGCGGTCCTTGATCGCGAGGAACGGGCTTTCGATGTAGCGGTACGACAGCATCGCGATCGCGAACGTCAGCGGAATTCCGAGGCCGGCGACCCACACATCCGACAGCGAGAAGCCGAACCGCAGGATGTTGTAGATCGGGAAGTGCCACAGATACAGCCCGTAGCAGATGCGCCCGAGGAACACGAGCGGCGGCAGCTCGAAGATCCGATGCGCGAGCGTGCGCTGCGGCAACACCAGCGCCGCCACCAGCACGGCCGAGACGAGCGAGAAAAACACGCTGCCGCCCGCATACATCGCACGCATTTCCCACTGCAGCGAATAGCCCGCAATGAGCAGGATCAGCACGCAAGGCAGCGCCGCCACGCGCGCGAAATTCTGCAGTCCCATATTGCCGCGCACGCCCGGCAGCGCCAGCATCATGCCGAGCGCGCAACCGATCAGCAGCGCATCGGCGCGCGTGTCGGTGCCGTTGTAGAGGCGCGCGATGCTGGCGCCGTCGTAGGTCAGCCAGCTGCGCCAGACGGCGAACGCCAGCGCCGCCAGCAGCACGATGACGACGGTGCGCGCGCGCAATCCCCAGATTTTCAGCAGACCCGCCAGGATCACGGGCCACAGCAGGTAATACTGTTCCTCGATCGCCAGCGACCAGGTGTGCCCGAGGAATTGCGGCATCGGAACTTCGAACGCGCGCGTCCAGTTCGACACGTAAAGCCCCGCCACCACGGCCTGTTTCATGTGGCCGGCGGTGTCGTCGAGCCACAGGAAGGCCGCGACGCAGAAGGCCGCGATCATCACGTAATTGGCGGGAAACAACCGCAGCGCCCGGCGATAGTAGAAGCGTGCGAACTGGATCTCGCCGCTGCGCGACCAGCCTTTCAGCAACAGCGCCGTGATGAGGTAGGCGCTCATCAGGAAAAACGTGTCCATGTAGACGAACGATCCCGGACACCAGGCCTCGCGCACATGCGCGGCCATCACGCCCAGCGTCATCGTGCCGCGCAGCCCATCGAGGCCGGCGTGATAGCCGAGCGGGTAGCGGTGCGGATTGTCGCGGAACAGCGAAAGCAGGCGCACGCAGGGCCGGAAGTCGGAGCGGAAGGCGCGATTCTATGCGCTGCGGGGCGCGATCGGACGATCGATCCGCACGCGCCTGCGGCCGCCTTCGTATAATCCGCGCCTGCCCTCGCCGGATCCGATTCCCTTGCACGAAATCATCGCCGAACTGCTCGATCTGCTGCGCCTGGAGCGCATCGAGGACAATCTGTTCCGCGGCCAGAGCCGCGATATCGGCACCAAATACGTGTTCGGCGGGCAGGTGCTCGGGCAGGCGCTGTCGGCCGCACAGCAGACGGTGGCGGCCGATCGCGCGGTGCATTCGCTGCACGGGTATTTCCTGCGCGCGGGCGATATCGAACATCCGATCGTCTACGACGTCGATCGCGCGCGCGACGGCAATTCGTTCTCGGTGCGGCGCATCACCGCGATCCAGCACGGCCAGCCGATCTTCGTGCTGGCGACCAGTTTCCAGGAACCGGAAAGCGGCGCCGAACACCAGATTTCCGGCCCCGAAGTGCCCAAGCCGGAAGATCTGCCGGAAACACCGCCGCTGTCGCCCGAAACCCTCGCCGCCTTGCCGCCGAAAATGCAGCGCTGGCTCACGCGCCGCGGGCCGTTCGAATTCCGGCCGGTGTATCCGCGCGACGAGCTGCATCCGGTGAAGCGCCCGCCCTATCAGCAGGTGTGGTTCCGCCTGCCGGGCGAGTTGCCGGACGACGACAACCTGCATCGTTCGCTGCTGGCCTACGCATCGGATTTCCATCTGATCGGCACCACCACGTTTCCGCACGGCATTTCGTACCTGCAGCCGAATGTGCTGATGGCGAGCCTGGATCACGCGATGTGGTTCCATCGTCCGTTCCGCATCGACCAGTGGCTGCTGTATTCGTGCGACAGCCCCACCGCGCAGGGCGCGCGCGGGCTGGCGCGCGGCAGCATCTACAATCGCGATGGCGTGCTGATCGCCTCGACCGCGCAGGAAGGCCTGATCCGCGTGCTGCCGCCGAAAGAAGGAGGCTGACGATGCGCCAACTGTTCACCTCGCCGCGGCTCGAGAACGTCGAGGCCGTTGCGCGCCTGCTCAACGAGGCCGGCATCGAAACCTATGTCAACGACGCGCGCTCGTACAAAGGCTCGCGCCGCCGCAGCTTCAGCTACAAGGAAAGCCCGTACGGCGATTCGCAACCGGGCGTGTGGATCGTGAAGGCCGACGATGTGACGCGCGCGCGCGCGCTGTTGATCGAAGCCGGGCTGATCGAAAGCACGCGGCCCGATTCCTACTTGCCGAAGGCGCCGCCCTCGACCGCCAGCGGCAACGAACCGCTGCGGCGCGCGCATCGCCTGCGGCTGGGCCTGTTGATGGTGCTGGCCTGTGCCGTGATCCTGACCCTGGTGCGCGCCTGCGGCGCGCAGCCGGAAGAGGATCGCAGTCACATCGTGCCGGTGTACACGTCCCCTCCCTGACGCCCCCACCCGCATGACCACCGTGAACGCCGAAGCGCTGTCCGCATTGATCGAAAAGCAGTTGCCCGCCGCCGCCAACGGCGACCGCGCCGCCTTCGGGCGCATCGTGTCGGGCTGCCAGAACGGCATCACTGCGATCGCGCTGGCCATCACGCGCGATGTACCGGCCAGCGAAGACATCGCGCAGGATGCTTTCCTGAGCGCGTGGAATCACCTGCCGAAGCTGCGCAACCAGTCGAGCTTCCTGCCCTGGCTGCGGCAGATCACGCGCAACCTCGCGCACGATCACCTGCGCCGCAAATACAGCGAAAAGCGCATCGACGGCGACATGGACGACATCCTCGCCGTGGTCGCCGATCCGACGCCCGATCATCCGGATCGCCTGGGCCGCCAGCAGGAAGAAGCCGTCGTCGCCGACCTGATCGACGAATTGCCGGAAGAGACGCGCGAAATCCTGTTGATCTATTACCGCGAAGGCCAGTCGTCGAAGCAGGTCGCCAACCTGCTCGGCATGCAGGACGCGGCGGTGCGCAAACGTTTGTCGCGCGCCCGCCAGAGCCTGCATCAGGGCCTGCTGGAGCGTCTGGGCGAATTCGCGCGCAGCAGCGCGCCGACCGCCGCCTTCACTGCGATCGTGGTCGGCAGCCTGGCGTTTTCGCAATCGGCGGCCGCCGCCGGTTTTGCGGGCGCGGCGAGCGCGACTGCCGGCTACGGACTCGGCAAGATTTCCGCGGCCTTCGGCGCCATCGGCCGCGGTCTGGGCAAGGCCGCGTTCGGCGGCTCGCTCGCCGGCAAGGGCGCCTCGCGCCTGATGATCGGCGTGGCCGGCGGCGTCGTGTTCGCGATGATCGCGGGCATCGCCAGCGTACTGTTCGGCGTGCGCAAACACTGGATCACCGCGATCGACGAACAGGAGAAGCGCGATCTGGCGTGGTTCGCCGCCGTCGGCATCTTCACCGTGTTCGTTTTCACCGCCTTGATGGCGGCCGCCGTCGTCATCGAAGCGGTGTATCTGCCGACCGTTAGCTTCCTCGGCCTGATGCTCGCTATCGGCGTGATGAATCTGACCTGGTTGCCGCGCATTCTCGCGCGCCGCCACGCCCGCGAACACGACGCCGACCCGATCCGCGCCGCCCGCGAACGCGTCGCCGAGCGCCGCATGGCCTGGGCCGGCATGGTGATCGGCATGCTGCTCGGTGGCGGTGGTTTGCTGGTGGGGATGGTTACCAGCGGGTTGGTGTAGCGGTTCGCGCTGATCTTTAGCCCGCCGATCAAAACCCCTCCAGCCCATCGGCAAAAATCCGCGCCGGCTGGAATCGCACCGCGCCGGCGCCTCTTCCCGGGATGACCGCTGCCGGCGCGATCTGCACGCCCACCGCATGGCGCAACAAGGCATCGAACGGCTGCCGCACGAAGATCGCGGGAACGCGATCCGGCACGCCCGCCACGACGCTGCTGCTATTGCCGGTGAGGATCGCAAGCGATCCATCGGCGCTGGTTTCGATGTGCTCGAATCCCGGGCAATCGTCCGCGTTGCCTTCGGCCGTGCAGTTCACGCCGGTGAGTGCGGCGGGCAAATCGATTTCTTCGTACGCCGTCGCATTGCCGAACGGCGCGCGCAGCACGAAGGCCCGCGCACGCACGCCGTTCTCCGGCGGAAACAGGAATTGCTGGCCGACGATCAGCGCCTGGCCGTCGGGCGACACGGCCATCGGACCCAGGCCCTGCACGCCGGCCGGCGCCGGCATCGCGACGAAGGTGCTGGCCGCCGAAAACGGTGCCGTCGTAGTGCGCACCGCATTCACCGACGGTGCCACTTCGCTCAACACACGCGTGACGAAGAGCCGCGAGCCGTCGCGCGTCAGGCGGCACATGCTCGGTGAGAGCGCGATGGTGGGAAAGGCGATCGTGAAATCGATCGTGGTGTAGGGCGGACTCAACACGCTGACGCCGCTGGTGTGGCAGACGAAGGCGCGGCGATCGGGCGCGAAGTCGATCGCCGCGGTGACGAAGCCGCGCACGCGCAGCGCCGGCACGATCGGCGACACCGCCGGCGGATTCGCGCCGAAATCGACGACCACGGCTTCCGCGATGCCACCGTTCGATTCGCCGATGCTCAACGCATAACGCGCATTCGGTTCGACCGCGAGGCTGCCGTTCGCATTGCTGCGACCGGGCAGATCGACGTTCGTCACCGCACCCGGTGCGGCGAGCAAGGTCCGGTAAAGCCGCGCCACGGCGAAATCCGCGAACAGCAATTGGTCGCCACCGAGAAAACTCGCGCCATGCGGCAGCGCGCCCGGCGGCAATGCGAATCCGGTCTGCGCAGGTAACGGCAGATTGACGTCGGGCGTGGCAAGCGCGACGGCGACGTTGCCGTCTTCCAGCGTCGTCATCACCGCAGGCTCCACGCCCGCAGCGTGCCGCGCGCCGAGCAGAAAGAACGAAACGATCAGCCCAACAGCAATGCGACGATCCGCGACGTGCGACATGTTGTGACCCCTTCAGTGATTGGCACACAGCCCGGCCGGCTTGCTTCGCCGAGGGTGGCGTACGCCACCTGCCTCGTTTCCCCGGGTCGTACCGCTGGCTACGGAATTGCGATGCGGGTTTTGCCATGCGCGGTCATTTCGTTGTGTAGCCCCGTTCCGGCGGCGCTACACTCCACGCAGCCCGGCCTTGGGGAAGCGCTCGTGCCAATCGACCCGGATGACCTGCGCACCGGCGGCGGCCTGCAGGGCGCCGTTGCCGCCTCGCTGCTGCGCGCGCGCGACAGTGCGGCCGAACTCGCCCCCGGTGCCGCGGTGGGCATCTATCGCATCGTGCGTGAACTCGGCCGCGGCGGCATGGCGATCGTCTATCTGGCCGATCGCGCCGATGGCGAGTACCAGCAGCGCGTCGCGCTCAAATGGATGTTGCAGGCGCAGCCCGATGCGGAAAGCCAGGCGCTGTTCCGCCGCGAGCGGCAGGCGCTGGCCGATCTGCGCCATCCGCACATCGCGCGACTTCTCGACGGCGGTGCGATGCAAGGACGGCCCTGGTTCGCGATGGAATTGATCGAAGGCGAACGGCTCGATCGCCACTGCGTCGCGGCCGGCCTGGCGCAGCGACAGCGACTCGCCTTGTTTCAGCAGGTTTGCGCCGCGGTGGCTTTCGCGCATGCGCGCGGCATCCTGCATCGCGACATCAAACCGTCCAACGTGCTGGTGGATGCCGACGGCAGCGCCAAGCTGCTCGATTTCGGCATCGCGCAATTGCTCGGCGACGACGATGCGCTGGCCGCGCGCGCCTGCACGCCGGGATTCGCCAGCCCCGAACAGTTGCACGGCGAGCGCCTCACGGTGGCGTCCGACGTGTTCCAGCTCGGCCGCCTGCTCGCCGCGCTGCTCAGTGCCGACGAACAGGAACTGGAAGCGATGACGACGGTCGCCGTCGACGCCGGCACGCCGATGGCATCGACGCTGCCGGCGTCGCTGCCGCGCGATCTGCAGGCCATCCTGCAACGCGCGACGGCGAGTTCGCCCGGCGAACGCTATGCCACGGCCGATGCGTTCGCCGCGGATATTTCGGCTTATCTGGAACGGCGGCCGGTGGCCGCGCGGCGGCGCACGGCAGGCTACGTCGCCGGGCAATTCCTGCGCCGACATCCGATCGGCGTCGCGGCCGGCACGGCGATTCTGCTCGCGACGATCGCGCTCACCACGGTCTTCACGATGCGGCTGAAAACCGAGCGCGACATCGCCGAACGCGAGCGCGCCGCGAGCGAGGCGATCAATCGCTTCCTCAACGAAGACGTGCTCGATGCGGCCAACCCGCTGCGGCGCGCGCCGGGCGCGCCGGAAGTCACCGTGCGCGAAGCGCTCGATGCCGCGCAGGCGCGCGTCGAACAGCGTTTCGGCGCCTCGCCGTCGGTCGCGCTGAGCGTGCTGACCACGCTGGGCGTACTGCGTTTCGAATTCGGCGAAGACGATCGCGCGATGGCGCTCTACGATCGCGCGCTCGACTACGCGGCGCAGCTGCCGGCGGACGATCCCGGCCGATTGCGCCTGCGCGCCGAGCGCTCGGCGCTGCTGATCACGCAGCAGGATTTCGACGCCGCGGTGGCCGAACTCGAGCCACTGGCTTCCGATGCGACGCGCGCGTTCGGCGCCAATGACACGCGCACGCTCGAATGGCAACTGCGCCTGCTCGAAGCGCGCTCGAAACAGGGCCTCGACATCGCCTTCGTCGGCGATCTGCGTGCGCTGGCGCAGCGCGCCGATGCGGCGCTCGGCACCCCGAACGCCATCGCCGCCGAAGCGGCGTTGTTCGCGGCGCATTCCCTGGTGTTCGCCGGCAAGCCCGACCAGGGCCTGGCCGATGCCGAATACGCGCATGCCGCGCTGGCGGCGGTGCACGGTCCCGATTATCCGAGCACGTTGAAGGCGCTGGTCGCGGTGGCGCATGGCCGCCGCGCGCAGGGGCACGACGACGACGCCATCGCCGCGATGCGGCAAGCCTATGAATTGCAGATCGCGCGCTACGACCGCAACTCGGGCGATGCGATGTACATGCAGAACGAACTCGCGTTCACGCTCTCGGCCGTCGGCCGCGTCGACGAAGCCGAGCCGCTGTTCGCCGATCTCGTGCAGCGCCGTTTCGCCGACATCGACAGTGTGCCGGCGAATTACCTGCAAGCGCTCGGCAATCTCGCCAACACGCGGCTCAAACAAGGCCGCGCCAACGATGCGCTGGCGGATTTCGATCGCGCGGTGGGGCTGCTGCAGGATGCGCCGAAGATTCCGCCGTCGATCCAGAGCAACCTGCACCGCGGCCGCGCCGACGCACTGCGCGAACTCGGGCGCTTCGACGAAGCTGCCGCCGCGCTCGATGCCAGCGCCGTCGCGGCCGAAGCGCTGCCGGAGAAGGACGCGCGGCGTTTCGCGTTGCAAGGCAGCCGCGGCCGCCTGCTGATCGCGCGGGGCAAACGGGCGGAGGGATTGGCGATGCTCGACACCGCGATCGCATCGCTGCAGGCGAACGTTCCCGCCTCGCATCCGGTGCTGAAAACCTTCGTCGACGTGCGGACGGAACTGGCGGCGCAAGCACCGTAGAGCGAACTGCCGCGACGCATCGCTAGGCCGGCTCGCGCTGCGCCCCGTTCAGATCGGCCGCCAGCCAGGCGCGCGCCGCATCCCAGTCGCGATGCGCGGTGCGCGGCGAAATGCCGACGGCAAGCGCGGTCTCGTCGTCGTTCAAACCGCCGAAATAGCGGCATTCGAACACCTGCGCCTGGCGCGGTTCGGCCTGCGCCAGGCGGCGCAGCGCGGCGTCGATTTCGACCAGTGTTTCGAACTGGCTGTCGTCGCTCAACTGCGCATCTTCGATCGCCACCGCCACCGCGCCGCCGCCGCGCTTGGCGGCCAGCCGTTCGCGCGCGTGGTCGATCAGCACCTGGCGCATGATGCGCACCGCCAGCGACATCAGATGGCCGCGATCGCGCGGTGCGCCTTCGGCCTGCGACAACCGCAGATAGCATTCGTGCACCAGCGCCGTGGTGTTGAGCGTCTGCGCGCCGCGGCCGGACAGCGAACTGCGCGCGAGCCGCTTGAGGTCGGGATAGACCAGGTTGACGAGCCGATCCCAGGCCTGCGGGTCGCCGGCGCCGGCGCGGTCGAGGAGCTGGGTGATATCGCGGGGATCGTCCACGCGCCGCAGTGTACTCAAAGCGCGGCCGTGCGCGCCGCCCGGCTTGGTAAGGGCCGCGCACCCGGGCTTAAAATGACAGACCCATCCACCGACGAGCCCGCCATGCGCCGACTCCTCTTCGCCGCGGCATGCGCGGCTGCCCTGATCGCCACCGGCGCCGGCGCGCAGCAAGCTGTCGACAAGATTTTCCCGCTGCCCTACACCCAGCGCACGCTCGACAACGGCCTGCGCGTGATCGTCGTGCCGACCGACACGCCCGGCGTGGTGAGCCTGCAGATTCCGATACAGACCGGCTCGCGCAACGAGATCGAACCGGGCAAGACGGGCTTCGCGCACTTCTTCGAGCACATGATGTTCCGCGGCACGCCGAGTTACCCGGCCGATGCCTACGGCGCCATCATCAAGAACGCCGGCGCCGACCAGAACGCCTACACCGACGACGATCTGACCAATTACTACACGACGTTCACGACCGAGGATCTGGAAAAGATCATCGAGGTGGAAGCCGATCGCTTCCAAAACCTGAGCTACAGCGAAGACCAGTTCCGCACCGAAGCGCTGGCGGTGAAAGGCGAATACCTGAAGAACTATTCGAATCCGCTGCTCAAGGGTTTCGAGCGCCTGTCGGACCTGGCCTACGACACCCACACCTACCAGCACACCACGATGGGTTATCTGGCCGACATCGAAGCGATGCCCGACCAGATGGCGTATGCGAAGACGTTCTTCGATCGCTGGTACCGGCCGGAACACGCGAGCGTGATCGTCGTGGGCGATGTCGACGCGGAGAAAACGCTGGCACTCGTGGAGAAATACTGGGGCGGGTGGAAGCGCGGCAATTACACCGTCGATGTGCCGGTCGAACCGCCGCTCGCCGGGCCGCGCTACGAACATCTGCAATGGGAAGGTCCGACCCTGCCCTACCTGCTCAACGCCTGGCGCGGCCCCGCCTTCGGCGTCGACGATCGCGAAACGCCGGCCTTGATGCTGCTGGCGGAAATCTATTTCGGACCGACTTCGGAGCTGTATCAGAAACTCGTCGTGCGCGAACGGCTGGTCGACCAGTTCTTCGCCTCGCCGCCGACCAATATCGACCCGGGACTGTTCAGCATCGGAGCGCGCTTGACCGACGCCAAGCACGCGCAGGCCGTCACCGAAGCGATCCAGGCGACGCTGCTGCAGGCCCGCAGCGAGGCGCTCGATGCAGCGCGGCTGGCCGAAACAAAATGGCGCGTGAAATACGGCTTCGCGGCCACACTGAACACGGCTTCGTCGATCGCCGGCACGCTGGCGCGCTACGTGTCGTACGAACGCGATGTCGAAACCTTGAACGAACTCTATGCGCGTTTCGATGAGGTGACGCCGGACGATATCGTGCAGGTCGCCGACATCGTGTTCACCGATTCCAACCGCGCCAGCGTGTCGATCTCGAACGACCCCGCCTTGGCCGGCGCGAACGGTTTCGGCTCGCTCGATGCGCTGACGCAGGCCGCGCGCGCCGGCTCGGCCGCATCGCACGACAGCGCGCTGGTCGAACAGCGCTCGCAATCGCCGCTGATCGATGTCGCACTGATTTTCCACACCGGTGCGGCCTTCGATCCGCCCGGCAAGAAAGGCCTGGCGTGGCTCACCGCCGCGATGCTCGCCGACGGCGGCACGGCGCGGCGCAGCTACGCCGATCTGCAGAAGGCGTTCTATCCGCTCGCCGCCGGCTTCGATGCGCAGGTCGACAAGGAAATGGTGAAATTTTCCGGCACCGTGCATCGCGACAATCTCGAAGCCTGGTATGCGCTGGCGCGCGAGATGCTGGTCGAACCGGGATTCCGCGACGAGGATTTCGCGCGTCTGAAGCAACAGCAGCTCAATGCGATCCGCGTCGACCTGCGCAGCAACAACGACGAGGAATTCGGCAAGGAAGCGCTGTACGAAATGATCTACGGCCCGACGCATCCGTACGGCACGCTCAATGCCGGGCATCTGCGCGATATCGAATCGATCACGCTCGACGATGTGAAAGCCTTCTACGCCGCGAATTTCGGCCCGCAGCGGCTGCGCGTCGGCCTCGCCGGCAGCTACGACGACAAGTTCCGCGATCGCCTGCTGGCCGATCTGGGCAAGCTGCCCGACGTGGCGCCGGCGCGGATGGATGCCGCCGCGGTGCCGCTGCCCCTCGCGCGCCGCGCGCAGGTGATCGGCAAGCAAACGCAGGCCGTCGCGGTGTCGTTCGGCTGGCCGATTTCGGTGAAGCGCGGCGATCCGGACTGGGTGGCGCTGTGGCTGGTGCGCAGCTATCTGGGCGAGCATCGCAACAGTTCGGCGCTGCTCTACAACAAGATCCGCGAACAGCGCGGCATGAACTACGGCAACTACGCCTACATCGAATATTTCCCATTCGGGATGTATCTGATGCAGCCCAATCCGAACTACGCGCGCGACAACGATCTGTTCCAGGTCTGGCTGCGGCCGCTGCGCAGCAACAACGATGCGATGTTCGCCGCGCGCGCCGCATTGCTCGAACTCGACGCGCTGGTGAAGGATGGCATGAGCGCCGACCAGTTCGAGGCCAGCCGCGCCTTCCTGCGCAAGTTCGTCGCCATCCTCACTGCGTCGAGTACGCAGCGGCTGGGCTATGCGCTCGATTCGCAGTGGTTCGGCACGCCGGAATTCGTGCAGTACGCGCGCGACGGCCTCGACCGGCTGACGCTCGCCGAAGTGAATGCCGTGATCCGCCGCCACCTCCAACCGCAGGCCGCGCAGTTCGTGTTCGTCGCCAAGGATGCCCAGGGACTGGCCGCCGCACTGGCCGCCGATGCGCCGTCGCCGATCAGCTACAGCAGCGAGAAACCGGCGGCGCTCACCGACGAGGACGCCATCATCGCGACGCTGCCGCTGCAACTGCCGAAGGACCGCATCGAGGTGATCGATGCGGAGGCTATGTTCGACTGAAAATCGGCGGGAGTCGCCGGAAATTGCCGAAATCGGCCGTCAGGCGTAACGTGCGTCTGGCGTCCCTTCGCGAGGAATCGAGCATGCGTACCATCGTCCTGTTGTTGGGCCTTTGCAGTGTGCCGGCGCTGGCGGCCGATCCGGCTGCGAAAACCTATTCGCTCAAGGACGGCGCGGAATGTTCCGAATCGAAAACCGTGATGCACGACGGCGAAACGCACCGCTGCATCTTCGAACCGAAAGCCTTCGCCAAACGCGATTTCAGCTCGCGCAACGGCCGCGCCGAATATGTCTTCAGCAAGCTCGGGCCCGATTGCGACACGATGGAAATCCTCGCCGACGAACCCTATGCCGATTCGCCCGACGCCGGCGCGCCGCTGCGGCGCGTGAGTGTGCTTTGCGAGGAGTGAGGCCGGAGCGCCGTCGCGAACCGGGAAAGCGCTAGTTCATAGCGCAAGCATCACCCATTCGTCTCGCTCACCGGCTGCGGGCGTTCCACCGCCAGCATCCGCGCCAGCGGAATCAACAAGGCCAGCCACACCGCCATCGCGAGGAACACACTCGCGCTGCCGAAGGTCAGCGCCGCCGCGGCCGCAAGCAGCGGCGCGAAGGCGCGCGCCAGGCCCTGGCTGCGCGCCACGTGGCCGTTCAATGCACCGGCCGTGGCGGCGCCGAAAAGTTTCTGCACCAGCCATGGACGCATCAAGGTCTGCAATCCCGCGCCGGCGCCGAACACCACCACACCCGCGGCACTCCACATTGCTTGCGATGCCAGCGCGACGATGCCCAGGCCGGCCGCCTGCAAGGCCATGGGCGCCGTCGTCAGCCACGCGATCGGCAGTTCGCGCCGGCCGCGCAGCAGCCAGATGCGTCCGGGCAACTGGCTCAATCCCAATGCCGCCAGCGCCGACGCGGCGAGCGGCGCGGGTGTGCCGCGCTCGATCAGCAGCGGCACCAACAACACGGTGAGCGCCATGCCGGTCATCGTGCCGCTGACGAACAGGATCGACAGCACGATGAAGCCTTTCGGACGGCGGGCAAGCGTGGTCGAGGCACGCACTGGCGGCGGTCGCGGCGGTGCGGCGAGAATCGCCGGAAACACGCGGCGTTCGAGCACAAGGCCGCCCGCGAGCACGGCGAAGGCGCCGCCCAGCACGGCCTCGCGCCAGCCGAAATTCTCGGTCAACAAGGCCAGCGCGGGCAGGAACAGCGTGCTCGCCAGACCGCCGACCACGGTCACCGCGGACAGGGCGCGTAAACGCTCGCCATCGTCGTGCACGGCGCGGTTGACGAGCCCGAACGCGGGCTCGTACAGGATCATGCCCATCGCGACGCCGAGTACGGCCCACACCAGGTACAACATCGGCAGCGAGTTCGTTGCGGCGAGGCCGCCGAGGCCGGCGATCGCGAGCGCCAAACCGTAGCGCATCACCGCGATGCCGCGGTCGGCGTCGATGCGCCGGCCGATCGCCGGCGCCACCAGCGCCATCATCAGCAATCCGAGCGAATAGGCACCGGCGACTTGCGCGCGCGTGGCATCCAGTTCCCGTTCCAGCGGCAGCAACCAGACGGCGAAGCCGTAATAGATCACGCCCCAGAACACGCACTGCGTCGCACCGAGAAACCAGACCGCGCGTGTCATCGACGTCATCCCGTCAGCGACCACAGGCGGCAGCGGCGAGCGCGACCGGCGCAGGCGGTACGACGGCTTGCGACGCGCAACCGCAGCCTTCGCCGGTGGTGGCTTTCGCCACTTCGTCCTTGACGCAGCAGGCGCTCGCCTCCTGTTGCGGCGGACCGCCGCAGCAGGAGGAGGATGCCGCGACGATGGGCGCGGCCGCCGGCGCGGCGATTGCGATAGGGGCGCCGACTTTTGCCGGGCCACAGCATGATGACGTCTTCGTCGCCGCAACCACCGGCTCGCTCGCAGGCAGCGGCCCGCAACACGAGCCTGCGGCTGCCGCGGGCGCCTCGTCATCGACGAACTGCGTGATGCACACGCCGGTCTCCGGCAACACCAGTTCGACGCGGCGCGCGGCCTCCCAATCGCCGGCGATCGCGGCCGTCACCGAACGCACCTGCTCGTAGCCGGTGAGCAGCAGGAAGGTCGGCGCGCGGCCGTAACTTTTCATGCCGACCAGATAGACGTCGGCCTCCGGATGTTTGAGTTCTTCGGCGCCATGCGGACGCACGCTGCCGCAGCTGTGCAGGTTCGGATCGATCAGCGGCGCCAGCGCGACGGGCGCCTGCGTGCTGTCGTCGAGCGCGATGCGCAATTCGGCGAGCGGTTGCAGGTCGGGACGGAAACCGGTGGCGCCGACGATTTCGTCGACCGCCGGCAGGGTTTGGTTCTCGCTGCTGGCGACGAGACCGTCGGCGGTGTCTTCGATGCGTTCGAGTTCGAAGCCGGTGAACACCTGCAGCGCACCCTGCTTCACCAGCCGCGCGACGGTCAGGCCGAGGCGGCCGCGTTCGCGCAGTTGATCGTTATCGCCGCCGCCGAGCACGCGCTGCAGCGAAGGCCGGCGCAGCGCCCACAGAATGCGCGTCGCCGGCTCGCTTTCCGACAGCCGCGCGAGGTCGCTCAGCACATTGAAGGCCGAGTGCCCGCTGCCGACCACCAGCACGCGCTTGCCGGCATAACGTGCGCGATCGCGCCCGAGTACATCGGGCATGCCATAGACGATGCGGTCGCGCGCGGCGCGTTCGCCGAGCGCCGGCAGGCCCGACGCGCCGAGCGGATTGGGCTGATCGATGGTGCCGGAGGCGTCGATCACGGCGCGCGCCAGCACGTCGTGTTCGCCCGATGTATCTTCGTAACGCACCACGAACGGCAGGTCGCTGCGCTGCGCGTTCTTCATCCGGTCGCGGCGCTGCCGGCTGACCGCCGTCACGCGCGCTCCGGTGCGCAGCCGCGTCGCGATCGGCGGCAGCGCGGCGAGCGGTTCGAGGTAGTGAGCGATCACCTCGCCGCCGGTCGGGAAGCCGGCCGCATCGGGCGCCTGCCAGCCGGCTGCAACGAGCAGCGCCGCCGCCTGCTTGTCGATATTGAATTCCCACGGCGAGAACATCCGCACGTGCGCCCAGCGGCGCAAACCGTCGCCGACCTGGCGGCCGGCTTCGAGCACCAGCGGTTCGAGGCCGCGCGCGAGCAGATGGGCGGCGGCGGCAAGCCCGACGGGCCCGGCGCCGATGACGATAACGGGGAGGTTGGCGGCAAGCGTGGTTTGCATGGCGGCTATCCGATTATATTGATGGTAGTGACAACTATCCAGCCAAAAAAATCAGCCGGAGTCTTCCGCGTCGCAGCCCGACGGCGCACAGGCCACGGCGCACGATCCGACACTGGTGCCGGAACGGAATCGCGCATCGGCCGCACGCGCCAGGCGGCGCAGGATTTCGGTGGCGCCCGCGCGGATCTCCGGGTCCAGATCGCGCAGCAGGGCTTCCTGTTGTTCGATCAGATCGCCGTCGATGCGCTGGTGCAGCTGGCGGCCCTTGCGCGTGACGCGCAGGCGCACCGCGCGCGCATCCTCGGCGTCGGCCAGCCGCTCGACATAGCCCTTGCGCACCAGCGCATCGACGACGCGCGTGGTGGTGCTCTTGTCCAGATGCAAGGCGGCGGCCAGCGCCTGACTGCGCATCGGCCCCTGCATAAGCAGCACTTCGAGCGCATAGCACTGCGTCACCGAGATGTC
This sequence comes from uncultured Chiayiivirga sp., assembly GCA_965653565.1. Taxonomy (GTDB): domain Bacteria; phylum Pseudomonadota; class Gammaproteobacteria; order Xanthomonadales; family Xanthomonadaceae; genus JALCLA01. Next base: position 7,089 of record CBFHAI010000004.1, on the reverse strand, counting down.
GTGACAGCAGATGCGATCGCGATCGCGGAACTGGTAGACGCGCACCAGCTCCGACACCGCCGCGTGGAAATCGGCGGCCTGGCGGCGGAGGTCCTGGTCTGGGGGAGGGCTGGGGTGGGTCATACGTTGCACATTAGTTGCTAGTGGCAACTGTATCATGAGTGCCCGGTTGGATTGCAAGCGCGAGGCCCGGCGGCGCCGGGAATCGGGAGACGGGAATCGGGAGCAAAGCGCGGACTGCTTTCTCCCGATTCCCGATTCCCGATTTCCGACTCCCCATTCCCGACTCCCCATTCCCGCCGACTCCCGTCCCCCGCACACAGCCACATCCCCCGAGCGTGACGCCGCACCCATCGCACCGCCGGCCAATCGAACGACGATGAGCCCAGCGCGGCCATCGTTTCCGGCGCCCGGTCGCGGACGCACCGCGTGAGGCAGCAAAGACTCACGATCGGCGCTCGGTTTTTCTGCGCTGAAAGACGCATGTTGTGCACGGCTTGTCTGCGGCGATCGGGGGAGGCATATCATCGTTTCGACACGCGCCGACGTGCGCGACGCGATGAACCCCGCCGCGTGCGGTTGCCGTATGCCGTCGCGGCGACGACGCGCCATCGCGAGCGCGACACCGCCATCGGGGCGGCTGCGCGCTTCTCTATTCGCCCGGTCCATGACCGGGCGCCGCCGCAGCGCAGATCGCTGCGCGGCAAACGCCTTGTCGTGCGCGGTGTGGCACCGCGTACGTCTCACGCATCGGCCGTCGTGGCCGTGTTCTCCCGCAACGCCTGTGCGTTGCGGGCTTCCGTTCGTCCACCGCCAGGAGTTGTCGCATGACTACCTTCACCCACCGGCCTGCCCACGCAGGCGACTCGCTCACCATCCGCCGTTTCGAATCGCCGCCCGACGCCGACGTGCCGCGTCACTGGTTCCACGGCGAGCCGGCCGCCACCCACCTGCTCAACACCTACACCCTGCTGGTGCCCGACAACGAGGGCTTCTACATCCGCACCCTCAACCGCGCCCTGCCCCGACTGCAGGACATGCGGCTGCGCAATGCGGTGCGCGAGTTCTCGCGCCAGGAAGGCCAGCACGGCGTGGCACACAAGCGCGCCTGGTCGATGCTCTCCTCCCAAGGCTATCGCTTCGGGAGCTTCGTGAAGTTCGCCGACAAGGCCGCCTTCGCCATGGTCGAACGGTTCGCGCCGCTCAACCTGCGCGTGGCGATGGTGGCCTGCGTCGAACACCTCAACGCGGTGCTCGGCCACGAGTACCTGGCACGCAATCTGATGGAGGGCGTGACGCCGCAGGTGCGCTCGCTGTTCGAGTGGCACTTCGCCGAGGAGATCGAGCACAAGGCGGTTTCCTTCGACGTGCTGGAAACCTTCCGCGGCGCCTACGCACTGCGCGTGCTCAGCGTGTTCCTGGTGGTGCCGCTGTTCTATCTGCTGATGGCAGCGGGCGCCACGATGCTCGCGCTGCAGGACGGCTCGGCGAAACGCTGGTCGACCTGGCGCGGCTGGTTCTCGCATGCCGTCACCGGCCGCGGCATGGCGGCCCGCATGCTCGGCCACATCGCGCAGTTCCTCAAACCCTCGTTCAAGCCCTGGGATCTCGACGACCGTCATCTCGCCGAGGCCGCGATCGCGCGCTGGCCCAACGTCGTGCCGATCCTTGCACCGAACGCCGCTCCCGCCGCGCCCGCACCGCAGGCCGACGTCGCCGCGCGCGCCGCATGAACCGCCAACTCGCCCCAATAACCGGAGAAAAACTCATGAACCCGCTCTCTTCCCTGCTCAACGGCAACTCGCGCTACACCCACACCGTGCACGATCCGATCGCCCGTACCTATTGGTGCTTCATGCACCGCCCCGGCAGCGAGATCGCGCGGCCGTGTTTCCACCCCGGCCTGATGCACGAAATGCGCGCCGTGCAGCGCACCGTCGCCTCGCTCGAACAGGCGCGTCCGGCGAACGAAAGCACGTTCTTCGTGCTCGCCTCTCAGGCCGGCGTGTTCAACCTGGGCGGCGATCTGGAACTGTTCGCCAACGCGATCCGCGGCGGCGATCGCGAGCACCTGCTCGGTTACGCCCGCCTGTGCGTCGAAGGCGTGCATCACTACCACGCCGGTTTCGGACCGCACGTGCATTCGATCGCCCTGGTGCAGGGCGCGGCGCTCGGCGGCGGCTTCGAAGCGGCGCTGTCGTGCAACACCATCATCGCCGAGGAAAGCGCCAGCTTCGGCCTGCCCGAAGTGCTGTTCGACCTGTTCCCCGGCATGGGGGCCTATCCGTTCCTGCGCCGGCGTGCCGGCGGACGGGTGGCCGAGCAGCTGATCCTCAGCGGCCGCATCTACAGCGCGCGCGAATTGCATGCGCTGGGCGTGGTGGACCAGGTGGTGCCGGACGGCCAGGGCGTGGCGGCGGCGGAGAATTTCATCCGCGAGCAGAAAAAACATCCGCGCACGCGCCTGGCGGTGGACCGCATGCGCCGCAGCGGCGAAGCGGTCTCGATGGACGAGCTGTATCGCATCGCCGAAGAATGGGTCGACACCGCGCTGACGCTGACCGACAAATCGCTGCGCACGATGCAGCGTTTCGTGCGGGCGCAGGATCGCCGCCACGCGCAGCCCGCTTCGGAACCCGTCTGCCATGCAGCCGCCGCGGCGGTGGCCTAGGGCCGCGGAGCAGCCACCCGCAGGTTGTGACGGCGGATTCGTGACGGCGGATTGCGACCGCGGATTGCGATGGTCAGGGAACCTGGATCGTGGCGAGCACGGCATCCATGCCGGCTTCGGCGGCTTGCAGAGCGCGCCGGATGCCGGTGCAGTCGCTCGCCCACGACGACGGCAGGGCGAGCGCATCGCGGCGCATGGCGGCTCCCGCCAGCGCTGCGACGCGCACCGCGCCGATATTGGCGGTGATGCCCTTGATCGCGTGCGCGCGGTCGCGGAAATCGTCCCAGTCGGCGCGCCGCCCGGCGGCTTCCAGCAATTCGACGGCATGCTTGGCGTCATGCAGCGAACTGCGCACGAAGTTGCCGAGGAAGCTGGCGTTGCTCGACGCCTCGGCCAGTTCCTGCAGGATCGCCGGATCGACCGGCTGCTCGACCGATTGCTCAGACCAGGGCGCCGGCATCGCGCGTGCCGGCAGCTCCGCGGGCGGCGGCGGCGGCACTTCGCCGCGCACGACAGCCTCGATGGTGTGCAGCAGACGCACGCTGTCGATCGGCTTGGACAGGAAGGCCGAGACGCCGGCGATATCGGCGTCGCGCCGCGCATCGTTGGTGAGATCGGCGGTGAGCAGGATGAACGGCGTCGCACGATCCGGCGCCTGCATCGCACGCAATTCGCGCAGCATGTCCAGACCGGTCAGGCCGGGCATGTGGAAATCGCTGATCACCAGATCGAACTCCTGGCCGGCCAGCAATTCGAGCGCCGCGTCGCCGCCATCGGCCTCGTACACGCGATGGCCGGCCTGGGTCAGCAATTCGCGGATCACCAGGCGATTGGTGGGCTGATCGTCCACCACCAGCACTTCGAGGGCGGTCAGCGCGGCGCGATGCGCGGCCACTTCGTCGCGCACATTGCGCACCGGGTGCGCCGCTTCGGCCGGCACGGTCGCGGCGGCGAAAGGCAGCACCACCCAGAACGTCGTGCCGCGCCCTTCTTCGCTGTCGAATCCGATCTGCCCGCCGAGTTGCGCGGTCAGTTCGCGCGCGATCGTGGTGCCAAGACCGGTGCCGCCGAAACGCCGGTCGCGGCCGGTGTGGGCCTGCGCGAAGGCCTCGAAAATCTTGGCGCGCGCCTGCTCGGGAATGCCGATGCCGCTGTCGCAGACATCGAAACGCAAGGTGTGCGGCGTCTGCGGCTGTGCCCGCCGCACCAGTATGCGCACGAAGCCGCGTTCGGTGAATTTCACGGCGTTGGCGATCAGATTCACGAGGATCTGGCGCAGGTGATCGCGATCGCCATGCAATGCGTCCGGCACGTCGGCGGCGGTGTCGATCTCGAACTGCAGGCCCTTCAGATTTGCAGTCGTGCCAAGCATGGTCTCGATGTCGGCGAGCATTTCTCGCAGCGAGAAATCGACATTGGTGATCTGCAGCCGCCCGGCTTCGATGGCGGCAATGTCGAGCACATCGTGCACCAGCGCCAGCAGGCTGCGCGCCGAGGCACGCGCGACGCGCACGTAGGTGGCCTGGTCGTCGCGCAGCGGCGTGGCCTCGAGCGCATCGATCATGCCGATGACGCCGGTCAGCGGCGTGCGCAATTCGTGACTGGTGCTGGCGAGGAACCAGGTCTTGGCGCGATTGGCGCGGGTCGATTCTTCCTTCGCCTCGATCAGCGCCGAGAGCAGGCGCTCCTGGTAGGCCGGGATCGCCAGGATCGCGATCAGCAGGCTCGTGCTCAATACCAAATGCTGCTGCCAGAACGGCGTGGTGGCCACCACGATCACGAAGCCCGCGCCCGCCATCGCGATCGCCAGGCGCAGATAATTGCGGCCGAAGCGATGACCGTTGCCGATCGTCATCCAGAGGAACAGCGCCACGAAGGGTGCGCCGGCCTCGCCGATCAGATACATCGCCAGGCCCGACGTGCCGTAGTCGGTGAGCATGCCGACGATGCGGCGCACATGCGAAATCCCCGGCTGTCGAACGATCGCCACCACCAGACCGATCGCCACCACCATCTCGAGCACGATCGCCACCAGCACGCCGTCGAAGGCATCGATATCGATCTGGCCGAAACGCAGCGACGCGTACAGATACACCACCATGAGCGGCGCGATGAACACGCGGATCAGCGCCTGCTCGTGCTCGGTGTCGGGCCGCGCGCGCAACCGGCGCCGCAGTGCCGCCAGCCAGGCCAGGGCGCGCTGCGGCCAGGCCGGGCCCGGCTCCGGAGCCGGAGGCTGCAGCGGCGCGACGCCGTTCGTCATGGCCACCTGCCGTCGAGGGGAGGCTCCGATTCTCGACCGCGCCGCCGGGCGACGCAATCGCGCGCGCAGCGCAGGTTCGCGACCGGTTCAAGCGCCCGGCTCATTCCGCCGCGCTCGCCGTCGGTCTTCATCCGCGCCTACTCGCCCGCCAACGCCTCGCGCGCCACCGCCAGCAGCGTTCGCGTGCCGATCTGCAACGCTTCCTCGTCGAGGAAGAACTGCGGCGAATGATTGGCCGGCGCGGTCTTCGGATCCTTGTCGCGCGGGGTTGCCCCGACGAAGAAATAGAAACCCGGAACGCGATTGGCGAACTGGCTGAAGTCTTCGGCGATCGTGCTCAGCGGCATTTCCATGACGCGATCGGCGCCGACGGTTGCCACCAGCACCGGCTGCAGGCGCGCCGTCAAGGCCGGATCGTTCTTCGTCACCGGCGCATTGTTGGCGACGATCAATTCCGCCGTCGCGCCGCTGGCTTCGGCGAAATTGTCGGCGGTGCGGCGAAAACGCGTGATCACGTCTTCGCGCACGACCATGTCGAAGGTGCGCAAGGTGCCGGTGAGCTGCACCGTGTCGGGAATGATGTTGAAACGCACACCGCCCTTGATCACGCCGGCCGTCAACACCACGGGCGACGACGTGATGTCGATCTGACGCGCGATGAGGCTCTGCGTACCGAGCAGGATCTGCGCGGCGACGGTGATCGGATCGACCCCCGCCCACGGCCGCGAACCGTGCGTCTGCCGACCGTGCACCGTCAACGTCCACTCGTCCGCGCTCGCCATCAACGGCCCGCTGCGCGTGCCGACCGTGCCGATCGGCAACGCCGACCACACATGCAGCGCGATGACCGCCTGCGGCGTGAAATCGGCGAACACGCCTTCTTCCAGCATCTTGGCCGCACCGAAGATTTCGCCGACGTTCGGCGGACCTTCCTCGGCCGGCTGGAACACGAACATCACCTCGCCGCCCCACTCCTCGCGCGTCTTCGCCAGCGCTTCGGCGACGCCCATCAGGATCGCGACATGCGCATCGTGGCCGCAGGCATGCATCACGCCGACCGGTTCACCGCGATACGTGGTCTTCACCTTCGACGCGAACGGCACGTCGACCGTTTCGACCACCGGCAATGCATCCATGTCGGCACGCAAAGCGATGCGCGGCCCCGGCTTGCCACCCTTCAGCACACCGGTGACGCCGGTGCCGGCGATGCCGGTGCGCACCTGCATGCCGAGCGAACGCAGATGCTCGGCGACGATGCCGGCGGTGCGTGTTTCCTGATGTCCCAATTCCGGGAATTGATGGAAATCGCGCCGCCATTCGATCACTTTCAGATCGAGCGGCGACAACTCGGACGCGCCCGGCGACGCGGCGGCAAGCGACAACAACAAGGCGACAACGACGAGGCGCATGGGCGTTTCCCGATTGGATAGTCCGATGCTAACGCAGTCCGCACGCATTCCGGCTTGACGCGGCACCACCCGCGGAGGAAGGTTCTTCTCCTCCGTCCCCCAGGCCACCTCCGATGACCCACCAAGCGCGCGGAAAATTCGACGTCAAACTGCTGCCGCAAGCCCCCGACCCCACGGTCGGCGACGCCGTCGGCCGCATGCTGCTCGACAAACGCTTCCACGGCCCGCTCGACGCGACCAGCGTCGGCCAGATGCTGGCGATTGGCGGCACGGTGAAAGGATCGGCCGCCTACGTCGCGATGGAACGCGTCACCGGCACCCTCGACGGCCGGAGCGGCAGCTTCGCACTGCAACATCGCGGTGTGATGAACCGCGGCGTGCCGGAACTATTGGTGACCGTGGTGCCGGATTCGGGCACCGGGGAATTGGAAGGCCTTACTGGCACGATGACTATCGATATCACCGGTGGGGAGCATTTTTATGGGTTTGAGTATTCGTTGCCTGGGTGATTGATTCCGGGTGCGGTCGATGTTTTGCGCGATTGGTATTTGCGTGTTTCGACATTCCTCACTCTTCGTCATTCCCGCGCAGGTGGGAATCCAGTGACTTTAAAACGTTCTGGTTTTCGCGATGCTTTTTCGGCGAATTAATGCTTTCCGCTTCCCTCGCGTTTGAAGTTGCGACTTCGCCGGTTTCGTCCCCCTCAGCGGGGGCCGAGTCACTTTCTTTGCTTGTGCAAAGAAAGT
>CBFHAI010000003.1:0-167586 GCA_965653565.1 uncultured Chiayiivirga sp. | reverse complement strand
AGCGGCGATCGATTTCTTCACCTGGGTCTACGCGAACGGCGACGGTCAGGCGCAAGCGCTGCATTACGTGCCGCTGCCCGACGAGCTGGTGACGCAGGTCGGCGAGTATTGGAAAGCGCAGCTCAAGTACTGATTCCCCTCGATTCGCAAAGCCGCTGACGAGCCGTCCGAATGAACGCCGCACTTGGCATCGACGATCGACGCGCGCGCCGCGATGCGCGCGCCGACCGCCTGTTCCGCGGGGTGCTCGGCGCGGCGGCGATGTTCGTGCTGGTGATGCTGGTGGGCGCCGCGCTGTCGATGGCGTGGGGCGGCCGCGAGGCGCTCTCCACTTTCGGCTGGCAGTTCCTGATTTCCGACGAGTGGGACGTGGGCGCGCGCAAATTCGGCGCGCTGGTACCGATCTACGGCACCGTGGTGAGCGCCTCCATCGCGATGATCATCGCGGTGCCGGTGAGTTTCGGCATCGCGGTTTTCCTCAGCGAAGTGGCGCCGCCGTGGATGCGCAGCAGCGTCGGCAGCGCGATCGAACTGCTCGCCGGCATTCCGTCGATCATCTACGGCATGTGGGGCCTGTTCGTGCTGGCGCCGTTCCTGAGCGAACGTGCGTTTCCGTGGATGGATGAAACCCTCGGGCCGTTGCCCGTGATCGGCGCGCTGTTTCGCGGTCCGCCGCTCGGCATCGGCATGGGCACCGCCGGTCTGGTATTGGCGGTGATGGTGATTCCGTTCATCGCTTCGGTGATGCGCGAAGTGTTCCTTACCGTGCCTACGCGCTTGAAAGAATCGGCCTACGCGCTCGGTTCCACGCGCTGGGAAGTGATCTGGGACATCGTGCTGCCGTACACGCGCTCGGCCGTGATCGGCGGCATTTTCCTGGGGCTGGGGCGCGCGCTCGGCGAAACGATGGCGGTGACTTTCGTGATCGGCAACGCCTTCGCGCTGTCGCCGTCGCTGCTCGAACCGGGCACCTCGATCGCCTCCACCATCGCCAACGAATTCGGCGAGGCGCTCGATCCGCTGCATCGTTCGTCGCTGCTCGCCCTCGCCTTCGTGCTGTTCGCGCTCACCTTCGTGGTGCTGGCGATGGCGAAGTTCATGCTGATGAAACTCAAGCAGCGCGAGGGCACCTGATGAACGCCGCCGACCGCCTGTTCCTGCGCCGCCGCATCGTCAACGCGGTGGCGCTCGTGCTGTCCGGCGCGGCGGCGATCTTCGGCCTGTTCTGGCTGGTGTGGATCCTGTGGACCACGGTCAGCAAGGGCATCAGCTATTTCGATATCGACCTGTTCACCCTGATGACGCCGCCGCCGGAACAGCGCGGCGGCCTGTTGAACGCGTTCTTCGGCAGCGCCGTGATCAGCCTGATGGGCATCGCGATGGGCACGCCGATCGGCATCATGGCCGGCACCTGGCTGGCCGAATACGCGAACCATCGGCGCATCGGGCAGGCGGTGCGCTTCGTCAACGACATCCTGTTGTCGGCGCCGTCGATCGTGCTGGGCCTGTTCGTCTACACCATCGTGGTGATTCCGAGCGGCGGCTTTTCCGCGTTCGCCGGCGCCATCGCGCTGGCCTTCATCGCGCTGCCGGTGATCGTGCGCACCACCGACGAAATGCTGCGCCTGGTGCCGGCGCAGATGCGCGAAGCGGCATTGTCGCTCGGCATTCCGCAATGGAAAGTCACGCTGCAGATCCTGATGCGCTCGGCCCGTCCGGGCATCGTCACCGGCGTGCTGCTGGCGCTCGCGCGCATCTCCGGCGAAACCGCGCCGCTGTTGTTCACCGCCTACAACAACCAGTTCTGGAGCACGGACCTCACCGCGCCGATGGCCAATGTGCCGATGGTGGTCTATCAGTACGCGATGAGCCCCTACGAATCGTGGAACGCGCTGGCCTGGGCCGGCGCCTTCATGGTGGCGTTGTTCGTGCTGCTGCTGGGCATCGTCGCGCGCGCCGTCCTGCTTCGCCACAAGGTGCCTCATGATTGATATTCGACCCAAGGTGGCAGCGAGCACCGCCGCCGTCGCGCCGGCGCGCATCAAGCTCGCCGCGCGCGGCCTGGATTTCCACTACGGCCAGCAGCAGGCGCTGCGCGGCATCGACCTGGAAATTCCCGAGCGCCGCGTGACCGCGCTGATCGGCCCGTCGGGCTGCGGCAAATCGACGCTGCTGCGCGTGTTCAACCGCATTTATTCGATCTATCCGAACCAGATCGCACGCGGGCAGGTGCTGCTCGACGGCGACGACGTGCTCGATCCGAAGTATCCGCTCAACCGGCTGCGCTCGAAAGTCGGCATGGTGTTCCAGAAGCCGGTGCCGTTCCCGATGTCGATCTACGACAACGTGGCCTACGGCATCCGCCACTACGAGCGCCTGCCGAAAGCCGAGATGGATGCGCGCGTCGAACACGCGCTGCGCCAGGCGGCGCTGTGGGACGAGGCGAAGGACAAGCTGCGACAGAGCGCGCTCGGTCTGTCGGGTGGCCAACAACAGCGCCTGTGCATCGCGCGCGCGGTGGCGTTGAGCCCCGAAGTGATCCTGCTCGACGAGCCGACCTCGGCGCTCGATCCGATCGCCACCGGCCGCATCGAGCAGCTGATCGCGGAACTGAAGGACGACTACACCATCGTCATCGTCACCCACAACATGCAGCAGGCCGCGCGCGTTTCCGACTACACCGCCTTCATGTACCTGGGCGAGCTGATCGAACACGGCGGCACCGAGTCCTTGTTCACGCGGCCGGTCAAGCCGCAGACCGAGGACTACATCACGGGGAGATTCGGCTGATGCCTTCGCAACACGATCACATCGTCAAGAGCTACGACATCGAGCTCGAACGCCTGACCGGCGAAATCGTGCGCATGGGCGAAATCGCCGTGCATCAGGTGCACGCCGCGATCGACGCGCTGCAGCGGCGCGATACGCGCAACGCCGAGCGCGTGGTGGCGAACGACGCCGCAATCGATTCGCTCGAAAGCGAAGTCAGCCACGACGTGCTGCGTCTGCTGGCCTTGCGGCATCCGATCGCGCGCGACCTGCGCGAAGTGATGGCGGCGCTGCGCATCGCGTCCGATATCGAACGCATCGGCGACTACGCCGCCAATGTGGCGAAGCGTTCGATGGTGCTGAACCTGACGCCGCCGGTGGCGCCGGCGGCGCGACTCGCCGGGCTGGCCGATATCGCCGGCGAAATGCTGCGCGAAGTGCTGGTGGCCTATCGCGAACGCGATGCCGAGCGCGCCCGCGCCGTGCGCGAGCGCGATGTCGAACTCGACGATCGCTACACCGCGCTGTTCCGCGAACTGCTCACCTACATGATGGAAGAACCGCGCACGATCACCTCGTGCGCGCATCTGCTGTTCATGGCGAAGAATCTCGAACGCATCGGCGACCACGTCACCAATATCGCCGAGAACATCTGGTTCCTGGTGCAGGGCGAGCATCTGCCCGGCGAGCGCGACAAGCGCGATTTGACCAGTTCGCCGCACGGGGACTGAGGCGGCTTGCGCGAGCATGGTGGGCGGTCGAGAATTTGGTGGCGCGTGTCTGGAGCTAGAGCCAGAGCGGGACACAGAGGACGCAGAGATTTAAGAGAAAGGACGCGAAGAAGAGCCTGGAAATAGGTGCGGGTTGCATCGGGGGCGGCGCGTTTTCCGCGGCGTCCATTCGGTGTTCTGTGCAGGGCTGGCGTTGACGACGCGTAATTTTCGTCGAGGATTTTTCGATGGCCTCCGGAGCGTGTCCTTGCGGTGCGGTGCGCTTCGAGGCGGAGTTGCCTTCGAAGTGGGTGGCGCATTGCCATTGCTCGATGTGCCGGCGTTATCACGGCGCGCCGTACGTCACCTGGGTCGGCATGGAGGCGGCGCGCTGTCGCGTCGACGGTGGTGCGCTGCGTTGGCATGCGTCCAGCGCTCCGGCGCAGCGTGGCTTTTGCAGCGATTGCGGCACGATGATGTTCTTTCGCAGCGAACGCTGGCCCGGCGAGCTCCATATCGCGCTGCCGCATTTCACCGATGCCGTCGACCGCGCGCCGCAGACGCACGCGTTCTGGAGCGATCATGCGCCGTGGGCGTCGATCGATCCGGATGACGGCTTGCCGCGCAAAGGGTAAGCGCGCCAAGCCGCACGGCAGGCTCAGGGCCAGACGCGCTTGAGCGGATCGAATTCCACCGTCACGCGTTCGCCGCCGCGGTAGCCGAAGCCACACACCGCGAGCGGGCTTTCTTCCAGCGCATCCAGAGCGAAGGCGCGTTCGATTTCGATCTCGTTGATCGCCGAGGTGATGAAGGCGCCCAGGCCCAGTTGCGTGGCGGTGAGATAGAGCGTCTGCGATAGATGCCCGGCGTCGAGGATGAGCGCGCGATAAGCCTTGGCGTGGTTGCGGTATTTCCAGAAACTGCGGCGGAAACGCGGCGTGAGGATCACCTGCACGTGGGCGTCGGCGAACCAGTGCTGGCCGGCGACGAAGCGGTTCGCCATGGCATGCAGGTCGCTGTCGGCGCTGGCCAGCGCTTCGAGCGCGTGATCGCCGGAATGATAGTGATAGAGGCCCGGCGCGACGCCTTCGACGTGCTGCACCACGAGATAGGCCTCGGTGGCGTGCAGGCCGCCGCCGCTGGGCGAGGTTTTCTTCACCGCGGCGCAGTCTTTCGCCAGCTCCACCGCCGCCTGCGCCGCGAGCACCGTGTGCAGCACGCGTGCGAACGCAGCGGCGTCCAGCGGCCGCGTGCGATCCCAGTTGCGGCAGGTGGTGCGCTGCGCCAGCAAGGCATCGAATTGGTCGCTGTCGGGACGCGCCAGGCCGATGCGCGACGAGGCGTCGCCGCGGCTGTGGAAGTGATGCGGCGGCGGGCCGTAGCGTTCGGCGAGATCGGCCGTGTTGTGCAGTCCCGTCTGCGCCGCCGCGCGCGCCGAGTCGATGTCTTCCCAGCGATTGAAATAGTGCGACACCGCCGACAACGGTCGCCAATATTGATTGCGCAGTTTGTCGTCGCGTTCGCGCGTCGCGGCGAAGGCATCGTGGTCGCTGATCAGCAGGCCGTGTTCGACGAGCGCGGCGATGGTGTCGGCGCCGTGCGCGGTTTCCAGTGCGTCGCGTTCCTGCCATTGGGTTTCGCCGATGGCGCCCAGCGTTTCGCGTTCGGCGGCAGCGAGCGGGATTTCCCGATCGAGGTGCGGCGCAAGTGCAAACCATTGCAAGTTCGCATGCAGGCCGGTGCCGCCTTCGAGCAGCGAGCCCAGATCGAATTCGAGGGTTTCGCGGGGTTCCAGCAACAAAATGGAGCAACGGCGCAGGCGCATCGATGACGTTTCCGGACGAGGAGCGCACAGACTAGGCGCTGACAATCGCCGCAGGCAATCGCTAGACTGCCGGCGCGCCCTGTTGGCGCATGGGGGAATCGACATGGCAGATTACAAGCTGACACCCGAGCAGGTCGACGCACTGCTCGACAAACTCACCAACGACCCGGCCTACCGCGCGCTGTTCGAGCAGGACAAGAAAGCCGCCTTTGCGCAGTTGCCCGGCTCGCCGCTGCCGCCGACCGATCTGGAGCCTGGATGTTGCCTGGAGCCCAAGACGCTGGCGTCGCCGGAGAAGATCAAGGCGACGCGCGATGAATTGAGCAAGAACCTGACGAGCTTCGTCAGCTACCTGCCGCATCTGCTCGAACAGTAAACCTCAGCCGCGCAGCCGCGCGCGCAGGGCGCGGCTGCGATCCGCCAGCGCGGACGGGGGGCGTTGCCACGCGCGCTCGAATTCGTCGAGTGCCGACGAAGCCTCGGCGGCGCGGCCCAGCGTCTGCAGCAGTTCGGCGCGCTCCAGCAGGGCCAGACGCGCATCGATCACGTTCAATGCACTCTGGCTCCAGACGTTGCCCCACTCGGTCAGCGCACGGCCGCGATGCGTCGCGAGCCAATCGGCCTGCGCCAGCGCGTCGGCATCGCGACCGGCGGCGCGGAAGGCGCGCAGTGCCGCGGAATGAGTCTGATAAAGCGCGGCACCGTCGAGCATCGGCACCAGCAGCGTGATTGCCGACTCGGCATCGCCGCCAGCGCGCAGCAGTTCGGCACGCACGATGCGCGCCATGGCTTCGATATTGGGATAGCCCGAAGTCAGCGCCGGTGCCTCGGCGAGCGCCAATGCCGCCGACGCCACGTCGGCGGCGCCGCTGCGCGCGCCGACGTAACCGGTCAGCAAGGTCAGGAACAACACATGGTCGCGGTCGACGTTTTCGGCGTCGGCCAATGCATTGCGCTGCGATTCGATGAAAGCCAGCGCGCGGCGCGCGAAATCGGCATCCGGCGCCGCCGCGGCGGTGCTCAGCGACAGCACGGCGAACTGATCTCGCCACTTGGCATCGAGCGCTTTCGAGCCTCGCGCGGCGTCGAAGCGCGCCACGGCGGCGGACAGATTGCCGGCATCGATCTCCAGCAGCCCGTGCGTGCGTTCGGACAGCGCGCGCTGGGCGTCGTCGGCTTGCCGCGTGGCACGATCGAGAATGGCGCGGGCTTCATCCGGCCGACCGCGCGCGAGTGCCAGGCCGGCCTGCATCTCGCCACCGGCGGAGTCACCCAGCGAGTTGGCGCTCTCGAACTGCTTGGCGGCTTCGTCGAAGCGTTCCTGCGCCGTGAGGTACCAGCCCATCGTGTAATGCGCGCCGTTGCGCAGCGGATTCTGCGGGCTGAGCGCGCGCTCCAGATAGGGCAGCGATTCGGCGTACAGATTGGCGTGCTGGCCGGCGTAGATCGCGTAGTTGTACGGCCCTGCGAAATAATCCGGATACATCTCGGCGAGCAGTTTCCATTTGCCCATCGCCTCGCTCGGCGGTCCGAAACTGGCCTGCCAGGCATCGACGTAAAGACGATCGCGCGCAGTTAGCCGTTCGCGCAGTTCGATGGCGCGCTGCGCATGGCGCAGCGCCGTAGCGCGATCGGTCTGGCCCATGGCAACGCGCGCCAAGCCCAGATGCGCCAGCGCGAACTCAGGGTCGATGTCGAGTGCACGCTGGTAGAGCAGCCGCGCGTCGGCGGGACGCGCCTGCCCCTGCGCCTGCGCCGCCAGCGAATAGGCGCGCAGCGCATCGATGTTGCCGCTGGTGACGCGCGGCAGCGGCGCCGAGTCGTTTTCGATCGACTTCATCGCTTCGCCGAGGCGGGCGCGCAATTCCTGCGTGACGGTGTCGATCGAATCGAGCGCCGAGGGCGCGCCGACGCCGTCGGCCGATTCGGCATACACCGTGGTCTGCGTGCTCGGATCGATCACTTCGGCACTGACGCGCACGCGGCCGCCGATTTCCGCGACGGTAGGCAGGATGACGGCGCGCGCGCCTTCGCGCAGCGCGATCTCGCTCGCCACCGCGCGATCGACCACGGTGTCGGGCGCGCGCTGCATGCGCGCGAGGGTGTCGCGCAGCTTGAGGTCGGGCAGCACGTTGACGTAGCGCGATTGCTCGAGACTGATGCGGAAGGCGGTTTCGAGCGACTCCTGCAAGGTGTCCTCGCCGGTGAGGTTGCGCAGGTCGCCGACCACGACCCAATCGCGTTCGCCGAAGGCGATCGCCGGCGGCGCGCGCAGCGATAGCACCACCGGCACGGCGATCGCGGCGATCAGCGCGATGGCTTCCAGCATGATCATGCCGGGCTTGCGCCAGAGCGGCATTTCGCGCTCGGCCTTGCCGCTCGACGGCGGCGCAGTGAGCGGCGCGAAACCCGATTCGCCGGCTTCGTGCACCAGCATCGGCGTCGGCACGCCCTTGAAGCGATAGCGGCCGTGAGTGAGCCAGCGCACCGGCGTTTCGCTCTGCACGTCGCGCTCGGCGCGTTGCGCGAGACTGAAGGCGACGCCGGAAAGCAGCGTCTGCCCCGGCAAGGCCAGCGCCATCAGGCGCGCGGCGACCGGCTTGGCGAGCCCTTCGACATCGAACGGTTTGGCGCCTTCGGCGACTTCGGCGGCGGCGTTTTCCCACACCACCACTTCGCCCATGTGCACGCCGATGCGGGCCCGCATCGGATGGCCGGTTTCCTGCGTGAGAGTGCGCAGCGCGCGCTGATAGCCGAGCGCGAAAGACACCGCTTCGACCGGCCGTTCGAACAGCACCAGGAAGCCGTCGGTCTTGTCGATTTCGCGCCCGCCGTGGCGCTGCATCAGGCTGCGCGCGAGGCGATCGTGGCGGCGCAGCAGCTCCGCCGCGGCGCTGTCGCCGAGACGTTCCACCAGCGCGGTCGAATCGGCCAGATCGCAGACCAGCAGCGTGCGCACGCGCGGCGCGGCGTTCACCGTGCGGGCGGGCGGCGGCGCCTCGATGGCGTCGTTCTGGTGTTCGACGGCGATGTCCCCTGGTTGCGACACATCCGGTTCCCGGCCGGCTTCGAACGGCCATTCTCCGCCCATCCGCGGCCGGGCGCATCACCCCCGTTCGGGGGGACCGGCGGGCCGAACATTGCGCCCTGCGCGACGGCGACCTTATGCTCGAAGCTCATTCGCAAGGGGGATGCAGCAATGATCAAAGGTAAACCGACTCAAGCCCAGCTCGACGCCCTGCTCGACCGCCTCAGCCACGACGATGCCTTCCGCGAGCAGGTACTCGGCGATCCGGCCTCGGCGCTCAAGGAATACGGCCTGCAGGTCGATCAATCGGCGCTGCACAAGGCGCGCAAGCTGCCGTCGAAGGAAGAATTAAAGTCGAGCCGCCAGGCGGTCAACGACAAGGTGAACAACAACCTGGGACTGATCATCTTGCTGGTCTGACGCCGATTGCTCGTCTGAAGCTGTTTCCAGTGCCTCGAGCCGCGCCGCGGCCGGGGCGTGATCGACACCATCGGGCCAGGCCGCGCGCAGCGCGGCCACGGCTTGCCTGGCTTCATCGCGGCGTCCGAGCGCCTGCAACAGTTCGACGCGCGCCAGCAACGCGTCGTTGAGCGCCAGCAGATTGAGGAATTGCAGATCGAGCTTCTGCATTTCGCCGAGCGCGCGGCCTCTGTGCGCCAGCAGCCATTCGGCTTCCTTCAACGCTTCCTCGAGACGGGCGGCTTCGCGCAGCGCCAGCATCGCGGCGTAATGCGATTGCACCAGTTCCTGGCCGTCGTACAGCGCCTGCAGGCAGACCACGCGCGCCGGCGCGGCCGCATGCTCGATCTCGCACGCCGCGCTGCGCCATAACCGCGCAGCGGGTGGCGAAGCTTCTTCGCTGGCGAGCGGCCGGATTTCCGCCAGCAGCGTGCGCGCCAGTGCGGTGTCGCCATGGCGCTGGGCGAGCAACGCGATCAGCCCCAGATGCAGCAGTGGCGAGCGATCGAAATTCTCCGCCGCGGCGGGCAGCCGCGCGCGCTCGGCATCGGCCTGTAGGGCCAGCTCGCGCCGCACGTCGTGCGCATCGAACAACGCCATCACCGTCGCCTGCTGCAACTGCGCACGCTGGCGCGAGGCGATCGGGAATTCTTTCGGCAGATCGTCGCGCGCGGCCTGCAGCAGCGACGCCGCCTGCGCGTAATGACCGCTATCGATCGCGATCGCCGCCTTGCGCAGCTGGCGCTCCAGCGCATAGGCCGGCGGCAGGCTGGGCGCGCTGCCGTCGAGGCGCGCATGGGCACGCGCGTAGTCGCGCTGCGCGATCGGCAGCAGCACGTCCTCGAAGCTCGGCGCCATCACGCCCAGACGCTCGGCTTCATCGAAGGCGCGGCGCGCGCCGGCGTAGTCTTCCTGCATCGTCAGCGACAGCCCGAGGCCGAGCCAGCCGTAGCCGCGCAACGGGCTGCCGCCCTGCGCGAATTCGCGGAAGTGCGGCGCCGCCGCCGCCGGATCGTTCTCGAACCACAAGGTCGCCAGCCCGATGTTGTTCTGCGCCACCGGCACGTCCGGATAGAGGCTGAGCAATGTGTTCCATTTTTCGCGCGCCTGCGCCGGCGTCGAGTAAAACGAGCCGACGCCTTCGAGCATCAGGCGTTCGCGCGTCGACAGATGCTGCTGGCGCGACAGCGCCTGCTGCGCGGCGCGGTGCGCCGAGGCATCGTCGCCCAGGGCGTGGTGCAGCGTCGAAAGTCGCGCGTGCGCCATCGCGAAATCCGGATCGATGGCGACGGCCTCGCCGAGCAGGGCCATCGCGTCTTTCAGGCGGCCTTCGCCGAGCGCGGTTTCGCCGAGCGCGAAGGCCTTCAGTGCGTCAAGCGAGTCGGTGGTGATCTGCGCCAGTGGCTGGTTGTCGCGCTCGATCGAAGCGATCGATTCGCCCAGACGCTCGCGCAGCCGTTCGAGCAGTTCATCGGTCGAGCCGAGCACCGAATCGAGTCCCTCGCCGCCGGCGGCGTCGCTGTAGACCGTTTCGCCGGTGGCCGGATCAATTACTTCGGCGGTCACGCGCACGCGCCCGCCGACTTCCGCCACGGTGGGCAGGATCAAGGCACGCGCGCCTTCGCGCTGCGCGACCTCCACGCCCATCGCGCGATCGATCACGCTGTCGGCCGGGCGCCGCATGCGCTTGAGGGTTTCGCGCACCGAGGTGGTCGGCACCACATTGACGTAGCGCGATTGCTCTAGGCCGATGCGCAGCGCCACGTCGAGCGAATCGGTGAGCAGCGGCTGCGTGGTCAGATTGCTGACATCGGCCAGCATCACCCAGTCGCGCTCGGCGAACGCGATCGCGGCCGGGCTGCGCAAAGTGAGGTAGAGCGGAATCGCCACCGCTGCGATCACCACGATGGCTTCCGCCGCCAGCGCCGCCGGCCGGCGCCACCAGGGCCGCTCGCGCTGTGCCTTGGCGCTCGACGGCGGCGCCACCAGTGCGGCCACGCCGGTTTCGCCGACTTCGTGCACCGTCATCGGGGTCGGCACGCCCTTGAAGCTGTAGCGGCCGTGGGTCAGCCAGCGCACGCGTTCGTGGCCGGGCAGTTCGGCCAGCGCGCGCTGGGCGAGCGTGCGGGCGGTGTCGGACAGCAGGATCTGACCCGGCAGCGCGAGACTCATCAGGCGCGCCGCCATCGGTTTGGCGAGGCCTTCCACCTCCACCGGTTTGGCGCCATCGGCGATATCGGCCGTGGTGTTGTCCCACAGCACGAGCTCGCCGACGTGCAGCCCGATGCGCGAACGCAGCGGTTTTTGCAGCGACTCGCCCAAGCCGACCAGCGCGCGTTGGTAGGCCAGCGCGAAGGCCACCGCCTGCACCGGCCGTTCGAACAGCACCAGGAAACCGTCGGTCTTGTCGATCTCGCGGCCGCCGTGGCGCTGCATCAGATCGCGCGCCACCCGATCGTGACGCCGCATCAGGTCGGCCGCGGCGCTGTCGCCGAGCCGTTCGATCAGCGCGGTCGAGTCCGCCAGATCGCAGACCAGCACGGCACGGATGCGCGGCGCGGACGGCGCGAGCGCGGGCGTGGCGGATGCGCTGGTGTCGATGGCTGACACAACTCTGTTCTCCCGGGATCGGGATTATGGGCGAGCGCTGCGCGCGCCACCACCGGGCGGTCGCGATCGTCGCACGGCCGGTGGCCTCAGCGCGTCAACCGGTAGCCGTCGCCGCCTTCGCCCTTCACGCCATACAGCACGCTGTCGGCCTCGCTGTACCAGACCGACCAGGTGCCGGCGCGCGAACACACGCCACCGCCGACGCTGACCGAAACCCCGACCGCGTCGAGCGGTTTGGGAAAGCGCAGCCGGCGCACGCCGTCGACGATCTGCAATGCGCGCGCTTCGAGTTCCTCATGCGAGCCGACCTGCGCCAGCAGCGCGAATTCGTCGCCGCCCAGCCGTACCGGCAGATCGCCGGCGCCGCAGGCCGATTGCAGTTCCTGCGCCACCGCGCTCAGCACGCGATCGCCGGCGACATGGCCGAAGTGGTCGTTGACCTGCTTGAAATGATCCAGATCGACCAGCAGCAGACCGAGCCAGGTGCCCGGCAGCAGATTGTTGGCGAGGCTGTCGAGATAGGCGTACAGGCCGCGCCGGTTGCAAAGGCCGGTGAGCTCGTCGGTCTGCACCAGGCGTTCGGCGGTGTTGAGCTGGGTGCGGGTCTGGCGCAGCGAATCGAGCGTCAGCATCAGATCTTCGTTGCGGCGCTTGAGGTTGGAAATCAGCTGCTGCTCGCTCGCCACCAGATAGGAGAACGAGCGGCGCATGAAGTGCGCCATCAGCGCCGGTTCGCGTTCGAGCAGGCCTTCGAAGGCGTCGGCTTCGATCACGTAGAGCGTGGTCGGTTCGGCCGCCCAGGCACTGGCCATGCGCGAGTGGTTGCCGATGAATAGCGCGAGTTCGCCGAAATATTCGAGCGGGCCGATCAGCTTGTCGGCGACGCCATCGCCGAATTCGAGTTGCACGCGACCGCGTTCGATCACGAACATCGCGCGCCCAAGTTCGCCGCGCTTGAATATCACGTCGCGCAACTGCAATTCGCGACGCTCGCCGGCGCTGCGGAACAAGGCGCGCTCTTCGTCGGAAAGCTGGCGCGGCAATAGCCGCAGCCCGGGTGCATCCCGCACTACCGCATCCGTTCCCTGCATCGCACTCGCCACGGCGCGCCCCCCGCCCCGAACCCGACGCAAGTCTAGCAAGCGCCCCACAAAAAGGGGGCCGCGACGCCTGCGCGCCGCGGCCCCCGTCACAATGTTCGAACTCAGGCGGCGACCGACTTGGTCTCGTGGAACTGTTCTTCCTCGGTCGAACCCTTCAGCGCCGTAGTCGACGACTGGCCATTCTGGATCGCCTGCGTCACCGCATCGAAATAGCCGGTGCCCACTTCGCGCTGATGCTTGACCGCGGTGAAGCCCTTGTCGGCGGCCGCGAATTCGGCTTCCTGCAACTCGACGAAGGCGCTCATCTGGCGGCGTGCGTAGCCGTGCGCGAGATTGAACATCGAATAGTTGAGGGAGTGGAAACCGGCCAGCGTGATGAACTGGAACTTGTAGCCGTAGGTGGCGATTTCCTTCTGGAACGTGGCGATGGTGGCGTCGTCGAGATTCTTCTTCCAGTTGAACGACGGCGAGCAGTTGTAGGCCAGCATCTTGCCGGGGAATTTCGCGTGGATCGCCGCGGCGAACTGGCGTGCGAACTCCAGATCGGGCTTGCCGGTTTCGCACCACACCAGATCGGCGTACGGCGCGTAGGCCAGGCCGCGGCTGATGGCCTGATCGAGGCCATTGCGCGTTTTGTAGAAGCCCTCGATGGTGCGCTCGCCGGTGCAGAACGGGCGGTCGTTCGGATCGATGTCGGAGGTCAGCAGGTCGGCGGCTTCGGCATCGGTGCGCGCGACGACGAGCGTCGGCACGCCGCACACGTCGGCGGCCAGACGTGCGGCCGCGAGTTTCTGCACCGCTTCTTGCGTCGGTACCAGCACCTTGCCACCCATATGGCCGCATTTCTTGACGCTGGCCAGCTGATCTTCGAAATGCACGCCGGCCGCGCCGGCTTCGATCATCGCCTTCATCAGTTCGAAGGCATTGAGCACGCCGCCGAAACCGGCTTCGGCATCGGCCACGATCGGCTGCAGGAAATCGATGTCGTTCTTGCCTTCCGAATGCTGGATCTGGTCGGCGCGCAGCAGCGTGTTGTTGATGCGCTTGACCACCTGCGGCACCGAATTGGCCGGATACAGCGATTGATCCGGATACATCTCGCCGGCCACGTTGGCATCGGCCGCCACCTGCCAGCCCGAGAGGTAGATCGCCTTCAGGCCGGCCTTCACCTGCTGCATCGCCTGGTTGCCGGTGAGCGCACCGAGCGCATTCACGAACGGCTCGCTGTTGAGCGAGGCCCAGAGTTTTTCCGCGCCCAGTCGCGCCAGCGAATGCTCGACGTGCACGCTGCCGCGCAGCCGTACCACTTCCTCCGCCGCATAAGGCCGCGTGATGCCGGCCCAGCGGGCGTTGTTGGTCCAATCGAGCTTGAGCTGTTCTGCGGTGGGAAGCGAAGTTTTCATGACCGTGATCTCTGGGATGCGATGGGGAATTCGTCCTGAGCGGAACGCACCGTCCCTTCCCAGCCGGTGCAACGGCGCGCGTCCTGCGGCCGGTGTTGCTTGAACTCGTCTGCGCCTCAGTCGAGCAGTTCGTAGGCCGGCAGCGTCAGAAACTCCTCCAACTCATCGGCGTGCACCATCGCGCCCAGCATGCCGGCCGCGTCGGCAATTCGTTGCTGTCCGGGCAAACCTTGCGCAGGCAAGCGCTGTGCGACGGTCGCAAGTGCGCTGTCGAACAAAGCGAAATCGATCGGCGTGCCATCGTCGAGCCGCAAGGTATGCGCACCCGGCACCGCGCGATCGGTGTAGTGCAGCCACTGCCACAACTGCGCGCGGCTGATTTCCGCAGTGGCCGCGTCTTCCATCAGATGATGGATCGGCACGCAGCCCAAACCATCGAGCCACGCCGCCAGATAACGCACGCACACGTCGAGATTGTTGAGGAACCCGGCGCGTGTGATGCTGCCGGTGCTCGGCGTGATCAGCAGATCGCGCAGCTGGCTTTCGCTCAGTTCGCCGACATCGTCGCGCAGCACCTGCTGCTGATGCGGCGCCGGCATGTGGCGATCGAACACGGCCTGCGCCACCGGGATCAATCCCGGATGCGCGACCCAGGTGCCGTCGTGGCCGGCCTTGGCTTCGCGTTCCTTGTCCAGCCGCACGCGCATCAGCGCTTCTTCGTTGGCGATCGGATCGCCCGCGATCGGGATCTGCGCCGCCATGCCGCCCATCGCATGCGCGCCGCGGCGATGGCAGGTGCGGATCAGCAGTTCGGAATAGGTTTTCAGGAAGGACACGCCCATGTTGATCTGGCTGCGCTCGGGCAGCACGCGATCGCGATGGCGGCGGAAGGTCTTGATGTAGGAAAAAATGTAATCCCAGCGCCCGCAATTGAGGCCGGCGATGCGGCCGCGCAGCGCATGCAGGATCTCGTCCATCTCGAACACGGCCGGCAGGGTTTCGATCAGCACCGTCGCTTTCATCGTGCCGATCGGCAGTTCCAGCCGCACTTCGAGCAAGGTCATCACCTCGTCCCATAGCGCGGCTTCTTCCATCGCCTGCAGCTTGGGCAGATAGAAATACGGGCCGCGGTCGCGCGCGTGCAGCGTCTTCGCGTTATGCAGCGCGAACAGCGCCAGATCGAACAGCGAGCCGGAAATGGCCTCGCCATCGATGCGCAGATGTTTCTCCGGCAGATGCCAGCCGCGCGGCCGCACCACCAGCACGGTGCTCGCGTCGGCGCGCAGGGCGTAGTGCTTGCCGTTGTCGGCGGTGAAGGCGATGTCGCCATTCACCGCATCGCGCAGATGGAGCTGGCCTTCGACCTGATTGGCCCAGGTCGGGCTCGATGAATCCTCGAAGTCGGCCATGAACACTTTCGCGCTCGAGTTGAGCGCGTTGATGATCATCTTGCGTTCGACCGGGCCAGTGATTTCGACGCGGCGGTCCTGCAGCGCGGCCGGAATCGCCGCCACTCGCCAGTCGCCTTCGCGGATGGCGCGCGTGTCGGCGCGGAAGTCCGGCAGTTCGTCGGCATCGAAGCGGGCCTGGCGTTCGCGGCGCGCGGCCAGCAACTGCCGGCGTGTGGGTTCGAAGCGCCGATGCAATTCGGCCAGCAGTTGCAGCGCCGCCGGCGTGAGCACGGTGTCGTAGCCCGGCGCCAGCGCGCCGTGCAGTTCGATCCCGCTGCCCACGTCCGCATCCGCCATCGGGGTGTCTCCTGTCCGACTCGTCATTTCAGGCTCCCAAGTTAGAACGGGCGTTTGACTTTGCCCACTCAAATATTTCAATGCCACACATTAGCTTTTTTAATACCATTGGGTATCACCGCCAGGACTGCCCCGATGGCCGCTCCCCCGAAAACCCCGCGCTTCTACTACAAAGGTAGCCGGCTCAAGCAGTTGCGCGCCTTCTGCCATGTCGCGCGGCTTGGTTCGGTGTCGCGCGCGGCCGAGGCGGTGTTCCTCAGCCAGCCGGCGGTGAGCCTGCAATTGGGCGCGCTGGAGAGCGAATTATCGGTGCCTTTGTTCGAACGCCACGGCCGCCGCCTCAATCTCACGCGCGAAGGCCAGGCCCTGTACGAGCTGGCCCGGCCGCTGATCGACGGCCTCGATGCCCTCGAAGGCGACTTTCGCACCCGCCTGCAGGGCATGTCGGCCGGCGAACTCAATATCGCCGCCGGCAGCTCCACCATCCTGTATTTCCTGCCGCCGCTGGTACAGGCCTTCCGCGCCGCGCACCCCGAGGTGCAGCTCAAGCTGCACAACGTCACCGGCAAGGATGGTCTGGCCTTGATCCGCTCGGACGAAGTCGACCTGGCCGTGGGCTCGATGCTCGACGTCCCCAACGATCTCGACTACGCGCCGGTGCAAAGCTTCGACCCGATGCTGATCACGCCGCTCGACCACCCGCTGGCGCGCAAGCAGACCCTGCGGCTGGAAGACCTCTCGCCCTACGGTCTGATCCTGCCGCCGCGCCGCCTCACCACCTATCGCCTGGTCGATCTGGTGTTCCAGCAAAAACGCGTGCCGTACACCGTCGCACTCGAAGTCGGCGGCTGGGAAGTGATCAAACAATACGTCGCGATGGGCCTGGGCATCTCGATCGTCACCGGCATCTGCATCGAAGACGCCGACCGCGAACGCCTCGCCATCCGCAACCTGCGCGACTGGTTTCCGGCCCGCAGCTACGGCGTCGTCATCCGCAAAGGCAAATACCTAAGCCCCCAGGCCCGCAGCTTTGTCGATCTGGTGAAACCGGCATTGTTCACGCGGCGCGATTGGTTCGAAGCCGGGCATTCGGAGCGATAGCACCACGCGAGCACATCGCGCGCGAGCCGCTACACCGTGCCGCGATGCTTGCCGATATACGGCCGGTAGTACTCGCGAATCCGCGCCATGTCGGCTTTCAGATCGCCGGTCATGTCGAACAGCTGGCCCAGGCCGATCTTTCGGTCGGGATAGTGGAACCAGGCGCAGAACACCGGCACGTCGGCGGCGCGGGCGATGTGCCAGAAGCCGGATTTCCAGTGTTCGACGCGGCGGCGGGTGCCTTCGGGGGCGAGCACGAACCACATGCGTTCGCTGTTGCGGATACTCGCTGCGGCCTGGTCGACCGCGCCCTGCGCGCGTTTGCGGTCGACCGGAATGCCGCCGAGCCCACGCAGAATCCAGCCGATCGGCCCGCGGAACAATTCGGCCTTCGCCAGGAAGGCGATGTCGACGCCCATCGCCAGCTTCGCGGCCAGGCCCCAGATCGCATCCCAGGCCGACGAATG
Organism: uncultured Chiayiivirga sp.; assembly: GCA_965653565.1. Lineage (GTDB taxonomy): Bacteria > Pseudomonadota > Gammaproteobacteria > Xanthomonadales > Xanthomonadaceae > JALCLA01. The sequence goes on along the minus strand of CBFHAI010000003.1, from coordinate 150,363 downwards.
CGGCGCGGCGAGCAGCACCAGCTTGGGCACGTCGGGGAAATTGCCTTCGATGGTCCAACCGCCGAGGCGCAATACGGCGCGGCCGAACCAGCGGCCGAAGGCGCTGTGGGTTCGCGGTGCGTTCGGCGGCAGCGCCGGCACGCGGGTGGTCACGCGTCGCGTTCCCAGCCGCGGTCGGTGCGCGTGCGTTTGACGTTGGCGCGTTCGCGCTTGCTGGTGAGGCGGCGTTCCTTCGAGGCGCGCGTCGGCCGTGTCGCCACGCGCGGCTTCGGCGGTTCGAGCGCGGTGCGGATCAGTTCGGTCAGCCGCGTGCGTGCGTCTTCACGATTGCGATCCTGGGTGCGGAACCGTTGCGCCGACAGCACGATCACGCCGTCGTCGGTGATGCGCCGATCGCGTCGCGCCAGCAGCCGCGCGCGCACTTCTTCCGGCAGCGACGGCGAACTGGCGGCGTCGAAGCGCAGTTCCACCGCGGTCGAAAGTTTGTTGACGTTCTGCCCGCCCGGCCCGGACGAGCGCACGAAACGCTCGGTCAGTTCGTCGTCGGGAATCGTCAGGTTGGGAGCGATCTGCAGCATCGGACAAGCGGTTTTCGTAAGGCCCGCATCATAACGGATGCCGCCGGCGCGGCTTGCTGCGCCGCGCTACGAGACGGCATCGAGCGACCAACCGAACAGATCCATCGCACGGCGATATTCGGCGTCGAGCGGCGCCCGCACCCGCAATGCCGCCCCGCTCACCGGATGACGGAATTCGAGTTGCCAGCTGTGTAGCAGCATGCGATGGATGCCGAGCCGCCGGAAGACCTGGTTGCGCCGGCCATCGCCGTGGCTGGTGTCGCCGATCAGATGATGACTCAGATGCTTGAGATGGCGGCGGATCTGCCGGAAGCGGCCGGTTTCCGGCTCGCATTCGAGCAAGGCGTAGCGCGAGGTTTCGAAGCCCGCGGCGGGCTCGGCGAGTTCGCCGGTCGCCAGGCGCCGGAAATGCGTGATCGCCGGCTTTTTCTCCGGTTTCCCCGGTCCGCCGTCGAGCGCGTAGTCGACCGTGAACGCTTCCTCCGGCCATCCCCGGCATAACGCGAGGTAGCGCTTGCGCACCTCGCGTGACATGAATTGCCTGCCCAGTGCGCTGGCTACATCGCGGTCGAACCCGATCAGCAGGCAACCGCTGGTGGCGCGATCGAGGCGGTGGATCAAGTGGATTCGGCAGCCGAACGATTCGCGCAGACGGTCGGCCGCGAACTCGGTTTCACCGCGTGCCAGGGCACTTTCATGCACCATCAGGCCGGCCGGTTTGTCGACGACGGCGAGGCTGTCGTCGCGGTAGAGAATATCCATCGCCCGATGATCGCACGCGCGCCGGTCGCGCTTGGCAAGGCTGCGCGCTTCGCGCATCCTGCCAATTGATCGAACAGGAGTGAACGATGTCGAAAATTTCCTGGAGCACGGCCCTGCGCGCGGCAGCGATGGCCGCGTTGCTGTCGTCGCCGCTGCTGGCCGGGGCGCTCGCACCGGCCAGCAAGCCGATCGAAGTGACCAGCGTGGAAGGCATCACCGAATACAAGCTGCCGAACGGGCTGCGCGTGCTGTTGTTTCCCGACGCCACCAAGCCGACGGTGACGGTGAACATCACTTACCTGGTCGGATCGCGCCACGAGAACTACGGCGAAACCGGCATGGCACACCTGCTCGAACACCTGTTGTTCAAGGGCACGCCGAGCATCGCCGACATCCCCGGCGAAATGAAGAAGCGTGGCATCGGCTACAACGCCAGCACCTGGGTCGACCGCACCAACTATTTCGCCAGCTTCACCGCCGACGACGAAACGCTGGCCTGGCTGCTCGAACTCGAGGCCGACCGCATGCGCAATTCCTATGTGCGCCGCAGCGACCTCGATAGCGAGATGACGGTGGTGCGCAACGAAATGGAGGCCGGCGAGAACAACCCGGTGCGCGTGCTGATGTCGCGCATTTCGGCGACGGCCTACCTGTGGCACAACTACGGTAATTCGACGATCGGCGCGCGTGCCGATGTCGAGAACATGCCGATCGAACGATTGCAGAAGTTCTATGCCGACCACTATCGGCCCGACAACGCGGTGCTGCTGGTGGCCGGCCGCATCGATCCGACGGCGACGCTCGCGCGCATTGCCGAAACCTTCGGCCGCGTCGCGCGGCCGGCCGCCGCGATGCAGGCGACCTACACACGCGATCCGGTGCAGGACGGCGAACGTGAAATCACCGTGCGCCGCGTCGGCGAAACCAGTTATGTTGGCGCGGCGTATCACGTGCCGGCCGGCATCCATCCGGATTCGGCCGTCGTCGAAGTGCTGGCTGGCATGCTCGGCGACACGCCCACCGGCCGGCTGCACAAGGCGCTCGTCGAAGGCAAGCTCGCAACCTTCATCGGTGCGATCGACTACGCGCTGGCCGAGCCGGGCAGCCTGATGTTCGTCGCCGAAGCGCCGAAGGGCGGCGACCTCGTCGCGCTGAAAACGCGTTTCCTCGATCTGGTCGAAACGCGCAAGGAAGCCTTCACCGAAGACGAACTCGTCGCCACGCGCACGCGCTTGCTCAAGAACATCGAACTCACCGTCAACGATGCCAACCGGCTCGCGATGGCGCTGTCCGAATCGATCGCGCAGGGCGACTGGCGCATGTTCTTCCTGCAGCGCGATCGCATCGAAAAAGTGACGCTCGCCGACGTCGAACGTGTGGCCGACGCCTATCTGAAACCGTCGAACCGCACCTTCGGGCAATTCCTGCCGACGGCCGACCCGGATCGCGCCGAGATTCCCGAGGCCGAACCGGCCGAGCGGCAATTGAAGGATTACCAGGGACGCGAGGCCATCGCCGCCGGCGAAGCTTTCGATCCGACGCCGGAAAATATCGACAACCGTACCGAATACAGCAAACTTTCCAACGGCACCGAGCTTGCGCTGCTGGCGAAGGAAAATCGCGGCGATACCGTGGTGCTGCAGGGAACGCTGCGCTTCGCCAACGTCGGCGAACTCGAAGGCCGCGCGGAGGCCGCAAGCTTCGTCGCGCCGATGCTGCTGCGCGGTGCCGGCGGCATGACACGCGAGCAAATCGCGCGCCGTCTCGACGAACTCAAGGCGCAACTGGGTTTCAGCGGCGGTCCGCAGTCGGTGAGTTTTTCGCTCAGCACCACGCGCGAGCATCTCCCCGCGGCGTTCGACCTGCTGGCGACGGCGCTCAAGCAACCGAGCTTCCCGGAAGACGAGTTCGAGCAGCTGCGCACGCAATCGATCACCGATGTCGAAAGCTCGATGACCGAACCGCAGGCGATCGCCAGCAATGCGATGTCGCGGCATTTCAGCCATTGGCCGAAAGGGCATCCGTACTACGCGGAAACCTTCGAGGAATCGCTGGCGTCGCTGCGCGCGCTGACGCTGGCGCAGGTGCGCGACTTCCACGCAGCGTTCTACGGCGCGGGCTTCGGCGAGATCGCCGTGGTCGGCGATTTCGATGCCACTGCGTTCAAGGCACAGGCCGAGAAGCACTTTGGCGGCTGGACCACGAAGCATCCGTTCGTGCGCCTGCCGGATCCGTACACCGACCAGCCCGCGGCCGATGTCGCAACCGAAACGCCGGACAAGGCGAACGCGATGATCCTGCTGCGCAGCGATCTGCCGATGTCCGACACCCACGCCGATTACGTGGCGCTGTCGGCCGCCAGCTACGTGCTCGGCGGCGGCACGCTCAAATCGCGCTTGGCCGATCGCGTGCGGCAGAAGGACGGCCTGAGTTATTCGGTGGGCTCGCAGTTCGCGGCCGATCCGCTCGACGAAGACGGCATGCTGCTGATGTACGCGATCGCCGCGCCCGAGAACATCGACAAGGTGGAAGCGGCGGTGCGCGAGGAAGTGCAGCGCATGCTCGATGCGGGTGTCGAGCAGGACGAGTTGAAGGACGCGGTCGACGGCCTGCTCAAGGCTCGCCAGCGCAATCGCGGCGAAGATGCCGCGCTGGTGGCCGCGCTGCGCGACAATCTTTATCTGGATCGCACGATGGCGTTCGCCGCCGATATCGATGCCAAATACGCCGTGCTGACGCCGGCGCAGGTGCACGACGCCTTCAAGCGGCATTTCGGCGTGAAGCCGTTGTCGGTGTTTGCGGCCGGGGATTTTGCGAAGGCGAAAGCCGCCGGATCTGCGAGCGAACCTAAGAGTGAGCCCGAAGACGACACGAAGTCCGGCGACTGACGGCATGTTTTGGCACGCTGCCCGTGACGGACGGGCAGCGTGCCGTGATCGCGACGACGGTCCGTTCGGAAGTCACTGGATTCCCGCCTTCGCGGGCATGACGAAAAACTGAGAGAGTGTCGCGACGGCATCGGCGCGACAGATGATGCCCAATCATCGCGTTCCATTTTTTCGTGCAACAGGTGCGACGTGACGCGGGCTTCGCGGCAACGGTTGCCACGGGCTCAGCCCGCCGCCAGTTCCTTCTGCAGGAACGCCCGCGCAGCCCGCGTATCGCGCTTGATCGTAGCCTCGGAGACGCCGAGCAACTCGGCGATCTCCACCACTTCCAGGCCGCTGAAGAAGCGCAACTCCACCACCTGCACCAAGCGCGGATCGAGCTGCGCCAGCCGGCTCAGCGCGGCGTCCATCTGCACCAGTTGCTCGGCCTGCGCATCGACCGGCAGCGGCTGACCTTCGAGCGCTTCGAGTGCGATGTGCTCGGCACCGGCGCCGCGGCGTTCGGCCAAGCGCGAGCGGGCGTAGTCGATCACCACCTGCCGCATCGCCTGCGCCGCGGTGGCGTAGAAATGCTTGCGGTTGGCGTAGACGCGCGCCACATCGCCGAACAGCTTGAGATAAGCCTCGTGCACCAGGGCCCGCGTATCGAGCGTGGCGCCACGCCGATGCCGCGCCAGCTCGGCCCGCGCGATCTTGAGCAGCTCGCCGTAGACCTGATCGCTGGCGACACCGCTCGCGGTCTCGGCTGGGGCGGTCGGGGCGGGCGGCGGCGACGTCGACATGGGTGCCAGTGTATGCGCTCGCGGGCCGGCCGCGCGAATATGATGGCGGCGTCCGCCATCGACTTCGACCGCCCATGGATTCGCTGAGCTGGCAACGCGCGCGACGTTTGTTCGAGCAAGCCCTGGAGCTGCCGCCGGCGGCGCGCGATGCGTTGCTGAACGCCTGCGATGATGCGCAGGTGCGGGCCGAGGCGCTGGCGTTGCTGGAAGCCGACGCGTGTTCGCCGACCGGTGCCACCAATCTCGCCTATCGGGTGCCCGACCTGCTCGACGCGCTGGCGTCGGACGATGCCGATGCGCTGGCTGCCGTCCATGTCGGGCGCCGCTTCGGGCCCTGGCGGCTGCAGCGGGTGCTCGGCCAGGGCGGCATGGGGGCGGTGTATCTGGCCGAGCGGGTCGAGGGCGGCTTCGCGCAGCGGGCGGCGCTGAAACTGGTGCGGCCCGGTTTCGATACCGAGGATCTGCTGACCCGGCTGCGCTACGAGCGGCAGATCCTGGCCGGTCTGGAACATCCGAGTATCGCGCGTCTGCTCGACGGCGGCGCCGGGCCCGGCGGCGAACCGTTCCTGGCGCTCGAATACGTCGAAGGCCGCGACCTGCGCGCACATTGCGATGCGCAGCGGCTCGATCTGCAGGCGCGGCTGCAACTGTTCCTCACCGTCTGCGAAGCCGTCGCGCACGCCCATGCGCGCCTGGTCGTGCATCGCGACCTGAAGCCGTCGAACATCCTGGTGACCGACGAGGGCACGGTGAAACTGCTCGATTTCGGCATCGCCAAGCTGATCGATACCGAGCAGCCGAGCGAGGCCACCGCGGCGCGGGTACGGCGCTTCACGCCCGAGTACGCGGCGCCCGAGCAGATCCGCGGCGAAACCAGCACCACGGCGGTCGATGTCTACGCGCTGGGCGTATTGCTGTACGAACTGCTCACCGGTTCGCGGCCGTATCGCACCGAGACGCGCGCCCCGGCCGGCATCGAATACGCGGTGCTGCATCAGGACGTCGGGCGGCCGAGCGCCGCCGTCACCAAGCGCGTCAACGACGACACCGAGCCGGCGCCGGCAACGCGCGCGCAACTGCGCCGCACCACGCCGGCGCGGCTGCGTGCGCTGTTGCGCGGCGATCTCGATGCGATCGTGCTGAAGGCGCTGCGCAAGTCGCCGGCCGAGCGTTACGCCTCGGTGCGCCTGATGGCCGACGACGTACGCGCCTGCCTCGAACAGCGGCCGGTGGCGGCGCGCCGCGGCAGCCGGCGTTATCGCATGCTGCGTTTCGCGCAGCGGCACGCGCTGGCGATGGCGCTGGCCGGCATCGCGCTCGCGTCGCTGGTCGCGGGCCTGGGCGCTGCGGTGTTCCAGGCGCGCGAAGCGTCGCGCCAGCGCGATGCGGCGCAGGCCGAAGCGAGCAAGGCGCGCGCCGCGCTGCAATTCATGCAGGGCTTGTTCGCGCTCGCCGACCCGGGCCAGACGCAGGGCGAACGCGTGACCGCGCGCGAACTGCTGGCGCGCGGCAGCCAGCGCATCCGCGGCGAACTGGCCTCGCAGCCGCAAGTGCGGGCCGAGCTGTTGCGCGCGATGGGCGAGGCGCATCTGGGCCTGGGCCTCTACGGCGACGCCTTGCCGCTGCTGCAGGAAGCCGCGCACGACGCGCCGGCGAATCTCGAATCGCATCTGGCGCAGGCGCGCGCGCTGCACGAACTGGGACGTTTCCAGGAAGTCATCGACCTGCTGCTGCCGTTCCGTGCTTCGGCGTCCGTGGCCGACGAGCTGCTCGCCTCGCGCGTCGAGTTGCGCATCGCGATGGCGCAGCAGGCGCTGAACCGGCTGGTGGAGGCCGAAGCCGCGTATCGGATGGCACGCGCGACGCAGATCGCGCGGCTCGGCGAGCAGCATCGCGAGACGCAGGAAACCACGTTGCGCTACGCCGCCTTGCTGGTGCTGGCCGACCGCGCCGAGGAAGCGCGGCCGCTGACCGCCGCGGTGGTCGATGCCCTGCGCCGGCGCGAGCCGCGCGACGAGGTGTTCCTCGCCAGCGCCCTCGGCGCGCACGCGATGGTGGTGTCCAACACCGGCCCGCGCGACGAAGCCGAATCGCTGCGGCGCGAAGAGCTGGCGCTCAACGAACGCATCTACGGCAGCGAACATCCCACCACGATCAGCAGCCTCAATAATCTGGCGACGGTCCTGTTCGATCAGCGCCGCGTCGCGGAAGCCGACGCCATGTTCGAACGCGTGCTGGCCGCGCGCCGCGCCCAGTACGGCGCCGACCATCCGGCCGTCGCCACCGCCGCCAACAACCACGCCAACGCGCTGCTCGCGCTCGGGCGCCTCGACGAGGCCGAACCGGTCGCCCGCGAGGCGCTGCGCATCCGGCTCGCGAGCTACGGCGAAAACCATCACACCACCGCCGCCTCGCTGCGTTCGGTCGGCGGCATCGCGCTCGAACGCGGCGATGCGCCGGCGGCGCTGCCGTGGCTCGAGCGGGCGCTGGCGGCCTTCGAAGTTTCGATCGGACCGCAGAACTCCATCCTGCTCGGTACGCTCAACGATCTGACCCGTGCCCGCCTGGCACTCGGCGATGACGACAACGACTGCGCCACCGCGCGGCGCGCGCTCGCGCTTTCCGACGCGGCCAGCAAGCCGGACGAACCCGGATCGCACTACCAGTTCGCCCTGCTCGGCGCCTGCCGCGCGGCCAACGGCGACGCCGGCGGACTGTCGCCGCTGCGCGCCGCGCTGCCGGCGATGACCGCGACCTTCGGCGCCGACGACCGCCGCACCCGTGTCGTCGCCGCGCTGGTCGAACGTATGGCGGGCGGCTCCCGCTGAGCCATGGTCGAGGCCGCTTCTAGGAATTTGTCACCTGCCGCACTGCGCGCCGGAGGTGTGTAATGCATTTTCGTCGGATCGCCTAAAGCGAGAGCCAGGTCGACGTAGCGCGGTACCGACACCACCCACAATCGCCGGACATGCCCACGCAGCACGAGTTCAGTCAAATCCGCCAGGGCGCGCTGCGCCGACGTCGATGGATCCCCGTGCTGCTGGGCTTCGGTGTCGCGCTCGGCCTGCTGGTGGGAATGGCTGTCTACGGCTATGTCGCGACTCTCAACGCCAGCGCCGATCGGGCCCAGGTAACTCACACGCTCGAAGTATTGGGCCAGACGCTGGAACTGGAGAACGCCGCCACGCTGATGGAAGTGCGCCATCGCGCCTACCTGATCACCGGCGACCCGAAGCTGGACGAGCGCCGCCGGCAAAGCCATGCCGACGCCGTGCGTGAAGCCGGCGCGCTCGGCGCGTTGCTGGTCGACAACCCCGGCCAGCGGCGCCGCCTGGCGCAAGTCATGCAGGCGGTCGAGGAGCGCAACAGCGCCATGCAGATGGCGGCCAACCTGGCCACGCAGGGCGGCATCGAAGCCGCGCGCGCCGATTTCGATCCGTTCGGTGCCGACAGCATCGACGCCTTCCGCCAGCCGTTGAGCCAATTGCGCGCCGAAGAGGATCGTCTGCTCGCCGCGCACTCGACGGCCTCCGAAGCCAGCGTGCGGCGGCGCGACCAGGTGCTGTTCTACGGCACGACGCTGGCCTTCGTGCTGTTGCTCGGCGCCGGCATCGCCTTGCTGCGCCAGATGCGGAAAATCGAAACCGCCGGTGTCGCGCTCGGGCGGCTGAATGCCGAACTGCATGCCACGCTCGACAGCGCCGGGCTGATGGTGGTCGGGGTGCGGCCCGACGGCGTGATCCGCGTGTTCAACCGCGCCGCGCAGGAGGCGCTCGGCTATCGCCGGCAGGAAGTGATCGGCCAGCAGACGCCGATGCTGTTCCATGTGCACGCCGAGGTCGAAGCGCATGCGCAACGACTTTCGGCCGAACTCGGCGAAAACGTCGAGCCCGGTTTCGCAGTGTTCACCGCGAAAGCCGATCGCGGCCAGCTCGATCGCGCCGAATGGACCTTCGTGCGCAAGGACGGCAGCCGCTTCCCGGTCGAGCTGACGGTGGGCGCCGTTACCGCCGCCGATGGCGAACGCCTCGGCTACATCGGCGTGGCGATGGATCTGACCGAACGGCAGGCCGCCGAACGCGCGATCCGCGCGCTCAACGAGGAACTCACCGAGCAGGCCGAGGACCTCGCGCTCACCAATCACGAACTGGAGAGCTTCAGCTATTCGGTATCGCACGATCTGCGCGCACCGTTGCGCCACATTGTCGGTTATGCGCGCATCCTGCTCGAAGATGCCGCCGACAGACTCGACCCGGACAGCCAGCGCCACCTGCAGACCATCGCTTCGAGTGCGCGCCGCATGGGCGCGCTGATCGACGATCTGCTGGCGCTCTCGCGCCTGGGCCGCAAGCCCGTGCAGCACCAGCCGGTCGACATGCGCGCGCTGGCCGAGGATGCGCTGCGCGATGTGCCGGCCAGCGCCGGGCGCATCGAAATCGGCGACTTGCCGCAGGTGCCGGGCGATCCGGCGCTGCTCAAACAGGTGTGGACCAATCTGCTGTCGAACGCGGTGAAGTACAGCGCGCCGCGCAGCGACGCGGCCTTGATCCGCGTCACCGGCGAAACGCGCGAGGGCCTGGCGCGTTTCGTGGTGCGCGACAACGGCGTGGGCTTCGACATGAAATACCGCGACAAGCTGTTCGGCGTGTTCCAGCGTCTGCATGCGCAGGATGAATTCGAAGGCACCGGCGTCGGGTTGGCGATCGCGCAACGCATCGTGCTGCGCCATGGCGGACGCATCGATGCCGAGGGCGATCCCGGCAGCGGTGCGGTTTTCACTTTCGATTTGCCGCTCGAGGAGAGAGCCCGATGAACGATTTCCAGCACGTCGAAATCCTGCTGGCGGAAGATTCTTCCGCCGATGCCGAGATGACGATGCGCACATTGAAAAAACGCGGTATCGCCAACCGCGTGGTGTGGGTGAAGGACGGCGTGGAGGCGATCGAATACCTGTTTTCCGAGGGGGCCTACGCCGGCCGCATCAGCGGCTATCCGCGCCTGGTGCTGCTCGATCTGAAGATGCCGCGGATGGACGGTCTGCAGGTGCTGCAGCGCATGAAGCAGGATCCGCGCACGCAGACGATACCGGTCGTGATGATGACGTCCTCGCGCGAAGAAGGCGACATGTTTTCCAGCTACAAGCTCGGTGTGAACAGCTTCGTCGTCAAACCGGTGGATTTCGACAGCTTCGCCGAAACCGTGGCCGAGGTCGGAATGTACTGGATGATCACCAATCAGCCGGCAGGCTAGAGAGGCAGCCCATGGCCATCGCCCACGAATCCATCCTGCGCGTCCTGCTGGTCGAGGACAGCGTGGAAGACAGCGAGTTGCTGATTCGCGCGCTGCGCGATCTGCATCGCCCGGTGAGCACCTCGCGCGTGGCGAGCGAAGCCGAACTGCGCGAGGCCCTGAGCGAATTCCTGCCGCATCTGGTGCTGAGCGATCATTCGATGCCCGGTTTCAGCGGCCACGAAGCGCTGCGCATCGTGCAGGAAACCGCGCCGCAGCTGCCTTTCATTTTCGTGTCCGGCACCATCGGCGAAGAGGCCGCGATCGAAGCGCTGCAGCGCGGCGCCACCGACTACGTGCTGAAAGACAACCTGCGCCGCCTGCCGACCGCGATCCAGAACGCACTGCGCACCGCCTCCGAGCGCGAAGAACTCGATCGCACCGAACGCGCCCTGCGCGCCAGCGAAGAGCGTTTCCGCGCGATCGTCGAATCGACCGAAGACTGGGTCTGGGAAATGTCGCTCGACGGGCGCCTGACCTACACCAACGGCAGCGTGAAAGCGCTGCTCGGCTATTCGCCGGCAGCGCTGGCGCAGCAGGACGTGCTCGAATTGCTGTTGCCGGAAGACGCCGCGGGGTTCCGCGATGCCTTTCCCGGCCTGATCGCGCAGCGCCGCGGCTGGCGCAACTGGCTGCTGCGCTGGCGCCACCGGGACGGCAGCACGCGCTGGCTCGAAAGCACGGCGCGTCCGCTGCTCGACGAGGACGGCAACCTGGTCGGTTATCGCGGCATCGACCGCGACATCACGCTGCGCATCCAGCAGGAAGAAAAGATTCGCCAGCTGGCCCGCATCCACGCCGTGCTCAGCGCGCTGGGCACGGCGATCCTGCGTTCGCGCGACACCAGTTCGCTGCTCGACCTGGCTTGCCGGCTGGCGGTCGAACAGGGACAGTTCCATGCCGCGATCATCGGCGTGCCGACCGCCGACGGAAAGCTCGCGGTGATCACCTGCAGCGGCGATCCGGCGGTGGTCGCGACCTTGCGCAAGTTCTCGCCGGCCGATCTCGACGTGCCGGTCGAAAACCAATGGCCGTCGGTGCGCGCCTTCCTCGAACGCCGGCCGGTGATTCATTCCGAACTCGAACAGGCCGGACTGCCCGAGGCGCTGTACACCGAATTGGTGCGCGGCGGCGTCGCCGCGCAGGTGGCCTTGCCGGTCGGCAATCCGCCATGGGCCGTGCTGTGCCTGTTCGCGCACGAAACCAAGGATTTCGACGCCGAGGAAATGGCCCTGCTCGAGCGCATGGCCGACGAAATCGACTACGCGCGCGATTTCATCGCAAAAAGCGAACGGCTCGAATTCCTCGCCTACAAGGACCCCGTCACCGGCCTGCCGAACCGCAGCGCGTTCGAGGCCGCATTCAACGCCGCCCTGAAGGAAGGTCCGCAACTGGCCGGCGCCATCGCGCTGGTGCGTTCGGACCAGCTCAGCGACGCGCGCGGCCGCAGCTTCGCCGACGATCTGCTGGTCGCGCTCGGCCGCCGCCTGCAACAACACTTCGGCGACGGCCTGTTCGCGCACGGCGGCCCGCATTCGTTCCTGGTCGCGCAAAGCGGCCTGTGCGCGATGTCGCAATGCGTCGCCGACATCGAACGGCGCCTGCACAGCAGCGCGGCCGAACCGCTGGTGATCGACGGCGAACAGATCCACTTCAGCCTGCGCTGCGGGCTGGCGCTGGCGCCCGACAACGGCGCGAATTTCGACGCGGTCGAACGCAGCGCACTGGCCGCGCTGGCCGAAGCCGGCCGCCGTAACGTCAGCGTGCTCGATTACAGCGACGAACTGCGCCATCGCGCCGAACGCCGCCTGATGCTCGAACGCGAACTGCGCGTGGCGCTTGCCGAACGCCAGTTCGTGCTGTTCCTGCAACCGAAATTCGACACCCGCTCGCGCCGCCTGAGCGGTGCCGAAGCGCTGCTGCGCTGGCGCCATCCGCAGCACGGCCTGATCTCGCCGGCGGAATTCGTCCCGCTGCTGGAAGAAACCGGCCTGATCATCGAAGCCGGCCGCTGGGTGATGGCGACCGCGCTCGAAATCCTGCACCGCTGGCGCAGCACGGGTCTTGGTGAACACCGCATCGCGGTCAACGTCTCGGCGCGCGAACTGCGCGAACAAGGCTACGTCGACGCCTGCCGAGAACTGATGGAACAACACCACCACGAACACGGCCTCGACATCGAAGTCACCGAAAGCCTGCTGATCGAAGACATCCGCCACAACATCCACGTGCTGCACTGTCTGCGCGACCTCGGCTGCCGCATCGCGATCGACGACTTCGGCACCGGCTATTCATCGCTCAACTACTTGTCGCGACTGCCGGCCGACGTACTGAAGATCGACCAGAGCTTCACCCGCCAGATCGCCAGCAGCCCCGACACCCTGGCCCTGGTCACCAACATCATCGCGCTGGCGCATTCGCTCGATCTGAAGGTGGTGGCCGAAGGTGTCGAGGAGGAGGAGCAGGACAAGTTACTGCGCTTGCTTCGCTGCGATGAGTTGCAGGGGTATCTGTTGGGGAGGCCGGTGCCGGTAGAGGAATTCGAGAAGTTGTATTTGCAGTGAGAGGGTATTTGGCCGCTCCCTAAACAGGAGACGAATAAGCTTTGTGATCGGCGCGGCCGCGATGCTGGCGCGTCTGGGCATATTCCTCGACAACTCCCTGCGGTGCCATGTCGGCGCGAAGGCGGGAACTACCGGCCGCAGCGCCGGTCCCACGCCTTTCATGAGGCGCTCCCCGCGGGAGCATGCCTCTCACTGAGCGGGCCTTGCGGCACGCCACGAAGAATCCGGAGTCCAACGCATGCGTTCGATCGCGAAAATCCTGTTGCCCGTCGCCCTGGCCGCCCTGCTGGCCGGCTGTTCCGATGAGCCCGAGCCCACCGTTGAACCGGTTGCGGCCGAAGCGCCCGCCGCATCGGAGGCGCCGCCCGCGCCGCGCGAAGAGCCCAAACCCACGCGGGGCGTGGTGACGTCGTCGGGTCCGGTGATGGATGTGGCGGTGAAGGAACTGCTCGTCAAAACCCTGGCGCGCGGCCATCGCGATCCGCACAACGTGGCGCGCGATCCCTACCGTCATCCGCTCGAAACGCTGGAATTCTTCGGCCTGCAGCGCGGCATGCACGTGGTCGAGATCACTCCGGCGCCCGGCTACTTCACCGAACTGCTCGCGCCGGTGCTGAAGAATCGCGGCCGTTACATCGCCGCCACGTGGGACGAATCGGTGCCGGATCAGCCGTCCTATCGCGCCGACCTCAACCGCGAATTCGAAATCAAGATGCGGCCGCGCAAGCACTATGGCCACGTGCAAATCGTCAAGTTCGACCCGCGCAAGCCGAAGTTCGGCGAGACCGGCTCGGCCGACATGGTGCTGAGCTTCCGCAACGCGCACAACTGGATCGAGGAAGGCACCGCGCCGGCCTATTTCCGTGCGGCGGCCGATGTGCTCAAGTCGGGCGGCGTGCTCGGCATCGTGGATCATCGCGCCCCGGAAGGCGCGCCCACCGATGGCAGCAAAGGCTATGTCACCGAAGAGCAGATCATCGAGCTGGCCGTGACGGCCGGTTTCGTGCTGGCCGACCGCAGCGAGGTCAATGCCAATCCGAAGGACACCAAGGATCATCCGGAAGGCGTGTGGACATTGCCGCCGAGCTACGCGCTGGGCGCCACCGACCGCGACAAGTACACCGCGATCGGCGAGTCCGACCGGATGACGCTGAAATTCCTGCGGCTGTAAGCGCCGGGCTGCCGCCAATGCGCTGCGACGCGCAGCGCATCGCCTCGGCGGCGCAGGAAAATGCGAGCATGCGGGCTTCGCCGGCTTCGCGACGGCGCATGGGCCGGTTCGCATGAAACGTGTTCTGACGGGAGCCGTGCTGTTGCTGGCGGCGTTGATCGCGGTGTCGCTGGTGCGGGCGTGGCTGGCCAGGCCCGTCGCCGTTTCGGTGCAACCGTTCGCGCCGACGCTCGATGCCGATGCGATGGCGAAAAGGCTCGCGGCCGCGATCGCGATTCCCACCATCAGCGAAGCCGGGCGGCCGCCCGCGCTGGCGGATTTCGCGGCCCTGCACGCACTGCTCGAGCGCGAGTTCCCGCGCGTGCATGCCGCCATCGTGCGCGAAACGATCAACGAAGGCGCGCTGCTGTATCGCTGGGCCGGCCGCGAGACCTGTCCGGCCGCGCTGTTCGCCGCGCATCAGGATGTGGTGCCGATCGAACCGGGCACCGAAAAGGACTGGACCCACGCGCCGTTCGGCGGCGAGATCGTCGATGGCGCGGTCTGGGGACGCGGCGCGATCGACGACAAGGCCGCCCTGCTCGGCCTGCTGGAAGCCGCGGAATTTCTGCTCGGCCAGGGATTCACGCCGCGCTGTCCGGTGTATTTCGCGTTCGGTCACGACGAGGAAGTTGGCGGCCGCCACGGTGCCGCGGCGATCGCGGCGCGGCTCGCCGAGCGCGGCATCGAATTGTCCTTCGTGCTCGACGAAGGCGGCGCCATCACCGAAGGCACGGTCCCCGGTGTCGCGGTGCCGGTGGCGACGATCGGCATCGCCGAGAAGGGCTATGTCAGCGTGCAGCTGGTCGCGCGCGGCGACGGCGGCCATTCGTCGATGCCGCCGCAGCGCACCGCGATCGGCAGCCTTGCACGCGCCGTGCTGCGACTAGAAGAGAATCGGCCGGACGCCGATTTCGGCCCGATACAACGCGAACTGCTGCGACGTATCGCGCCGTACGTCAGCTTCGGCCAGCGGCTGGCACTGAGCAATCTGTGGTTGACGGCGCCGCTCGTCGAATCGATGCTCGCGGCGCGTCCGGCCACCGACGCCACGCTGCGCACCACCACGGCGCCGACCATGTTCGATGCCGGCGTGAAGGACAATGTGCTGCCGCAACAGGCGCAGGCCGTGGTGAATTTCCGCATCCGTCCCGGCGACAGCGTGGCCGGCGTGCTCGAACACGTGCGCGCCACCGTCGACGACGCATCGATCGAGATCGCGCCGCTCGACAGCTTTTCGAGCGAACCCACCGCGCCCGCATCGTGGGACGATCCCGCCTTCCTCGCGATCGAACGTGCGCTGCGCCGGGTGTCGCCGGAGCCGCAGATGATCGTCGCGCCCTACGTCACCAACGGCGCCACCGACGCGCGCCATTACGCCGCGCTCACGCCGCGGCTGTTCCGGCTGTTGCCGGTGAAGCTGGCGCCGGAGCTGATGAGCAGTTTCCACGGCACCGACGAGCGCCTGCCGATCGACGAATATGTGCGCGCCGTGCGCTTCTACATCGCCCTGCTGGGCGATCTCGATGCCGCGCGCTGATGCTGGTCGCCTTCAACAAACCGTTCGGCGTGCTGTGCCAGTTCACCGATCGCAGTGAACCGCGTCGTCCCACGCTGGGCGATTTCGGCCTGCCGCCGGCGGTGTATGCGGCCGGTCGGCTCGATCAGGATTCCGAAGGCCTATTGCTGCTGACCGACGATGGCGCGCTCGCCAACAAGCTCACCGATCCGCGCCGCAAGCAGCCGAAAACCTATCAGGTGCAGGTCGAAGGCGAACCCAGCGAAGCGCAACTCGACGCGCTACGCCGCGGCGTGACCCTCAACGATGGACCGACGCTGCCGGCGCAGGTGCGCGCGATCGTGGCGCCGGTGCTGTGGCCGCGCAATCCGCCGGTGCGATTTCGCAAATCGATACCCGATGCGTGGATCGAACTGACGATCCGCGAAGGCCGCAACCGGCAGGTGCGGCGCATGACGGCGGCGGTCGGGTTGCCGACGCTGCGGCTTGTACGCGTCGCGATCGGATCGTATCGGCTCGACAAGCTGGCGTCCGGCGAATGGCGCACGCTGGAGTGAGCGCGTAGCCGACGATCGCGTCAACGTCCGCGCGGTTTCGACGTACCGAGTTTGCGCGTCAGCGTGTTTCGGCCAAGGCCGAGCCGCGCCGCCGCCTGTTGCCGGTTGCCGCCGGTGGCGGCGAGCGCGGCTTCGAACAACACTTGTTCCATGCGTTCGCTGGCCTGCGCATGCAGCTGGCTGCTGCCCGCGTCGAGTTGCGCGTCCGCCCAGCGGCGCAGGGCCGTTTCCCAATCGTCGGTCGCCGCGATCGGCGATGACGCTGGTGCTTTCGCGAACGGCAGATCGGCCACCAGCACGGTGTCGCCCGACACCAGCGCGGCGAGCCGCCAACACAGGTTTTCCAGTTCGCGCACATTGCCCGGCCAATCGTGCGCGGCAAGCCGCTGCAGCGTGGCGGGAGCGAACCGTTTCGGCGCCAGGCCGAGTTTCTGCACGGCCTGCGCGAGAAAGCGCTGCGCCAGCACCGGCACGTCGTCGCCGCGCGCGCGCAGCGGCGGCAAGGCGAGGCGCACGACATCGAGCCGATGCAGCAGATCGGCGCGGAAACGTCCGTCGGCCACGCGTGAATCGAGATCCTGGTGGGTGGCGGCGATCACCCGCACGTCGACGCGGATCAGCTCGCGGCCGCCGACGCGAAAGAATTCGCCTTCCGCCAACACCCGCAACAGACGCGTCTGCAACGAGGCCGGCATGTCGCCGATTTCATCGAGGAACAGCGTGCCGCCGTCGGCCTGTTCGAAGCGTCCGACGTGGCGGCGCGCGGCACCGGTGAAGGCGCCGGCCTCGTGGCCGAACAGTTCGGATTCGAGCAGTTCGGCCGGAATCGCCGCCGTGTTGAGCGCGACGAAGGGCTTGCTGGCGCGCGGCGAATGCCGATGCAGCGCGCGCGCGACGAGTTCCTTGCCGGTGCCGGTTTCGCCGGTGATGAGCACCGACAACGGCGCCTGCGCCAGCCGCCCGACGGCGCGGAACAGGTCGCGCATCGCCGGCGAATCGCCGAGCAGTTCGGCCTCGCTGGCACGCTCGGCCACCGTCGGCGGCGCGATCGGCGCTTCCTCGTTGAGCGCGCGCCGCGCCAGCGCCACGGCGGCGTCGAGATCGAACGGCTTGGAGAGGAAATCGTGCGCGCCGCGGCGGAAGGCGCCGGCCGTGCTCGGCACATCGGTCCACGCGCTCATCACGATCACCGGCACGCCGGGATGTTCAGCCTTGAAGGCTTCGAGCAGTTGCAGGCCGTCGACCTCGGGCATGCGCACGTCGGTGAACATCAGCGCCGGCACGCCCTGCGGCAAGGCCGCGCGCATCGCGGCCGCGCCTTCGAATTCGCGCACCGCGTAGCCCGCCGCGCGTAGCGCCTCGGCGAGCACGAAGCGCACCGAGCGGTCGTCGTCGATCACCCAAATCTCCGCCATGAGGCGGATTATGCGCGAAGCCTCAGCGGCGCACGTCGAATCGCGCGCTCTCGACCAGCGCCTGCACCGACGCGGCATCCACCAGGTTGAAATCGCCGGGCACCGAGTGCTTCAGACAGGCGGCGGCGAGACCGAAATGCAGGCTTTGCGCATCGGCGAAACCCGAATGCACGCCGTGCAGCACGCCGGCCGCGAAGGCGTCGCCGGCACCGATCCGATCGACGATGTGACCGAGCCGGTAAGCCGGCGCCGCATGCAATTCGCCGCGGCGCGTGGCCATCAGCGCGCCGAGCGCATGCGCATCGACATCGTGCTGCTCGCGCACCGTCGAGGTGAAACGCTGCAACCACGGAAACGCGTCGAAGGCGGCGGCCGCCGCGGCGGAGAAGCGTTCCTCCGGCAACGCCTGCGCAAAGCGCAGGCCGAGCACCACTTCCATATCGCGATGATCGGCGAAGATCAGATCGGCCTCGCCCATCAGTTCGCGCAGCAGCGCCGGCGCATCGCCGCCCCAGGCCTGCCACAGCTTGCCGCGGAAGTTGCCGTCGAACGAGACCGGCACGCCGGCGGCACGCGCCATCCGCGCGGCGCGCAGCGCGGCGCGCGCGGGCACCGCGCCGAGCGCCGGCGTCACGCCCGACAGATGCAGGCGCGCCGCACCTTCGAGCCAGCGCGGCCAGTCGATCGCATCGTCGGCCGCCAGGGCGAAGGCCGATTGCGCGCGGTCGTAGAGCACGTCGCTCGGACGATGGATCGCTCCGGGCGCCAGGAAATACAGGCCCATGCGGCCCGCTCCGGTCTGCACCGCGCCGGTGTCGACGCCGTGGCGGCGCAGTTCACCGGCGGCGGCTTCGCCCAACGCATTGGCCGGAATCACGCTCGCCATCAGCGTGCGATGCCCGAAGCGCGCGAGCGATACCGCGACATTCGCTTCCGCGCCGCCGATCGCCACCTCGAAGCGTGGCGACTGCAGCAGCATTTCGCGCGCCGGTGCGCTCAAACGCAGCAGCAGTTCGCCGAAACAGATTACCGATTGCGTCATCGTTGCCGCTCCGCTGGTGATCGATGGATGTCGCGCCGATGGATGTCACGCGTGGAATTCACGGGTTCGGCGCCTTCGATGCTGCGCCGCAGCACGCGACCGGTTCCGGGATTTTCTTGTCCCGCTGCCCGGAAACCCCCGGCAACACTGCGATTCCGATGTCCCGCCCGGCCGTCGAAGCCGTGTCGACACGCACTTCTTGTTGCTGCGCCGCGCTGCTTGCTAGCCTGTGTCCACCGGTGTCAGGGCGGACTTTGGGGTGAAATGATACCGGTGTCAAAACTATTCCGTCGATGCGGCAGCGCCGCTCGGCATCGAGCCTTTGGGGAGGAGTTCTTCGTGAGAATTCGCGCACGTCAGCATTCTGCGCCGGGAATCGCAGCGTTGTCCGCCGCCATCATGTTGGCGCTGTACGGACTCGCCACGCCGGTCGCCGCACAAACGCCGCCGGCTCCCGTCGCCAGCGCACAGACCCCCACCGATGACGACGAAGCCGGTGCCGAGGAAGCCACCTCGCTCGACGCGATCGTCGTGACGTATCGGGCCAGCCTGCAGAAGGCGCTTGACACCAAGCGCGAATCGATCGGCCAGGTCGACGCGATCGTGGCCGAAGACATCGGCAAGTTTCCCGATCTGAACCTGGCCGAATCGCTGCAGCGCATTCCGGGCGTGTCGATCGCGCGCGATGCCGGCGAAGGCCGCAACATTTCGGTGCGCGGCCTCGGCCCGGCCTTCACCCGCGTGCGCATCAACGGCATGGAGGCGCTCACCACCACCGGCGGCACCGACAGCTCCGGCGGTGTCAACCGCGGCCGCGGTTTCGACTTCAACGTCTTCGCCTCGGAGCTGTTCAACAGTCTGCAGGTGCGCAAGACGGCATCGGCCGACGTCGAGGAAGGCTCGCTCGGCGCCACCGTCGACCTGCAGACGGCGCATCCGTTTGATTTCGACGGCTTCACCTTCGTCACCGCGGCGCAGATGGGCTACAACGATCTGTCGGAAGAAGCCGACCCGCGCGGCGCCGCGCTGATCAGCAACACCTTCGCCGACGGTGCCTTCGGCGCCTTGCTGTCGGTGGCCTACACCGATCGCAACCTGGTCGAAGAAGGCCATAGCACGGTGCGCTGGGACAATGGCCCGAGCAGCGGCGGCTTCAGTGCCGACTCGCCGTTCGCGCCGGCGCGGCTGCCGGGCACGTTCCATCCGCGCATCCCGCGCTACGGTGTGCTCGAACACGAACAGGAGCGTCTGGGCATTACCGGCTCGCTGCAGTTCGAGCCGGGCGATCGCACCACGCTGACGCTCGACGGCATGTACGCCGGCTTCGACGCCACCCGCAGCGAGAATTTCCTCGAAGCCATTTCCTTCAGCCGCACCGGCCAGGGCAAGCCGCAGATGATCGTGCTCGACGGCTTCGTCGGCGCCGATGGCGATCTGTTGTACGGCGAGTTCGACAACGTCGACGTGCGTTCGGAATCGCGCTACGACGAGCTCGATACCACGTTCACGCAATTGAGCTTCAACGCCGAGCACGAGTTCAGCGATACCTTCCGCATGAACGCGCTGGTCGGACGTTCGGAATCGGAATTCCGCAATCCGATCCAGACCACGATCACGCTCGATCGCATCGACACCGACGGCTTCAGCTACGACTATCGCGGCGACGATCGCCAGCCGCTGATCGACTACGGCTTCGATGTCACCGATCCTTCCAACTGGAGTTTCGCGAACGGATTGTCGGAGATTCGCCTGCGTCCGCAGGCCGCCGACAATACCTTCTCGACGGCGCAACTCGATCTGTCGTGGGACGTCAGCGAAAGCTGGCGCCTGCGCGGCGGCCTGTTGTGGAAGGAATACGAGTTCGCCACCACCGAATCGCGGCGCGCTTCGGAAATCGTGGTGCCGAACCTGCCGGAAGGCAGCACGCTCGCCGATCTCACGCGTCTGCTGTCGCTCAACGATGTCGGCGCACCTAATGGCACCGATACCTCGTGGGTGGTTCCCGATATCGATGCCTTCGCGGCCTTGTTCGACATCTACGGCAACAGCGGAATCTTCGCGGTTTCGCCGGATGTGGCCAGCGTGCGCGGCAACAATCGCAAGGTCGTCGAGGAAGATCTCGGACTGTGGCTGCAGGCCGAATTCGAAGCCGAACTTTTCGATCGTCCGCTGCTCGGCGACTTCGGCGTGCGGCAGGTCGAGACCGACCAGACCGCAACCGGCTTCGCCACCATCAACAATCAGCCGGTGTTGCTGAGCGTGGATCGCACTTATGACGACACCTTGCCGTCGTTCAATCTGGTGCTCGAAGCGACCGACGATTTCCTGATCCGTTTCGGCGCCGCCAAAGTGATGTCGCGCCCGGCGCTCGGCAATCTCACGCCCGGCGTCACGGTGAGCGTGAGCGGCGGTTCGCGCACCGTCACCGGCGGCGATCCGCTGCTCGAACCGTTCCGTGCCAAGACCGCCGACCTGAGCTTCGAATGGTATTTCGCCGAGCAATCGATCCTGTCGCTGGCGCTGTTCTACAAGGACATCGATACCTTCGTGCAGGTGTCGCGCGAGACGCGGCCGTACAACACGTCGGGCCTGCCCGACAGCCTGCTCGAAGGCACCGGCGCGCTGCCGACCGATGATTTCCAGTTCAATATTCCGGTGAACACGCCGGGCGGCGATCTGAGCGGTTTCGAAGTGTCGTGGCAGCAGCCCTTCACCTTCCTGCCCGAACCGTTCGACGGTTTCGGCGCGATCCTCAACTACACCTTCGTCGAATCGGAAATCCAGTACGTCACCGCGGCCGGCGCCAACTCGCTGATCACCGACCTGGTCGGACTGTCGGAGAACGCCTACAACGCCACCCTCTACTACGAACGCGAGCGTTTCAGCGCACGCGTGTCGGCGGCGTATCGCGACGATTATCTGACCACGGTGCCGGGTCGCAACAACAACGATGTCGAAGGCACGAAAGACACGATGACGGTGGACTTCTCGGCCTCGTGGCAGTGGTCGAAACAACTCGAGTTCACCCTGGAAGGCATCAACCTGACCGACGAATACGATGACCAGTGGGTGGATTCGAGCGGTGATCGCGCCTCGGTCTATCACCATACCGGCCGCCAGTACTTCGTCGGCGTGCGCTACAAGTTCTGACAGCGAGGAGGCCGCTGCGCGCCGCGCAGCGGTTGCCATGCACAGACGCCACTTCCTCGGCCACACGGTCGCAACCGTCGCCGCTGCGCTGCTCTGTCGTCCCACGGACAGTCGCAGCGGCGAGGCAGGCGAGGAGTTCGACGCCCACGTCGCGCCGACTCCCGGTCGCGGCGCCCACGCCGGCAGCTTCGCCAGCGTGGGCGCTGCGATCGATGCGGCGCCGCGCGACGGCACGCGGCCGTTCCGCATCTTCGTCGGCGCCGGCCGCTGGCACGAAAAGCTCGTCGTCGACAAGCCGAACATCTATCTGATCGGCGCGCATCGCAACGGCACCGTGCTCACGCATGACACCGCCGCAGGCACGCTGCGCGAAAACGGCGAACCGTGGGGAACCTGGGGTTGCGCCAGCGTGATCGTGTGCGCGCCGGGATTCCACGCGCGCAATCTGACGATCGAAAACGCCTTCGATTATCTCGGTCATCTGGCCGCGCCGAAGCTCGAAAGCATCGGCCCGAACGGCGCGCAGGCGGTGGCGTTGATGCTCGATGCCGGCTCCGATGCGGCGCGGTTCGACGAGGTCGATTTCATCGGCCACCAGGACACCTTGTTCGTCGATGCCGGCACCAGTCGAT
Source organism: uncultured Chiayiivirga sp. (assembly GCA_965653565.1). Classification (GTDB taxonomy): domain Bacteria; phylum Pseudomonadota; class Gammaproteobacteria; order Xanthomonadales; family Xanthomonadaceae; genus JALCLA01. The sequence continues at coordinate 127,975 of CBFHAI010000003.1, read as the reverse complement.
TCACCGATTGCCGCATCAGCGGCAGCGTCGACTTCATCTTCGGTGCCGGTGCGGCGCACTTCGACCAGTGCGACATCGTGTCGCGCTTTCGTCCCGGCAAGCAGCGCCAGGGCTATGTCTGCGCGCCGAGCACCTCGCGCATGCGCGAACAAGGGCTGGTGTTCCAGCGTTGCCGTCTGCTGCGCGAGCGGCAGGTGCCAGATGCGACGGTTGCGCTGGGCCGCCCCTGGCGGCCGACGCGCGAGTTTCCGGATGGCCGCTATGGCGATCCGGACGCAATCGGCGCCGCGTTGTTCGACGGCTGCTGGATGGACGCGCACATCGCGCCCGACGGCTGGGACGCGATGGCCTACACCGCGCGCAGCGGCGAGCGCGTGATGCTGGCGCCGGGCGATGCGCGATTGTTCGAGCGTGCCAGCCGCGGGCCGGGCGCGCATCGCAGTGCGACGCGTCGTTGGTTGGTCGAGGCCGGCGCATGAGGGCGCGCCGGGGAGTCGGAAATCGGGAGTCGGGAGAAGCGCGGAACGGGCTTCGGTCCGTTGTTTCGCGGCCTTGCGTGTCAGCGCAGCGGTTCGCGGCGCGGCAGCGGCTTGAGCGGTTCCATCGTATCGAGGTCCCAGTCGGTCGGCACGAAAGCCTGCTGGGTCGGCGCGTGCTTCGGATAGCCGCCGACTTCGTTCTCGCTGTCGATGATCTTGCCGCGGCCTTCGGCGGTGTCGGCCAGGATGCGGCGATCGATATCGTCGCGATCCCACGGCCGCGCGCCGGCCTGCGCCATCACCGCGTCCTGCACCTTTTCGCTGCTCAACAGTTCGACGCCGAACGGCAGCGCCGGTGCGCTTTCCATTTCGATCACCTGCATCGGTGTCGTGGTGTAGCGGCCGCGTTGCGGCAGCGGCCGGCCGAGACGATCGACCGCGAGATTGTCGGCGGCGAACACGCGCACATCGCCGGAACCGCCGGTCATGAAGAACGCCAGCTCCTGCGTCGACGGCCCGGCGCGCATCACGTTGCCGCGCATCACCACTTCGCCCACGGAATAGCGATGACCGAACCACTCTTCGGCAATGAGGTTGTAATGCACCGCACGCTGGCCGGGGTTGTAGATCAGATTGTTGATCACCTGCCCGCGCGCGCCGCCCTTGAACATCGGGTTGCGCTCGTAGTTGTGCGCATAGAGGTTGCGCACGATCAACACCTCGTTGACGTGATCGTGGATCAACGAGCCCTTCGAATGCTCGCCCTTGGCATGCGTGGCGTTGGCGAGACCCTCGGCCAGCAGGTTGTTGCTGAAGGTGATGCGGCGCGACGCCGAATGCATCCAGTCGGCCTCGCTCTCGCCGTCGAAGCGCGTGCTCGAAGCCGAGAGATTCTCGTCGGTGGCCCAGGTCAGCGAGCAGTGGTCGACGATCACGTCGAGCGCGCCGCGCACCGTGGTGATCGCGTCGAAATCGACGCCGCCCATCTTCGCCACGCCGGCTTCGCCGGGACGCACGCGGAGGTGGCGGATCACCACGTCGTGCGTCGCGATGGTGAGACCGCCGCGGATCAGCGTCACGCCGGGCATCGGCGCGGTCTGTCCGGCGATGGTGAGGAAAGGTTCGTCGATGCGGATTTCCTTGACGCCCAGATCGATCACGCCGCCGACTTCGAACACCACGGTGCGCGGACCCTTCGTCGCGATGGCTTCGCGCAACGAGCCGGGGCCGTCGGCGGCCAGCGTGGTGACGCGCAGCAGCTGCCCGCCGCGCCCGCCGGGCGTGTGCGCGGCCGAGCCCATGGCGCCGGGGAAAGCGAGTTTTTCCGCCGCGCTCGCAAGGCCCTGGCCGACCACCAGGCAGCCCACGATTGCGATCCGGATCACCTGCGCGACTACCGACATGCGAAACCCCCTGAAAACGCCTGCAAAAGCGGTCCCGCCACTCATTCCGGGGCGCGTCCGATTGTAAATGACACCGGTTTCCTTTATACCAAGTTTCGACCCGGAAAGGCCTGTGCCGCGCCGGTTCGCTGGCCGGCGGCAGGGAGGATGCAATGAGCACAGGCGGGGTCCGGGAGCGCGACGCGGCGAGCATCGCGAGCGCATTCGTGGCGGCGCGGCTGGCCGGCCGCGCGCTGACGGAGTTTCCCGGCGACATCCCGAAGACGCTGGCATCGGGTTATGCGATCCAGGATGCGGCGATCGCGCGCTGGCCCGATGCGATCGGCGGCTGGAAGGTCGGCTACATCGCCGCCGACCGGCGCGACGACTCCGGCGAGGATCGCGTCACCGGTCCGATTTTCCGTCGAGCGATCTGGACCGGCACTGCCGCCGATCTCGAGTTTCCGGTGTTCGAAGGCGGCTTCGCTGCCGTGGAAGCCGAGTACGTTTTCCGACTTGGGCGCGATGCAGACCCGGCTCGTACGAGCTGGTCGCCCGCAGCGGCGCAATCGCTGGTGGCGTCGCTGCATGTGGGCGTGGAAACCGCCGGCAGTCCGCTGGCGACGATCAACGTGCTCGGGCCGATCGTGGTTGCGTCCGATTTCGGCAATAACGCGGGGCTCGTTCTCGGGCGCGAAATTCCCGACTGGCAGAAGCAACCGGAAGCTGCGATGCGTTGCGAAACCTGGATCGATGAGGTTTGCGTCGGCCGCGGCGGCGCGGCCAGCATTCCCGGCGGCTTGCTCGGCGCGCTCGCTTTCACGCTCGGACGCTGCGCGCGGCGCGGCCTGGCGCTGCGTGCCGGAACTCTGGTGACCACCGGCGCGGCGACCGGCATCCACGATATTCGCGCCGGGCAGCGCGCTGTCGTGAAATTCGGGCCTTGGGGCGAAATCGCCTGCCGCGCCGTCACGGCGCAAGCTTCCGTGCACCCAGCGCGCGAGGTCGGCGCATGAAACGACGCACCGTGCTCGCCAGCATGATCGCTGCGCCGCTGCTGGCGCGCCATGCGTTCGCCGCCGGTGCGGCGACGCGGGTATTTACCGCCACCGATGTGCATGTGAAGGATTATCCGACGGTCGCGGCGGTCGAGTGGATCGGCGAAACGCTGGCGCGCGAAACCGGCGGCCGGCTCGGCCTGCGCCTGTATCACTCGGGCCAGCTCGGCCGCGAATCGGATGCGATCGATATGGCGCGCTTCGGCGCGATCGACATCGCACGCGTGTACTCCGGCGCGCTGAACAACGCCTTCCCGTTGACGCAGGCGCTGTGCCTGCCCTACGTCTTCGATTCGGTGCCGCATCTGCGGCGCGCGCTCGATGGCGAGGTCGGCGCGCAAGTGCTGCGCGGGTTCGAGGTGCGCGATCTGGTCGGCCTGGCGATCTACGACAGCGGCGCGCGCTGCTTCTACAACACGCAGCGCGCGCTGGTCGCTCCGGCCGATATGCGCGGGCTGAAATTCCGGGTGCCGGCGTCCGACATTTTCATCGCGCTGCTGCGCGAGTTCGGCGCCAATCCGACACCGCTGCCGTTCGGCGAAGTGTTTTCCGCGCTCGAAACACGGTTGATCGATGGCGCGGAAAACAATATGCGCAGTTTCCGCTCGAGCCGGCACTTCGAAGCGGCGGCGTACTGGTCGCAAAGCGAGCATTCGTATGCGCCGGACGTTCTGCTGATGTCGCGCCGCAGCTTCGAGGCCTTGTCTGCCGCCGATCAGACCTTGCTGCGCGACACCGCGCGCGCGTCGGTCGGCGTGATGCGCGAACGGTGGGATCGATCCGAAGCCGAAGCGCGCGCCGCGGTCGCCGCGGCCGGCGTGAAGATCGACCCGGTCGACATCGAAGCCTTCCGCAACGCCGCGGCGCCGATACTCGCTTCCACCCTGGCGCAGCCGCAGATCGCGGAACTGCATCGCCGAATTCGCGCGCTGGCCTGACGATGACCGAACCGCTTCCGACCGGCAAACCCAGCGGCGCGGCGCGCTTGCTGTCGCTGCTCGCAACGGCGTCGACGGCCATCGCCGGCATCGCGCTCGTCGCGCTGGTGCTGGTGCAGGCCTGGCAGGTTTTTGCGCGCTACGTGCTCAACGACTCGCCCAGCTGGACCGAACCGGTGACCGTACTGTTGCTGGTTTGCGCGATGAGTTTCGCGGCCGCCGCGGGGGTGCATGGCGGCCGGCATTTTGCGTTCGCGCTGCTGGCCGATGCATTGAGCCCACCGCTGCGGCGCCTGACCGCGACGCTGACCAATCTGGTGATCGCCGTCATCGGCGGCACGCTGGCGCATGGCGGCTTCAAGCTGCTGGTGGATGGCTTCGGCATCCGGCTCGCGGGCGCGCCGCTGCCGCAAAGCCTGGTCTTTCTGCCGCTCGCGATCGGTGGCGTCCTGATGCTGTTGTTCGCGTTGCAGCGGCTGGCGCAGGCCTGGCACGTGCAGCCTGCGGCGAAGGACGTCTGACATGGCGATCGCGATTCTGTTCGCCGTGTTTGCGTTGTTGCTGATCGCCGGCGTGCCGGTGGCTTTCGCGCTGGCCGCGGCCGCGCTGGCCACCTTGTTTCATCTGGGCCTGCCGCCGCTGGTGCTGGTGCAACAGGTGGCGGCCGGCACCGGCACCGCGTCGCTGGTGGCGATTCCGCTTTTCATCTTCGCCGGCGAACTGATGCTGCGCGGCGGAATTTCCGAACGTCTGATCGCGTTCGCCGCCTCGCTGGTCGGCCGCGTGCGCGGCGGGCTCGGACAGGTCAGCATTCTTTCCTCGCTGTTCTTCGGCGGCGTGTCGGGCTCGGCCATCGCCGATGTGTCGGCGGTCGGCGGCACCATGATTCCGCAGATGGTGCAGCGCGGTTACGACCGCGATTTCGCGGTCAACGTCAGCGTTACCGCGGCCCTGGTCGCGCTGCTGGTGCCGCCTTCGCACAATCTGATTCTGTATTCGGCCGCAGCCGGCGGCGGCTTGTCGATCGCCGATTTGTTCGCGGCCGGCATCGTGCCGGCGCTGTTGATGACGCTGGCGCTGATGCTGACCGGCTACATCATCGCGCGCCGCCGCGGTTACGGCGTCGAACTGTTCCCCGGCTGGCGCGCGGTACTGCTGCGCGGCCTGTCGGCACTGCCCGGCCTGGGCCTGGTCGCGCTGATTTTCTTCGGCATCCGCGCCGGTGTTTTCACCGCGGTGGAAAGCGCGGCGATCGCGGTGCTGTACGCACTGTTCGTCACCGCCGTGGTCTACCGCGAACTGCGTCTGCAGGACTTCCTCGCCACCATCGCGCATGCCACACGCACCACCGGCACGATCCTGTTCGTGATCGCGGCCGCGGCGGCCTTCGGCTGGCTGCTGGCCTATCTGCAGGTGCCGGCGCAGGCGGTCGAAACCCTGCAGTCGATCGCGCAGACCCGTGAATCGGTGCTGCTGGTGATCGTCGTGATGCTGCTCTTGCTCGGCACCTTCATGGACCTGGCGCCGCTGATCCTGATCTGCACGCCGATCTTCCTGCCGGTGGCGCGCGCCTACGGCATCGATCCGATCCATTTCGGCGTCGTGCTGGTGCTGACCGGCGGCATCGGGCTGGTGACGCCGCCGGTCGGATCGGTGTTGTTCGTCGGCACCGCGATCGGGCGCATCGGCATCGGCGAAGCGCTGCGCACGATCTGGCCGTTCTGGCTGGCGGCATTGGCGGTGCTGCTCGCCACCACATTCTTTCCGCCGTTGTCGCTGTGGCTGCCGGCGCTGCTCAAATGACGAGGGTTCGGTCGGATAAACTGTCCGGGATGAAGTCCGTCGGCAAATCCCGTGCGTCCGCGACGCCTGAAGAAGCGCCGGCGCCGGCGCGCCGCAGCGCGGCCAAGAGCACGATCAACGACGTCGCGCGGCTGGCCGGCGTGTCGAAGAAAACCGTGTCGCGCGTGATCAACGATTCGCCGCTGGTGCGGCCCGATACGCGCGACAAGGTGTTGGCGCTGATGCAGCAGATCGGCTACTCGCCCGATCCGCAGGCGCGCGGACTGGCGTTCCGCCGCTCGTTCCTGATCGGCCTGGTGTTCGACAACCCGACCGCGCAGTACATCGTCAACATGCAGTACGGCGCGCTGGATGCGTTGCGCGATTCGGGTTTCGAACTGGTCGTGCATCCGTGCGACAGCAAGAGCGAAGGCTATATCGAAGGCATTCAGCGTTTCGCGCAGCAGCAGAAGCTCTGGGGCCTGATCCTGATTCCGCGCGTTTCCGAAGACCAGGAACTGGCCGAGGCCTTGCGTGCGATCGGCGTGCGCTATGTGCGCATCGCGTCGATTCCGCTCGACGAACCGTCGCGCATGCTGCTCACCCACGATCGCGCCGCCGGTGCCGAAGTCGCGAACTATCTCGAGTCGCTCGGGCACCGGCATTTCGGTTTGATCACCGGTCCGCGCCGTTATCGTTCGGCGATCGAGCGCGGCGGCGGCTTCATCGAAGCGCTCGCCAAGCGCGGCATCGAATTGCCGGCCGAGAGCCAGTACGAAGGCGGCTACACCTTCGAATCGGGCGTCGCCGGTGCCGAGCAATTGCTGGCGCGTGAGCCGCGGCCGACGGCGATCTTCGCCTGCAACGACGAAATGGCCGCCGGCGTTTACAAGGCGGCGCTGCGACAAGGCTTGTCGATACCCGGCGATCTGTCCGTCGTCGGCTACGACGACAGCCCGCTGGCGTCGCAATTGTGGCCAGCGCTGTCGACGATCCGGTTGCCGGTGCGCGACCTGGGCCGGCAGGCGGCATCGATGCTGCTCGGCAGCGATCCGCCGCAGCGCGGCGGCCGTGCGACGCCGCTGGTTTCGGTGACGCCGCACCTGCTGGTGCGCGACTCCTGCCAGCCGCCGCAAGGTTGAATCCGGCCCACTTTTCGATCCTGGCCACGAAGAATTGACACCGGTTTCTACGCCGGATTATCGAGAATCGAAGGAGAGACCGATGTATCGCCGCACTTACCACGCCACCCATCCTGACATGATGGCCGGCGCCAGCAACGAGCAACTGCGCGACCGCTATCTGGTGGCTTCGCTGTTCGAGGCCGACCGCATCGCGCTCGACTACACGCACTACGAACGCTTCGTCATCGGCGGTGCGGCACCGGTATCGACCCCATTGAAGCTGCCTGCACAGACCGAGCCGGCGTCGGCGGCGGGCAAACCGTTCCTCGAACGGCGCGAACTGGGCATCGTCAATGTCGGCGAAGGCAGCGGCCGCGTGGTGGTCGACGGCACCGGCTTCGAGTTGCAGCCGCGCGACGGCCTGTACGTGCCGATGGGCAGTGCGGACGTGAGCTTCGCGTCGAACGACGCTGCGGCGCCGGCGCGTTTCTATCTGGTTTCGACGCCGGCGCATGCGCGCTTCGAAACCGTGCATATCTCGATCGATCGCGCCGTGCCGCTCGAACGCGGCGCACTGGAAACGTCGAACGAGCGCACGATCTATCAATACATCGTGCCGGCCACCTGCCGCTCGTCGCAACTGCTGCTCGGCCTGACGCTGCTCAAGACCGGCAGCGTGTGGAACACGATGCCGCCGCATCTGCACGATCGGCGCTCGGAAATCTATTTCTACTTCGGGCTCGGCGAAGGCCAGCGCGTTTTCCATTTCATGGGTGAACCCGACGCCGCGCGCCACCTCGTCGTGGCCAATGAGGAAGCCGTGATGTCGCCGCCGTGGTCGATCCACATGGGTTCGGGCACGTCGAACTACGGCTTCATCTGGGCCATGGGCGGCGAGAATCTCGATTACACCGATATGCACGCCCTCGATATCTGCCAGCTCAAGTGACGCCATGAACAGCGAATCCTTCTCGCTCGCCGGCAAGACGGCGCTGGTCACCGGCGCCAATACCGGCCTCGGACAGGCGATCGCAGTGGCGCTGGCGGCGGCCGGCGCGCACATCGTTGCGCTCGGACGCAGCGCACCGGACGACACCGCGGCGCAAGTGCGCGCACACGGCCGCGAACTGCTGTGGATCGAAAGCCCGCTCGAACCGGTAGCGCGCCTGCCGGATGCGGTCGATCGCGCCGTCGCGCGTTTCGGCAGCGTCGACATCCTGGTGAACAATGCCGGCACCATCCGCCGCAGCTTCGCGCTCGATTTCACCGAGGACGACTGGGACGCGGTGATGGGCGTGAACCTGAAATCGGCGTTCTTCCTGTCGCAGGCGGTGGCGCGGCATCTGGTGGCGATGCGGAGGCCGGGCAAGATCATCAACATCGTCTCGATGCTCAGTTTCCAGGGCGGCATCCGCACCGCGTCCTACACCGCGAGCAAATCGGGATTGCTCGGCATCACGCGGCTGCTGGCGAACGAGTGGGCGGCGCAGGGCATCAACGTCAATGCGATCGCGCCGGGCTATTTCGAAACCAGCAACACGCAGGCGTTGCGTGCCGACGAAATCCGCAATCGCGACATCCTGGCGCGCATTCCGGCCAATCGCTGGGGCCAGCCGGCCGATCTGGGCGGCGCAGCGGTGTTCCTCGCATCGAGCGCGTCGGATTACGTCAACGGCGCCGTGTTGCCGGTCGATGGCGGCTGGCTCGCGCGCTGAGGCTCAGCTGCCGCTGTCGGCCGGCAGCAGCAGAGTGAAAACGGTGTGGCCGGGGCGCGAGCGATAGGCGAGCGAGCCGGCGTGTTCGCGTGCGACCTGTTGCGCCAGCGTGAGTCCGAGGCCACTGCCTTCCGCGCGACCCGAAACCAAGGGCAGGAAGATGCGTTCGGCGAGCGCTTCCGGCACGCCGCGGCCGTCGTCTTCGATTTCGATGCGCAACGCCAGACGAAACGGTTTCTCGCCGATCAATCCATTGTGCTCGGCGCGCGTGCGCAGGCGCACTTCGCTGGCGCCGGCTTCCATCGCATTGCGCACCAGATTGAGCAGCGCCTGGGTGAGCCGATCGGCATCGGCCGGCACTTCCGGCAGGCTCGGATCGTAGTCGCGCAACAGACGCACCGACCAACCGGCTTCGGCCTCCGCCAGCAGCCGCACGCGTTCGAGCGCTTCGTGCACATTGGTCGGCGCGAGCGGGCGCGGCGGCGCCGGATCGAGCAGGCGATCGACGAGGCCGGCGAGCCGATCGCATTCGTTCTGGATCACCTCGACGTAGCGCTGCGCATCGACATCGCCCGAGGTGCGGCGCGCGAGCAACTGGGCCGCGCCTTTCAGGCCGGCCAGCGGGTTCTTCACCTCGTGCGCGAGGCCTTTGAGCGCGGCGTGCAAGGCGGCCGGCAGGAAGGTCGCGGGATCGTCGCCGGGGAATTCTTCGGTCGGATGGGCTTCGAGCAAGGCGCCGGCGCCATGACGGCCGATCCAGAGATCGGCGAACGATTCGGCGCCGGCGAAAGCGCGCAGGCGCACGCGACGCGCACGCAACGGCTCGTCGACGCCGTCGCCGAGCCGCGCCAGCAGGTCGCGCAGGCGGCCGTCTTCGGCATCGAGCGAGGCGAAATCCGAACCGATCAGGCGCCGCGCACTGACGCCCAGCCAGCGCGCGAACGCCGCGTTGCAGCCGGCGATCGTGCCGGCGGCATCGAGCCAGAGCAGCGGTGTGGCGAGCGCGTCGAGGTCGGGCGGCGAACGGTCGGGCATGGCCCAGCTTAGCAATCGCACCGGCTTTGCCAACCCGCGCGGCGGGGGGCACAATCCGCTGCGCCGCGCGCTGCTTCCCGCGCGAGCCGACCGATTCGTCCCTCCAGCCGCAGGCCCCAGCGTGAACTCAACCGGCGCCACACCGCCCGCGGACAGCGATCCGCTCGATCAACTCTCCGCGCTGCTCGCCGCGGCCGGCGAAGCCAATCCGCTCGACAAGCTGATGCCTTACGTGCACGCCGACCTGCGCCGCCTGGCGCGCGCGCAGCGGCGCAAGATGGTGCCGGGCGACACCTTGTCGACGACGGCGCTGGTCAACGAGGCCTATCTGAAACTGCGGCGCGCCGATTTTCCCGGCCTGGTCGATCGCAATCATTTCCTCGCGCTCACCGCGCGCGCGATGCGGCAGATCCTGATCGACCACGCGCGCTCGCGCCTGTCGGAACATCAGCGTCTGGCCGAAGTGGAACGCGAACTGCGCGCCAAGCCGCAGGAAGATGCGGAAGATTTCGCGCGACTGATCGAACTCGACACCGCGTTGCAGGAACTCGACAAACATTCGCCGCGCCTGGCCGAGATGGTGCTTTATCGCTATTTCGCCGGCTATTCCGTGCAGGAAACCGCCGAACTGCTCGGCATCACCGTGCGTACCGTCAATCGCGACTGGCACAAGGCGCAGGCCTGGCTGATGCTGGCGCTCGATCCGGACGGCACGCTGCGCGACGCCGACGCCGACGCGGACGCGGAAGCGACGGACGTTCCGTGAGCGAAGCGCGCGCGGCGCGCTTCAAGCGCCTCGAACCGCTGCTCGATCGCGCGCTGGAACTCGAAGGCGAACCGCGCGAGCGCTTCCTCGCGGTGTGCGCCGACATCTATCCCGATCTGATCGCCGATCTGCGCCGCGCGCTGTCGCCGGATTTCTCCGCCCTGCCCGACATCGGCGCGGTGGCCGCTTCGGCCACCGCAGCGCCGGCCACCGATCGGCGCGGATTGACGATCGGCAACTGGCGATTGATCGAACGGCTCGGCCGCGGCGGCATGAGTTCGGTCTATCGCGCCGAACGCGTGGTGCCGGCCGGTCTGCAGGCGGCGGTGAAGCTGCTGCGCGGTGGCGACATGGCGCGCCGCGATCTGTTCGAGCGCGAACGCGCACTGCTCGCGCGCCTCGTGCATCCGGGCATCGCGCGACTGCTCGATGGCGGCAGTCATCGCGACGCGCAGCCTTATCTGGTGCTGGAAATCGCGCAGGGACTCGATCTCGACGACTGGCTGGCGCAGGTGAAACCGGATCTGCGGCGCCGCATGGCGGTGCTGCTGCAGATCGCCGACGCGGTGTCCTACGCGCACGAAAGCGGCGTGCTGCATCGCGATCTGAAACCGACCAACGTGCGCGTCGATGGCGCCGATCGCAGCAAGCTGCTCGATTTCGGCATCGGCAAATCGCTCGATGCCACCCCCGGCGCGACGCGCCATCATGCCTTGACGCCGGATTTCGCCGCGCCCGAACAATTGCTCGGCGAACCGACCGGAACGGCCACCGATGTCTACGCGCTGGGGGCGTTGCTTTATCTGATGCTCACCGATCGCGGGCCGCATCCGCCGTTCGCCGGCGATTGGGCCACGCTGGTGGAAAGCGCCGCGTATCGCGAGCCCGAAGCGCCGAGTCGGGTGGCGCGAAGCAATGCTTCGGCGCCGATGCACGAGGCCACGCAGCCGGCGGCGCTCGATGCGGTGGCGCTGCGCGCGCTGGCGCGCGATCCGGCGACGCGCTATCCGACGGCCGCCGCCTTCGCACAGGCGTTGATGCAAGCGCGACGCTGATGCCGCGGAAAAAGGGCGCGGTGCGGCGCTTTGCGCGCTCGTCACCGCGCCCGGCGCTTACTGCTCGAAGCCATCGCCGAAGATATGGATCGCCGGATCCACGGTCACGTCGAACTGCGCATTCACCGTGCGCACCTGTGTCATCGAAACCTGGCACGTGGTCTGAGCACCGGCGCAGGCGCCGGTCCAGCCGATGAACTGCGAACCGGCGTGCGGCGAGGCGGTCAGGATCACATTGCTGGCGCTGACGAAATTGGCGCTGCAGGTGGCGCCGCAATCGATGCCGGCCGGCGCCGAGGTGACCAGCCCGCCGCCGCTGCCGTTGCGCGTGACCGTGAGCAGGAAGCTGGGCTGCGCCAGCACCGCGAACGAGATCGAAACCTGCGCGGCAGCGGTGTAGTCGACGTCGCCGGCGCGGTTGGCGACCAGCGTGCAGGTGCCGGCGCTTACGCCGGTCACCGTCGTACCGGACACCGTGCAGCGATTGGTCGTCTGCGAGGTGATCAGCGTCGGTTGGCTCGAGAGGCCGCCCGATACCGAGACCGTCGCCGTACCGCCGACCGACAGCGTCGGCGCCGCGCCGAACGCCAGCGTCTGCGACAGGAACGAAGCTTCGTAGGCGCCGATCGACGGCGGGTTCGGACGCGCGTTCTCTTCGATATCGAACGCCGGCGAATTGGCCACCAGACCGGCGCCATTGGCGGGCGACGAGTTGCGCAGCCGCAGCAGCGACATCGACTGGAACTTCGGATCCGCCAGCACCGCATCGACACCGATCGTATCGCTGGCGCTGGGCTGATCGCCGACCAGATTGCCGAAGAACAGATTGTTCGAGATCAGCGGCGAATTGTCGCTCAGCAGGGCGCCGCCGAACGACGGATCCGGCGTCTGCCCGCTGCCCGGCAGCGCCGCGTTTCCCGAGAAAATATTGTTGACGAAGGTCGGCGACGGATTGCCGCCCGCATCGATCGCACCACCGGACGCGACGCCGCTGCTGCCGCTGCCATCGGACGCCACGCCGCCGTTGCCGGCGATCGCATAGTTGGCGACGAAGCTGTTGTTGACCACCAGGCCCGAACCGGCGAAATAGATCGCACCGCCGGACGCCTGGCCGCCGTTTTCATTGCCGCTGAGCGGCGTGCCGGAGTGATCGAAACCGCTGCCGCCGCGCGCGATATTGCCGGCGAACACATTGTTGGTGACATTCACCACCGACGAGAAAATCGCGATCGCGCCGCCCCAGCCGAGGCTGCCGGTCTGGTTGAGCGAGGTCAGCCCGCTCGCGCCGCGGGTTTCATTCGACGCGAAGATGTTGCGCGTGATGGTGAACAGCCCGGCGTTGCCGGCATTGATGTAGACCGCGCCGCCGAGTGGCGAGCCGCCGGGTACGTCGGTCTTGAAACCGTTGCGGATGGTGAACCCTTCGATGCGCGCCGTGCTCTGGTTGTTGCCGGTGCTGGTGAACAGGCCGCGCTGCACCGGGTCGCCGGCGCCGTCGATGAAGGTGTCGACCGGCGAGCCCACGGCGATCAATTGCACGCCGGACTTGAACGCGATCGGGAACACTTCACCGCTGGTGACACTGTAGGTGCCCGGCTGCACCAGGATCATGTCGCCGCCGCCTGCCGCCGCCATCGCACGCGTGATGGTGCGGCAGGGCGCGGCCAGCACGTTGCAGGCATTGGCGCCGGCCTGATCGCTGCCGGTGACCACATCGACGTAGCGTTCGATCGGTTGCAGCGTGGTGGTCGCCGTCGCCTGCTGGAAGTTCGCGGAATAGACCCCGGTGTTCGGCACGCGTCCCCAGACGCGATAGAAATAGCCGGTGCCGGCGGACAGTCCACTGTCGACCGCATTCTTGTTCGGGCCTTGATAGACGACTTCGGCGGTCGGATCGGTAGCGTTTGCCGGATAGGCGCCGGCCTTGCCGAGCACGCGGAATTCCGCGCTCGTGCCGTTCCAGGTCAGGCCGATTTCCGTGCTCGAGGAGGCCATCGCAGTGAGCGAGGTCGGGTTCGCGGGCAGCGTGGCGGCCGTGCCCAGCGCCGCGTCGGCGGAGTAAACCGCCGCGGCCGGCGCCTTGCCGAAGGCGGCGAAGTAGTAAGTCGTGCCGGCGGTCAGATTCGACGCCGTGGCGCTGGTGTTGGCGCCTTCGTAAACGGCGGTGGCCGCGGCGTCGGTGGCGCTGGTGGGGTAACCGCCGGTCTTGCGCAGCACTTTGAAATGCTCGCCTTGCGTGCCGGCCCAGGTGAGCTGGATGGCGGAAGCCGTGGCCGTGGCCTGGTTCGCGGTGAGGCTGGTCGGCTTCGGTGGGCCAACGGTCAGCGTCTTCGTCGCAAGGGCCTGCCAGCCGACCTGGTCGCCGCTGAAGCCGGCGTTGCCGCTCATGTAGAGCTGGTAGGTGTTGCCGAGCACGGCGTTGGCCGGCATCGTCAGATTGACCGTGTACTGCGCGGTGCCGTTGGTGAAGACGTCGAGCGCGCCCTGCGAGCTGCCGTGCGAAATGGTGGTCGACGAATCGCTGGTGACGGTCGGCTGGCCGGCGATGTTGGTGAAGGTGGGTAGTTCCGCCTTTTTCTGGATGGCGGCGGCGAAACCCGCTCTGGCGGTGGCATTGGACGGGCCGCTGATATTCGCCGTCCAGACCACGGTCTGGCCCGGCAGCATCGCCGTGGGCCCGACGAACGACACCGCCACCGCGGGGTTCGCAGCGCCGTGGCAGCCACCGCAGCTGCTGGCCTGGTCGCGCAGCGTGTAGGACGTGGCGCCCCCCGCATTCGCGAAACAGGCGGGTGAAAGCGCGGCCAGCGCCAAGGCGGTCAAGACGGTACGGACGATCATGGTTTTCCCCGAAAGCCCCCGCCACACAGGCGGGGTCGCCTGCGTAGAACGCGATTCGGCGGCGACAAGGACACCGCAGGCTTGCCGGTTTGATTCGCCGCTGCGATTGGCCGGTGCGACAATGGCGCATGTCCACCTGGATCGTCACCGGCGCCAGCCGCGGGCTGGGCCGCCACCTCACCCTGCAGCTGGCGCAGCGCGGCCACACCGTGCTGGCGTGCGCGCGCGACGAGGTCCGGCTGGCGACGCTGGCATCGATCGCCACCGGCGGCGAAGTGCGGCCGGTGCCGCTCGATCTATCGGACCCGCGCCAGATCGCCGTGAGGCTGCGCGCCGCGATGGGCGGCGCCGGCGACATCGCCGGCGTCATCAACAACGCCGGCATCGGCCACTACAAACCGTTTCTCGAACATTCCGAGACCGAGTTGCTGCAGATCCTGCAGGTCAACATCGGCGGCGTGATGCAGGTCTGCCACGCCGTGCTGCCGCGCCTGCTGCGGCAAGGTCATGGCCACATCGTCAACATCGGTTCGGACCTCGGCCGCCGGCCGCTCGCCAACATGGCGGCCTACGTCGCATCGAAGCATGCGCTCACCGGTTTCACGCATTCATTGTTGCGCGAAGTGAAATCGCAGGGTGTGCGGGTGAGTCTGATCAATCCCGGCATGATCGACACCGATTTCAACGGCGGCACCGAAGGCCGGGGCGATCCACACCGCTGCCTGTCGCCCGCCGCGCTGGCGACATTGATCCTGCAGTTGATCGATCAGCCGGCAGGCTTGGTGGTCGACGAACTCACCGTCCACCCGCTCGGCCAGCAGGACTTCTGAGCTTCAGACGCTGGCGACGAACAACGCGCCGTAGGCCGGCAGTTGCACGCGATCCTCGCGCAGTTCGCCGCCCAGCAGGCCGTGTCCGTTGATCGCCTGCGCCGACGCCGGCAACTGCGTATCGAGCGATACCGGCGCATCGGAGGTGTTGAAGTAGGCGCGAATCGCCTGCCCATCGAGCCGGCGTTCGAACGACAGCACCGGCTCGGGCGCCGGCAGCATCTTTATCTCGCCCCACATCAGCGCCGGATGCTGTTTGCGCCAGCGCAGGAAGGTGCGAAAACGTTGCAGCGGCGATTCGGCGTCGCGCTCCTGCCGCAATACGCTGCGCTGGCGATGCTGTTCGGGCACCGGCAGCCACGGCGTGGCCCGCGTGAAGCCGCCGTGCACGGCGTCGGTCCACGGCATCGGCGTGCGGCAACCGTCGCGTCCCTTGAAGCTCGGCCAGAACGCGATGCCGTAGGGATCCTGCAACTGATCGAACGGCACGTCGGCTTCGGTGAGCCCGAGTTCTTCGCCCTGGAACACGCAGACCGAGCCGCGCAGCGAGCATGCCAATGCGGTGAGCGCGCTCGCCACATGCGACGGTGCATCGTCGCCGCCCCAGCGCGTGGCCACGCGCTGCACATCGTGATTGGAAATCGCCCAGCACGGCCAGCCCTGCGTCATGCGTGCTTCGAGCGCCTGCACCGTGTCGCGGATGTGGCGCGCGGAAAAATCGTCGGTGAGCAACTCGAAGCTATAGCCCATGTGCAGGCGATCGCGGCCGGTGTAGTCGGCCATCGTGGCGAGCGAATCCTCCGACGAGATTTCGCCGAGCGCCGCGACATCCGGATACTCGTCCATCAGGCGCCGCAGATCGCGCAGGAATTCGACGTTTTCCGGCTGCGTATTGTTGAAGTAGTGATACTGGAACGCATACGGATTGTCCGGACTGAAACCGCGCCCCACCCGCTGCGCCACCGGCTTGGGCGGATTGTCGCGCAGTTGCCGGTCGTGAAAACAGAAGTTGATCGCATCGAGCCGGAAACCGTCGACGCCGCGATCGAGCCAGAAACGCACATTGTCGAGCGTGGCCTGCCGCACTTGCGGATTATGGAAATTCAGATCCGGCTGCGAAGTGAGGAAGTTGTGCAGGTAGTACTGCCGGCGCCGCGGCTCCCATTGCCAGGCCACGCCGCCGAAGATCGACAGCCAATTGTTCGGCGGCGTGCCGTCCTCGCGCGCATCGGCCCACACGTACCAATCGGCCTTCGGGTTGTCGCGGCTCTCGCGGCTCTCGCGAAACCAGGCGTGCTGGTCGGAGGTGTGGCTCAGCACCTGGTCGATCACCACTTTCAGGCCCAGGCGATGCGCCTTCTCGATCAAGCGATCGAAATCTTCGAGCGTGCCGAACAGCGGATCCACCGCGCGATAGTCGGCGATGTCGTAACCGAAATCCGCCATCGGCGATTTGAAGAACGGCGACACCCAGATCGCATCGACGCCCAGCCCGGCGACGTAATCGAGCCGCTCGATGATGCCGGCCAGATCGCCCACGCCGTCGCCGTCGGTATCCTGGAAGCTGCGCGGATAGATCTGGTAAATGACGGCTCCGCGCCACCACGGCTGGCTGCTCATGCGACTTGTCGATTCCCTTTCGCGTGTCGATGCCGCTCGCGTCGTGCCGTCTCGCACGTCCCCCGCAGCGGTAGCGGAAGCTTACGCCCGCACCACATGCCGGGCCGATGGCAATGCATACGTATTCATCGTTTCCTGCGCTCAACCGTCGAAGGAATCCGATAAGTTGACCCGCGCGCCGCTGCCGGCCGGCAACGCGCCGCGCGTTCCTTGGGAGGGGAGCCGAACGTGAATACCAGTGCGGTACAGATCGCCGTTTTCGTGGCACTCACGGCCCTGGTGGCCGTGCTCACCTGGTGGCGCTGCAAGCGCTCGGCGCGCAGCGAAAATGTCTCGCGCGACTATTTCCTCGCCGGCGGCACGCTCACCTGGCCCTTCGTCGCCGGCTCGCTGCTGCTCACCAACATCAGCGCCGAGCAGATCGTCGGCATGAACGGCGCGCAGATGATGCTGGTGGCGTGGTGGGAATTCGGCGCCGCGATCGGCCTGCTGATCCTGGCCCACGTGCTGGTGCCGATGTACTACAAATACAAATGCACCACGACCACCGAGCTGCTCGAACGCCGCCTCGGCGACGCCGGCCTGCGGCGCGGCGTGTCCTTCCTGTTCCTGCTCGGCTACATGTTCATCCTGTTGCCGGTGGTGCTCTACACCGGCTCGGTGTTCATGAAATCCACCTTCCAGCTCGATACCCCGCTGGTCGTCATCGCCGCCGCCTTCGCCATCGGCGGCTTGTTGTACGCAGCCTTCGGCGGCCTGCGCGCGATCGCGATTTCCGACACCTACAACGGCGTCGGCCTGCTGGTGATGGGGCTGGCGGTGACGATCTTCGCCTTGTACGCGGTCGACTGGGATCTCACCGGCATCCCCGCCGAACGCTGGACGCTGATCGGCGCCGACGACTCCGACATCCCGTGGCACACCTTGCTCACCGGCATGGTGTTCATCCATGTCTTCTACTGGGGCACCAACATGGTGATCGCGCAGCGCGCGCTCGCCGCCACCTCGATGCGCGAAGCGCAGAAAGGCGTCTACGCCGCGGCCTTCTTCAAGATGCTCACGCCGCTGATCGTGGTGTTTCCCGGCGTGATCGCCTACAAACTCTACGGCGACATCGGCGACGTCAGCTACGGCACGCTGGTGGCCGATGTGCTGCCACCATGGATGTCGGGCGCGTTCGCCGCGATGATCGTCGGCGCGGTGCTGTCGAGTTTCAACTCCTGCCTGAATTCGGCGGCGGCGCTCTATACCTGCGACTTCCATCTGCCTAAGGTGAATCCGAATGCCGACGTCAAGCGTGTCGGGCAGATCGTCACCGTCGTGTTCACCGTGGTGTCGATCGCGATGGTGCCGCTCTATCAACATTCGCAGAGCATCATCGACACTTTGCAGCGTCTCAATGGACTGTATTCGATGCCGGTGCTGGCCGCCTTCCTCGCCGCGGTCTTCATGAATCGCGTCAGCGCGATGTCGGTGAAGATCGGCATCGCCTTCGGCGCCGCGCTGTATGCGGTGTTCACCTTCCTGTGGTCGCCGCTGCATTACATCCATCTGATGGCGATCACGCTGGCCGCCACCTTGATCGTGATCGCGCTGATCGACCGCGTGACCAACAGCAACCCCGCCGCTGCCGCAACGGCAACGCCGTGATCCGCAAGATTCTCGCGCCACTCGTTTTCGGCGTGGTATCGCACGCCGCACAGGCGGCGCCAGCGACGCTCGCCGATTGCGATCCTTCAGGACACCTGACGGTTCTGCACGCGGCCGCCGATACGCAACTCGACGCACGCGCCGTTTTCCTCAACCCGAGCCGACTGCGCTGGGCCGGCAATGAAGGCGGCGAGCGCTTCCGGCTGCATTTTTCACCGACCGCCGCGCTCGTCATCGACCCGACTGGAAAAGTGCAGAACTCGCACAGTTCGTTCGAACTCGCGCGCATCGGTACGGCGCTGGATCCGGCGCAGGCACAACGTTTCGCGTATCTGGGCGCGGGCGTCGACCTGGCCTTCGAGAACCCGGAACGCCTCGCCGATCTGCTGCGCGGGCAGTTGCTGCTGGTGATGGAAGACGACGAGGGGAAAGCCGTAGCGAGCACCGGTGTGCAGATCGCCGCGGCACTCGACGCGCTGTACACCGCTGCCGGAACATCGCCGCCGCTCGGCGCGCAACCGAGTGACGAAAGCACGACGTTCCGCCTCTGGGCGCCCACCGCGCAGCACGTCTCCGCCTGCCTCTACGAATCGAGCGAAAGCCCGGCGAAATCGCTGCTCGCTTTCGAACGCGACGGTGCCACCGGCATCTGGCAGGCAACCGAGCCGCGCGATCTGTCCGGCCACTACTACCGCTATCTCGTCGATGTCTACGCGCCCGGCGTCGGCATCGTCCGCAACCGCGTCACCGATCCCTACTCGCTGAGCCTGAGCGCCGATTCCGCGCGCAGCTACATCGCCAATCTCGATTCGCCCGCGCTGAAGCCGGAAGGCTGGGATGCGGCGGTCGCGCCGACGCGCGTCGCCAGCGCCACCGACCTGACGATCTACGAACTGCACGTGCGCGATTTCTCGATCGGCGACAGCAGCGTGCCGGCCGATCATCGCGGTAAGTATCTGGCTTTCACCGATTCCGATTCGGCCGGCATGCACCATCTGCGCGCGCTGTCCGACGCCGGCATCACCGATGTCCACCTGCTGCCGGTATTCGACATCGCCTCGGTGCCGGAGCGCGGTTGTGTCACGCCGAAGATTCCGGCCGCGCCGGCCGACGGCGAAGCGCAACAGGCGGCGGTCGCCAAAACCAAATCGACCGACTGCTTCAACTGGGGCTACGACCCGCTGCACTACACCGCGCCCGAAGGCAGCTACGCCAGCGATGCCGCCGATGGCGCAACGCGCGTCGTCGAATTCCGCCGCATGGTGCAGGCGCTGCACGGTATCGGGCTGCGCGTCGGCATGGACGTCGTCTACAACCACACCAGCGCGTCGGGCCAGCAGGCCAGATCGGTGCTCGACCGCATCGTGCCCGGCTACTACCATCGCCTCGATTCGCACGGCAATGTCGAACGTTCCACCTGCTGTGACAACACCGCCACCGAACATCGCATGATGGCGCGCCTGATGATCGATTCGGCCGTCACCTGGGCACGTGATTACAAGATCGACTCGTTCCGTTTCGATCTGATGGCGCACCAGCCGCGCGCCGCGATGGAAGCGTTGCAGCGCGCGGTCGACCACGCCGCCGGCCGTCACGTCGAACTGCTCGGCGAGGGCTGGAATTTCGGCGAGGTGAAGGACGGCGCACGCTTCGTGCAGGCCTCGCAGCTGTCGTTGAACGGCAGCGGCATCGCCACCTTCAGCGACCGCGCGCGCGACGCCGCACGCGGCGGCAGCGCCGGCGACAACGGCGTCGACCAGTTGCGCCGGCAGGGCTGGCTCAACGGGCTGCATTACGCACCGAACGGGTCGGCGCCGACGCGCGCCAGTCTCGATGAATTGCGCCAGGCCGCCGATCTGGTTCGCGTCGGTCTCGCCGGTTCGCTGCGCGATTACGAACTCCACACGTGGAGCGGCCGCCGCCTGCCGCTGGCGAGCATCGACTATGCGGGACAGCCGGCGGGTTACGCCAGCGCGCCCGGCGAAGTGGTCAACTACGTCGAGAACCACGACAACCAGACCCTGTTCGATCTCAACGCCTTCAAGCTGCCGCTCGACACCTCGCGCGAAGATCGCGCGCGCGTGCAGATTCTCGGCACGGCGCTGGTGGCTTTCAGCCAGGGCATCGCCTACTTCCACGCCGGCATGGACACGCTGCGCAGCAAATCGATGGATCGCAACAGCTTCGATTCGGGCGATCACTTCAACCGGCTCGACTGGACCTATCGCGACAACGGTTTCGGCGCCGGCCTGCCGCCGGAGCAGGACAACAAGGCGAGCTGGGAGTGGATGCAGCCGCGGCTCGCCGATGCCCGCATCACGCCGCGCCCTGCCGACATCGCGTGGACGCGCGATGCCTTCCGCGACCTGCTGCGCATCCGCGCGGGTTCGACGCTGTTCCGCCTGCGCACGGCGCAGGACGTGCATCAGCGCCTGCGACTGCTCAACGTCGGACCGGCGCAGCTGCCGACGATGGCGATCGGCCATCTTGACGGTCGCGGCTACCCGGGCGCGAACTTTTCGGACCTGCTGTACGTCATCAACGTCGACCCGGCGGCGCAGGTGATGACACTCGACACCGAACGCGGCAAGGCCTACCGGCTGCATCCGGTGCACCTGGCGAAGGGCGCGGCCGATGCCAGGATAAAGCGTCAGGCCAAGTTTGATCCGGGCACCGGAGAACTGCGCGTGCCCGCGCGTTCGGCGGCCGTGTTCGTGATTGAATAGCGAACCTCCACGAACTTATCAATCGATGTCCGCGACGACTCCAGCGCACACCCGAGCGGCCGATGACATGCGTCTGACGAAGATCGTTATCGTCGGCGGCGGCACGGCGGGCTGGATGGCGGCGGCCGCGCTGTCGAAATTGCTCGGCCCCAGCGTCGACATCCGGCTGATCGAGTCGGACGAAATCGGCATCGTCGGCGTCGGCGAAGCCACCATTCCGCAGATCCGTCTGTTCAACGGCACGCTCGGACTCGACGAAGACGATTTCATCCGCAAGACGCAGGGCACCTTCAAGCTCGGCATAGAATTCGTCGACTGGACGCGGCCGGAGCACCGCTACGTGCACGCCTTCGGCGCCGTCGGCGGTCGCGATCTCGGCCTGGTGCCGTTCCATCACTACTGGCGCAAGCTGCACCAGCGCGGTGAAGCCGGCGAGCTGGGCGACTACACCTTCAACGCCGTCGCGGCCCGCGCCGGCAAGTTCATGCGCGGCGCGAACATTCCGAATTCGCCGCTTTCCAATGTTTTCCACGCCTTCCATTTCGATGCCGGCCTGTATTCGCGCTACCTGCGCGGCTACGCCGAAGAACGCGGCGTGCGGCGCACCGAAGGCAAGATCGTCGACGTGCAGCTGCGCGGCGAGAACGGTTTCGTCGAGTCGGTGAAGCTCGACAGCGGGGAAGTCGTCGGTGGTGAATTGTTCCTCGATTGCTCGGGTTTTCGCGGCCTGCTGATCGAACAGGCACTGAAGACCGGCTATCACGATTGGTCGCACTGGCTGCCGTGCAATCGCGCGCTGGCAGTGCCGTGCGAATCGGTATCGCCGCTGACGCCGTTCACACGATCGACCGCGCGCGAGGCCGGCTGGCAATGGCGCATTCCGCTGCAGCATCGGATCGGCAACGGCTACGTCTATTGCAGCGATTTCATCAGCGACGATGAAGCGGCCGCCACGCTCGTTGCCAATCTCGACGGCGCGCGGCTGGCCGAACCGCGGCCGCTGCGTTTCGTCACCGGCATGCGCCGGAAATTCTGGAACCGCAACGTGGTCGCGCTCGGCCTGGCCAGCGGTTTCATGGAACCGCTCGAATCGACCAGCATCCATTTCATCCAGTCGGCGATCTCGAAGCTGGTCGGCTTCTTCCCCGACAAGCGCTTCGCGCAGACCGACATCGACGAGTACAACCGGCAGCTGCAGTACGAGTACGAGCGCAGCCGCGATTTCATCATGCTGCACTACAAGGCCACCGAGCGGCCCGGCGCGTTCTGGCAGCGCTGCCGCGAGATGCCGGTGCCCGACACGCTCGCGCACAAAATGGAGTTGTTCCGCAGCACCGGCCGCGTGTATCGCGAACACGAGGAACTGTTCACCGAATCGAGCTGGATCCAGGTGCTGCTCGGTCAGGACGTGTTGCCGGAGCGCTACCACCCGATGGTGGATCTGCTTTCGGATGCGGAGCTGATGCAGTTCGTTGCGGGATTGAAGTCGTTGTTCCAGCGCGCGGCCGAGGCGATGCCGACGCATGAGCAGTTCGTTGCGAAGCACTGCGCGGCCGGCGCCGGATGATGAATCGCGCGCAGCGCGGCGCCGGAACAGAGGGTTGGCTTTCACGCTCGATCGAGGACGCAATGTCGAAATTCGTTCTGCTGGCGGTCTTCACCGCACTGCTGCCCATCGCAGCCCACGCGAAGCCCGAAGCGGTCGCTCACGTCGAATCACCCGGCAGGATTCTCGC
This sequence comes from uncultured Chiayiivirga sp., assembly GCA_965653565.1. Lineage (GTDB taxonomy): Bacteria > Pseudomonadota > Gammaproteobacteria > Xanthomonadales > Xanthomonadaceae > JALCLA01. The sequence goes on along the minus strand of CBFHAI010000003.1, from coordinate 105,238 downwards.
CGTGACGGTGGAACTCGACGACGGCCGCCTCGCCTATCGCGTCGATCGCTTCGGCGAGCCCGTCATCACGACGTCGCGCCTGGGTTTCCTGCTGCGCGACGGCCGCCTGGAACGCAACCTCGAACCCAGGTCGCAAGCCGAACGCAGCTTCGACGAAACCTGGGAGCAGCCCTGGGGCGAGAGCCGCCACGTGCGCAACCGCTACAACGAATTGCGCGTCTCGGTGGCCGAGACCCTGAATCTGAAGCGTCAGTTCGATGTCGTGTTCCGCGTCTACGACGACGGCCTCGGCTTCCGCTATGAATTCCCGCAGCAGACCGGCTCCAACGACATCATCATCGACGACGAGTTGACCGAGTTCATCATCGCCGACCCGGCCACCGCGTGGTGGATTCCGGCCGGCGAATGGAACCGCTACGAGTATCTGTACAACCGCACGCCACTGACGGAAGTGTCGCAGGCCCACACGCCGATGACGATCCGTACCGCGAACGGACTGCACATCGCCTTCCATGAAGCCGCGCTCGTCGACTACGCGTCGATGTGGCTGCGGCGCGCCGAAGGCCAACGTTTCCGCGCATTGCTGTCGCCCGCGTCGGAGGGCTGGAAGGTGCGGCGCGACGCACCGTTCCACACGCCATGGCGCACGCTGCAGATCGCCGATCGCGCCGGCGCACTGGTCGAATCGAACCTGATCCTCAACCTCAACGAGCCCAACGCACTCGGCGATGTGAGCTGGTTCGAGCCGAGCAAATATGTCGGTGTGTGGTGGGAACTGCATCTGGAAAATTCCAGCTGGGGCAGCGGGGAGAAGCACGGCGCCACCACCGCCAACACCAAGCGTTACATCGATTTCGCGGCAAAACACGGCTTTCGCGGCGTGCTCGTCGAGGGCTGGAATCCAGGTTGGGACGGCCAGTGGTTCGCCAACGGCTGGAACTTCGATTTCACCCGCGCCACCGCCGATTTCGATATCGAGCAACTCGCGGCTTACGCCAGGCGCAAAGGCGTGCATCTCATCGGCCACCACGAAACCGCGTGCGCGGTCAGTCACTACGAACGACAGCTCGAGACCGCGTTCGGACTGTACGAAAGGCTCGGCGTCGATTCGGTGAAAACCGGCTACGTTTGCGACGCCGGACAAATCGAGCGGCAGGACGCGCCGGGTGGCCCCGTGGTGCGCGAATGGCATGATGGCCAGTGGAACTCGCGGCACCATCTGCGCGTGGTGCAAGCGGCCGCGAAACATCGCATCGCGGTCAATCCGCACGAGCCGATCAAGGACACCGGTCTGCGCCGCACTTATCCGAACTGGGTCGCGCGCGAGGGCGCGCGCGGCATGGAATACAACGCCTGGGGCCAGCCACCGAATCCCCCCGAGCACGAAGCGAATCTGGTGTTCACGCGCATGCTTGCCGGGCCGATGGATTTCACCCCCGGCGTGGTGAGTTTGAAGGGCCGCGGCGGCATGCCATTCCAGAGCACGCTCGCCAAGCAGTTGGCGCAGTACGTGGTGATCTACAGCCCGATCCAGATGGCGGCCGATCTGCCGGAAAACTACGAAGCGCGGCCCGATGCCTTCGCCTTCATCAAGGACGTGCCGACCGACTGGCAGTTCACCCGCGTGCTCGCCGGCGAAGTCGGCGATTTCGTCACGATCGCGCGCAAGGATCGCAACAGCGACGATTGGTATCTTGGCAGTGTCACCGATGAATTCGGCCGCGTGCTCTCCACACCGCTTTCGTTCCTCGATCCGAACCGCGTGTACGTGGCGCAGATCTATCGCGACGGCGACGCCGCACACTGGAAGACCGCACCCTTCGATTTCACCGTCGAAACCCGCGACGTGACCAGTGCCGACGTGCTCGATCTGCGATTGGCGGCGGGTGGCGGGCAGGCGATCCGATTTACGCCGAAGCGCTGAGCGAATCCGTTAGAAGATCGATACGGCCGCCGAGCGATGTTCAATCCGCACCCGCGCATCGAGGCCGTACCGATTGCGCCGGGGTATTACGCGTACGTGATCGATGACGCGCTTTCCGAACCGCAGCGGTGGGTGGACCTCGCCGCGCAACATCGCAGCCAGTTCGAGGCGTCACCGCACAACGCTTATCCCGGCATCGAATTGCGCATGCCGGACGCCTTGTCTGCACGATTGGGTGAATTCTTCGCGACGCATGTTCGCAGCCGACTCGGGGCGCGACGCACGCAGCGCGAGTACAGTCGCTTGTCGCTGGCGTTGAAGCAGCCCGATGAACTCGAACCGCGGCAATGGATTTGTCATCGCGATCAACTCGAGCCCGAAGCCGGCAAGCTCACCGCCGCCTGTGTGCTGTACCTGTTCCGCGATGTGTCGCTCGGCGGCACCGGGTTCTTCGTTCCCAAGCGCGCGATGTCGGAAACCAGGCTGCTGATTCATGAATCGGGGACGCTGTCGCGTGATCAGTTCATGGATAAATACGGCATCGCGGCCGGTTATCAAACCGAGCCCAACGCATGGTTCGAGAAGACCGCTGCGATCGAGCCGCGCTGGAATCGGCTGATCGTCTACGACGGCGGCGCGGTATTTCATTGCAGCGATATTCGCGACCCCGCGCAGCTCAGCGACGATCCACGCACCGGGCGCCTGACCTTGAACGGCTTTTTCGTCTGCCGTACCTCGGCAGCGTAAGTCGGCAGAGCCTGTTCGGGCCTGTCTATTTCGTAGGAACTTCGATCGTCATCTCATCGAGCACGCGCGCATCGTTCGCCGCGCCGCCGCCGAACTCGAAGCCGGAAGCTTGCGGTTTCAACTCGCGATAGCGGCCGTCGTAATCCCACGTCGTCAGATGAATGCGGGCACCGGCCAACGATTCGGCCGAGCCCAGCGCAGCGGCTGGCAGCGTGAAGGTAATCGTATGTCGCTTCGCGTCGATGTCGAACGCCGCCGCCGGCGCGACGGATCGGCCCTCGTTCGTTGCCGATGCGCCTTCGCTCGCGAACAAGGCATTGGTCCAGCCACCGAGGCGCAGCCGGTAGTGCCAGCGCATGTCGCCAGGCAACTCACCGGACTGCAACGGCATGACGCGCGCGCCGCCGCTACGGCCGGGCAGTTCCACGAAAGCGGTTACGGCGACGTGATCGAAGCCGTTCGGCGGGTTCCACTGCGAGAACAGATCGTGCAGCTGCATTTCGACGCGCAGCGAACCACCCGACGTGAATACGCGCGCGCCGAGCAGATCCAGCGGCCGGCGTTCGCGCCACGCGGCATCGGTCGGATAAGCGAGCTTTCCGCTGCGACCGTGATCGTCGCCGGCGGGATCGGATTGTTCAGTCGCGAGCGTCCAATCGCGCTCAACCCGAAATGTTCGCCGCTGCGAGACTGCGTTCCTGCTCTGCGCCCACGCCACCAGTTGATGCTCGATGGCGGGATCGATCAGGCTCGCGGTGTCGATCGACGCCTGCCATTTCCCGGCGGCGTCGGGCTGCACACGAAGGGCCGATCGCAAATCGCCGTTCACCACCAGCTGGAATTCGTCGACACCGTGCGATGTGCCGCTCACTCGGAGATCGCCCGTGACGACCGTCGAGGCCAGCGCTGCGATGTCGATACGTGCGGTAGAAGCTTCGATGGCACCGGATTCTTTCTGCGCCAGCCAGACTTCGCCGCTGCGTCCCTGCAGCATCAGGGTCAGGCTTCCATCGATACCCACCGTCAGCGGTCGCGCGTGATCCTGCAGACTGAAGATCGGCTGCAAGCGCGTGCCAGGCGGCAACCCTGCGACGACACTCGCTGCGAGGCTCTCCGTTTCTGCCGTGTTGAAGAAGACCACCGCCGTTTGATCCTGGTATTTCATCGTGTAGCCGAACGCACCGGGCGCCGCGGCATTCGCTTCGATAACGACGGGCACGCCACGCGAAAGTACCGGATGCTGCCGACGCAATTTCGCAATGCTTTTGATGAAGCGGAAGCTCGGCGTCGACGTATCGAAGCGGTCGCGCCCGCCGGAGCCGAAGCCATTTTCGAACATCGCGCCGCGCTGCTCGGTGAAGTCCTGCTCGGTGCCGTAGTAGATCGTCGGGATGCCCGGCAGCGTCATGATCAGCAGCAGGCTTTGCCGCAACGCCTCGGCGCTGCCGCCGGCGAGGAAGCGTTCGACATCGTGATTGTCGACGAAGGTCGGCATCAGATGCGGATTCGCATGCAGCTGCAACGCGCTGCGGATGCGATGCGCGAGCACCGCCGCCGGACGGCCGCGCGCGAAGACATCGAGCGTGCTGCCGTAGAGCGGAAAATTGATCATGGCGGGCAAGCGGTCCGCGCCGTGTTGATAAGTTTCGATACGCCTCGCCTGCACCTCTTCGAACGGTTTGTCGAGGCCGAATCCTTCGCCGAAAACGTGGAAGCTGGATCGGCCGGTGGCCTTCGCGACCGCGATCACGCCCGGCGCTTCGGCATCGTCCGCATGCAGGAAATCGCGGAAGAAGTCGGGCGGCACGTAGAACGCCGTGTCGACGCGGAAGGCGTCGACGCCGGCCTCGCGTATCCAGAAGCCGTAGCTGTCGCGCAACGCGCGCCGCACGACCGGGTTGTCGGTATTCAGATCGTCGAGATCGGCGAGCTGGTAGTCGTACTGTTGCGCGGCATCGGCGAAGTCGCTGATGCGCGGTGTCCAGTGATAGATCGCGGCTTTGCGATCCTCGTCGCGGCGCGGATCGTTGAGCGTGAAGGGCCACTGCGTCGGTGCGGCGCGCGGCCGCGCGTCGGTGTTGGCGATGTAGTGGCGGGTCGGATCGTTCGCATCCCAGCCGTCGGGATAGCTGAAGTAGTTGCCGACGTGATTCACCACGACGTCGTGCACCAGATACATGCCGCGCGAATGCAGTTCGTGAGACAGGCGTTTGTAGGCGTCGAGATCGCCGAAGTGCGCATCGATCTGTTTGAAATTCTCGGCCCAGTAGCCGTGGTAGCCGCCGTAGTTCACGCGCGCGTCCCACCACTGGTTCGCCACCGGCGGCGTGAGCCACACCGCGGTGACGCCGAGTTGCTTCAAATAGTCGAGGCGCCGCGTCACCCCGGCGAGATCGCCACCGCTGAATCGCGACGAATCCTTCGGATCGAATTCGCCGGCGCCCTGATCGTTGTTCGACGGATCACCATCGTCGAAGCGATCGATCATCGCCAGATAGATGATCTGGTCGCGCCAGTCGGGCGACGGTACGTGCAGATTCAACGCTTCGGTCGCGGCGCCCGCGCGGCCGGCCGTCAACACAGCGACGGCTAGCAGACTGCAGATGGAAGCGCGATGCCGCAGTGCAGCATGAACCGTCTTCACGAACCTTGCGATGCGCATCACGTGCTCCCGTGGCAATGCTCGATGGCAGGCCGGTCGGCATCTTCACGCGCAAGTTGCGCGCTGCGCGATGAATACGTATGCAAGAAATGCTTGGCCGATTTGGCAAGGCTTACCATCGCTGCACGCTACGCAGGACGGCTGAAGCCGCCGCGTATCGGGCCTGGCAATGCCTGAAGGGGGCGCCAGGATCCCGCGACATTTCGAACATCAGCAGTGGAGGGGTCCATGTTGAATCTCAAGCGCAACCTGCTCAGTGCAGCGTTGGCCTCGGCCATCATCATGCTCGCGCAGGGTGCCCAGGCGCAGACGCCCGACGATCCGGCCACGACGGCCGACGAGATGACGGCCGAGGAAAAAGCCGCGGCCGCGCGCCAGCGCCGCGCCGAGCGCGAAGCGCCGGCCGAGCTCGATGCGATCCAGGTCACCGGCATCCGCGCCGGTATCGAGACGGCCATCGAGGTGAAGCGCGAATCGACCTCGATCGTCGATGTGGTGTCGGCCGAAGACCTCGGCAAACTGCCCGACATTTCGATCGCCGATTCGATCGCGCGCCTGGCCGGCCTGGCTTCGCAGCGCGTCGCCGGCCGCTCGTCGACGATCAGCATCCGCGGCCTTTCCGGCGACTACGGCACCACTTTGTTGAACGGTCGGGAGCAGGTGAGCGTCGGCGACAATCGCACGGTGGAGTTCGATCAGTTTCCGTCGGAACTGATCAATCAGGTCGTCGTTTACAAGACGCCGGATGCCTCGCTCGTCGGCCAGGGCCTGTCGGGCACGGTCGATCTGCGCACGGTGCGTCCGCTGTCGTTCCTCGAACAGACGATGTCGGTGAACGTGCGTGGCGAGAAGAATTCGCTCGGTGAGTTGAACGGCGATTCCGACGACTTCGGCAGCCGCGTCAGCGCCTTCTACCTCGACCAGTTCATGGACGATCGGCTCGGCATCGCGCTCGGTTACGCGCGCCTGGATTCGCCGGGACAGGCCGAACGCTGGGAAGCCTGGGGCTTCCCCGACAACATCGCGCCGGCCGCAGGCAATCTGACACTCGGCGGCGGCAAGGTGATCGCCTCGTCGACCGACAACGTGCGCCAGGGCTTGATGGGGGTGCTGGAATTCAATGCCAGCGACACCTATTCCACCGTGCTCGATGTCTACTACTCGAAGTTCGAGAAGGCCGAAACCACGCGCTTCCTCGAAGCGGGACTGGGCTGGGGCGGCGGCGTCACGCTGTCGAACCCGGTGATCGAAGACGGCGTGGTGGTCGGCGGCACCTTCCACAACGTGCGCCCGGTGCTGCGCAACGATCTGAACGAAGGCGACGACAAACTCTTCGCCATCGGCTGGAACAACCGGTTCGAACTGTCCAGCCACTGGACGGCCGAAGTCGACATCAGCCATTCGCAGGCCGATCGCGAGGAAAGCATCCTCGAAATGTATTCGGGCACGCGCGCCGGTGTGCTGACCGATGTCGATTTCCTGCTCGATCGCCAGGGCTTCCCGACCTTCAGCTACGGCCTGGACTACGCCGATCCGAACACCATCGTGCTCACCGATCCGGGTGGCTGGGGCCAGGACGGCTACATCAAGACGCCGCAGATCGAAGACGAATTGTCGTCGTTCCGCGCCGGCGCCGAGCGCGCGTTCGACAGCAGCATGTTCACCAGCCTCGAGTTCGGCGTGAACTATGCCGACCGCGAAAAAACCCGCCGCGTGCCGGAAGCCTTCCTCGACCTGCTCGCCGATGAAACCCTGGTGCCGGCCGAACTGCTGCTCGATCCGGTCGATCTGAGTTTCGCCGGCATCGCCGGTTCGCTCAGCTACAACATCAACGAAGCGCTCGCCCGCTTCTACACTACGCGCGACAACATCAACCAGGACATCGTCAACAAGCAGTGGACGGTGAACGAGGAGATGACGACGGCGTACGCGCAGTTGAACCTCGACTCGCAATGGGGTTCGGTGCCGGTGCGCGGCAACATCGGCGTGCAGGCCGTCACGGCGGACCAGAGTTCGAACGGCTTCATCGTGGTGCAGGGCAACGCGGCCAACGCGATTCCGTACGAAGGCGGCGCCGACTACACCGACTATCTGCCGAGCATGAACCTCGCGCTGATGCTGCCGGCCGACAACACGTTGCGCTTCGGACTGGCCCGCCAGATGGCGCGTCCGCGCGTCGACCAGATGCGCGCCAACAACAACACCAGCCTGGAATTCTCCGGCATCAACCAGGGCATCTGGACCCGCAGCGGCGGCAATCCGGAACTCGAGCCGTGGATCGCGAACGCCTTCGATGTGAGCTGGGAAATGTATTTCGGCGGGCGCGGCTACGTGTCGCTGGCTTACTTCTACAAAGACCTGCGCACCTACGTTTACGACCAGACCACCATGTTCGAAACCGCCGGTCTGCCGATTCCGGACGGCTACACCGGGCCGACGCCCGATCCGATCGGCTTCTACACGCGTCCGGCCAACGGCGAAGGCGGTTCGCTCGACGGTTACGAATTCGCGGTGTCGATCCCGTTCGACATGTTCACGCCGATGCTGTCGGGCTTCGGCATCGTGGCCAACTATTCGGATACCAACAGTTCGATCAAGCGCCTGGGGCCCGACGGCCCGGACGAACCGATCGCCGGCCTGTCCGACAAGGTGCGCAACATCGCCGTCTACTACGAAGACCACGGCTTCTCGGCCCGCGTGAGCCAGCGCCACCGTTCGAGCTTCCTCGGCGAAATCCAGGGCTTCGGCGCCGACCGCGCGCTGGTCAACATCGACGGCGAATCGGTGATCGACTTCCAGACCGGCTACACCTTCGGCGAAGGTGCGCTCGAAGGTATCTCGCTGCTGCTGCAGGTCAACAACCTCACCAACGAGCCGTACCGCCAGTTCTTCATCGGCAACGGCGAAACCCAGAAGTTCGAAGAGTACGGCCGGCAGTATCTGCTCGGCATCACGTACAAGTTCTAGAGCGAGCAAGTTCTAGAGCCGAGAGTTGCAAGCCCCGAAGACCGGCGCGATCGCTGTCCCGAGCGATCGCAAGCTGTGCCGTGTCACCCCGACCCGCCTGGCAACAGGCGGGTTTTTTTTGGCGGACGCGCGGCTTATTCGAAGCCGTTGGCGAAGAGGCGGTCGCCGTCGGGGAGGATTCGGAATACGACGAAGTCGTGATCGGTACCCGAAAACTGACGCTGGGCGAGAATCACGAGCCTATCGTCCTGGAAGTCCATGGCAACCCCGACGTCGTCGCGGTCGGAACTCGGGTTGGAAAAGTCGTAAAAGGCCTTGCCCGCGATTCCAAAGTCGGTGTCGAGGAGCCCCGATTCCGTCAGGCGAATCAGCGCCACATTGCTCTGCAGCTCAACGCCGGGTTCCGTATTCACCGTTCCCAGGACGTAGATCCTTCCAGCCGCGTCGATGGCTACGTCGCTGATCCGTTCGTAGGCACTGCTGCCGGGTGTCGAGAAGCTATGAACCCGGCGTCCGCCCGGACCGAAAGAGAGATCGGGCGTCCCATTGTCGAAGAGGCGCACGAGCGCGACGTCCGTGTTGTTCCCCGACGCGGTGAATCCGGCGATCACGATCCGCTGTTCGCTGTCCACCGCGAGCGCGGAGGCTTGGTCATGGCTCGGCGAGCCGGCCGCATCGAAACCCACGCTGACGATACCGCCCGTACCGAAGTTCGGATCCGGTAGACCGGCTGGTGTCAGTTTGACTACTGCAAAGTTATACGGCCCCGTCGCCGATGCGTGGTGTCCTGCGACATATACGCCTCCATCGGGGGCCGGTTCGATAGCCGAGGCGGCGTCGGTGAGCAAAGGCTCGACGGGCACGGTCGCGTATCCGCCGACGCCAAAACCAACGTCGAGTCCGATGCCTTGGGGCGTGCGGGTCATGCGAGCTATGTAAAAGTCTTTTTCGTTGCCCTCTTCGGAAGCTCCTGTGGCGCCGGCAAGCTCGAAGACTTCGCCGTTCGGGGTGACGCGGGTGGGTGTGGCCGCATTCCAACCGTGAATGGCAGGCTGGTCGCTAGGGGTCACCACTCCGGCAGGCGGTATGGCGCAAGCGGTATGGGCTGATACCCCAATGCGATACCCTGCCAGGCATGGCCCGAGCGAGGTAAGCGTCACCGCCTCGGCGGACACGTAAGCGGCAGCGCCTGGCGTGTGCGTCCATTTGCCGCTGGGGAACTGCGAGCTGTCGACGAACCCGTTCGCCTGTAGGGTCATAAGCGCCATCACAGCACCGCCGTTAGTGGCGGCCACGCCCACGGCGGTGATCTTCCCGGCTTCATCGATCACCATATCCTTTGGCTGATCGGAAAAGCCGCCACCGAGATCGAAAGAAACGATTTTGTGGCCCTCCCCCCCATTGAACGAAAGATCCAGATCGCCAGGCGCAGCGGCCTGCCCTGCGCCGAGCGCCGCACACCAGAATGCAATTGCCGCCGTCAGTTTTCTCGAAGTATTCATCGGGTAGTTCCGTCTCATGGACCGCAGGAAAGTGGGCAGTGAGTCACGAAAACATCTCACTGCCACTGCTTGTACGCAGCGGTGCCGGAAGCCGGACAAGGGCCGCATGAATACGTATGCACGGCCGGGTTCGCCGCGCGGCGGCGCCCTACCATTGGGCAGCGCCGGCGCTCCCGTTCCCGGGCCCGTCATTCACCGGTAAGCGCTTCTGGAGGACCCGCATGACGAGCAAGCCCGCCCTGTCGTTCTGGCAGATCTGGAACATGTGTTTCGGCTTTCTCGGCATCCAGTTCGGCTTCGCGCTGCAGAACGCCAACGTCAGCCGCATCTTCCAGACGCTGGGCGCGGAAATGGAGGCGTTGCCGATCCTGTGGATCGCCGCGCCGCTCACCGGGCTCATCGTGCAACCGATCGTCGGGCATTTTTCCGATCGCACCTGGACCCGGCTCGGCCGCCGTCGCCCGTACTTCCTCTACGGCGCGCTCGCCGCCAGCGTCGCGCTGCTGGCGATGCCGAACTCGCCGACCTTATGGATGGCGGCCGGTCTGTTGTGGATTCTCGATGCCTCGATCAACGTCTCGATGGAACCGTTCCGCGCCTTCGTGGCCGATCAGCTGCCGTCGCAGCAGCGCGCGCGCGGCTATGCCATGCAGAGTTTCTTCATCGGCATTGGTGCGGTGGTGGCGAGCCTGCTGCCGTGGCTGCTGGCGAAGGCCGGCGTCACCAATACCGCGGAAGCCGGCGCGATTCCGCCGACGGTGCGCTACGCCTTCTATGCCGGCGCCGTGGTGATGCTCGGCGCGGTGGCGTGGACGGTGTTTCGCACCCGCGAGTATCCGCCCGAAGTGCTCGAAGCCTTCGACGATGCGAACCCGCCCGCATCACGCGAAGTCCGTCCGCCCCTGCTGCGCGACGCCTTGTTGTGGCTGGTGGCGGGCGCCGGCCTGATCGCGCTGATCGCGTCGATGAAGCTGGCCAAGGAGTTGTATCTGCTCGCCGGCGGATTGTTGGTCTACGGTCTGGCGCTGGTGTTCATCGCGCGCACGCGTTCGAGCAATGCCTTCACCCAGATCATGGCCGATCTGCACGCGATGCCCGACGCGATGCGGCGCCTGGCGGTGGTGCAGTTCTTCTCGTGGTTCGCGCTGTTCGCGATGTGGATCTACACCACCTCGGCGGTGACGCAGGTGCATTTCGGCAGCAGCGACCCGACGTCCGAAGCCTATAACGAAGGCGCCAACTGGGTCGGCGTGCTGTTCGCGGCCTACAACGGCTTCGCGGCGCTGGCCGCGATTGCGATCCCGCGCATGGTGGCGAAGCTGGGCCTGCGCCTGAGCCATGTGGTGAACCTGTGGATCGGTGCAGCCGCGTTGATCTCGTTCTTCTTCATCCGCGATCCGAACTGGCTGCTCGCCTCGATGGTCGGCGTCGGCTTCGCGTGGGCCTCGATCCTGTCGCTGCCGTACGCGCTGCTCAGCGACAGCCTGCCGGCGAAGAAGATGGGCGTGTACATGGGCATCTTCAATTTCTTCATCGTGATCCCGCAGCTGCTGGCCGCCAGCGTGCTCGGCGTGCTGCTCAAGACCTTCTTCGGCAGCGAGCCGATCTGGGCGCTGGCGATCGGCGGCGTGAGTTTCTTCGTCGCCGGCCTGTGCGTGCTGCGCGTGGCCGAACCGCGTGTGCGCGCCGCGGCGGTGGCAGAATCGGCGTCGTAAGTTTTCCTTCGGGGTCGCCGCATCCCGCCAAATTCCACCGGAGCGCCGCCATGCAAGCAATGTCCCTTCGTCCTTTGCTGCTCGCGGCTGCGATCGCGGCGCTCATGGGCTGCGCGTCCACCGCGACGCGCGACGACATCGCGCCACCGGCACCCGAGCCGGCGGCGGCGGCCGCAAAGTCCGCAACCGTCGCCGAGTACTACGGCACGCTCGAACCATTCGCCAGCCAGGCGATCTATTTCGTGCTCACCGATCGCTTCGTCAACGGCGATCCGTCGAACGATCACCGTGACCAGGGCGGCGCGAACGGCAGTTTCGATATCCCGCTCAAGTGCCCCGACGGCACCATCGACAACCTCGGCTATCTGGGCGGCGATTTCCGCGGCCTGCTCGACAACGCCGACTACATCCGCGAGATGGGCTTCACCGCGGTATGGATCACGCCGATCGTCAACAACCCCGACGAACGCTTCACCGGCGGCGACGAAGTGACGTGCACCTCCTTCCTCACCGATCGCGGCAAGGCCGCGTACCACGGCTATTGGGGTCGCAATTTCTATCGCGTCGACGAGCATCTGCCGAGCGAAGGCCTGGGCTTCGCCGAACTCACGCGCGAACTGAAGGCCAAGGGCCTGGACACCGTGCTCGACATCGTCGGCAACCACAGTTCGCCGGCGTACTCGATGCCCCGGCGGCAGCCGGGATTCGGGCAGGTGTTCGATGCGCAAGGCACGCTCGTCGCCGATCACGAGAATCTCGCTCCCGAAAAACTCGACCCCGCCAACAATCCGCTGCACCGCTTCTACAACACCAAGCCCGGCCTGGCGCAGCTCGGCGATTTCGATCCGGACAATCCCGAAGTGATGGATTATCTGGTCGGCGCCTACCTGCATTGGATCGAGCAGGGCGCCGCGGCCTTTCGCGTCGATACGATCCGCGAGCAGCCTTTGGCGTTCTGGAAGACCTTCGCCGATCGCATCCGCGCCGAACATCCGGGTTTTTTCATGTTCGGCGAAGCCTTCGACCACGAGGCCGCCAATATCGCGCCGTTCACGCAGGCCGAGAACGGCAGCTACAGCGTGCTCGATTTTCCGCTGAAGAAGGCGCTGGTCGAGGTTTTCCAGAACCCCGATAGCGATTACGCGAAACTTGCAGACGCGCTGCACCTGCAAGCAGGTCCGTACCGCAACCCGTACGAACTCACCACCTTCTACGATAACCACGATATGTCGCGCATGAAGGCCAGCGACGACGGCTTCATCGACGCGCATCACTGGCTGTTCACCGCACGCGGTATTCCGGTGATTTACTACGGCTCGGAAATTGGATTCATGCGCGGCCGCGTCGAGCATCACGGCAACCGCAACTACTTCGGGCCGGAGAACATCGCTGCGGCACGCGATCATGCGATCCGGCAGAAACTGTCGCGTATTGCGCAGGCACGCGCCGCGTCGCCGGCCCTGCAACGCGGCCTGCAGTTGAACCTCGAACTGGCCGGCGACCGCGCCGCGTTCTATCGCGTATTCCAGCATGGCGGCGTGACGCAGACCGCGCTGGTTCTGCTCAACAAGGGCGGCGCGCCGGCCAACTTCGAGCTCGGCGATGCCTTGCAACCCGGCACCTGGCGCAGCGCGTTCGGCGACAGTTCGGTGCGCATCACGATCGCGCCGGGCGCGACGCCGTCGCTGCAGGTCGGCCCGCACGACGCCTTGGTGTGGCTGCTCGATGCGCCGATCACGCAGCCGAAGCTGCTGGAAAAGCTCGACCGCCTGGTCAGGCCGGACGCGCGCCGCACGACCGGCGGATGACGACCTGGGCGGGCAGCATCACGCTCTCCGCCGGCTCGCCGCGAATCTGCTGCAGCAGTTTCCCGACCAGGATTTCGCCGGCCATCTTCGTATCCTGCAGCACGGTGGTGAGCGACGGATTGACGAAGCTCGCCATCGGGATGTCGTCGAAACCGGCGACGGCGACCTGCGAGGGCACCGGGATTCCGGCATCACCCAACGCGTGCATCGCACCGATCGCCAGCAGATCGCTGGCCGCGAACACGGCGTCGAATGCGATCTTGCCGTCGAGCAATTCGCGCATGCCGCGATAACCGACCTGTTCGGTCGAATCCATCGCGTCGACCTGCAAGGCCGGATCGACCTCGATGCCGGCCGCCTGCAAGGCCGCGCAGTGGCCGCGATAGCGATCGAGGAATTCCGGGCAGTGCGCCGACGCGTTGCCGATGAAGGCGATGCGACGGCGGCCGAGGCTGAGCAGATGCTCGGTGATGGCGCGGCCGCCCTGCGCATTGTCGCAGCCGACCGAAATGCCGGGCTGGCCTTCCACCACCGCGCCCCAGCGCACGAAATGCGTGTCCTGCTCGGCCAGCTTCTGCAGTTTGCTGCGCGACACCAGATAGTCGCCGTAGCCGAGCAGGATCAAACCGTCGGCCTTGTGGCTGTCGTGATAGTCGGCATGCCAATCGTCGGACAGCTGCTGGAACGAGATCAGCAGGTCGTAGCCCTGGCGCGCGCAGGCGCGCGTGATCGAGCCGAGCATCGAGAGGAAGAACGGATTGATCAGCGAGTCGTCCGAGGTCGGGTCTTCGAACAGCAGCAGCGCCAGCGTCACCGAATGCTGGCGGCGCAGGTTCGAGGCGTTCTTGTCGACCTTGTAGTTGAGCTGCTTGGCGATCGCCTGCACTTTGCGCCGGGTATCGAGGCTCACCAGCGGGCTGCCCGCCAGGGCGCGCGACACCGTCGATTGCGAGACACCGGCCTGATAGGCGATGTCGAAAGAGGTTGCCTTGCCTTTCATGACCCAGTCGTTCGCAAGCCCGGTTTGCGATCTGGGCGTAGTTTTTACCCGAACGGGGGGCGCAGGCATGCTGCGCCGCATCATTCAGCGCGGACGCAGGCCCTTGCACTGGGCGGCAAGCGTGCCGATCTGGGCCCAATCGCGCGTCTGCAGCGCGACGCCCGGCACCATCCACGAGCCGCCGACGGTGATCACGTTCGACAGCGCGAGGTAGCGCGGCGCGGTGCTCGCATCGATGCCGCCGGTCGGGCAGAAACGCACCTGCGGGAAGGGCCCGGCGAAGGCGCGCAAGGCGCCGATGCCGCCGGCCGACTCGGCTGGGAAGAACTTGAAGCGGCGATGGCCGTGTTCGAGCCCGCGCATCACCTCGCTCGCGGTGGCGACGGCCGGAATCCACGGCAGCGCCGATTGGTCGGCGGCGGCGTAGAGCGCGTCGCTGGCGCCCGGCGAAATCGCGAACGCCGCGCCGGCGCGGGCCACCGCATCGAGCGCGGCGGCATCGAGCACGGTGCCGGCGCCGACGATCGCGTTCGGCACTTCGCGCACGATGCGCGCGATGGCGTCGATCGCCACGTCGCTGCGCAAGGTCACCTCAAGCACCGGCAAGCCGGCCTCGACCAGCGCGCGCGCCAGCGGCACCGCATCGTCGAGCCGCGCGATGCCCAGCACCGGCAGCACCGGTGCCTGTCCCAGCAATTCGTCGACGCGCGCGGCACGCGTGCTTTCGTTCCACAGGTTCATGCGGGGGATCCTTCGATGGGAGCGGCGCGCAGCGCCACGGCGGCGCCAAGCAGGCCGGGATGCGGATGCGTGACGACATGGATCGCCACCGACTCGAGATAGGCGGCGAAGCGGCCTTTGGCGAGGAAACGCTCGCGAAACGCGCTGCTGCGCAGGAATGGCAGGAAGCGCGGCACGATGCCGCCGGCGATCATCACGGTGCGCGCGCCGTGGATCAGCGCGGCATCGCCCGCCACGCTGCCGAGCACCGCGCAGAAGCGCGCGAGCGTGCGGCGGGCGTCGAGATCGTGACCTTCGAGCGCGGCGGCGACGATCTCGCCCGGATCGCGCAGCGGCATCTTGTCGGCTTCCGGCGGGCCCTTGTCCGCGCCGCGCAAGGCGGCGTCGATGTGCGAGAGGCCATCGCCGCTAAGCAGGCGTTCGGTCGATGCGCGGCCGAAGCGCGCGGTGAGCCAGCGCGCGATCGAATGTTCTTCGACGCCCAGCGGCGCGAAGCTGACATGGCCGCCTTCGGTTTCCACGACGTGCCAGCCGCGCTCGGCCGAACCGACGAGCAACGCGACGCCGAGCCCGGTGCCCGGACCGATCACGGTGACCGGCCCGCGCAGCGGCGCATCGACGCTGCCGTGCAGCGTCACGCGGGTGTCGGGGCCGAGTGCGGGAACGGCCCAGGCCACCGCGCCGAAATCGTTGATCATGCGCAACTCGTCGAGGCCGAGCGTGCGCTGCAACTCGCTGCGACTGAACGACCAGGCGCGATTGGTGAGACGGATTTCATCGGCACCGACCGGCGAGGCCACCGCGATCGCCGCGCGGCGCGGCTTGCCGTCGACATTCGCCAGGTAGTGTTCGGCCGCGTGCTGCAGGCTGGCGAAATCCGCATTCGGCAGCGATCTCGCCTGCAACAACGCCGGCACCGGCGATGCCAAGTCCGTCAGCGCAAAGCGCGCGTTGGTGCCGCCGATATCGGCGATCAGGGCCAGGTCGCGCATCAATCCCGTTCCGGCGCGAACAGGCTGCAGGCGCCCTGCTCCGCGGTGCCGGCCTGCGCGCGCATCAGGCTGAAGAGTTCGCGACCGGCGCCGGCGCGGTTGGCGGCGAGGTCGTGCCGGATCGGTTCGCGCAATGCCCATTGCGCGGCATCGATCTGCACTTCCATCACGCCGGCTTCGGCATCGATGCGGATCACATCGCCATCGCGCAATTTCGAAATCGGGCCGCGATCGACCGACTCGGGCACCACGTGGATCGCCGCGAGCACCTTGCCCGACGCGCCCGACATGCGCCCGTCGGTGAGCAGCGCGACGCGTTGCCCGCGATCCTGCATCACGCCGAGTGTCGGGGTGAGTTTGTGCAGTTCCGGCATGCCGTTGGCGCGCGGTCCCTGGCCGCGCACCACGGCGACGAAATCGCCGACCAATTCGCCGACCTTGAACGCCGCGAGCAAGGCGTCCTGCGATTCGAACAATCGCGCCGGCGCGGTGATCGATCGATGCGCGTGCGACACCGCGGAGATCTTGACGATGGCGCGGCCGAGATTGCCCTGCAGGCGCAACATGCCGCCTTCGCTGTCGAACGGTTCGGCGGTGGGGCGCACGACGGCCGGATCGAGCGACACGGCGGGGGCGGCGCGGAATCGCAACGTCACATCATCCAGATGCGGCTCCTGCGCCTGCGCCCACAAATCGCCACCGTGCACGGTGCGGATGTCCGGATGCATCAGGCCGGCCGCGAGCAATTCGCGAATCACGAAACCGGTGCCGCCGGCGGCCTGGAAATGATTCACGTCGGCGCTGCCGTTCGGATACACGCGCGCCAGCAGCGGCGTGACTTTCGACAATTCGTCGAGATCGTCCCAATCGATCAGCAGGCCGCCGGCACGTGCCATCGCGACCAGATGGATGGCGTGATTGGTCGATCCGCCGGTCGCCACCAGGGCAACCATCGCATTGACGATCGCCTTCTCGTCGAAGGTCTGCGCGAGCGGTGTGTAGTGGTCGCCGAGAGCGGTGATCTGCAGCACGCGCTCGGTGGCGGCGACGGTGAGTGCGTCGCGCAGCGGCGTGCCCGGATTGACGAAGGCCATGCCCGGCAGCATCAGGCCCATCGCCTCGAGCAGCATCTGGTTCGAATTGGCGGTGCCGTAGAAAGTACAGGTGCCGGGGCCGTGGTACGACTGCGCCTCGGCTTCGAGCAATTCCTCGCGCGTCGCCTTGCCTTCGGCGTATCGCTGGCGGACTTTGGCCTTTTCCGGGTTCGGCAGGCCCGACGTCATCGGCCCGGCCGGCACGAAGATCATCGGCAAGTGACCGAAACTGAGTGCGCCGATCAGCAGGCCGGGCACGATCTTGTCGCAGACACCGAGCAGCAGCGCGGCATCGAACATGTCGTGCGACAGCGCCACCGCGGTGCCGAGCGCGATGGTGTCGCGCGAGAACAGCGACAGTTCCATACCGACCCGGCCCTGGGTCACGCCATCGCACATCGCGGGCACGCCGCCGGCCACCTGCGCGGCGCCACCCGTAGCGCGCGCCGCGGCACGGATCAGCGTCGGATAGTGTTCGAGCGGTTGATGCGCCGACAGCATGTCGTTGTAGGCCGTGACGATGCCGATGTTGCCGCCGCGCATGCCGCGCAGCCGCGGCTTGTCGACGCCGGTGGCGGCGAAACCGTGCGCGAGATTGCCGCAGTTCAAGCGGCCGCGAGCGGGACCGTTGTCGCGCTGCGAAGCCATCAGCGCGAGATAGTCGGCGCGCGGCTTGCGGCTTCTCTCGGCGATGCGCGCGGTGACGCGCGCGACGGTCGAATGCAGGGACATCACGGACTCCAGTGGATATGCACGCGCACCTCGTCGTCGTGCAGGAAGGCGGAAATCGGCGTGAGCATCGGATCGTGCGAGGCCTGCGCGCGCCGCAGCGCTTCGCGCTTGGCTTCGCCGACGATCACCAGATGCAACTGACGCGTACGGCGCAGACGCGCCGCGCTGAGCGTGATGCGCGCGAATGGCGCTTCGGGCGGCAGCGGCTGCGGGTCGATGCGCAGCGCATCCGGCGCATCGTTCGCCAGGCCGGCGGCCAGTTGCCGCGCGCCGGGGAACAACGACGCCGTGTGCGTATCGCCGCCCATGCCGAGAATGACGGCATCGAAATCGGCGGCGACCCGCGCAAGCTGTTCGCGGGCGAGGATTTCCGACGTGGCCGCATCGCCGTCGCTGGTCGTCAACGACAACACTTCGATGTCTTCGGCCGCGGCCCAGGCGTTGCACAGCGCGGTGAAATTGCAGGCCGGATGCGAATGCGGCACGCAACGCTCGTCGGTCGGCAACAGCCACACCCTGGACCACGGCGCGTCGCTGGCCGCGGTGCGGCGATAGAGCGGCAACGGCGTCGAACCGCCGCTCAGCGCGAACACCGCGCGGCCGCGCGCCGTCACCGCTTCCACCGCGAGGCTGCGCAGGCTTTCGGCCAAGGCCGCTTCCAGTGCCTCGCCGTTGCGGTAGTCGTATTCGCTCCAGCCCATGTTCGCTACTCGCGCCAGCTGTGGCCGTGGCGCTCGGTGAGCGTCACCGCGCTGCTCGGGCCCCAAGTGCCGGCCGGATACGGTTTCGGCGCCGAACCCGATTGCGCCCAGCCGGCCAGGATCGCATCGACCCACTGCCACGCCGCTTCGGTTTCGTCGCGCCGTACGAACAGCGTGCCGTTGCCTTCGATCGCATCCAGATACAGGCGCTCGTAAGCCAGCCGGCGGCGGTGCGTGGCGAACTGCTCGTGCAGATCGAGATCGAGCGCCACCTGCGACAGGCGCAAACCGGCGCGATCGAGCCCCGGCGTCTTGTGCATCAGCATCATTTCGATGCGCTCCTCGGGCTGCAGCCGGATCAGCAGTGCATTCGGGCTCACCTGCGCGCCGGCCTGCGCGAAAATCGAATGCGGCACGGCGCGGAACTGCAGATAGATCTCGGTGGAGCGGCGCGGCATGCGCTTGCCGGTACGCAGATAGAACGGCACGCCCGACCAGCGCCAGTTGTCGATATGGGCACGCAGCGCGACGAAGGTTTCGGTGCGGCTGGCGCGGCCGAGTTCGTCGCGATAGCCGGGCACCGCGACGCCATCAATGGCACCGGCGGTGTACTGGCCGGCGACGGTTTCGCTCGCCACTTCGTTGCGCCTGATCGGACGCAGCGAGCGCAGCACCTTGATCTTTTCGTTGCGCACCGCGCTGGGGTCGAAGTGCGACGGCGGTTCCATCGCGGTGAGGCAGACCAGCTGCAGCAGATGGTTCTGCAGCATGTCGCGCATCGCGCCCGAATCGTCGTAGTAATCGCCGCGGCCTTCCACGCCGACGGTTTCGGCCACGGTGATCTGCACCTGCTCGACGTGCCGCGCATTCCACAGCGGCTCGAACAGCGCGTTGCCGAAACGCAGCGCGATCAGATTCTGCACGCCTTCCTTGCCCAGATAGTGATCGACGCGGAACACGCGGTTTTCGTCGAACACTTCGGCCACGCCGTCGTTGATCTCGACCGCGCTCGCCAGATCCTTGCCGATCGGCTTTTCCAGCAGCACGCGCGTGCCGCTGCCGGCCAGGCCCTGGATGCCCAGCGCGCTGCAGATCGACCCGTAAAAGCGCGGCGCCGTGCTCAGGTGATACACCGCGTCGCCATCGCCGCGGCCGCGCCGCACGGCGTCGGCCAGTGGCAGCATGCTGTTGGCATCGTCGACCGAGGCCGGGCAGTAATCGACGCGTTCGAGCAGCGCCCGCAAGGTGGCGTCGTTGCGTTCGCTGACCGGCACGCGCTGCTCGATACTCTGCGCCACCACGTGGCGGAAGCCTTCGGCATCCAGTTCGCTGCGCGCGGTGCCCAGGATGCGCAGGTTGCGCGGCAGGAACCCGTCGCTCTGCAACCCGTAGAGCGAGGGCAGCAACATGCGCTGGGCGAGGTCGCCGGTGGCGCCGAAGATCGTCAGCAGCGAGGCTGCGCTGGTCGACATGATTATTCTTGGTTTCCGTGGAGGGACACAGCAGGTTAGCGCGAAGCCACCAGCGCGCGGCGCCTGCATACGATTGCAATGCGCAATGACAGTATGCCGCAGCGGCGCGCGCGCTCGTAGCCCGCGGGAGCGGCTGCATTGCGGAATCCCGGACCCGGCGGCGGCGCGCCTGCATCATTCCGGATTCCACCGATGAAACCCGTTACATCGGCGCCGGCAGCCGCTATTTGCCGAGCCAGCGCATGGCCTGATTGAGCCCCTCGGGCGTCAACGGATACATCCGGTCGTCCACCAGCTCGCGCACCAGTTCGGTCGACTGCATGTAACGCCAGCGCTC
The DNA here is from genome assembly GCA_965653565.1 of uncultured Chiayiivirga sp. Taxonomy (GTDB): domain Bacteria; phylum Pseudomonadota; class Gammaproteobacteria; order Xanthomonadales; family Xanthomonadaceae; genus JALCLA01. Next base: position 84,844 of record CBFHAI010000003.1, on the reverse strand, counting down.
CGGCGGGTTCGGATTGATCCAGACCACTTTGCGGAAACGATCGCGCAGGCGCTGGAACCACACCGCACCGGGCTCTTCGTTCCAGTATTCGACGCTGCCGCCGGCCTGGGTGATTTCGTACGGCCCCATCGCGGCATCGCCGACGAAGACGACCTTGTGATCCGGGTTGTATCGCCGCAGCAGATCGAGCGTCGGCGTGCGCTCGGCGTTGCGGCGCCGGTTGTCCTTCCAGACATGGTCGTAAAGGAAATTGTGGAAATAGAAATGTTCGAGCCGTTTGAACTCGGACTTGGCGGCGCCGAACAGCGACTCGCAGGCATAGACGTGATCGTCCATCGAGCCGCCGATGTCGAGGAACAGCAGCACCTTCACCGCGTTGTGGCGCTCGGGCCGGAAACGCACGTGCAGCATGGCTTCGCGCGCAGTGGCGTCGATGGTGGCGTCGAGGTCGAGCTCCTCGGCCGCGCCTTCGCGCGCGAAACGACGCAGCCGGCGCAGCGCCAGCTTGAGGTTGCGCGGACTCAGCTCGGCGTCGCCGTCGAGGTTGCGATAGGCGCGCTGGTCCCACACCTTGGCGGCGCTGCGCGCGCCGCCCTTGTTGCCGACGCGCATGCCGGCCGGATTGAACCCGCCGGCACCGAACGGACTGCTGCCGCCGGTGCCGATCCAGCGGCTGCCGCCGAAATGCCGGCCGTTCTGTTCCTCCAGCCGCTTGCGGAACTCCTCCATCAACTGCTCGAGGCTGAGCGCATCGAGCGCCGCTTTCTCTTCGGCGGTGAGCAGTTTCTGCAGCGTCTGGCGCAGCCAGTCTTCGGGAATCTGCGCCGCGATATCGACATCGGTCCGCGCGATGCCGCGCACGAAATGGCCAAAGGCGCGGTCATAGCGATCGAAATGCCGCTCGTCCTTGACCAGCACGGTGCGCGCCAGGTGATAGAACGCATCGAGATCGGCGAACGCGAGGTTGGCATCCATCGCGCCCATCAGATCGAGCCACTCGCGCAAGGTGACCGGCACCTTTTCGGTGCGCAGGCTCTCGAACAGGCCGAGCAGCACGACGGCGAACCGCTAGGCCCGGCTCTGGCGCCGGTGCATGAAGGCCAGGCGCTCGAGCAATTGCACATCCTGCTCGTTCTTGATCAGCGCGCCGTACAACGGCGGGATCGCCTTGGCCGGATCGCGTTCGAGCAGCGCCGAGGGCGGGATCTGGTCCGCGAGCAACAGCTTGAGCCAGTCGATCAGTTCCGACGTCGACGGCTTCTTCTTCAACCCCGGCACCTCGCGCAGCTGGAAGAACATTTCGAGTGCGCGCGCGACCAGATCCTTGCCGATGCCCGGGTAATGCACTTCGACGATGCGCTCGAGCGTTTCGCGATCGGGAAAGGCGATGTAGTGGAAGAAGCAGCGGCGCAGGAAGGCGTCCGGCAGTTCCTTCTCGTTGTTCGAGGTGATGACGATGATCGGGCGCAGTTTGGCGCGCACCGTTTCGCCGGTTTCGTAGACGTGGAATTCCATGCGATCGAGCTCGTGCAGCAGATCGTTGGGAAATTCCAGGTCGGCCTTGTCGATCTCGTCGATCAACAGCACCACGCGCTGCTCGCTGTCGAAGGCGTCCCACAGTTTTCCGCGCTTGATGTAGTGCCTCACATCCTGCACGCGCGGATCGCCGAGTTGCGAATCGCGCAGGCGGCTGACGGCATCGTATTCGTACAGGCCCTGGTGCGCCTTGGTCGTGGATTTGACGTGCCAGGCATGCAGCGGCGCGCCGAGGGCGAGCGCCATTTCTTCGGCCAGCAGGGTCTTGCCGGTGCCGGGTTCGCCCTTGATCAGCAGCGGGCGCTGCAGCGTGATCGCCGCATTCACCGCGAGCTTGAGTTCGTCGGTGGCGACGTAGCGATCTGTACCGTTGAATTTCATGGTCGTGACGGTGGCCGAGCCCGGTTCAATGCGTCGATTCTCTCACACGTTGCGCAATTCGCCGGTGCTTTGGCTGCATTTTCGCCCATGCGTTAAGCGTCTCTGCGCAAGAATCCGCGCGCCGAATGCCCGGGAGTGCCCCGTGCCAGCATCCGGCCATTGCTCGGGGTCTTTCGTATGTCGTGGACGAATTTTCGGGCCGCCCGATGGCTGGCCCTGGCTTGCAGTGCGCTCGCGTGCGGTGCGTTGCCCGGGATGGTGGCGGCGCAATCGCTTGCGGCGTTCGATGCGCTGTCGCAGGCCAAGCGTGCGCCGTCGCAATCGCAAGCCGAGTTCGCCAGGCTCGGCGTCCATGGCCACCGCGACGAGCGCCTCGGCGTGCCGAGTTTCCTCTGGGTCGGCGCGATGTCGCCGGCGCGCAGCAAGGCCTTGCGCAGGGCCGATCCGATCGCCACGGCCAAGGCGCGCCTCAAGCAACTCGCGCCGCTGTATCGGCTGTCGGCGGCGGATGTCGATGCGCTGGAAGCGTACGACGAGCAGCAGCTGCCGAACGGCTCGCACTTGCTGCGCCTGCGGCAGCGGGTCGAAGGCTTCGAGGTGTTCCGCGATACGGTGACCCTGCTGAGCGACCGTCACGGCGAACTCACCGCCGTCGCCGGCCACGTTTCGAGCACGCATCGGCGCAGCGCCGCCGCAACCAAGGCTTCGCTCGCCGCGCTGGGTTTCCTGCGCGACGAGCGCGACGCCATCGCCTGCGCGCTCGACGATCACGGCCTGCCTGGCCAGTCGCTCGCGAACTCGATGCAGCGGCAGCGCAGCGACGGTGCCTATCGCTTCTTCGCCGCCGCGCTGCCTGCGCGAACCGGCGTCGCGCTCGCACTGTCGGCGCCGCCGCGCGTCAAGCCGGTCTGGTTCCGCCAAGCCGCCGGCCTGACGCCGGCGTGGTATGTCGAAAGCCAGGTCGCGGCTGCAGATGGCGAGCGCTATTTCGCGCACGTGATTTCGGCGAAGGACGGCGGCGTGTTGTTCCGTCACGACCTGAGCGCGCACGCGGCGTACACGTATCGCGTATGGGCCGACGCCGCCGACCTGCGGCCGCTGTCCGGTCCGCAGGGCAACAGCTTTCATCCGCATCCGACCGGCGTGCCGGACGGCAGCCAGCCGCCGTTCGTGCCGACGGCGCGCGTGACGCTGCAGAATCTGCCTTTCAGCCGCAACGACCCGTGGCTGCCGGCGGGTGCGGCCGCCACCACAGGCAACAACGTCGAAGCCTTCGCCGACCTGGTGTCGCCCGACGGATTCAACAGCGGCGACGTGCGCGCCACGACGACGGCCGCCGGCGTGTTCGATCGCAGCTTCGACGTCGCGCTCGCGCCGAACGCCAACGTAACGCAGGTGCAGGCCGCGATCACGCAGGCGTTCTACACCGGCAACTGGCTGCACGATGCGTTCTACGACGCCGGCTTCGACGAACTGTCCGGCAATGCGCAGGCCGACAACTACGGTCGCGGCGGCCTCGCCGGCGACTCGCTGCGCATCGACGTGCAGGACTACACGGGCCTGGACAATGCCAACATGGCCACGCCGGCCGACGGCGCGCGGCCGCGCATGCAATTGTTCGCCTTCAACGGCGTCACGCAGCCGACCCTGCTGTTGAACGGCAGCAGCAAAGTGGCGGCGCAGGATGCGCCGTTCGGCGCCCAGATCTACAACGTTGCGGCCAATATCGCGGCCGTGAACGATGCCGCCGCCAACGGTGGCACCGCGAGCGATGGTTGCGAGTCGCCTGCGCAGCCGATCGCCGGAAAGATCGCGCTGGTCGATCGCGGCCTGTGTTCGATCGGCATGAAAGCGCAGAACGCGCAGGCCGCCGGCGCCGTCGGGTTGATCGTCGCGAACGACACGGCGTACGGATATCCGTCGATGAGCGGCTCGCAGTCCGGCATCACGATCCCGGTGGTCGGCATCACGCGTGCCGATGGCGATACGATGCGCAATTCGCTGGCAGCCGGCAACGTGTTCGGCGCGCTATCGCGTTCGACCGCGGTGCGGCGCGACGGCAGCATCGACAACGGCGTCATCGCGCACGAATGGGGCCACTACATCAGCAACCGCCTGATCGGCGACGCAGCCGGCCTGTCGAACCTGCAGGGCATCGGCATGGGCGAAGGCTGGGGCGACTTCCACTCGCTGCTGCTGCTCGTCACCGACGGCGCCGACGTGGGCGGCGCTTATTCGGCGATGGGTTTCGTGGTCGGCGGCCAGGCGCCCAACAACAGCTATTACTTCGGGCTGCGGCGCTATCCGTACAGCACCGACATGACGAAGAATCCGCTGACGTTCCGCCATATCCAGGACGGCGTGCCGCTGCCGGCCGGCATCCCGGCGATGCCGCACGGCGCCAATTCCGAAGTGCACAACGCCGGCGAAGTGTGGGCCAGCATGCTGTGGGAATGCTACGCGGGCTTGCTCGCCGATTCGTCGCGATTGAGTTTTGCCCAGGCCGAAACGCGGATGAAAGCGTATCTGGTGGCGAGCTACAAATTGACACCGAACGCGCCGACCTTCGTCGAAGCGCGCGATGCCTTGCTCGCCGCGATTGGAGCGGAAAGCGCGCAGGATTTCGCGATCTGCGCCAAGGGCTTCGCCAAGCGCGGCGCCGGCTTCGGTGCCGTGGCGCCGGCCCGCCACGCCGCCGGCAATCTGGGCGTGGTGGAAAGCTACGCGACGGCCGGCGGCTCGCTCGAATTGGCGGATGCGACGCTCGACGACACGATCGGCGCCTGCGACATCGACGGGGTGCTCGACAGCAACGAAGCCGCGATGCTCGATCTGTCGCTGCGCAATATCGGATTCAGCGCGTTGACCGCAACTCAGGTGAGCGTGAGCAGCGCGTCGCCGGGCGTGCTCTTCCCGGCCGGCAGCAAGGTTGCCGTGCCGGCGTCGCAGCCGTTCGAGTCGGTGCTCGCTCGCATTCCCGTCGCACTTGCGCCGATCGGCGGTGCACGCCGCATCGACGTGAGCGTGACGTGGACCGATCCGCAGCTTGCGGCGCCACAGAGCCGGACGCTGTCGTTCGACGCCAATATCGACCTGGCCGCGCAGATTTCCGCGGCCGACGACGCCGAAGCACCATCGCCGGTGTGGACATCGACCTTGCAGGGCACCGACAACCCGTCGTTCGCCTGGACGCGCACGGCATCGACCACGTCGGGCCATTGGTTCCACGGCCCGGACGGCGACGGCATCGCGCTCAGCGCGTGGGTCTCGCCGCCGCTGCAGGTGTCGCCGTCGGCGCCGCTGGTCGTCAGCTTCCGCCACCGACACGATTTCGAAGCCAGCCCCGCCACCAAGTGGGACGGCGGCGTGCTAGAGATAAGCCGCGACAACGGCGCCAGCTGGATCGACGTCGGCGCCGCCGCATCGCCCACCTACAACGGCACGCTCAGCGGCTCGGCCAACAATCCGTTGGCGCTGCGCAAAGCGTACGGCGGCCGCAATGCCGCTTATCCGGCGATGGAACCGGTGACGGTGAATCTGGGCACCGCGTATGCCGGCCAGACGGTGCGCTTGCGATTCGCGATCGGTTCGGACATGGCGGTCGGCGGCGGCGGCTGGGACGTCGACGACATCGCCTTCGCCGGCCTCAGCAACACGCCGTTCGCCGCGCTCACCGCACAACGCATGGTTTGCACGGCGACCGGCCCTGCAACCGGCATGCAGGTTTTCAGGAGCGGCTTCGAATAGACGTGTCGGCGTAACTCAACGCCGTTCGCCGTTTTCCTTCGGCAGCGGCTTCGACGAATTTCGCGGCGTCAGTTCCTGCACTTCGACGATGCCTTCCGGCAATTGGCGCCACTCCAGATCCACGCGCGACCAGTAATCGGCGGGACGCCAGTATTTGCCGGCGTAATAGTCGGTGCGCCGCGTGCCCTGGATCGGATCGCCCAGCATGCCTTTGGAAACGTTGGTGAACACGTCGACCGAGCCGTAGCTGCCGCCGACGCGCGAGCCGACCGCATCGCGCACGCCGTCGCGCAGCAATTTCTCGACGCGCGGCTTGGCGGCGGCGTCGCCGTATTCGTCGTAGATCGCCACGCCGCGGCTCGTCGCCGCGGTGCGCTCGGACTCGGTCAGCGCCTGCCAATACAACTCGCGCTTGGCCACCAGCAGCGGATAGCCGCGCTCGGCGGCCAGGTCCATCCAGGCGTAACCGAGCGCGCGATCCTGAGGCACGCCGCGACCTTCCCAGTACAACTCCGCGACCAGCGCCTGCGCGCCTTTCGATGCGAAGCGCGACGCCACCAGCAGATGCTCCATTGCGCCGGAGGCATCGCCGCTGTCGAGCCTTTCCAGCGCCAGTTCCGCGTGATGCAGATCGGGGTGATGATCACGGAAGTGTTCGCTGCCGCCCAAGGCCGGGCGCGCGCCCGCCAGCAGCAGGATCAGCAATGCGAGAGGGGCTGGCTTCATCGGAGGTCTCCGATCCGCAGTTTGGGCTGCGGCGCCAGTATGCGTGGCGTTTCGCGCTTTTCAAAACACTCGCGATGTATCGAGTCTGGCGCGACGCACCGGGCGGGACTAGGCTTTGCGCCGCGCGCTCCCTGAGGAACGCGCGGCGCCTTTACGCGGCCTCGGCCTGCCTGTGGCCGAGGCCGGAACTCACGGATTGCGATTGCGGTAGTAGAACAATGTGGCCTGTTCCTGCGCCGGCAGGGATTCACCGGCACCCAGGCCAAGCAACAAGAGTTTGACCGGCGGCGTCTGTCCGGGATAGTCGGGCCGTCCCAGTTCGAGACGGCCGCTGCCGAAGACGCGGCGTGCATCGTTGAACTGGAAGAACGCGGGGTCGCGACGCAGGTCGAAATCGAAAACGCCGGTGGCGTTGTCGAGATTGCGGATTTTTCCGCGCGCGGAAATCTGGCCTTCTTCGATGACTTCGAATGAAAGATCGGATTTGATCTCGATGCGCGGTCCCAGATACACATAGACAAGATTGCGATCTTCGCCGTACGAGCCCGGCAACGCTGCGGCGAGCGTGGTCCGGGCTGGGTCGTAACCCAACGGGCGCTCGTCGGCCGGCAGGGTGAGGCTGACCCGAGCACCGTACTCGTCGACCAGCACGGCGGTGAGACGATCGGCTTGCGCGTCGTATTGCACCGGACCCTCCAACTGGCTGCCGAACGTCGCCAGCGGCCAATCGCTGGTGCGGCCCAGGTGCAACATCCGTTGTCCATTCTCGTAGTGGAAGGCGCCGCGATATTCGCCCGACATCACGATCGACACGAGCAACTCGTCGCGCGAATTCACCAGCATTGACACCGCACCGGCAGGCGTGCCATCGGGCAGATTCAGCTGCCCACGATAACGCGGTCCGAGATTCGCCGGCGTGGCGTCGGCGAGTTGGCAGACGGCTTCGTAGGGTTTGGTGAGGCGTGAAATCGGCAGCTGGCCTTTGCCGAGCGGTGTGTCGTAGGTAAGCGTGGCCGAGCGGCAATCATGGAATTCGAGCGAGACGTTGCCGAACTCCTGCACCTGCAGCGTGCCGCGCGAAAATTCGCCGAAGCGCATGCCGCGCGGCGCGTAGGCCTTGCCATCCAGCCGCTGGCCGTCGATCGCCGCTTCGATGTAGAGCGGTTTGGGCTGACCGTGCTGGTCGTAGGTATACCAATAGATCAGCGCCGAGCGGTCGTTCAACACCTGCACATTGAGACCGGCGCCCTGCAACTGGGTGTGATACCAGGTGCCGGAAAGGCCGGCGAGTTTCGCCGGGACTTGCGGTTCATTGGGGCTGCACGACAACGGCGCGAGCGCCTGCATCGGGGTCTGTCCCGTGCCGAACGCTTGCGTACCATCGACGGCCGACGAGTTCCACGACAGCACGGCCGCGCCGCAGGCTGTCGGCGTAAACGACAGCGTGCCCCACGGCTCGAAGATCAGTTCCGCCGGATCGAAATCGCCGAAGCGGGGGCCGTAGGGTGCGTAGGCCGTGCCGATGAAGGCGTTGCCGCTGCGTTTGCCTTCGGCATAGAGCGGCATCGGATTGCCGGCGAAGTCGTAGGTGAACCAGTGCATCAACGTGGTGTCCGCCGAGGTCTGGTCGACGGAATGGCCGTGGCCGGATTGTTTCGGGTTGTACCAGCTGCCCGAGATGTCCGATTGAGCATGAGCTGCGAAGCTGCACGAAGCGATTGCCGCAGCCGCGCAAAGCGTGGCGAGTTTCATGGCGTGTCCTGATTTTTGTTTTGAGTTGGCAGTGCGCACACAGGTGCGATTCAAGGACGCGGCGCACAAAACCATCCCCCAACTTTCGACTCGCACGGTGCTGCAGTTTCTTGCAGCCGGACGCCGGGCTTTATCGTTGACGGTAAATCGTGCTGCCGAGTCTCATGGCGCGCCTGCGCCGCCCGGCGCTCGCTGTCAACGGCTTCTCGCGACCACCCGCCGTTGTCACAATGCCCGCCCCTTACCCGGCCCCAGGTTTCGATGACCTCGCTCGATCCGCGCACCGCTCTCGCCATTGCCGCCACCATCGCCGATGAAATCGGTGCCAAGCCAGCGCAGGCGCTGGCCGCGATCGACTTGCTCGACGGCGGCGCGACGGTGCCGTTCATCGCGCGCTATCGCAAGGAAGTGACCGGCGGCCTCGACGACACCCAGCTGCGCAATCTCGAATCGCGGCTGTCGTATCTGCGCGAACTGGAAGAGCGCCGCGCCGCGATCCTCGAAAGCATCGCCGAGCAGGGCAAGCTCACCGACACGCTGCGCGTCGAAATCGAAACCGCCGACAGCAAGGCGCGCCTCGAAGATCTCTACCTGCCCTACAAACCCAAGCGCCGCACCCGCGCCCAGATCGCGCGCGAAGCCGGCCTCGAACCGCTGGCCGATGCCCTGCTCGCGGATCCGACGTTGACGCCCGACACGGTGGCGGAAACTTATGTCGACGCCGAACGCGGTGTCGCCGATTCGAAAGCGGCACTCGAAGGCGCGCGCGCCATCCTGATCGAACGCTGGGGCGAAGATCCGGAATTGCTCGGCGAACTGCGCCGCTGGCTGGAAGCCAATGGCCACGTACGCGCGACCGTGGTCGACGGCAAGCAGAGCGAAGGCGTCAAGTACAGCGATTATTTCGACCACACCGAATCGCTCGCGCAGATTCCGTCGCATCGCATGCTGGCGCTGCTGCGCGCGCGCCGCGAGGGCATCATCTCGGTGGAGTTGCAGCCCGGCGCTGATGCCGAAGCCGGCAACGGCTACGCTGAGGGCCGTGTCGCACACCACGTCGGCGTGGAGAACCGCAACCGCGCCGGCGATGCCTGGCTGCTCAACGCTTGCCGCCTGACGTGGCGCGCGAAATTGCACATCCATCTGGGCCTGGATCTGATCAGCGCAGCACGCGAGAAGGCCGAGACCGAAGCGATCCGTATTTTCGGCGCCAACTTGAAGGACCTGCTGCTCGCCGCGCCTGCCGGCCCGCGTGCGGTGCTCGGCCTCGACCCGGGTTTGCGCACCGGCGTGAAGGTGGCCGTGGTCGACCGCACCGGCAAGCTGCTCGCCACCGACACGATCTATCCGCACGAACCGATGCGCCGCTGGCGCGAGGCACTGGTTTCGTTGCGTAGCCTGTGCGAGCGCCATGGCGTCGAACTGATCGCGATCGGCAACGGTACCGCGTCGCGCGAAACCGACAAGCTCGCCGCGGAATTGATGCAGTCGCATCCCGAGCTGAAGTTGCAGCGCATCGTCGTCAGCGAGGCCGGTGCGTCGGTGTATTCGGCTTCGGAACTGGCCGCGCGCGAATTCCCCGGCCTCGACGTGAGCCTGCGTGGCGCGGTGTCGATCGCGCGCCGCTTGCAGGACCCGCTGGCCGAACTGGTGAAGATCGAGCCCAAGGCGATCGGTGTCGGCCAGTACCAGCACGACGTGAATCCGTATCAGCTCGCGCGTGCGCTAGATGCCATCGTCGAGGATTGCGTGAACGCGATCGGCGTCGATCTCAACACCGCGTCGAGCGCGTTGCTCGCACGCGTCTCGGGCCTGTCGTCGACCGTCGCCGAGAACATCGTTGCATGGCGCGACGAACACGGCGCGTTTCCCAATCGCCGTGCCTTGCTGAAAGTGCCGCGCCTGGGCGACAAGACCTTCGAGTTGAGCGCGGGCTTCCTGCGCATCGCCGGCGGCGACGAGCCGCTCGATGCCTCGTGCGTGCATCCGGAAGCCTATCCGGTGGTGGAGCGCATCCGCGCCAGCTGCGGCCGTGAGATCCGTCAGTTGATCGGCGACAGCGCGACGCTGCGCACACTCAAGCCCGAGCAGTTCACCGACGAACGTTTCGGCCTGCCGACGGTGCGCGACATCATCCGCGAGCTCGACAAACCCGGCCGCGATCCGCGCCCCGAGTTCAAGACGGCGCGCTTCGCCGACGGCGTCGAAGAGATGCGCGATCTGCGCCCCGGGATGATTCTCGAAGGCGTGGTGACGAACGTCGCCGCCTTCGGTGCCTTCGTCGATATCGGCGTGCACCAGGACGGCCTCGTGCACGTCTCGGCCCTGTCCGATCGCTTCGTGAAGGATCCGCGCGAGGTGGTGAAGACCGGCGATATCGTCAAGGTGAAAGTGCTCGAAGTCGACCTGCCGCGCAAACGCATCGCGCTCACGCGCCGGCTCGACGACGAGCCCGGTGCGCAACAGGCGCCGCGTTCGCCGGATGCTTCGAAACGCCCGGCGGGTTCGAGCCGTCCGCCGTCGCGCAACGATCGCAGCGCCGCGCCGCGCGCGGCCGCCGGCCCGCAGCCGAACAGCGCGCTGGCCGACGCACTGGCGCGCGCCAAACGCGGCTGAGCCCCGCCCGAAAGCCGCGCTACGCAACGGGTGCCGCGCCGCGTAAAGTGCGTGCACCCTTTCGCCTAGACCGAGCCCATGCCGCACTCCCCCGTCACCTGGCGCGATCGCCTGCGCTATCGCTTCGAGAACACCCTGGCCCGCGGGCCGATCGCGATCATCGCGTGGCTGGCGCTAGTCTCGGCGGTCATCGTCGCACTCGCAGCGCTGACGCTCGCCCTGTTCCGCATCGACCAGACGCCGGGCGACCCGTCATCCACGCTCGGGCTGATCGAAGGCGCATGGCAGAGCGCGATGCACGCCATCGACGCCGGCAATCTCGCCGGCGACCAGGGCTGGCCGCTGCGCCTGCTGATGCTCGTCGTCACCATCGGCGGCATCTTCATCGTCAGCATCCTGATCGGCACGATCACTTCGGGTCTCGAGTCGCGGCTCGATGAATTGCGCAAGGGCCGCTCGCGCGTGATCGAGCGCGATCACACGCTGATCCTCGGCTGGTCGAGCAAGGTTTACTCGATCATCGGCGAATTGCTGATCGCCAATCGCAACCAGCGCGCACCGCGCATCGTCATCCTGGCCGGCCGCGACAAGGTCGACATGGAAGACGATATCCGCGCCAAATTCCCCGACCTGGGCAACACGCGCGTGATCTGCCGCAGCGGCGATCCGCTCGATCTGGACGATCTGGCGGTGGTCGATCCGCACGGCGCGAAGGCGATCGTGATCCTCGCGCCGGAGATCGAAAATCCCGACATCTACGTGATCAAGTCGGTGCTGGCGATCACCAACAATCCGGCCCGGCGCGAAGGCCGCTATCACATCGTCGCGGAAATCCGCGACGCGCGGAACGAAGAAGCCGCCGCACTGGTCGGCGGCGACGAAGCACTGTTCGTGCGCGGCGAAGATCTGATCGCGCGCCTCACCGCGCAGACCTGCCGCCAGTCCGGCCTCAGCGTGGTCTACACCGAACTGCTCGATTTCGACGGTGCCGAAATCTACTTGCGCGAAGAGCCGTCGCTGGTCGGCAAGCGCTATCGCGACGCCCTCGTCGCCTACGAGCAATCGGCGGTGATGGGACTGTTGCGCGCCGACGGTAGCGCACTGATCAATCCGCCGATGGACCTCGTCATCGACAGCGGCGACCAGTTGATCGCGATCAGCGAAGACGACGACACGATGGCGCTGTCGTCCGGCAACGCACCGGCACCGAACCTCGCGCATATCGTCGAAACGCGCGTGCCGGCCGCGGCTCCCGAACGCACGCTGTTGCTCGGCGGTACCGACAAGGCGGAGGCGATCATCCTCGAGCTCGAGAACTATGTCGCGCCCGGCTCCGAGGTGCTCGTCGTCACCAGCGACGATGCGGCGCACGGCGCGCTGTCTGCGCTCACACCGCAGCTGCAGCGCCAGCGCCTCGAACTGCGCGTCGGCGACATCACGCGGCGGGCCACGCTCGATGCGCTCGATGTCGGCGCCTTCGATCACGTGATCCTGCTCAGCGACACCCGGCTGCCGATGCAGGAAGCCGATGCGCAGACGCTGATCACGCTGCTGCACCTGCGCAACATCGCCAACGCCACCGGCCGCCGCATCAACATCGTCAGCGAAATGATGGACCTGCGAAACCGCGCGCTGGCGCAGGTGGCGCGCGCCGACGACTTCATCGTCAGCGACAAACTGATCAGCCTGATGCTGTCGCAGCTGGCCGAGAACCGCCATCTGCACGTGATCTTCAAGGAGCTGTTCGGCTCGGAAGGCTCGGAGATCTATCTGCGCCCCGCCGCGGCTTATGTCGCGGTCGACGCCGACGTCGATTTCCACACCATCATCGAGGCCGCCGCACGCCGCGGCGAGACCGCGATCGGTTATCGCGACGCGACGCTGGCCGAAGCGGCGGACCAGGGCTACGGCGTGCGCGTGAATCCGCGCAAATCGGTGACGCGCCGCTATGCCGTCGGCGACCAGCTGATCGTGCTGGCCGAAGGTTGATCTCATCTTCCCGCTCGGGAAGATAATCGGTGCTCATTGATCGAATGTGCCGATAACTTCCCGTACGGGTAGATGAGCATTGCGCGGCGGGCCGTGAGGGTCCAAACTTCCCGCTCGCGCAGATAAGGGGTATTTCCATGCCCGACAAGCGGTTATCTTCCCGTACGGGAAGCCCGAAACCCAAGCGACGCGGGCGATTGCGCTCCACCCGGGCCTTTCTCGAGCAGCTGGCCGAAACCGTGCGGACAACGCGCGTGCAGGCCGGCCTGACGCAGGAAGAACTCGCCGGCCTGAGCAACACCGGCGCCCGCTTCATCATCGATCTGGAGCACGCCAAGCCGACCCTCGAGCTCGGCAAGGTGATCGACGTGCTGCAGACCCTGGGCCTGGAAATCCAGCTCGACACGATCCGCGCCTTCCGGCCGGCGCCGACGGCATCGGGCGAATGAGTGCGGCGCAACTCGACGTCTATTTGTACGGCCAAGCCGTCGGCGTGCTGACGTCGATCGCGCCCGATTCGATGCGGCTGGCTTACGACGCCGACTATTTTTCCCGGCGCACGCGGCCGTTGCTGTCGATCAGCCTGGGCGCGCCGACGCTCAGCGGCGCGGCGGTGCGGAACTGGTTCGCGAATCTGTTGCCCGAAGGCGACGCGCGAACCTTCGCGGCGGGCACCGCCGGGGTACCGGCCCACGACGATTTTGCCTTGCTCGCAGCATTGGGCCGCGAGTGCGCCGGTGCCGTCGAGTTGTGGCCGCGCGGCGAAGCGCGGCCGCCATCGAGCGGCGTGATCGAGTTCGAAACCTTCCTGATGGAACAGATCGAATCGTGGATCGCCGCGCCGCGCCGCCGCGCACTCGGCACCAGCGCGCCGCCGCGTCTTTCGCTGGCCGGCGCACAGTTCAAAACCGCCGTGCTGCAATTCGACGACGGCACCCTCGCCGTGCCGACCAACGGCGCGGCGAGCAGCCACATCCTGAAAATTCCCAATAGCGATCTGCCCGGCATCGTCACGCTCGAAGCCTTGGGCATGCGTCTCGCCGCAGCAATCGGCTTGCCGGCGGCCGAGGTATCGCTGGTGGCCACCTCGTCGCCCTGCCTGCTCGTCACGCGCTACGACCGTCGGAAACTCGGCGATGGCCACTACGAGCGCATACATCAGGAAGATATTTGCCAGTCGCTCGGCGTGGCGCCCGAGCACAAGTATGAAGAACACGGTGGACCCGGCTTCGCGGAAGTGTTCGGTCAGTTGCGGCAATGGGGATCGGAGCCGACGCGGCTGACGCGCTTGTTGCAGTGGAGCGTGTTCAACGCGGTGATAGGCAACGCCGACGCGCACGGCAAGAACCTCAGTGTGCTGCATCATCACGACGGTACGGTCGATCTCGCGCCGGCCTACGACCTGGTTCCCAGCGGCCTGATTGCCGATGTGGATCGCCGTCTCGCGATGCGGCTCGGCCATGCCACGACGATCGACAACATCACGTCCGCTGACTGGGACTCGCTCGCCAACGCGATCGGTATTTCCCGGCGATTGACGCGGCGAACGGTGGCACAGGTATCGGGCCGGATTCTCGAGGAGATCGGCACCGTCTGCACCCGGCTCGCGGAAGAAGGGGCGTCGGCCGGCTTGTTGCAACACGCCGAGTCGGCGATCGCCACACGCGCCCGCGCAATCGAAGCAGGCACGCCGCTGCCGCCGGCCACCGTGCCGCGGGCGGCGCCGGTGGCTTGGGGCTGACGGAATTCTGATCTACCACGTATCGGGAAGGTCGATCTCGAATTTGTTCTGCGGCGCATCGTGCTGGCAATTCCGCCGATCCCTTCCAACTGGCGGTTTGCGTATTCCGCACAGAAGACGGCCTGTTGCGCACGATACAGTGAACACCGGCGACTGCTTAAAGCGGACTCAGGAAAACCGCGCGCAATTCGCAGCACGTCTTTACTGCGAATATTTTTCCAGGATGACATCGCACGTCGGCGCGATTCATCGCGAGTTATATCCATGTCGCCAAACTTGCCGCGTCACCCACGCGACAAGGAGAACCCCGATGAAACTGCAACAATCCGCACTCGTAGCAGGGCTCGCTTTGGCATTGGGCGCCGTCGGTAGCGCCCACGCGCAGACCGAAACCGTCGTGGTAACCAAGGAAACGCCGGTCGTCATGGAGAAGACCACGCAGAAGACGGTAATCGTCGAGCAGCCCGTGGTGCGCGTGCCGATCATGGTGAAAGAGGAAATCCTGGTGCCGGTCGGCGGCAAGATCAGCAAGGACGTCGTACATGCCGTGCTGGCCGGTTCGGGCTATCACGATATCCACGATATCGACTGGCTGAGCACGCGCGGCGTGTGGAAGGCCGAAGCGCGCGACCCCACCGGCGACGATCGCGAAGTGCATGTCGATCCGTATGACGGCAGCATCCTGCACGTCGAAGAGGATTGAGGCTTCGCGCGTTGCTGCGGCGATCGATAGGTGAGTGAGAAGGCGCGGCGTCCGGCATCTGCACGGACGCCGCGCCATCGGTCTATGTCGACATCCGGCCCGAGCACGGCGCGATTAGCTCGAAATTGGTGCGGCCAGAACGTTTCCGATCGCAACGCCGCAATGACGCCAATGTCGCAAACGGCGAATAAGAAGGAGAACAACCCATGGAAACGCAGGAACTTTACCGTGGCCGCCTGATCGATCACATCCAGCTCGTGGTACGCGATCTGTCCGCCAGCCGCAAGTTCTACGCCGCCGTGTTCGACGTGCTGAAAATCCCGATCGTCGATACCGACGACGGTTACTTCTGGGCCGACGAATTCGTCGTCTCCACCGCCGACAGCGAAGCCGCGCAAGGCGAACTGACCGGACGTCACCATCTGGCCTTCCAGGCCCCCGATCGCGCCACCGTCGACGCCGTCTACAAAGCGGCGCTTGCGCACGGCGGCAAGGACAACGGCGCGCCGGGCCTGCGCGACCATTATCACCCCGGCTACTACGCCGCCTTCGTGCTCGATCCCGACGGCAACAACGTCGAAGCCGTGTACCACGGCGAAGGCAAACGCAGCTCGGCGGCGGTGAAAATCACCTTCTGATCGAGCGGCCGTTGTGCGTGGCGTCGAACTCCGGCGCTGTTCACTTGCGCGATGAGTCCGCGTCCCGCCACGTTTTCCAGACCAGCACCCAGATTGCCGCGATTCCGGCCCAGCACAGGAACTCGAAGAATCCCGCGATCGCCGTATCGGACTGCAGCACGTTCCAGCGCAGGAAGATGTTGAGCCAATCGTGTTCGCCGCCGCCGACCAGCGGCAGGATCTGGGCCCGCGCATCGGCCATGTACAAGGCCATGTAGCGCAGGTTCTCGCAGAACCAGATCGCGCACGCCGCCGCCGACAAAGTTTGACCGCGATGCAGGAATCGCACGGTGGTCACCGCCGGGAAAACGAATTGCATCAAAGTTCCGCCATACAGGCTCATGGTCTCGCCGAAGATGCGAAACAGCAGATGGCCAGCCTCGTGGAAGGCCAGGTTGGCGTGATCGAGCAGCGGCACGAAGTCGAAGCTGAGCAACAGCAGCGCGAACAGCAGCAGGCCCGCCGAGAAGATGGCGAACGCCGTGCCCGAGGGAGGCTCCAGCGGCTCGCCGCCGCCCCACCATCCGCTCAGCCACTCGGGTACGGTCATCGCGCGTTGTCCCCTGTTGCGCCGTGGCGGCGCGTCGCGCGGATACACTAACCGCAGAACTCCCGGGGACCAACGATGGCCGAGTCCGCTGCACTCAATCCCGTTCTCGCCACGCTCGGCAAGGCGCTCGAGCTGGCGCTCGATCGCGTCATCGCCCTCGACCCCGAGACCCGCAAGGCCCTGGGCGCACTCGAAGGACGCGAGCTGGCGATGGCGCTACAGGCGCCGCCGTTGGCGCTGCGGCTGACGGTGAAGGATGGCCGCTTGCTGGTCGGGCCCGAGCGCGGTGCGCGCGAGGCCGATCTGAGCGTGAAGACCACGCTCGGCGCGCTGTTGACGCAGTTGCTGCCGGGCGGCGATGCCGGCGCGCTGCCGGTGGGCCAGGTGCGCATCAGCGGCGATGCCGAACTGGCGCGCCGCCTGCAGCAGATCGTGCAGCGTTTCGAGCCGGATATCGAAGAGGCGTTCGCGCGCGTGTTCGGCGATGTGATCGGCGTACAGCTCGCGCGCGGCCTGAAGCGCGCGCTCGATTGGTCGAAACAGACCGCCGCCACTTTGGCACGCGACACCGCCGACTACCTCAGCGAAGAAAGCCGCGACCTGGTGCCGAAGGCCGAAGTGGCCGCCTTTCTCGATGAAGTGGACGAATTGCGCGACGGCGTCGAGCGGCTGGAAAGAAAGATCGCGCGCACGCGGGGCCGGGTCGAGTCGGGTGGGGGGAAGAACACCTGATCGGCCGTCCCGCGTGGGCGCGAAAGGGCTTGGTCCGGCGCCACGCAAAGCGGCGCGCGGAACGGCAGGAATCGAACGCGTGCGGGCCCGGCCGTGAAGGTTGCGGGGGAAGGCACCGTCGGCAGACCGGGCCCGCACGCATCGAAAGACTGCAAACGAACGACAAATCCGCTACTGCCGCGGCGACCGCTGCATCGGCAACCGGTGCATCGAGACGCGGTGACGTTCGTCGCGGTGAATCTGCTCGAATCCGATTCGACTGAACAATTCGACTGATCGGATTCGGCGATCGGCAACGGGAAAGTTCGGACGCGTGCGAGCGAAGGTCGCAGAGGTGGTGGGGGGAAAGGCACCGGATGGTCCCTTCGCCCGCACGCGTACGAATCCCAAAAACATTCGCGCGACGGATCGCTCCGCCGCGCGGCTGTGGCTTAGTCGTCCTGCGCGTCGGCGGCGGCCTTGGCGGCGTCGAGTTTCATCTGCGCGTCGGCCTTGGCAGCGTCATAGGCGGCGTCGGCAGCCGACTGGCAGGCATCGCGGGCTTCGCCGGTGATCGCATCGCACTTCTCGGTTTCGACCTTTTTGGTCGCGTCGGCCTGCGCGATGGCGACGTCGTAGGCGGCTTCGGCGTTGTCGCGCGAGGCTTCGGCCTGCGCGTCGCGCACGTCTTCCGGATCGTCGTTGATCTGGTCGGCCACCTCGTCCGCACCCTCGGCGCGCGTTTCGGCGGCGTCTTCGCGCTGCTCGGCTACGTTCTCGGCGCCTTCCTGCCGGGCTTCGGCCACGTCCTTACGGGTTTCCGTGGGATTTTCCGGGCGATCGCAGGCACTGAGCGAAAGCGCGAAAACGATGGCGGCGGTCAATGCATAGGCGTTGCGCATGATTTTTCTCCGGTTCGGGTCTGGTGACGGTCTGGCTACCGCCCGTTGCCCATTCAGCAATCGCCGTGCCAACCGTTCTCTTCCATAAATCGGCAGAAATATCAGTGTGTTGCGGGATGGAAAAAATCAGCCGGTGTGCAATTTGCATGGAGTCGCGTTAATTTCCCGGGCATTTCGCGCTCGGCCGGGAAGTCGTTACAAAGCATTGGAAGAATTCGCTACACCGGCAGACTGAGCGTGAACTTGGCGCCCTGCCCCGGCGCCGAATCCAGCCGCAGCTGGCCACCGTGCTGCGAGACGATCTCGCGGCACATCGCCAGCCCTAGGCCAACGCCGCCGGATTTCTTGCTGGCCTGCACGAACGGCTCGAACACGCGCGCCCGATCGGCGTAGGCGATGCCTTCCCCGGTGTCGGCCACCCACACCTCGACCGCGTCCTGGCGGCGCTCGGCACCGATCTCGATGCGCCCGCCACGCGGCGTATGGCGCAGCGCGTTGCCGACCAGGTTGTCGAGCACGCGATCGAGCGCGCCGGCATCGACATCGAGCACCGGCAGCGGTTCGTCCACGTCCAGTTTCAAGGCCAGCCCGGCGGCTTCGGTGAGCGGCGCGAAACGCTGCCGCGCGCGGCTGAGGAATTCGCTCATGTCGAGCGGCGTGCGCTGCAGCGTGAAGCTGCGCGAGTACAGCCGCGAAAGGTCGAGCAGCGCGGTGATCAGATTCACCAGCCGCTGCATTTCCTCGCCCAGGGTGCCCACCAGTTCGGCCTCGCGCGAATCCGGTGGAAAATCGAGCTTGTCCTGCAGCAGGCCGAGCGCCATGCGCATGCCGGTGATCGGCGTGCGCAGTTCGTGCGAGGCGCGCAGCACGAAATCGGTGCGCATGCGTTCGAACTGGCGCACGTCGGTGACATCGCGCAGCACCAGGATCAGGCCCAGGCGCGCGGCGTCGGAAAACGGCAACAGCGAATACGACAGCGTGCGCGGCGAATCGCTGTCGCCGACCTGCAATTCGTTGCTGCCGGCGAGCGATGCGGTGGGACGATCGATCAGCGCGCGGATGTCGCGCGCCAGTTTCGGAAAGTCGGCGACATCGTCGAGCCGGCGCCCGAGCGCGACATCGGGCTCGATCGACAGCTGCGCACTCGCGACCCGGTTGACGCGTTCGATATGGCCGTGTTCGTCGAAGATCACCAGCCCGTCGTCGATATGCGCGACCACTTGGTCCAGCCGCCGGCTTTCGGCCACGATGCGATCGAGATTCATCGCGTGGAAACGTCCGAGCGCCGCCGTCATGTCGTCGAAACGTTCGGCCACCAGATCGGCTTCCGCCAGCCCGGTGCGGCCGACGCGCACCTCGAAATCGCCCTGCGCGACCTGCGCGGCGGCTTCGGCCAGGCGTTCCATCGGCGCGCTCAGCCGCTCGGCCAGGCGCAGCGACACCAGCACGCCGATCAGCACCGTCGAGCCGCCGAGCAGCGCCATCGCGATCGCCAGCCGATCGGACTGGCGCTGGATGCGGGTACCGCGCTGCAGCATCGCGCTGTGGTGGAAGTCGTAGTAATCGAGCGAAGCGGCGCGCAGCGATTCGAACGCGGTGACGACGGCGGGGGTGATCACCGATTGCGCGTAGAGCACGCCGGCCTGGCTTTGCTCGAGCCGTTGCGCGACGGCCTGGTTGACCGCCCGGTCGAGATCCTGCATCGCGCGCGCCGCGCGTTCGATGGCGGCGTGATCGGGATCGTCGGAATCGCCGAGCGCGCGCGCTTCGTCGAACAGGGCTTCGACCTGCCGGTTGAACGCGGGCATCTGGTGCAGCACGCCGACATCGCCTTCGGCCAGACGCTTGACCAGCACCAGCTGCTGCGCGCTGGTCAGCGAGCGCAGGCGCGAACCGACTTCGACGGCGCGGAAATTCTCGGCCACCATCGTGCGGCTGGTGGCCTCCAGGCCCAGCACCGTCACCAGGCCCAGGCCCAGACCGAGCGACGCCAGCGCGAGCACTGCGCTGTAGCCGAGGATGAGCCAGGTTCTGAGCCGCATGAAACTGTCTGCCTTGTTGGTTGCGCCGCGATCGGTATGAGCGCGGCCCGCCTTGCCTGGCGAATGACGCCGCTACAACTGCGAGGAAAACATCGATGCCAGCCGTTCGAGCGCGCGTTCGCGCCACGGCCGGTTGCGCCATTGTTCGAGCGTCACGCGGCGCGAGCCGTCGAGGTCTTTCTCGAAGATATCGCTGACGTGCGCGGCGAACTGGCGGTCGTAGACGTTGAGGTTGGCTTCGTCGTTGAGCCGGAACGAGCGATTGTCGAAATTGGTGGAACCCACCGACACCAGCAGCCGATCGACGATCAGCATCTTGCAGTGGAACATCGTGCGCTGGAATTCGTGGATCTGCGCGCCGGCTTCGAGCAGGTCGCCCCAGCCATCGCGCGAGGCGCTGCGCACGATCTCGACGTCCATGTGCTCGCCCGGCACCAGGATGCGCACTTTGACGCCGCGCTCGAGCGCGTCGATCAGCACCTGGCGGGTCAGTTCGTCGGGCACGAAGTACGCGGCCGAAAGATCGATGCTCTTTTCCGCCGCCGCGATCGACATCAGGTACATCAGCTGCATGCTGTCGCCGCCGCCGCTGGGCGAGCTGGTGAACACCTGGGCATCGGCAGTGCCCTGCGCTTCGAGCGGCGGAAAATATTCGACGCCCTGCAGCACCACGCCGGTGGTCTTGATCCAGTTGTCGAGGAAGGCGGCCTGCATCTGCGCGACCGCCGGGCCGTCGACGCGATAGTGCGAATCGCGCCAGGAGTCCGGATGTTCGGCGTTGCCCAGCCACTGGTCGGCGATGCCGACGCCGCCGGTGAAGCCGATCTTGCCGTCGACCACCAGCAGCTTGCGATGGGTGCGATTGTTGACCCGGCTCAGGTGGTACCAGCGCAGCGGGTGGTAGAGCTTGACCTCGATGCCGGCGTTGCGCATTTCATCGAGCAGATCTTCTTCGATGCGCTGGCTGCCGAGCCAGTCGATCAGCACATGCACTTTGACGCCGGCGCGCGCGCGTTCTTCCAATGCCTGCGCGAAGCGCTTGCCGATGTCGCCCGACCAGTAGATGTAGGTTTCGAAATTGATCGTGCGCTGCGCGCTCTGCACCGCCGCCAGCATGGCCGGGAAGATCTGGTCGCCGTTCTCCAGGTTCGTCACCCGGTTGCCGCCGATCAGCGCGGGGCCGAGCAGCGTGCCGATCTCGCGCCGGAACTGTTCGTGGTCGACCGTGTAGCGATGGGTGATCTCGCGCTGGATGCGCTTCTCGGAACCGACGAAGTTCAGTGCGAACACGGTAACTGCCGCCGTGACCACCACGGCGATGACGATATAGACGAGCATGCGACGACGGCTCCGTTTTTTCTTCTGGATGGGGGGCGCGTTCATGCGACTGTTCGAACCTCGACTGTTCGCACCTTGACCCGCGGCGGTGTACCGGCCGGGGCCGGGCGACGCCCGCGGTTCGCCGGTCTGGGCATCCGATTCTCCTCACGCGTCGGTGGACGCAGTGAGCGGACTCAGCACGTTGCATGCCAAAGGCTGAACGGCGGAGCGGCCGGCTTTGCCACGCGGTGAGGCTGGGATTTCGCACGACGCCGCGCGCGTTTGCCCTGCGGATTGCACGGCGCAGCGTGCTCGCGGCCGAGGCGAAAGTCCGTCCGCTAAGTCGTCCGCGGCGCGCCCGCGCACGCCGCTGCGAGGCTCACCGCGGTTGCGCCTGCCACCAGTCGCCGAGCAGCTTCATGCCCTCGATCATGCTGACCTTCGGCTGGTAGCCGAAGTCGCGGCGGGCGGCGCTGATGTCGTAGAAATGCGTAGTCGACAATTGCTCGGCGAGAAAGCGCGTCATCACCGGTTCGCCTTTCAGGCGCAACAGCGAATAGACCCCTTCGAGCACGGCGCCGAGTGCATAGGCGGCGCGGAACGGGATGGTCTTCTCGGCCGTTGGCGCGCCGGCGGCACGCAGCAGCGCGTTGACGATCTCGCGCACCGGTTTGGGCTCGCCGTTGGAGATGAAATAGGCGCGCCCGGCGCAACGCGCATCGGGTTTGCCGTGCAGGGCGTCGAACGCATCCAGATGCGCCTGCGCGGCGTTGTCGATGAAGGTGGTGTCGATCTTGTTCTGGCCATCGCCGACGAAACGCAGGCGGCCCTTGCGCGCGCGCTCGACCAGGCGTGGCAGCAACTGATTGTCGCCCGGCCCCCAGATCAAGCGCGGCCGCAGCGCCACGGTGCTCAGTTCCGCGCCGTTCGCCGCCAGCACCTGCTCTTCGGCGACGCGCTTGGTGGCCGGATACCAGGCCTTGAAACCGTCGGCCGGCGGCGCGCTTTTTTCGTTGCCGCCGATCACAGGTTGCGTGGCGCGATGAGTGACGCTGGGGGTGGAGGTGTAGATCAGCGTGCGCACGCCGTTCATGCGGCAGGCACCGATTACGTTGGCGGTGCCGCGCACATTGGCGTCGAAATATTCCTGGAAGCTGCCCCAGGCGCCGGCCTTGGCGCCGACGTGGAAAATCGCATCGATGCCGACGCTGGCGTCGGACAGATTTTCGAAGTTGCCCAGATCGCCCTGCACCTGCCGCACGCCGAGCGCCGCCAGTGCCGGATACAGGCCGCGGTTGTAACTGACGACGGTTTCGCCGCGCTCGACCAGGCGTCTGCAGATCGCCTGTCCGAGAAACCCACCGCCACCGGTGACGAGAATCTTCATCGCTCAGCTGCCTTGCACGGAAGTCGAATTCGATCGCGCGGCCAGCCGCGACGCGGCCCACCGCGCCAGTTTTTCGCGGCCGATCTTGGCATTGTGCCGGATGTCGACCGGAAAGCGCGGATGGAACAGCACGCGCTGCACGCGCGCGGCGACCGGCACGTGAGCGCCCAGGTTCAACAGTTCGGCTTCGATGCGTTCGCGGGCGGTAGCGTCGACCTCGGGCTCGAGTTCGACGCACAGCACGGGCAGCTGCGCCCCGCGCGCGCCGACGCCGACCAGCGCCGTGCGACGCACCTGCGGATGCGCGTTGAACACCGGCTCGACCTGTTCGGTGTAGAGCGCGCCCTGCGCGGTTTCCACGCGCTGGGTTTTGCGGCCGCAGAACCACAGGCGGCCCTGCGCATCGAAGTAGCCCAGATCGCCCATGCGATGCACGACACGCTGGCTGCCGTCGGCGAGCGTTTCGCGAATTTTCGCCAGCGCCGTAGCCTGCGGCCGACGGAAATATTCGTCGGTGACGCTCGGGCCGGCGACGCAGATTTCGCCGACGTCGCCGGGCGGCGCGAGCAAGGCATCGTCCCAGGTTTCGATCGCGGCATCGTCGATCCGCACGATGCGCACTTCGTTCGGCGCCACCGGCCGGCCGACGCAGGTGCCGGCGCCGTTCTCGGTGGCCGCGCGCGTCTGGCGCAGTTCGCGGCCTTCGATGATCGCCACCGGCAGGCACTCGGTGGCGCCGTACGGCGTCCAGATTTGCGCATCGTCCGGCAGCATCCGCTGCATGCGCTCGACCACCGCCGGCGGCACCGGGGCCCCGGCCGACAACACGCGCCGAACACCGGGCAGCTTGATCGCGTGACGCTCGCCATGGCGGCTCAAGCTATCGAGCAATGCCGGCGATCCGAACATCTGCGTGACGCCGAAGCGTTCGATCGCCTGGATCAACTTGCGCGGATCGGCGCTGGCCGGACGCGTCGGGTCCATGTCGGGAATCACGCTGGTCAGCCCGAGTGCCGGATCGAACAGCGCGAACGGCGGAAAGGTCGGCAGATCGACGCCACCCGCCTCGATGCCGAAGGCCGCGCGCAACAATTCCACCTGCGCCACGAAATGCCGATGGCGATAGGTCACTCCTTTCGGCACGCCGGTCGAGCCTGACGTGAAAAGGATCGCGGCCATGTCGTCGGGCTGCGTCGGCGCCATCGCGAATGGCGCATCGCCGGCGCGCCGCAGCAGCGCATCGAGCGTGGTACCGCCCCAGAACCAGCGGCGCCCGACGGTGACCTTGATGCGCACGTGCGCGCGCGCCCAGCCCAGCACCACGCGCGCCGCATGCGCGAGCGGGATGCCGACGAAGGCCTCCGGCGCGGCTTCGTCGAGACAGGCTTTCAAGGCGCGCCGGTCGATTCCCGGATCGATCAGCACCGGCACCGCCCCGGCCTTGAACAACGCGAACATCACCAGGAACAGTTCGGGCGACGGCCGCACCATCAGGGCGGTGCGCGTGCCGCGCACGATGCCGGCCAGCGCCAGCGCGGCGGCGATGCGATCGCTGCGCCGGTCGAGCTCGCGATAACTCAGCGCCACGCCGTATTCGACCGAGCCGTCCGACGCCACCCCGGTCGGACAGCGGATCGCGATCGCGTCGGGCCGCTCGGCCGCCATGCGCGGCAAGGCGGCGGCGATATTGCACAGGTCGGTCATCGGGCGATTGTAGCGGGCGCGCGTGCGGCGTCCGCCGCCGCGGTCACACGCCCCAATCACACACCAATTCACGTACCCAGATCACACGTCGAAATTGCGCGGCAGCGCGGCGAGTGCGAACAACAGGGCGGCGGCGAGGAAGACGATCAACGTCTGCGGCATCGGGTGCAGTCGCCACAGCGCCAGGCTGGCGAGCAGCAGCAGCACGGTGTTGCGCAGCGCGTGGCGGCGCAGCGTGCGCGGGTCGGCTTCGCGCGCCAGGATCCATTGCGAGGTGCCGAACAGGATCAGCGCGGTGGCGTAGGCAAGGCTGAAACCGCCGAGCACCGTCCATAGGCTGGTGCCGAGCGGCGGATAGACGATGTAGGCCTGCATGGCTTGCACCGCGGCCTGGCGCAGTGGGTCGGTGGAATCGGACTCGCGCACGAAGGCGCTCCAGTGCGCGGCCAGATGCGAACCGGCGGCGATCAGTACGACCGCGCTGGCGGCCTTGTGCCAGCGCCGGCTCCAGCTCATCCGGTGGCTTTCTTGCGGTAGACGCCGAGGAAGCTGGTGGCCCAGGTGGTACCGCCGTCGTCCGAGGTTTCCCAGTGCTGGGTCACGCTGCCGTCGTCGCGCGGGGTCCAGGTGATGCGCTGCTTCTGCACGCCGCCTTTCGAGGTGGGCAGCTCGCCTTCGAGCACCATCGCCTGGTCTTTCAGGCCGCCGGCCAGTTGCAGCACGGTGCCGTCGTTGCCGACCCAGAACTGGCGCCAGGTCTTGTGCACGGCGTCGTAGGCGTTGAGGCTGCGACCGTCGACGCCGGTGGCGCCGCGCCAGTGCTCGGACAGGCCGCAGCCGGTGGCGATCGCGGCGATGCTGCTTTGCCCGACCACCTTGCCCAGGTTCGGACCGGCGACGCCGCCGGTGACTTCCCATTCGCCCAGCCAGAAATCGAACTGGTGGAATTCGGCGGCTTCGCAGGCGGCGTGGGCGTTGGGGCTGATCGTGGACATCAGGAAGGCGATGGCGAGGACGAACGAGCGCATGGCGGGTGCTCCGTGGGAGTCACGCCAGACTAGAGCGCTGCCGATGGTATCGCCAGCCGGAACGCCACGTCCTGGCGCAGCGGACGCACGCCCGGGCTAGACGTCTTCCAGCACCAGTTCGCTGCCGTCGCGCCGGCGCACGCGCGCCTGCACGCCGAGTACGTGGCGGCTGATGCCGCTGGCACGGAAGCCGCTGCTGCGCTCGCGCACGTGGCGCAACGGATTGGGCGAGAGGGTCTGCAGGAGATAGGTGACCGACTCCACTTCGTCCAGTTCGGGCTCCGAACCGACGAGGCGTACGGACAAATCGGCCGGCCCGGCCTCGGGCTGGTCGTCCTCCAGTTTCAACATCAACGGCATTGGCGGTTTCTCCCTGTCCCCCGCCGCGCACTATTGCTGCGCCCGTGCGGGCCGTGCAGCCGGTCGCGGACCGGCGGCCGGCTTTGCCGACAAGCGGCGATAAGCGCCGACCAACATGTGATGTGAATCACACTTCGCTCGATACGATCTTCGCGATCTGGGCAACCCGTCACGACTGGCGCAGGATGCCGCTTCTTCATTCCGATGCCTGCCGAATGCACATTCCACGCGCCGAACTGGATTTCCTGCTGTTCGACTGGCTCGGCACCGAGGCGCTGTTGTCGCGACCGCGCTTCGCGCATCTGGATCGCGCCGATCTGCACTCGATGCTCGACGCCGCGCAGCAGCTGGCGGCGCAGCATTTCGCGCCGCATGCGGCGAAATCCGATGCCAACGAGCCGCAGGTGCGCGACGGAAAAGTCGTGCTGATTCCAGAGATCGCCGATGCCCTCGCCGCCTATCGCGAGGCCGGTTTCTTCGCGATGAACGCACCGCGCGACGACGGCGGGCTCGATCTGCCTTGTGTCGCGATCAGCGCGATCGGTGGCTGTTTCACCGCCGCCAATCCGGGCACCAACGGTTATCCGTTCCTGACCCAGGCCGCCGCGAATCTGCTGCGCGTCTTCGGCAGCGACGCGCAGAAGACGCGCTATCTGCCGCGCATGCAGGCCGGCGAATGGTTCGGCACGATGTGCCTGTCGGAACCGCACGCCGGATCGAGCGTCGGCGATATCCGCACCAGCGCCACGCCGCTCGGCGACGGCCGCTATTCGATTCGCGGCAGCAAGATGTGGATCTCGGGCGGCGAGCACGAACTGGCCGGCAACATCGTGCATCTGGTGCTGGCGAAAATTCCCGGCGCACCGCCCGGCAGCAAGGGCGTGTCGCTGTTCGTGGTGCCGCGCCGGCGCGTCGATGATTCCGGCACCGCGGGCGAATCGAACGGCGTCGCGCTGGCCGGCCTGAATCACAAGATGGGCTATCGCGGCACCGTCAATTGCCTGCTCGATTTCGGCGGCGAGCGCGAATGCCTCGGCGAATTGATCGGCGAGCCGCACCAGGGCATGCGCTGCATGTTCCATATGATGAACGAGGCGCGCATCGGCGTCGGCATCGGGGCGGCGTCGATCGGCTTGGCGGGCTACGTCGAAGCGCTGCGCTACGCCCACGAACGCACGCAAGGACGCACGCCGTCGCAGCGCGATCCGGTCTCGCCGATGCAGCCGTTGATCGCGCACGCCGATGTGCGCCGCATGCTGCTGAAGATGAAGAGCCAGGTCGAAGGCGCGCTGGCGCTGTGCCTGTATGCGGCGCGGCTGGTCGACGAGATCGAAACCGGCGACCCGGCCGCCGCGCGCGATGCGCAACTGCTGCTCGATCTGCTCACGCCGATCGTGAAAGCCTGGCCGTCCGACTACGCGCTCGAAGCCAACGCCACCGCGATCCAGATCCTCGGCGGCGCCGGCTACACGCGCGATTTCCCGCTCGAACGCATGTATCGCGACAATCGCCTGAATCCGATCCACGAAGGCACCAACGGCATCCAGGCGATCGATCTGCTCGGACGCAAAGTGCTGGGCGATGGCGGCCGCGGACTCGCGCTGCTGGCGCTGCGCGTGGAGGCCACCCTGCGGCGCGCGCTGCCGGAGCCGGAACTGGCACCGCTGGCGCAGGAAATCATGGCGTTCCTGCCGGATATCCAGGCCGCGGTGCAAACCGCCTCAGGCCTGGCGACCCGCGGCGACATGGATGCGGCGCTGGCCAACGCCAGCCTGTTCCTCGATGCGCTCGGCCACGTCGTGGTGGCCTGGCTGTGGCTCGACCAGGCGCTCGTGGCGACGCGCTGCTTGAACGACGACGCGGCATCGCCGCGCCGCGATTTCCTCGAAGGCAAACGCCGCGCCGCGCGTTACTTCATCGGCTGGGAACTGCCGACCAAGAAACATGCGCTCGCCTTGTTCGCACGCGGCGACCGCACAACGCTGGACATGCCGCCCGGCATGTTCTGACGAAGCCGGCCTGCGCCGGCTTCGTCATCAACGATTCGATCAGGCCGAGACCGATCAGGCCGAAACCAGGAAGCGATCGAGCGCGCGCTCGGCTTCGCCGCGTTCGTGATTGCTGAGGCGGCGCGCCGACTGCCGATAACGATCGATCACGCGCTGTTCGCCCGGCATCACCCGCGCCAGCGCGACCAGCGCTTCCTTCGACTCGTAATCCGAACCGATGCCATCGATCGATTCGAGCACGGCGATCGCCAGCTCGGCGTCGACCGGTCCGACGTTCAACAGCGTCAGCAGTGCTTCCTTGCGTTCGTAGTCGCTGCCGATGCCGCCGGCCGCGGCGAGGTAGTCGCGGCGCAACTGCGGGTCGGCCAGCGCGCGGGTCGCAGTGGCCTGCAGCACCTGGCGGCGTTCGTAGTCCGAATCGATGTGCGCCGCGGCCTGCAGCGCGATGCCGACCGCCCGCGGGTTGTCGCCATATTTTTCCAGCACCGCTTCGAGCACGCGGCGATGTTCGTAATCGCTGTCGATGCTTTGCGCGGCTTTCGACCAGGCGTCGAAACCGGGGCCATCGAGCGGGAAGGCATCGATGGTCTGCACCAGCAACTCGGCCCGTTCGTAATCGGAGCCGATTTCATCGGCCAGCGACAGCACCGTCAGGCGCTGAGCCGGCGCCAGCTCCTGCGAGGTCAGCGCCATGCTCAGCGCACGGCGCAGTTCGTAATCGGAGTCGATGCCGCGGATCAGTTCGAGCGCGCGCGCCTGCTGCGCCGGCGACATTTTCGCGCCGCCGAACAGGATGCCCAGATAGGTGCTGCGCGAGTAATCGCCTTCGATCAGGTCGATCTCGGCCAACAGCCCGTCGACGCCGCTGCGCGCGAGGATGCGCTTGGCGCGCGCTTCGGCGTGCACGCCGGAACGGCGGAACATGTCGGGCAGCGCCACCGCCAGCCAGCTGCGCGCGGCGGCATCGAACGGTTGCGCCTTGCCTTCGACTTCGTAAGCGCGTTCGATGGCACCGCCGCTGGCCGTGAACTCGATCGCGCGCGTGATGCCGTCGCGGGTTTCTTCGATGCTCAGTTCGGCGTCGTCGGCCATCGCGACGACATCGCTCTCGTCGGCGGCGAAGTCGATCTTGCCTTGCATTTCGACTTCCAGCGAGTAGCCGGCCTGGCGTACGCGGATCGACATTTCTTCGCCGTCGTCGTCGCTGTGGATCGAGATCGACGAGCCGCGCAGCACATCGTCGGCGACCGCGGTGACGACCAGCGACGGCAGTGCGAGCGCGGCCAGCACGCCGAGCACCAGCGCGGCGCGAGTGAGAGTGCGGGAAGGCGGGTTGTAGCTCATGGGATCCTCTTGCAGCAGACGTTGGACGCGGTGCACCACCGCGCCGGGACGCTCGGCCATCGCCAGCGCAAAGCGCGGCGCGGACGGACGGGAAACGGTGCGCTGCTGCAGGCAGCGCGCGAGACATTCGGCCAGCGGGCGGCCGTCGCCGAGCAGTCGCGCGGCCGCGGCGTCGGCCTGCTGTTCGGCCAGGTCGTCCAGCCGCCGCAACGCCAGCCAGGCCAGCGGATGCGCAAACAACGGCGCCAGTGCCGAGTGATGCGCAATGCGCCAGAACGGATCGCGGCGCGCCAGATGTGCCAGTTCGTGCGCCAGCAGTGCGCGCAGTTCGTCGTGCGACAGCGTGGTCGTCCAGCGCGGCAGCAACACGATGCCGCCGGGCAATACGACCGGACTGACGAGGCTGTCGTCGAGACGCAGCTTCGGCGCGGCGATCGCGTAAAGCACAGCGATTTCCGTCGCGATGCCTTGTTCGCGCTGCAGCCCGTGCGAGTGGCGATCGCGCGACTTCGCCGTCAACCGATAAACACCGAGTCCGCGCCACAGGGTCAGCAGCGCAAGCGCGCAGGCGCCGGCCAGCCAGGTGTTGCCGGCGTAAGTGACGGCGATCGCAGGCAGCGGAACTTCGGTGCGGGGCTTCGATGAGTTTGCGTTTTGCGAAAGCGTGTTCTGGGCTTGCGAGCTTTGGACTGTGGCGTCCTGCGAGCTCGTAATTTGCGAACTCGCGTCGTTCGCGATGCGTTCGGCGCCGGGGGCCGCGACGGTGGCGAGCGGAACGTTGTTGGCGTTGGCCGATGCATCGAAGTGCGCGGCACCCGGCGGCAGCGGCGGGGCCGGCAGCGCGACTTGTTCGATCGTGGAATCAGCTGCCGCCGTTCGTGCGGCGAACTTGTCACCCGGCAATTCCGCCCAGAGCGTGACGATGGACGCCGTCAACAACGACCCGATCAGCGCTCCGCGCCACGCGATTTCGGCCCAGCCCGGATCGCGCAGCAAGCGAACGCGCTCGGCCAGCCAGACGGCGCCGAGCAGCACGCTGGCGTGCAGCAGCAAGGTGAGTGCAAACCCAAGAATGAGCACGGTGAGGTCAGCCACGACGGCTCTCCTTCTTCAGCAGCGCCTGCACCTTCGCCAGATCGCCGTCCGCCACTTCGCGCTCGGACACCAGATGCGCGAGCAGACCGTTGGCATCGCCCGAAAACAGCCGCTGGATCAGACTGCTCACCATGCTGCGCCGCACCTGCGGCTCGCTGATGCAGGCGCGATACACCAACTGCCGGCCTTCGCGGCGCGCTTCGACCGCGCCGCGCGCCGCCAGCCGCGTGAGCAAGGTCGCCACCGTCGTATGCGCCAACCCGCGCGACCCGGAAACGGCTTCGGCCACCTCGGCCACGCTGGCTTCCCCGCGCGCCCACAGCACCCGCATCAGATCGAACTGCAGCTCGCTCAACCCCGGCCCGGTGCCCGAGGCACCGCCGCCGTCTTCCCCGCTTTCGATCGCTTCGCTCATGGCCGCAACGCTGTTCTACAGTTGTCGTACTACATTTGTAGTATGAACTGATCGCAGTGTCTACGGGCCGGAAGTCATGCTGGCAAGAGTCAATAAAGTCTTTAAAACCGCAAAACTGTTTAAATGCCGCCCTCGTGAACACCGGACAGCCCAGGTTTGATCTGCGTCTGCGCCCGTGGACCCGACTCAAAAGCGTTGATTAGGGCCGCGACCGATCCCTCGTTCAGGAACGAATTTAGCTGCAACCACCATCGCGAAATCGACCGCCACCACCTCATCAAGATACCTTGTGCCATGGCCGAAAGATTCTTCGGAAGCACCTCAGACTCGGAGATTTTCGCAGTTCGCGTCTTAGATGCATGTCCGACCTCCGCAGTCGGGCTGGACTGCCCCGGAAATCTGGACAACCGGATAAGTGGAATCTCCCCGCCGCAACCACTCACCGGAGTTCAAGGCAAAAGTGGCCCTGGCCGCCGTGAAAGGCGACCGCACGCTGGCTGAGTTGGCCAAGAAGTTCGACGTGCATGCGAATCAGATCGCGCAGTGGAAGGAGCAGTTGTTGGCGAGTGCGGCGAACGCCTTCGGCGCCGATAGCCGGCCATCCGAACCGGCGGTCGACATCAAGGCGCTGCATGCCAAGATCGGGGAATTGACGCTGGAGAATGATTTTTTAGAAGGCGCGCTCAGCAAGGCAGGACTGCTGAGCGCAAAGCGATGATCGATCGCACGCACGACTTGTCGATCACCCGGCAGGCCGAGGCGCTCGGGATCAGCCGGAGCAGCGTCTACTACCTGCCTGCCCCCGTCAGTACCGCCGACCTGGCGCTCATGCGTCGAATCGACGAGTTGCATCTGGAGTATCCGTTTGCTGGCACGCGCATGCTGCGCGATCTGTTGACCCAGCAAGGGGGCCGCGTTGGTCGCAAGCACGTTGCCACGCTGATGCGCCGCATGGGCATCGAAGCTTTGTACCGCAAGCCCAATCTGAGCCGCCGCAAAGGTGCGGGAATTCCGTCGTCACGCAATACCGAATGCGCGCACGAGCGCGGCGTAACCTTGCGCCTGATCGAGCCGGCAGGTCGAACAGAACGAATCTAACGAAAGGTCCGACGGTAGATTGCGCGGCGAATGGCCTCAACGAACCGGCTCAGGCACGGCCGCATGCCCGAGGGATAGCTGCTGAAGTCTGGGGCGCAACTACTGGGACGAGAGCCCGAAGAAGCGAAGGCGTACTCACGCCGCCCAACTACGCCAAGTGACTCGCGACGGTAGGGACAGGACACTGCGGTTGCATTGCCGCTCCACCTAACCGCAATCGACGACGATCCAACGCGCCATTGGGCTCGCAATGGCGCGATCTTATTCCAGCGCTACAAACATTTGATCACCCCGCTGACGCAGTTGCATGGAACGGCGCTATAGCCGGCAACGACAATTGCACAGGTTGGTACTCAAGCAGCGGGCACCTCGAAGCCATCGGAAAAAACGAATTCGCTTTGAGGGTCAGGCTGTGGCGGTATGCCCGGTGGAAGCTCTTCGGGATCGCCCGGATCGGAAGGCGGTTCCAATGGCGGAAAAATGACAATTCCATCGCGCTCTAGCGCACCAATGTCGCATTTGAAGCCGCGACTCTTGCCTACTTGGTCAAGTTCAGTGCACGAGCCGGGCTGTCCGTACGGCAAGGAGCTTCCCTCATTTAGTACGACCGATCCCTCGGGCGGCAGCAAGCCGACCGTGTAGTCGTTTGCTGACACCGATTCCATTCCAACGAGCACGCCTTGGCTAATCATGTCGTCGGGAGTGACCATGAACGGTGCACCGATCATCGAATCGATATAGTTGTTTCCATGACTGTAGTAGTGGAGGTTCGTTCCACCCCAAGGCCACTCTTGGGTAATATCCATCTCGACTGAATTAGTAATGGCGCTATTTGCGAGGCTAATAGATACATGTTCCCCACCGTAGCCGTAGTAGTTGCGATCCCCTACGGAATAGCTTTCTTCCTCGAATTCGCGCTTTGAATATAGGCCATAGCGATTCTCGACAACTGTAGATGAGTTTATTGCGAGACTCGTCCCTTGCGTAAACAGGAAGCCAACCCGGTTCCGAGCCACGGTGCTGGCTGCGACATTAGCTGTGATATCCCACCAGTACTCTTCGCACCCGTCGGTGCAGTCTTGGTAAGTCAACGGAATCAGCCTGACTGCAGATTCCGAATTGTCCGTTAAACTCGAGGACCGAATTATCAGGTTTAGTCCGTGAGAGTTCGGTTCCATAACGATGCCATTGCCGTCATTGTTCGCGATGGCCGTCGTATCCAGCTCGATGTCGCACGCCGCGTTGATCGCGCCGCCATTCTCGTCATCGTGCGTGTGGCTGCTGACACGGGCTCGCAGTAGCTTGATGCGACCGCCACCCCGGCATGCGATCGCAGCACCACCCTTTTCTCCCCACCCGTAGCCCTGAGTCAGAACGAGATCACGGAACTCGAACTCCGCATGGTCGTCGTCGAAGTCCAGGTCGAAGATGCGAAATCCGGTGGAGCTGTGATGGGAGGCGCGGATCACTGCCCGCTCGTCGGCGGCCGGGACGCCACCCGATGCCGAGATTCCTTCAATCCGGAAATACTTCGCCACCACGTCCAGATCGTTCAACAGCCCAATGCCATCAGTGAATTCCTGTTGACCATCGTCGGCTTGGTTATAGAGCTGATACAGCCCGGGCCGGACCTTGATGACAAACTGCTCGTTCTCCATCCCGGGCCTTTGAGCCAGCGCGTTGACCTGGTTGATCGCCGCCCGGAGTGTGCACAGGCCCGGCGACTGGGTAGAGCTGATAACGTTCTTGCCGCGGCACAGACCGTCGTCGAGATTGGAGTCCTCGCGATCGATGGTCCGGTTGACGATGAAGACCGTCTCTCCTGCTACTGCGGCAGACGATGCCAAGAGCAACAGACCACTGGTCGCGAGCTTCAACAAGGAGGGCATAGGCTCTTCCTGATCTTTTCGTACAGGCGCATGTGGTGCGCATCCAGCAACATTGATGACACGCTCTACGATGCAGGAGGCTCAAAACCCATCGGCGAAGATGTAGTCGTCTTGCGGATCGGCCTCAGGCGGAATACCCGGAGGCAACTCTTCGGGATCACCCGGATCGGAGGGTGGTTCCAAGGGCGGCAGAAGAACTATGTCATCGCGTTCCAAAGCCCCGATGTCGCACTCGAAACCGCGATTTGTCCCCGCCTGATCAAACTGGGTGCAAGCCCCGGGCTCGCCGTACGGAAGAGCGCTACCCGCACTTAAGAGCACCGACCCTTCAGGCGGCAGCAAGCCGGCTGTGTAGTCGTTCGCCGACACGGATTCAAAGCCAGCCAGTACGCCTTGGCCGATCATGTCATCGGGCGTGCCGGCAAACGGCGGCGTGCCGCTCAACGAGCCAAAGTAGTTCTTGCCATGGCTGTGGTAGTGAAGGTTGGTAGCGGGCAGTGGCTGCTCTTGAGTGATGTCCGTCCATACGGAATTGGCGACAACACTATTTCCAAGACTGATTGACACGTGCGGTGAACCGTTGCCTGAGTATGAATAGTCGCCCTGGACGTAGTCTTCTTCCTGGAATCTGTTCCTGACGTAAATGCCCCAACGGTTCCCAGCGAAGGTCGACGAGTTAACGCTCAATGATGTTCCGCTTGTGAATAAGAGACCTACTCTATTGCGAGCCACAGTACTCGCGGCAACCACGGCACTGATATCCCGATCTTCTCTTTCATAGCTGTCGAGATTCACCACGGACGTAGGAATCAGCCGGACCGCTGACTCTGCGTTGTCGGTCAAACTGGAGTAGCGAACCATCAAACTGAGGCCCTGGGAGTTCGGCTTCATGACGATGCCATTGCCGTCATTGTTCGCGATGGCCGTCGTATCCAGCTCGATGTCGCACGCCGCGTTGATCGCGCCGCCATTCTCGTCATCGTGCGTGTGGCTGCTGACACGGGCTCGCAGTAGCTTGATGCGACCGCCACCCCGGCATGCGATCGCAGCACCACCCTTTTCTCCCCACCCGTAGCCCTGAGTCAGAACGAGATCACGGAACTCGAACTCCGCATGGTCGTCGTCGAAGTCCAGGTCGAAGATGCGAAATCCGGTGGAGCTGTGATGGGAGGCGCGGATCACTGCCCGCTCGTCGGCGGCCGGGACGCCACCCGATGCCGAGATTCCTTCAATCCGGAAATACTTCGCCACCACGTCCAGATCGTTCAACAGCCCAATGCCATCAGTGAATTCCTGTTGACCATCGTCGGCTTGGTTATAGAGCTGATACAGCCCGGGCCGGACCTTGATGACAAACTGCTCGTTCTCCATCCCGGGCCTTTGAGCCAGCGCGTTGACCTGGTTGATCGCCGCCCGGAGTGTGCACAGGCCCGGCGACTGGGTAGAGCTGATAACGTTCTTGCCGCGGCACAGACCGTCGTCGAGATTGGAGTCCTCGCGATCGATGGTCCGGTTGACGATGAAGACCGTCTCTCCTGCTACTGCGGCAGACGATGCCAAGAGCAACAGACCACTGGTCGCGAGCTTTAGAAGAGGGTTCATGACAAGTTCCGAGCCATTCGTGATCACATCGACATTGGTGCCGCCGGCGTCTACGCCGTGTACGAAAGGATCCTCGATCGCGCAGCAGGGCGCCGGCATGCGGGACAAACGGGGGGGCATTACCCTCGCTTTAAGCGAAAAGGCATGACTGGGGCCGCCATCGGTAACGTTCGCCCGCTATCGCTGCCGGTGCCGCCCAGCATTGCGGCACTCCTATGCGGACTGGGATTTTCAGCGATGGAGAATATGGCTCTCCCGGAGAGGGCTCATCTTGCGTCCCTGTACGGCGGCCTCCGAGATCATCTCCCCGCGTCCGAGCCTGGTAGGCCACTGCAGCGACAGGGAGCTCTCTGCAGCGGTGTGCATTGCTACTCGGCTAGTCGCGAACGACGCTAATGAGGAATTGATTGTCGAAACCGGCTTGTGCCCGCAGCAGAGCTCATCTTTCATTAGGCGATATTCGAACGCGGTCTTTGTATGCCGCGCTCACGTCTCACCCACTGCAGATCGCACACTTTTCCGGCAGCAAAAACTTCCGCGGGCCGTGCTGCGAGTTTGGGCTCGGAGGCGAATCAGGACTATGCCTAGTCGCGTCGCAATCAGTCGACACGCTGTCGAGCCTCCGGGGTGCTCGTATAGTGCGCGCCGATCCGGTTGCTACTGGAGTGGCACGCTTTCAGACAGGCCATGGCGCCTACCGAAATCGCTTCCCCGCATCTTGCAATTACGCAATTCGCTGCGCCACAACCACCTCGCAGCACGCCCTCAGTAGCGCTTTATCGGTCCGTCACGCAACGCCGCGCGAGCCCCTTCGCGCAGTTGGCCTGCGACGTACTCTGCGAGCTTGCAGCGATCAACCACGTCTTCGATAGACGTGAAGGGAAAGCCCGCCGCTCGAACTCCAATGATCCTCGCCGCGCTCTTCTCGGGCACGCCCGCCCGGACAAGATGATGATACGTTGCCGTGTTGACGTCGAACCAACGCCTCTCCTCCGAAACGTCTTTGCCTGGCCACTTGACCCAAATTTCCGGGCCCATCCCGTGGCTCGCTCCAATATCGCCTCCAACAAGACTTTCCACGTCGGACTTCACTCGATTTCGCGCTTGCTCAAGCAGTCCGACAAACGTCGGCAGATCGCCTCCCCTGCCAACTCGCGCTAGTCGTTGGCTCACCTCGCGAAGTTCACTGTCCAGAGCGGCGCCATATGTTGTTTCAACGAAGGCACCGTATATATCGTTCGCCTCGCTCTTGTTCTCGGCAGCGTAAACGCTCACCAGCAACGGCCAGGGCGACGCCAGCAGGTGTTTTCCACTCGAGCTCAATTTGTGAAGGGTGGCAAGCAGCCGTTCGTACCGACCAATAAGTTGCGCGTCGTCTTGGCCAGAGTGCACAAGAAATCGGTAGAAGAAGGTTGCAACAACTCCTTCGGAAGCCAGCATCTGCTCGGGGCTCTTCAGATTGCCCGCATCGTACAGCGTGCTCGTGTCGACATTCGGTGTTTCGCCGGCCGTGCCTTGATACTCCAGTTGCTGCAGCGCAAATGTATTCGACTGCATGCCATGCACTCGCCAGCTCGACTCCACGCTACTCGACCAGAATGCGACGAACGGCCGCGTGACGTTGCCGGGTCCGAAAACTGTAAGCGCGCGATTGTCCGAGATGGCTCGGGCTAAGCCCTGGAAATGAATCGCGAACCCCTCGTCGAAGGCGGTTACCCGATCCGTCAGCGCCGTCACCCGATGCGGAGTACGCGAGTATCCATCTGGCAGATTTGGAAAAACACGCCCAAGCAGAACGTGACCCATCTCATGCGCAAACGTCTCTTCAAATGATCCATCCACCAAGCTGGCGTCGTCTACCACCATGTCGATGTACGGCGCGTTGATGAATTCGCGGCCTTCAGCGCCAACTCGCCAATACCCGGTTCGTGCGAATCCCCCGTCTTCTCGGGCAAGAAGCAGGCAAACAGGATCCTTGGAGCCCGACAGTTGCCTGGCGCGCTCATCGAGCGCCAATACGAATTTGAGAGTTCGAGAGCCCGCAATGCGCTGGATAGACTCGTACAGCGAACCTGTTCGGACTGGCGCGAGCTCAGGCTCAGCCGAAGACTGATCTACTATCAGGCTCTCGGCAGGTTGCAAGACACAGAGTTCCGCGCGGACCGCGCCCGAGAACAAGCTTGCCAGAATGAGCAAGTGGCTCACTGCACGATTTCTCATCGCTGCGGCCTCGATATAACCGTCGAATATGCGCAATAGCGTAGCGCAGCCCGCCAACCTGGGCCGTCCTGGCACACATCTTAGTCTTGGCTAGAGCATGCCGTTAACCTGCTCGTGTACCGCTCGATCACGGGCATACGATCAAATTTGAACGGGGTCTTATTTGAACTGGAGTCTTAAGGCACTCAGCTTTGGCGCTTCAGCGTCTGCTAAATGTCGAAACCGTCTTTAAAAACTTGCGGATCTTGCGGATCCGAGTCGGGCGGAAGACCGGGCGGTAGCTCCTCTGGATCGCCGGGGTCAGCCGGCGGAGTCAGCGGAGGAAAATTCAGTTCTGCGTCCTGCTCCAGCGCCCCAATGTCGCACCTGAAACCGCGGCTATTTCCAGCTTGGTCGAACTGTGTGCAAGCACCTTGCTGCCCGATTGGAACCTCGCTTCCCGCTTGAATCAGCATGGAATCTTCGGGCGGTAACATTGCTGCCGTATAGGCGTTTGCGTACACCGATGTAACCCCACTAAGTGGTCCGAATCCTGACAGATCGCCGGTGCCCTGGAAATTCGGCGCACCGACAATTTTGTCGATGTAGTTGTGCCCCAGGCTCTGGTAGTGATAAATGACGTTGCTGTACTGCTGGCCTTGCTCCAAGTCTGCTGAGGACGAATTCGCGACGATCGAGTTTGCGAGCGTGAAGGATTGCAGGTCTGAGCCACTGCCATAGTAGTAGTGATCTTCGTTTTCTGGTGGGCCTGCATGGAGGTACCAAAAGCTATCCACAAAATGGATGCCACGTGCGTTATTCATGATAGTGGACGAGTTGACAACGACAGTCGCGCCGTGGGTCGATGAAATGCCGGTGGCATTGCGAGCGATCGTGCTCGCGCTGATTGAGGCGCCAACATCGTAGTAGTTGGTGTCATCACAGAATGCCGAAGAGCAATCCAAGTGCGCTGTGGGGACTAGCAGCAGCCCGACTTGGCCGTTGTCCGTGACACTGGACTTCGCCATTGTCAGGCTAAGTCCTTGCGAGAAATTTGACTGCAAAACGACTGCACTGCCGCTATTGTTCGAAATGGCGCTCGTTTCGACGTCGAGGTCACAGGCACTGTTGATCGCGCCGGCAGCCCACACGGGCGAATCACTCGTTGTAACGACGTTGCTGCTAATGCGGGTCCGCCGAATCTTGACGCGGCCACCACCTCGGCAAGCAATTGCAGCACCTCCTTTTTTTCCCCTTCCTAATCCTTGAGTGAGTACGATATCTGAGAACTCGAACTCGGCGTGATGATCATTGACGTTTAGGTCGAAGATTCTGAACCCATTGATGGTATCTGACGACGCGCGGATTACCGCTCGATGTTGAGCCTCCGGCGTCCCGCCAGAAGCGGATATCCCCATCAGGCGGAAGTTCCTGGCGATGACATCGAGGTCGTTCAAGAGACCCGTCGAATCATGGATCTCTTGATGCACTTCGTTTCCGAGAGCTGTGAGCTGGTAGACGCCGGGGCGAACCTTGATCGTAAACTGCTCGCTTCCGTAGCCCGGAAGCTGGGACAGCGCATTGACTTCATTGATCGCGGCACGGAGCGAACACACGCCCGGAGCTTGTGGCGAAGCGATCAGATTCTTGCCGATACAGTGACCGTCGCCAGGGTTGCTGTCCTCGCGGTCTATGACACGATTGACGATGAATACCGTTTCCCCGGCACACGTCGCCGTCATCCCGAAGGACAGCGCCAGTGCGCCAAATACTTTCGACACAGTCTTCACGAATACTCACCAGGCAGACGACAATGGGCACAGGCAACCACGTGTGACTCTGTGGTTATGGCGCCGCACTGGCAGCGCCCTCGAAGCCATCCGCGAACAACTCGTCGTCTAGCACAGCATCCAGCTCAATCGCGCCTATGTCGCAAGGATTTCCACGAGCCTGCCCGATCTGGTCCACCGGTGAACAAAAGCCGTTGCCGTCGCCGCTTGCCGGCAAACCTGCGTTGCGGGCTTCCGGAATGTCATACACCGCCACTTTTGAGTAATCATGTGCGACCAGCGCGGAAGTCGAATGCGGCAAGCGTGGTACCTTTTTGTCTGTCAACTGGGTTTGAACCCAATCGTTGTTCGATGAGATGTTGTACCCCGCCGATTGGGCCTGAATCGTTCCATTCTCGTCAGCGCTGTCGGCGCCGCCCGCGAAGATTGTATGCGTGACAAAGGGCTTCGCGGTGCCAACAGGCGTCGCAATCTTGTAGCCCACGGCTGAAATGGCAGCGCTGCGCACTTCCACCGGGCCGGAATCCGCACTGTTGGCGCCGCCCAATACCGCGATGCCACCGCCGTCGGAGTAGATGGTGCTAGCCTGAACTGACGCGCTTGTGAAGTGGCCTAGCTCGGAGGTGATCCAAAGCCCATATTCGGCGGTGTTGAGGCGTGTCTTGATCAATGATTTATCGATCGAAAGGCGCGAGTTGGCTCCCGGCTCGCCATAGAAGTAGATCAGCGCGTCGGGTGTAGCGGAACTTGAATCATTGTGCTCGAGCTGGGACCTGATGATCGTCGTGTCGCACGACGTTGAGAGAATGTCGCCGTTGGTACCTACGATCCTCCCTTGGAAGCCAGTTTTTTCTATCGTCAGCTTTTGACCACGGCACCTTATCGCTCCACCATCTCCGGCGCCTGCATCCGCTGTGTAAAAGCGAAGATCCGTTATCCGGACATGCTTGAATGGATAGTCAGACTGCCGAATATCGAAGGTTCTGAAGGGGACTTCTGCGTGGTTGCCTTCGATATAGGGGCGCTGCTCAGAAGTCGCTGCTACGCCTAGAGCGTTGGCGCCACGGATCCAGATCTTCGGCGCGTAGATGTCTAGATCACCAACTGCTGCACTGTTTTCGTCTGCCGACTGCGGCTCAACTTGGAGCCAGGCGTTCTCGTTAGCTACTCGAATTTCGTACGCTTCGTTGGGATGGTCTTGGGCGAGCGCATTGGCTTCCATCACCGCGGCGCGCAACGAGCACGATTCGGCACCACCCTCTGAAACGTCGCACAGGCCATCACCCGGGGTGACATCTGGGCTATCGCTGTTGAAGGGAACCACGAAGATTCTGCGCTGCTGTTCAATTGCGCCAATATCGCAGGCTCCAACGGCTCGGGGTTTTCCGGCCTGATCCGTAGCCAGACACGATCCGAAATTGTCGTCGCTGATCGCGACGGCACCCTTGTCCTTGAGAACAGATCCAGCTGGACGCAGCCCTACCGAGTATCCGAAAACTTCTACTGTCTCCAGCGGAAGACGCGGGCCGGCGAGATCCGTCGCCTGCAGATCTGTTCCACTTGAGGCGGAGGAGACGTAGTTGTGTCCGCCGCTGATGAACGTAGCCGTAGCGGCTCGACTCAGCGCCGGATTGGCTGAACCTTGAACGAGCGAGTTGTCCAGCGAAAGCGATCCACCCGGCTTGATAATGACTCGGTCATCGAATGTGGAGCCGCGGACCGTGGCCACCACGTTGCCTTCGATCTGCAGATCATGCGTGCGATTCGATCCGAACGAGCTCCCCAGAATAGTGACCATCGCGGCGCCACCGTTGGGTGCCCAAGCCACGATCCCGGCTGCGTTCGGATTGTCGTACATGGAGCTACGCGCCATGTGCAGGAAGCGCGTGCTTGCATTACCGACAAGGCGGATAGTTCCGTTCAAATCGGTGCTCGGCGAGTTGCTGCCGGTGAAGTGCGAATCTTCGATCTCGATGTTGCAAATGGCATCGAGCGCCGCGCCGCCACTTGCCGAACGATTGCCTTCAAACTTGACGCGATGAATCGCTATCCGACCATCGTCGCAGCGGATGCCGCCGCCAACACCTTCAACCGACCGTCCGTTCGCGATAACGATGTCCTCAAACACATACATGCGCGACGACGCCGGCCCAGCGATATCAGGAATATCGAACACCCGAAATCCCGTGGGGTTCTCCATCCGACCGCGTATGACAGGCCGTCGGTTTACG
This sequence comes from uncultured Chiayiivirga sp., assembly GCA_965653565.1. Taxonomy (GTDB): domain Bacteria; phylum Pseudomonadota; class Gammaproteobacteria; order Xanthomonadales; family Xanthomonadaceae; genus JALCLA01. The sequence continues at coordinate 43,300 of CBFHAI010000003.1, read as the reverse complement.
GTTACGCCTTGGACGCCGGCCATCTTGATGGTGATGTTCGGGGCAGTGAGGTTCAGATCGCCGAATTCGGCGCTCGTGTCGTCGTCAAGCAACTCCTTGGGTGCAAGCTGAATGTCGAGGTCGGGCATGAGCTCGATGACATGCTCGTTTTCTCCTGCATTTGCGGCCAGCCAATTGGCCTGCATAACCGCAGCGCGCAAGCTGCAGTGCGAGCCGAGCTGACCTGGAACCGGCGTGGGGCCTTCGCAGTCGCCGTCGGTCAGGTCGTTGTCCGCCACGTCGGCGTGGCTTCCAACCAGGAAGGTTCGAGCTTCGGGTGTGGCGGCCCACAGCCCAAGCAGGGCGGCAAGCGCAGTTGTCAAGGTTCGCACGGGGTTGTCTCGTCTGCTAACGGCTCTCTCCCTAGTGCGGATTTCAAGCAACGACTCCGCCATGGATCTTCCCTCCCATACGGCCTGCGGAGGGGAAAGGCATGCCGTCGTTTCAAGCAGCCGCACGGTCGCGTGGTGCCGGTCTCCCCGGCCGTCAAATCGGATACTCAGTGCGGGGAATGCCGTTATCGGCGATGGAAGCGCAAATTTGCGCGACGGACGGCGGACGGCAAAGCGTATTCCGCGTGAAACAACATCGCTTGGTTCACGTCGAGCAGCTACCCCCCAACCTGACCGAAGTGCGACATCTTTCGCCTTCGGCCGCATCACCGGTTGTTTCTCATGGCGAGCAAGCCGGCCATCTCGCAGGTCGGGAATGCTGCGTCGCCGCCCTCGCAGGCACATCCGCCGTAGCACTATTCGAACCCGTCGCCGAATAATTTCGTAGTGTCGTCATCGCGGATCCAACCTTCGGCTGTCGCCACTACGACTGTTGCGCCTGCGCTGGGATTGAACAGTTCGACGCGGAAATGCTCATCGGGCTCGTTCACACTGTCACCCGCCACTTTGACGTGGATGCTTTTCGGCGCGCCGTCGGCGAACTCCACGGTGAGTGGTGCATTGGCCATTCCCAGCGGCAGAAAATCCCCGCCCGCCAACGTTGCGGCAGCGCTACCGACTCCGTCCAATACGCGTATCTGAATACTGGAGGGCGCGTCGCCACTCCTAGCGACCTGGAAAGAGAAGTCGCGGGTTCCCGAATCGCCTTCCGCCTGATCGGCCGAGGCGAGTGCGGTCACCACGAAATTGACCTGCTGCGGATCGTCGTCGTCAATGATGGTTCCCGCCGCGCCGCCATGGGCGGGATCGATCGTGCCATTGCCACTCGTCACCAGGACAAGTTGGACGACGAACCCCTCGGTGGCTTCTTCGTCGTCGTCGCCATGGACGACGACATCTATGAAGCCTTCGGCCGCACCGGCCGGAATCGTCAGCGTCTGCGGCTGGGACAGCGAAAAATCCTCGCCTTCGGTCGCGCCTTGCTGCAGTGAGCCTACGACCTGATAGGTCAATGTCACCGGTTGCGGAGCGATGTTCGAAAGCGAGACGCGAAAACGTGCAGTGCGATCGACGGCTTCTGCGCCCTCCATCGCCGCCGCACCGGCATCCGGCTCCAGCGCGACCCAGGTATCGTCGTTGCGTATGACGCACTCCACGCCAGCGGAACTCGCGGAAAGAATTGCGCTGCCCGCATCAACCAGCGCCACGTCGAATGCCTCATCCGCTTCAACAAGCGCGTCGCCGCGAACTACGACATCAAATTCCTTGAAGGATTCGCCCGCCATCAAGGTGACCGTTCCTGTCATCGGCGCCGAGGCGAAGTCGGCGGCGTCGGCTTTGGCTACGCCTGCCACTAGCGGCACGTTCCACTTGACCTGATAGCTTTGGCCGGCCGGCACCGGGATAGATCCGGATACCCGCAAGCGCACAGTCCGATCGGTTGCGTGCATGCCCTCATGCGCATCGCAGCCGACAATCGCGGTTAGGGAGTAAACCGGCGGGTCGACCTCGTCGTCGAGGATCGTTCCAACGCCCACATCGCCCAGCGCGCCGGTACCACTCGACGAATCGCTGAGCACGACGAGGAACTGTTCGTCCGGTTCGGCGATTGCGTCGTTCGCGATCTGCACTACGACGTCGCGTTCGAAGACATCCCGCGGGAAATCGAGGCTGCCGTTCGCAGGGTGCGCTGAAAAATCCAGATCGGCGGCCACCGTGCTGTCGTGCACGACGGCATACTTGATCGATGCCGCATCGCGAGCGAGCGTCCTGCGCACCGTGAACGTGAATTCGGTCGTCGCGCCGCCGTCGGCGCCTTCGGAACGCATCACATCGTCGATCGCGAAGCTGTTCACCGGTTCGGGCACGTAGTATTTCGGCCCTTCGGCGTTGCCGAGGGCGCCGCTGCTGTTGTCGCCCCAGCACCAGGTGTCGCCCGCACCGAAGGCAACGCAGGTTCCGTCGTGGCCTGCGGCCAGATCGACGATCGGATGGACGGTATCCGAACTTTCCGGCAGGCCCGTCACCTCCACCGGAGTCGCCCGCTGTTCGAAGCTGCCATCGCCGAGTTGGCCGGAGTCGTTGGCGCCCCAGCAGAACACCGTATGACGGCCCGAAGCGGTTTCACGCATCGCCGCGCACGCGTGGTCGGTGCCAACGTCAAGCCGGATCGGCTCCATGCCCACCGGCATGGTCGATGCCACAGGCGAATACGACGGCGCCACAGTAGCGCTGCCATTGCCGAGCTGGCCCTTGGTGTTGCCGCCCCAGCAGTAGAGGGCGCCATCGGCGATAGCGCAGGTGTGAGCTCGTCCGGCACGGATGTCGGTGACCGGGGTCAGGAAAGGCGCCCCGTTCGGGCCCACGACAATCTGCGGCAACAATGCATCGATGGCTTGGGCGTTCCCGAGTTCGCCGTTGTGGCCGCGGCCCCAGCAATAGGCGATGCCAATCAGACGCCGTGCGCATGTGTGCGCTTCGCCGGCGGTAATCCCGACCAGGTTCTGCAGGTTGGCGTTGCCCGAAGGCTCGAGCACCTTGACCGGGCCGTTCTGATTGTTGACCGAACCGTTACCGAGACGGCCGTGCGCGCCGCTTCCCCAGCACCACGCTTCGCCGTTGGATCCATTGAGGATGCAGCTATGGAAAGCTCCCGACGCAAGATGGGTGTCGCGCAACGGAGGCGTGACGCCCAGAACGGCCTGCTGCGGTTCGAAGAACGGGCCTGCGACACCGCCGGCGCCCAGTTGGCCGAACAGGCCGTTGCCCCAACACCATAGGCCGAAAACCTGGGCAGGACCCCGCATCGCGCAGGTGTGCTGCCCACCGGCGGCGATGGCAAGTGCAAGATAGGAGTCTCCGGAGAACGACACGATCTGCGGAGTAGCCAGGGGCCTAGGGGTGTCGTCGCCGTTGCCGAGCTGGCCTGACACATTGTTGCCCCAGCAATGGATCTCGCCTGAGGCGGTCGTCGCGCAGGCGTGCGCTCCGCCACCGGCGGAACCGCCCATCGAGACGCGCATCGCATGAGTGTCCTCAGGAAGAAGGACCCGCACGGGCGCGGCGCGCGAGAGCGGTGCGCCGTTGCCGATAGTGCCGGATGCGTTGTCGCCCCAGCAGCTGATTTCGTCGACGCTTGCGCGCATGCAGCTATGCCGTTGGCCCACCGCCGATTCGCCGCCGGACGCAAGACTTGAACCGGTCACGGGTGTCGGCAAGGCGCGATTCGCGATTTCTCCGTTGCCGAGCTGCGCATATTCGCCCTCGCCCCAGCAGTACATCTGGTCCGAAACCGCGCTGATCGCACAGGTGTGACTCGCCAGACCCGAACCTTGTGCAAGCGCCGAAATATTCGACAGAGCGGCCGTGTTGTCGGTATTGCGCACGATCGCCGGTACTTCCTTGGATTGCGAAAACAATCCGATGCCGATTTGGCCCGAACTGTTGACGCCCCAGCATCGGACACCGCCATCGGCCATCAATGCGCAGGTATGAGAGCGTCCGGCGGCAAGGGCGATAGCACCGTCGAGGTTGATTGTCTGGACCGGCAAGGAAGAGTCGACCGGCCGGTTGTTGTCTCCCAGCTGGCCGCCAGAATTGTCACCCCAGCACAGGACGTCCGCCACGCTGATGGCGCAAGTGTGGCTGGCACCGGCCGCGATTTCCGTGACTCCAGAGAGGTTGCCATTGCTCCCGGGAGCGCGCACAAAAGCAGGGATAGAAGCATTGCCCGGGATGTCATTGCCCAGCTGCATCGCGTCGTTCGCGCCCCAGCACACCGCTTGGCCGCCGGCCATGACTGCGCAGGCATGAGCCTCGCCCGCCGTGAGGCGCACGACGTTTGCCAATGGCGCAATTCCATCCGGCGCCAGCACCAGCACAGGGCCGCTCGAAGCGCTCGACGTCCCCGCGCCCGTTTGTCCGGCATCGTTGGCGCCCCAGCACGCAACCTGGTTGGAAGGCGTCAACAATGCGCAGCTGAACGCATTGCCGCTGACCAGCGCGACCGCGGATTCGGGCAGCGGGACCGGCGCGGCCGGCCCGCGCGACCAAGGCGTCGCCACCGGATCCAGACCCAATTGCTGCAAAGCGTTGTCGCCCCAGCACAGCACCACGCCCGACTCGGACAAGGCGCAGGTGTGGTCGGCGCCCGCCGCCACGGTGGCGGCGCGCGATGGATTGCACAAGAATGCAGCAACACAACAAGTCAAGAACAGCGCGACTACCGGACGCATCGACTTTCCCGTAACAGTTTTGTGCACTGCCTCTGTTAGCGGAAGTCAGTTGTCGGTCGCGCCACCGGCGCACTGCACATCACCCGGTGGCTACTGGTTGCATGCAAGCGAAGGCATTCCAACATGCGTGCTTCTTACGGGATCGGACGCGCTCGGTCGAGTTCGTCCGGCTCGCGATGGCCTCGTTGTTCACGGCGGCCGCGATGCAAGGAAAGATATTCTTCGGCACTGTGAAGCGTAGCTGGCTCCAGCATTGCTGCAGCGCGCCGTCGCACCCATTTTTTCGGCGGAAGCTTGATCTGTGCAGCTCGACTCACTACTCGAAGCCGTTCGAGAAAATCGCGTCTTCGGAATCAGGTTGCGGTAGCGGGCCGGAGAAATATTCCAGAGCGCCCAAATCGCACGGCGACGAACTAGCACCGGCGCGCGGCAGGTTGCGCTGGTCGTACGCCAGGCACAGGCCGGTCTGCACGCCTGCCGTTTCGGACGCGGCGTTGAACGATCCAGCGTCGAAAGCGATGTTCGTGGTGTCCGGCATCGGCATCAGTCCGGCCCAGGTTTCGTGCGCTTCGAACGGCTCCAGGCCCAATGTTGCATCGGCCCCGAAAATATCGGGCAAGCCGACTTCGTGGCCGTATCCCGGCGGCGCGACAGCGTCGCCGAACGCATTGGCGCCGAACGATCGCACTGTCGAACCGCCGCTCCCATCGAATTCCAGCGCGGCGTTGCGCGCCACGGCCGAGTGACTGATTTCAAGCGTGGCTTCGACACCGTGAATGGCGGCATCAGCGGCCGTATTGTCAACGATCGTAGAGTTCCAGATCGCAGTATCAGCGCCCTCGAGTTCTAGTATCGTTGCACCGACATTGTTCGACAACGTGGAGGCGAGGAGCGCGAACTGCGAGCGAAACGGCGGCTTGAAATTCGGTGGCGGATACTCGGCAACGGTCATGCCGACGACGAACCCGTCGCCTGCCAGATTGTCGTGAATCACCGAGCGCCGGATGACGAGCGACGAATCGACGCCGACGATCGCACTGCCCAGCGAGGGTATACCGTTGTCGAACACGCGGCTGTCTTCGACCACGAAATTTGATTCGGAAGTCCAAACGCCATTGAGACCCCCGTGTATCGATACGGAGTCGAAGAGGCCGTTCTCGACCGATTCCATGCCGACTATCAGCCCAGCCTCGTGCAGACCGTCGATGTCGATATTCCGAATCGTCGCGCGTCCGTAGCTAAAAGGCCGATGCACGATGAGAAACAGGTTGTTCACGTCGTCGATGCCGGGCTGGATCGCTGCACGCGCTCCGGTTGGCGAAGTGCCGCGCAGCGCGACCTCTTCGGCAGTCAGGATCAGCATCGCGGAATGCGGGTTGCTGACCTCGTGAATGAGTGGATAAGGCCCCAGATTCGCAGGCAGCTCGATGTCGTAGGGCCCCAGGTGCCCCGCCAGGAACAGAGCGTTGGTTTCGTCGACCGCAGCGCGCAACGTGCAACGCTCACCGTCTGTCGTTTGGGTACGACACAAGCCATCGCCAAGGTTGGAATCGGGCACATCCTCATTGTCATCGACCTTGAAAGCCCAGGTCGATGGACGATCGAAACGCTCCACCGCGCCGATATCGCACGTTCCTCCCAGTGACATGCGCATCCTTGCGCCTGCGTCGCGTTGCGCACACGCAGAAGCGCTGTCCCACGCTGCGCCTGCTCCTTCCAGCGGACCGCCCGCCACCGGCTGCAGTGCGCGTGGAAACCCCCAAGGCGTCATTGCAGCCAAGGCTGTCTCCGTGCCCGCGTCGGTCGCGTCCCGCACGTCCCCCAGATCAGGGTCACCGAACATGTCCGGGTCGGCAGCCTGCAGTTTTCCAATGCGGTTGTAACCGCCGGACTGCGCACCCGGGCCTAGACGCACGTCCACATTCAATGCATTGAGGATGTTGCCTGCGATTACGCTGTTGCGTATCGAGACCAGTGTCACGAGCGACGAAGGAGTCAGGAAACCCGGCGTTCCACCGGCGTTGCCTTGAACGGTGTTGCCGACGATCGAGACGTTGGCCAACTCGGTACCGGCCGCGGTGGCGGAGAAGAACACAGTCGAACCGCTGAAGGTCGTAGCGATGTTGCCGTGAAAGGCCGTGCTCGACACGCGCACGACGGCGTTGCGCGCACGAAGCGCCGATATGATCGACGAGCGATTCTCGATGAAGCTGGAGCTGGATACTTCGACTTCTGCACCATCGATGTCAACGGCTCCCGCCCAGACTTGACTGCCGGCGGTAAAATTGCCCGCGAATTCCGAATTCGCGATGCGGGCATTGCAGTTCGAAAGCCGGGCACCGCCGGCCACGACGCCCTGGTTGTCGACCACATGCACGCGATCTAGGGCGATCCGCGAGTTCTCGCAGTCGATCGCTCCACCTCGACCCACGACTGTGCTGCGAGCGCCGCGCAGCGTCAGGTTGCGCAGTTCGGGCTTCGGGCTGGTGGCATTGGCCGCGCCGAAGTTGGATACGAGCAGCGGCTTATCGAATCCTGGCCCCGGCCGGATCACCACTTCGTCGGGCGTCGCTGCGTCACCATGAATGCTTACGTTTGGCCCGGGGATGACCAGCGACTCCAGCGTCGCATCGAGCACGTACTCGCCTGCAGGGAGCACGATAAGAATGGGCTCTTGCGCGCCCAGCGTCTCGGAAAATTCAAGGGCTGCACGCAGCGTGCAAACTTGCTCATTGTCGACCGGCGCCACGCGACACTCGTCGGCTCCCGCCAGCAGGGACAGATCCTGAAACGAATTGACACGCAGTTCCTCGGCCAGCGCACTCGCCGCAGGCAACGATGTCGCCACAAGGAACGTCACCGTGCGCACGAGCGCGAGACCCGCATATCGGCATGCGCCCATTTTCATTCTCCGGTTGCCAGGTGGAACACGCCGTCGTCAGCGTGAGATCGCGGCAGGGCCCGCCACAGGACCGCAGTCGGTGCGGCGCCGATGGCGGCAGGCATGCGCTTGTCGCGCGACTACCTGGCGGCGCTCGCAGCCAAACCCCGCTATGGAAGCGATTCCGTCGCCAACCCGCTCCGAGCTTCCCGGAGATCCGTGCAGGTGTTCACATGACTCCGACTACCCGTCGTTTACGTCCGTTCCGCGACCCGCTCGCCTTCTTCGTCGCCTGCGCCTTGGGCGGACCGAGCCTGACCGCACACGCGGCCGATATCTTCGTCAACAGCACCGTCGACCTGCCGGATTTCTCGGCACAGGACAACGTGTGCGACGGCAATCCCTCTGCAATCGTGCAGTGCACCGTCCGTGCGGCGGTGATGCACTCGCAGAACGGCGACGTGATTCACCTGCAGCAGGGCACGACCTACCGCCTGTCTATCCCGCGGGATGCCGCCGATTCCAATCCCGAGAACGGGAATCTCAACATCATCGACAAGACCATCGAAATACGCACCGATGGCACCGAAGCCGCGCGCATCCTGGTCAAGGAGATCCTGCCCACAGCGGAGCCGCACGAACGCTTCTCAGCTATCGGCGTGCTGGCAACCAATGGTCAGGACGCTTCGCTCACGCTGGACAACGTGGTGGTGTCGGGCAACAACGAATCCATCCCGGCCGGTGGCTTCGACGCCGAAGGCGGCGGTGGCATTACCTGCAGGGGCGTGACCGGCGGCAACGCGATGCTGATCCTCCGGAACCGGTCCATCGTGCGCAATTTCGTCGTGGAATCCGGCGCCGGCGGGATTCTTGTTGCCACCGGCTGCGAGGCGAGCATCGAAGGCTCGATCATCGAGCAGAACATCGGAGAGGATGGTGCGGGCATCTATGTCGGCTACAACGCATCGCTGGAGATGCGTGCATCCACCCTGCGTGCGAACAAGGCCGACGACGCCGGTGGCGCCATCGCGCGTGGACTGAGCGCCAACGTCACTCTTCGCAACGTGACGATCACAGGCAATGGCGCCAACCGCGGCTCCGCCTACTTTGCAGAGAGCGGCGGACAGGATGTACTGCAGAACGTCACGATCACACGTAATGACCAAGAGAATCGGCACGGCCACGAAGCGCTTTACGCCTTCGAAGTCGTACAGGCACCCAACGTGAAGATCTCGAACTCGATCATTGCGGACAACCGCACTGCTCGCGTGGATATCGCGAACAGTCCGGACATCGTGTCGCTGGGCCACAACCTGTTCGGCGAACGCGCGCCGGAAATCGGCAACATCGTCACGACGGTCGGCGATTCCATCGACATCGGAAATCCCGAGCTTGCCAGCAACCTGGTCACGCTGCCGGGTAGCCTGACGCGCGTCCCGACGCTGCCTCCGATCTGCGCCGGCGGCGTGATCAGTCCGGCGGTGAATGCGGGCAATCCGGCGCAACCGAACGGTGCCGACGACAGTACCTGCTTCATCACCGATGCGAACGGCGCGATGCGCGCGACCGGCAGCTGCGACATCGGCGCGGCAGAATGCAGTCCCAGCTATGTTCCTGCCCCGCGTATCCGCATGCTGGTCAAGCACGAGCTCGTCACGGAGGGACAGAACTTCGAAGTCGAATTCTCGCTGGTCAACGGCATGCTCGCCGTGGGCCAGCAAGCGACGCTGCAGTTCGCCGTCATCGGCGAGCAGGCCGAAGAAGGCGACGACTATGCTTTGCCGATCGACAACCACGTGACCTTCGCCGGCGGCGGGCCGACGACTTACACGGTGCAGATCCCGACGCTGGACGACACCCTCGATGAATTCCTGGAAAACCTGGAAATTGCGATCACCGATCTGCCCGGCATCGCGCTCGATGGCCCCGAATCGATCGGTCTTGGCATCGTCGACAACGACGGTATGCCGCAGATCCAAATCGAAACCGTGGTCGCAGAAACCTGGGAAACCATGACTGGTCCGGACCAAGGTTTGCTGCGCTTCCGGATCGAACTCTCCGAGCCCAGCAGCCATGCGATAACGGTACCGCTCGTCATCGGCGGCGACGCCACGCCTGCAGTGGATCACACGCATTCGGACTTCGTCGACAACTTCTACATCCCGGTCGGCGAAACCACGATGTTCCTCGACATCTTCGCCTACTTCGATCTGGAGGACGGCGAACCCGATGAAACCGTCACCGTACGAATCGACAGCCTCGGGTTGAACTACGCCGAAGTCGGCGCCAACGATCGCGCCACCGCCGTCATCCATGACGGAGCGCAGCCGGCGGCGGACGGAACGATTTTTTCCGATGGGTTCGAGTGAGCGTTTCGGGCCCGGCACAGTGCGGCGGACTCGCAGGGCCGGTCTTTCGCGCGGTCGGAAAAGCAAACTTGAACCGCATCGGCATTGCGGTGCTCGCGGCGGTCGCGGCAACTAAATTTCTTGCCGCCGACGTTGCCGGCGCAATGATGGATACCTGCGGTTTTCCGATCGCACCGGCCGATCACGTGGCGGTCGTCGGCTCGCCGTTCGCACCGGCGCTCACGCGCGGTGACGCGAGCGGACAGACGCTGCATGTGACGATCGTCGATAGCGTAGGGATGCGTCAGGACGACAACGTTTTCGCCAGCTATTGTGCTTACCGCGTGAAGTACGCGCAGCCGCCAGCCGCACCGGACGTGCACCTGGCCGAGTGGCAAGACACCGGCCCCAGCGAAACCGAGCCATCAGGGCGCCGGGGCCGGACGAGTGTCATCTGGGCACTGCCGGCCGCCGGTTCGAGCCGGGACGAAACGCACCCGGTAGCGAGGGATAACTGGGAGTCACCCATAGCGCATCGGCTCACCGGTGCCACGGCGCGCACCTGTCATCCTCGCATTGCGAGTTGTATCGAGACTGCGCGTGGAAACGCCTAAAGAAGAGCGGCGACATCGCCCAGTGGCGATGTCCGCCCAGGAACCGAGAGAAAAAAGGAGTGGCGCCGCCTCGGGGTTTCCGCTGTCAATTCGGGGGTTCAACATTCAGGTCAGCACAGCGTTGAGTTGCCAGACGCTTCACAGCGTTTGGAGAAGCATTGCGTCGCCACTCATCCGATAAAGCGCGAGAAAGCGCAGTTTCCCGCCACTTTTTTCCGATGACGCGGACTGCATTTCAGCTCCGCGCGATGTCCAAGCGTGGCCAGAACATGCTGGCGAAGGCGCAAGCGTCTTCGCGACGAAAATTGAAAAACCGCTCGAGCCATCCGCCGTACTCGCGGCTTGAGGCCGCCTCACGAACGCTTTTTTCTCCGACGCGCTGCGTCGTCAGCAGCGGGCCGGCCAGCGAGACGCGCGCATTGCTCGTGAGGATTGCAGCCACCGGCTGGCGCAGGAAGCGCGACTGCGGATGCGTCGAAATGTAGTGATTGAGGACTTCGAAATCGATCAGCGGCGTCGGATAGGGCCTGAATGCGTAGATGTCCTTCCAGGCATCGGCCTCGATGATCTGCAGATGGATTCCTTGCTCGTCGGGTACCAGCCGATACGTGTCGCCGAGCGAACGCCGTGGCGCGCTCATCTCGAACGGTATCGGGTCGTGCAGCCCATGGGCGCCGAAGCCGACATCGACCAGCCATTGCCTGTCTGCGAGGCCTACCAACAGGCACATGTGCGTCTTGGGCAGCAGGAGGGATGGAGCGCTGCGCAGATTGCGGGCCGTCAGATGGTGCACGCGGAAGCCGAGCGTCTCCAGCGCCGCACCGAGCAGAATATTCTGCTCGTAACAACAACCGCCGCGACGCTCATCAACGAGTTTGCAAACGATGTCGTCGAGCTGCAGCGAAACATGGCGCGCCGGGCGCACATGCAGATCGAAATTCTCGAAAGGAATACGCTCGGCGTGAGCGGCATGCAGCTGCGCCAGACTTTCATCGGTTGATGACGGGCGATGCGTCATCCCCAGTCTATAGAGATAGCGTTCGAGCCAGTTGTTGTTCGACTCCGATTTCACGCTATTGCGAACTTCCTGATCTTTCCGAGGCGCAGAACGCGCTGGCATTGGACGACAACTCAGCCGTCTTCGAGCGCTACGACCGCACGATCGCTGTGTCGAGGCTGGAACCGATCAGCCGCGGCTGCATACCGAACTATCCGGCCTGCCGGCCCAACTGGCGTGCAAACGTCTTCGCGTCGCGTTCCGCCCACTCGGCATCGAGGAAATACGCGATGTCTTCGCGACCGCTTTGCGCATCCGCAGGCGGCGTCAGTACGGCCCATCGCACCAGCGATCCGAAAACGTTGTGATCCCACGGAAAGGCGATCAACTCGCGGTCGTCGTGGCTCGGTTCGGATGCACCGACATGCGCCCCATTGCGAAACGCGGCAAACGCGCGCGCGTCATGTTCGGCCCATTGATCATCGACGAAATAGGCGACGTCCCGCCGTGTCGCATCTCGACGCGATCGCATTCGACCACGAGCCAGCGTATCCACGATTTGGCCAGCTTGTGATCCCATTCCAACGCGACAAACGGCATCTTCTTCTCCGGCAGACGGTTTCTATCTAGGGGGACGCCGTCTGCAACAATTGCAGCGACGCTCGTTGCGCGCCCTTTTCCTTCGCAGGCCCGCGCACCGCGTACTTGCGCATCGGATGGGCCGCGGTAAAGCTTCGAGGTGCCTTGCCGTCGCGCTCGGCCGGGTAGTCGATCGATTGCAATGTCAGTCCGATTGCAGGAAGTCCGAAATGCTGGGTGCCGAACAAGGGAGCACGGCCGAGGTCGGCCAGGTCGATCCAGATCCTGCCGTCGCCCGATTCGGGGATCAGCGTGATCGGCCGGCGCAGCGCGAAATGGTTGACCTGGTCGCATAGCCGCAATTCGTTGCTGGTGTCGCGGATCGGCGTGGCCAGGGCGCTGCCGTCGCGGTCGAGGACGACGATGGGTGCGGTTTCGCAGCTGCCTCGAAACGGAGGGCGCGGACCGCTTTGCGCAGGCAGCACGCCACCGGGCCGGTCGTCTACATAAGCGTGGCGCGTCGGAAAAGAAACCACCCATTCCGAGCGCGCCGTATCGTCGAACGACAGGGAGTAGTCGCCCACCAGCGCCCAACTGGCGAGCGCAAGTGAGACGGCGTCTTCGGGATGCGCTGCGGGCAGCGAAGCATTACGGCCGTGTCCCTCCTGGCTGTAATACTGGACCTCCAATTGCCCATCCGTTCCCGGCTGCGCATCGGTGAAGCGCAGTGGCGTGGTCTGCAGGCGCGCGGTGTTCGAGAAGCCTTCGAGAGCGATTGCTTCGTAACCCCACATCCGCCCGGACGCGACATCGATCAGTTCCGCGGACATACTCAGCCGCCCTGCGGGAGTGCCGATGTCGCCGGATGCAGGATTGTCGAGTGCAGCGCAGTCGCCCGCTTCGAGCGCCGCGAGCGCGGCGCCATGCACAGTACCGACCTCGATCGCTTCGATCGCGCCGCGATAGGTGCGCGCGACCTCGCTGCCCAGGCCATCGTCGTTGGCGCCGTTAAAATTGCGGTCGGCGAACACCATATCGCCGGAAAGCGTGCAGGAACGCTCGCCGCCGCGCGGCACAAGGCGAGCCGGCTGGTCGTGGTCTGCGACGATCGCGCCGTTCCAGGTATCGCCGGGCAGCAGGTAAACGGTCGCGCTCAACAGGACGCGGCCATTGCGAGCCTCGGTCGCAACGAGTTGCACCCGGCGTGCCGCGCCGAGGTCGTCGTTGCTGAGGGAAACCAAGGTGGCTCGCGCTTCCTCAGCGCTGAAGAACGGCAGGTATAGCGCTTGGCCTTGCCCGGTGGGCGACAGGTGCAGCGCGCCATGCGCTTGCGAAACCAAGCCAACGGTCAGCAGCACGGCAGAAAGTCTCTTGCGAAGCATGACTGGCATACCGGAGTGAGCACCGATTGATTTGCGGCGCCGATGAACGCTGTTCTGACTAGACCCCGAATACACCGACGAACGGCTCATTCGGCGCCGGGGAAGGAAAGGGCGAGGGTCCCGCTTCGACAAACGGACAGTCAGGGGTAGTCGCCACGCGCGCAAAACGGAACCCTCGCTGATCATCACAGCGGATTTGCGTGGCCCGGCCCGCCATCGTCGGATCGATGCTCTGCCGAACGCGCGCGACCGGCGATCGCAGCGCACGTCGCAGTTCGAACAGCGAGTCGGCCTGCTGCAGGTCGAGCCGCGTGCCATGGACTTCCGACACCGCTTCGAATCTCGCCTCCGCGACCTGCCGCCAGAGTCTTCCGATCAGGCCGCCGTCGCCAGGGTCGACGACAGCGAACAGCGTCCGCCGATGACCAAGCCACGCACAAAGCTGCACATGCCCAGCCCGCAACACGGTTTGTACGTATACGCGGCGCTTTTCGATCGCGCTGCGAAAACAGGCTTGCTGCGCAAGTCCGTCGGGAGAACTCTGAAGCTCGAGGAGACCGCCGCCCTGATTGCCCGGCGCCGCCCAGGTAACGGCCCAGGTACCGGACACGCGCTCGCTCACTCGAACCCGTTCCGGAAGATGTCTTCGTCGCTCGGCGTCGAGCGCACGCAATCATAGGTTTCAACGATGCGCGCGCCGGTATCGACGACTTCGAAATCGGTTACGCGAACCGGCCGGCGGTCACCGACGCTGCCGTTCCAGAAGACTTGCGGCGTCACGCCCAATGCCTGCCAGGTCGCCTGCGTGTTCGAATCGCTCGCGAACGTGAGCGCCACGTTGCCACCGTCCGAAAGCACGATTCCGTACCGCTGCATGGTGCGCAGCAGCGTGCGTGCCGCGGGGTTGTAGCCGGCCATCGGGAAATCGGCGCGCAGCCTGAGTCTGGCGCCATAAGCGATAGTGTCTTCCGGGCCGGTCGGCCCGCCGGCGTGCGAGGCAGGGCGCACGTATAGGGGCTCGCGCGCGACGTCGTCATCCGGCCCGTCCGGCAGCGATGCCATCCGTGCATTCGGCAAAATGAAGCGGATCGCATGCCCCAAGTCGGCGTCCAGCATATCCATCGCGGCAGCGACTTCATCCGCATTGGGCATCAGCGGCGCCATCGGAAAGCCGGCTGCATCCGCGCTGGTGCAATGCTCGCCGCGGCCTTCCGGTGGATACACCGCATCGAGGTTCCATTTGACCAGGCACAGTGCGTCAATTTGCGCACCGTCGAAATTGCCGCTGTAAACCTCGTAGAGCGTGCGGTCCTTCACCACCAGCAGGTGGCAGTCGTTGCTTTCGTTGTCGCACTGCAAAGGTTGGCCGTCCTCGTCGTCTTCGAACGCCGCGTCTGCAGGCAGCGGCAAGAGGGTTCCGGGCTCCTCGCAGTCCGGCAGAAAATACTCGTCGTAGTCCGCATGCGCCACCACCGGCACCTCGATCGGCGTTTCGCCCAACGGCACGGTCGACACAGCGATGGAGAAATCGATGTGGAATCGGTGGTTCACACCGCCCACGGGACCCCAACCGCCCAGCGCGTCAAGCGCGGCGATCATCGTGGTGGAGTCCGGATGCAAAGGCGCATCCGTTATGTCCGCGTGCCACACCGATGCCGCTGGAAATCGTGGCGCCGACGCGGCGCAAGCGGATGTCGCGGCGAGAAACAACATCGGTAAAACGCAATCGGCGGGTTTCATTGTATCGATAAAAAATTAGAAGCTCATGGACGGCAACGTCCGACCTGGTGCGAGCGCATTGCGACCGGGTATACGGAGCAAACGAGCCGCGGCTTTCTCTGGATAACGCTCCAGCGAAGAAGCGACGCCTCTACCGCCAACTGGATTCTGGCGCGAGCCGGGCGATGGCCTCGACACGCGGAATGGCGGGAGCGGGCTGCGTTTGACGCTCGATAGCACGACTCGTCCGCCGGACGGGTTGCGTCGCTTCAGGCATGTCCTGGGCCCACGTCACGAAGCGGAAGTTCACCGAATGGCCACGCGCTCCCTCATCGACAACCTGCTCGGTCGCGGCCGCAAAGCCGCGCAGCAGAAAATGCAGGCGCAGTTGCGCCGCCTGCAGGAAGAAAAGAGCGCAGCCGAGTTCGCGCGCGAATTGGGCCGTAAGCAGATCGACGAACTCGGCGGCGAAGTCGCGCGTTTGCGCGCGGTCGAATCGGAATTGCTTGCAGCCAAGCGCGAGGCCGAAGCAGCGGCGATGGCGAAGGGCGAGTTCCTGGCGACGATGAGCCATGAAATCCGCACGCCGTTGAACGGCATCCTGCCAATTCTTGAATTGGCCCTGGCGCGTCCGCTGGAGGACGAATTGCGGCACCAGATGGCGGCGGCATTCGAGTCGGCCCGGGAAATGCGCCGCATCGTCAATGATGTACTGGATTTTTCGCGGCTCGAAGTCGGCGCCATGCAATTGGAGACCGCCTCGATGCGGCCGATCGAGATCGTGCAGTCGGTGGTCACGCTGATGAAGCGATCGGCTGACGCCAAAAGCCTGCGGCTACGCTGCGACGTAGATGCAGGCACGCCGCCGGTGGTCCGCGGCGATGCGTTGCGACTGCGGCAGGTGGTCACGAACCTTGTCGGCAACGCCATCAAGTTCACTGCGCGTGGCGAAGTGTCAGTCGAGATTTCCCAGCTGTCGGAAGATCGCAGCCACCGCACGCTGCGCATCGCCGTGCGCGACACCGGCCCGGGCATCACGCCGGATGCGGCCGCGCGGCTGTTCCAGCCCTTTGCTCAGGCCGACGCGTCGATGGCGCGCACGCACGGCGGCACGGGCCTTGGCCTGGCGATCTGCCGCCGCATCGTGGATGCGATGGGCGGGCGGATCGGCGTGGAGTCGGCGCTCGCCCGCGGCTCGACGTTCTGGTTCACGCTGCCGTTTCTGCGTGCCCCGGGCGAGGCTCCCGGCACGGGACGCGAACGCAGTGCGCTGTTGCTGACGCGCGACGACGCCGTGCGGGAAAGCTGGACGCGGAATCTGGCCGATCTCGACATCCGGTGCACTGCGGTCGGCACCGCTTTCGAAACGCTGTCGATGTTGCGGACCACGCTCGGCGTACGCGGCGCGGCGGCCCTGCCCGACCTGCTCGTGCTCGACCTCGCCAGTGCAGCGCGCACGGCGCCGGCGGTGACGCGGCCGGTGCTCAGCGAGGAAGGCTTCGGCCAGTTGCGCGTGCTGCTGTTGGGAGAAACCACCGAAGGATTGTCCGAAGGCGACGACGACGATCGCATCGCGCTTGCGCCGCGCGCGCTGCGCGACGCCGCTGCGCACGCTGCGATCCGCGCCGCGCTCGCCGTACCCGGTGAAGCGGTCGGTGACTTCAGCTCAGGACCGTTGATCGAATTGCGCAACGAAGCGCCGGCGCGCTTCGACGGCTTGCGCGTGCTGCTCGTCGACGACATCGCCATCAACCGCTACGCCGGCCAGTTGTCGCTGGAGAAACTCGGCTGCAAGGTCACGCTCGCAGGCGGCGGGCGCGAGGCCATCGATCTACTGCGCAGACTCAGCTTCGACGTGGTGCTGATGGACTGTCAGATGCCGGACGTCGATGGTTTTTCGGCCACACGTGTCATGCGTTTGCATGAGCGCGAACACCAACTGAGCCGCACACCGATCCTCGCTGTCACGGCGAACGCGATGCCCGGTGATCGCGAGCGCTGTCTGGAGGCCGGCATGGACGATCATCTCGGCAAGCCGATCGAGATCAGCGCGCTGTCGCGCATGCTGGCGCGCTGGACTGATCGCACCCCGATATCGAACGTGACACCGACATCGCTGCGCCATGTCGCGGGCGGTGCCGGATGAGTGCAGTCCGCAGCGTCGCCTACCTCGACCGGGCCGGCTGCGCGGTCACCAGCGACCTGGAAACGCCGATCGCTTGTTTCGAACTGCACGAGGGCGCAATACGCGCAGCTTTGCAGATAGCCACGTCCTACTCGTCTTGGCTGTTGATGGCTGCGCGGCCCTCGTGCGTGCTGGAAACCGCCGAAACCACCTTGCCACTGGAAGCCGGTGATATCTGCGCGCTGCCGCCCGGCATGGCTGCGCTGTTGCACGGGGGTGCCCGCGGGCAGTGGCTGGCACTGCGTTGCGTCGGCCGCGAACTGCGGTTCGACTACCGCGAGCACCTGTCTTTGGTGAGAGTTGCGCTCGAACTGGCCGAATCGGCGCGTGCGCCAGCCACTGCCTTCACGTTGGGGCAACGCGCGCGGCTCACCGCGCGTCTACAGCGTGAGCTGAAGCGAAACCAATGGAAGACGCTACCCGTTGGAACGACACTCAGTACGGAACGCGTCGTGCCCTATCATCCGGCCGGCCGCCGCCACGGCTCTGCTCATCGATGAAGCCGTCGACCCTGCGCGACGATACCGAACTGCACCGCCTCGATGCGCTGTGTCGCTCCGCGCACGAACTGGCGCGCGAGCGACTGATCGACGATCCCGACATTCTTCGCTCGAGCCGTCCGACACGGCTCGCGGTGTATCGTAGCTTGCGCAAATTGAAAACCTCGGAAGCGGCGTTGCGTGACGACTTCGTCGAACGGGCGTTAACATCCGGCATGGGGGAGGCCACGGCCTACGCCTCGGCCGTGGCGTCGCTGGAACTGGCTCCGATGGTGTCGGAACTGCTGCAGCGCGCATTTCACGATGTTATGGCCGCCTACAGCGCAGGGCGGGAGTTCAGCGCGCGGCGGGAATTCGAAAGCGGATCGCACTGCGGCGCTGCCGCACTTGCAGCTTCGACTGTTACTTCGATCGAAGGTTTGCCGGCGATCGGTACATTGTTCGACTGGCACACGCCAGAGCACGACCCGATCCGGCTGAAACTGTGCTGGCGCAGTTCGACGACCGGATGGCACGTCTTCGTCAACGCGGCCGGCGTGAAAACATTGGAGCTGCCTTTGCGGCGTGTGCTGGCCTGCCTGGACTCGCGCACGCTGGTCGCCGTACCTCGCTGACTCGGGAATCGCCGCGTGCTCTGACTCACGGGGCCGACAAGCCCAACGCATGCCTGGCACGTTCTATCTTGCGCAAGCGGTCGCCGCCGCGCGCCAAGTCCTGAGCGAGCAAAGGATAACGCTCCATCACCTGCCGGGCCTGGACCCGACGACCCTTCTGCAATGCGCACAGGGCGAATTCCGCCGCCAGCCACGCATGCTGGAAACTGCGCTGCGGATAGAGTTGCGCATAAGTCGCCATCGACTGTTCGAAATGTGTCGACGCGGTCGGCACATCGAGGTGGCAGTTCGCCACTTCCAGCATCGGACGCAGCAACAACAAGCTCTGATGATTGGGATCAACCAGTTGTCTGCGTAACTCGACGGTGCGTTGCAACTCGCGCGCGCCCCTGGCGTACTCGCCAGCGGCCAGCAAGGCTTCGCCCAGGTTGTGCCGCATCGATGCCACCTGCATCGACACTTCCGGGTAATTCTGGCGGGAATTATCGAGCGCATCTTCCGCCACCTGAATCGCCAAACCGTATTCGCCCTCGTTCACGGCGACGTACTGTTCGAGCACGTAGATGTCGATCAGCTCCGAGCTGTTGGGTCCGAACAACGCAATGAGCACCTGCTTCTCGGCAGCAAGCGCGGGCCGCATTTGAGCGGCAGGGTCGCCGCGTCCCATGCGAATGTAGAGCAAACCGCGGCGAGCGTTTGCAGCGGCCGGGCTGCCTTCGCCGAACAACCCGCCGAGCAAAGCGATGGCGCGAGACTGGTAGGCGAAGGCAACATCGTATTCGGCTTCGCGCTGATGGAACTGCGCGGCTTCTTCAAGCACATCGGCAAAAGCGCGGGTATTGTCGAGGTGACCGATTTCCGCGGTGCGCAGGGCGGCGGCGAGATAGCCGCGAGCGGCAGCGCGATCCCCGGCGCCGCTCGCGACCTGCACTTTCGCCAGCAGCAGGCGCATGGAGTCGGCAGTGTGCAATGGCAACTGCGCGGCGAGCGAAAGTTCGTCAGCGGCATCGAGTACACGCTTGGCCGGTTCCGGGCCATCGCTGTGTGAAATGGCTACGGCCTGCAAGTGGTAGAGACGGTAGGCGAGTTCGGGCGCCTGCGTGTCGAGCTTGCCGTGGTCGACTTCCCGCAACAGCGTCTTTGCCTGCTCCCAGCGTTCCAGTCGCAACAGATTTTCAGCCAGTGTGGCAACGATCAGACCTTGTTCCAGCGGCTTGTCGCGATACATCTCAAGCACGCGTTTGCCACCCACTTCGAGCATCGCCACCAGCGTGTTCGACTGTGGCGGCAGATCGAGCTGAGCGCCGGTGCGCATCAGATTGGCCATGAATTCGGTTTCGACTTCGCGCGCCGCTTCCAGTGAGGCCAGCCGCTGGCGATCCCGATCCCGGGCATTGAGCTCGAAAGCTGCGATGGCCGCCGCCAGCACGAGCAACGCGAGCCCCGCCAGCCGATAGCTTCCTTGCCGTCGGATCAGCAGGCCGACACGCGCCCAGCCGGGGATGCCCGACCACGCCGGCGGCCTGTTTCGCGCGAGCGCGAACAGGTCGCGCTGCAATTCCAGCGCCGAGACATAGCGCACCGCGTCCTGTTCAGTCTTGCCGCGCGCAATGATCGCCTGCAGCGCGGCAGCGACCGTTTTCGGCAGTGGCTTAGAGGAGCCGACAAGCCGCTCTACGAGGAGCGCGAGTTGAAAGGTGTCGGTGCGCGTAGTGATCGGCTCGCCGCGCCGTTGCTCTGGGCTCGCGTAGGCCATCGTGAACCCGGAGCGCGAGGCGTCGGCGTCATTAAGCCGGCGCGCGACGCCGAAATCAACGAGCTTCGCCGTCCCGTCGCTCGCCACCAGGATATTGCAAGGCTTGATGTCTCCATGGACGACCTGACGTTCATGCGCATGCGCCAGCGCGCCAGCGATCGAACCCAGCAGCTCGAGCCGGCGCGTCCAGTGACAGCCGCCTTCGGCAAAATGGTCGTCGAGGCGCTGCCCTTCGACATATTCCATCGACAGCCACAGAAAGTCTCCGCAGACGCCGGCATCGAAGATCCGCACGATGGACGGATGTTCCAGCGCGCCAAGTGCTCGCCACTCAAGCAGGAAGCGCTCCTTCCAGCCGCCGCGGGCGTAGACCAGCTTGATCGCGACGTTCTGCTCGAAACGCCCGTCGCAACGCACTGCCTGATAAACGGTCGCGCTGCCGCCGCTGGCGATTTCGCGCAGCAGCCGATACGGGCCGACAGTTTTGGGCGCGACCGGCCGGACGGCGGCTGCCGGGTCGGAATCGGAGACCGCCAGTAGCGCGCCACCGGTGACCAGCCATCCGAGGGGGTTCGCGTCGTTCATCGCCGAGAGTTTCCACCGATTCGCAGAACACGCAACGCGAAGCCGGTCACCGTCCGGACAGCCGGTCCGAATCGGATTCTCCGTCGGCCCTCGTCACATGCGCGTGGAGCTATTCCTGAACAACAGGGATGGCGGGGCGCAAAGCTTGGTTTGCGTAGGCGTCGGAATACGCAGCCGGCTCGCAGCCGCCGATAAGCGATGTCGGACTAGCATCGTCATCATTGGGAATGCCGTCGCCATCATCGTAGGGACCGTCGCGGCGTCTTAATTCAGTACCAGCACCGCAGCCGGCAGATTGCGTGCGTATGATGTCGTGTCCCAACTGCCCCGTCGCCCCAGCATCTAACGCCCTGCACGAAGGGCAGGCGTGCGATTCGGTCCCAGTGAAGCGGTATGCTCGGCCAGAGCAAACACGGCAGCTCGAGGCTTGCTAGCACGCTGAAACTCGACACTTTTCGCGCGAACATTATTCGGATGTAAGCATCAGGCTGTCCGCAGATTGTCGTGTTGGAGAGGGGCAGCGTTTCAGCTGGAAGCCATGCAGTCGGCGCCGGACACGACACGCGCGGCACCCGACGGCGCGATGGAAACCATCAGGGCCACGTCGTTAGCATGTGGACGCGGCTGGATAACCAGCTTGCGTTCGACGATCGGACCCTCTGGGCGGCCGAGCGCGCTGAACGTCACGCCATCGCTTTGCGTGGTCGAGTCGCAGGCCGTGATCTCGATCGTGTCGGGCACGAACTGCGATTGCGCCAGCAGCGTTTCCTCGAGCTGTCCATCGCTCGGGTTGGCATCGAGGCGGGCGACTTGCCAGCCCGCAGCCCAGCCCCCGGTGTCGGGCTGAAATATCACCTTAGCGCCGGTCTGCAGCGCGTTCTGGCGCGCCAGCGACAGACCGCGCAGGATTTCGTTGGCGCCCGAAGAAGCGCGGTTCGAAGCGATCACGCGGCCGAAGCTCGGCAGCGCAAAAGCCAGCACGAGGCTCAGTATTACCAAGGAGATGATCAGTTCGATCAGCGAAAATCCCCCAGTGCGGGAAAATGCAAAAGCCGTTCGTTCCATGATCCGCCGCCATTCGGGTACCTAACGACTACTGCGGTAAACTGTCGCCGACTCCGCCAATCGGCATGCATGCCGGCGACCGACATGAGCAAAGACATCACGGATCTTGTGCGCGCTTCTCCCGAGGATCGCAACGCTCTTTCCAAATTGATGGAAGAGGTTTACTTGGACCTCAAGAAGCTTGCCGCGAAGAACATGGCGGGCGAGGCGCGTCAGGTGACGATGAGTCCCACCGGCCTGGTGCACGAAGCCTATTTCCGGCTGGTGGAACGCATTCATAGCGAGGGCGTGGAGATCACTAACCGACAGCATTTCTATGCGCTGGCGAGCCGCATCATGCGCAATGTGCTGTGTGATCAGGCGCGCACCCGGCTGGCGCAAAAGCGCGGTGGGCACGAGCAGCACGAATCGATCGATTCGCATCATGGCGTTGCCGCGCTCGATAACTACGAATCGCTGCTCTCGATCGACGACGCGCTGGGCCGCCTGGAGAAGATCAATCCGCGCTGGGCGCGCGTCGTGGAATGCCGATTCTTCGCCGGTCTGAGCGATCAGGAAACGGCCGACACGCTCGACATGGCGCTGCGCAGCGTGCAGCGCGACTGGCACAACGCGCGCGAGTGGCTGGCCGAAAATTTGCGTTGAGCGGACGCGGTATTTTTTCACCGCGCCCGTCACCGCACGTTAGTCTTCAAATCCGTCGGTGAACAGCCCCGCCAGCGGCAACGCAGTCGGAATCAACCGGTAGCCTGGGTCGAAATCGGCGAGCTGGCCGTATTCGCCGTCGCCCCAGCAATGCAATCCTTCTGTAGCGACGGCGCAAGTCGTGTTGCCGCCTGCGGACATCGTCGAAATGACTCCCATGGAATGCTGCAACGGCGTAGGCACCAGGCGTCCGTTGTAGGAACCGATGCCCAGTTGTCCGTCACCGTTCTGACCCCAGCACCAGACCTGGCCGGAGGAGTTGCGTCGCGCGCACATGTGATTCTCGCCTGCGGTCAACTCGAAAAGATGAGCAGGAATCTCGGCTTGCACGGGAACGGCACTCGGATTGATCAAACCCGGATCATCCGTGCCCAACAACCCTCGCTGGCCCCAGCAGAAGAGTCCGCCGCTAAACGTGGATGCGCAGGTATTCGTTGCGCTCGCGGCCACGCTCAGGGCGTTGCTCGGCAGTCCGGCCACGAGCGTCGCAGTTGCAGCGCTTGAGAAAGTTCCGTTGCCGGCCTGTCCGAGATCGTTATTGCCCCAGCAATAAACATCCGAGTCCGCGTCCAGCAAACAAGTGTGATAGCGGCCGCTGACGATCGACATCGCATTGCCATAGGTGCCGGGCACCTCCGTTGGCGTTGGACCTCCCTCGCCGACCTGGCCGAGTTGACCGTAAAGGTTATAGCCCCAGCACCAGACGCGTCCGCTCGCCCCGTGTATGGCGCAGGTGTGCAGCAACCCGGCCGCCACTTCCGTGTAGCCGGTCGATGGGAGATCGGCTTGCACCGGCAAATCGCTTGCACCGCCCGCGCGCCCGAGCTGACCGAAATCGTTGAAGCCCCAGCACCAGACCAAACCGTTGCGAATCGCGCAAGTGTGTCGTTCGCCGGAGGCGAGCGACGTGACGGTGCCCGATCCGAACCCGACCTGCGCAGGTTGCAGCGCGGGTTCGCGACTTCCGTTTCCGAGCTGGCCCCAAACGTTGTCACCCCAACACTGGACCGTCTGCCCTTGGGTCGCGCATACATGGCGTCGACCGACCGATACCAATGCCCCGACAAAGCCATCGATTTTTTGCGGTGCCGCCGCCCGCGAGCTGTCTCCGCCGATGCCGAGCTGTCCGAACGTGTTGGAGCCCCAGCAGGAGGTTTCATCGCCGAGCGTTCTGGCGCATACGTGATCGTCGCCGACAGCGATCTCGGCGAACAGGCCGGGGACGATCTGCGGCTCGTCGCGACTCATCACCGAACCGTTCCCGAGCTGGCCTTGCGCGCCCGAACCCCAGCACCACGCCGCATCGTTCGCGTCGATGGCGCAGGTGACCCGCTCGCCTGCAGCCAACCGCTTGAGTGGGGCATCCCACAATGTCTGCACCGGTACAAAGGCGTCGTTGGCATTGCCGGTTGCTAACTGACCAAGATCGTTGGCGCCCCAGCAGAACAAGCCCGCATTGAAAACCGTTGTGCACGTATGGTCGGTGCCTGCAGCAAGGAAGACAGGACTATTTGGCAGATTCACCTCGGTGGGTGCCAGTCGATCTGCGGTATCGCCAAGTCCGAGTTGTCCTGCTTGATTTCGCCCCCAGCAGAACAATCTCGCGGGGATGCCGGTCTTGGCCGCGCAAGTATGGAACGCGCCGGTCGCGATGGATCCCACACCGTTGCCCAACGTCACCTGGATCGGTGTAACCGAGAATTCACCGGCCGTAGCCGGGTTGACGCCAAGCTGCGCGAAACTGTTGTCGCCCCAACACCATGCGGTGGTGCCGGTCTTCGCACAGGTGTGAGACGTGCCCGCCGTGATCGAATCGGCCGGCGGCAAACCAACCACTTTTCGGGCGGCACTGCTGTGGACCGTGTCGCCCGTGCCCAGTTCGCCGGAGCCGTTATAGCCCCAGCAATACACCTCCTTCGTCGCGGTGAGGGCGCAGGCGTGTTGGGCGCCCACGGCGACATCGGTGGCCGAAGCGACTCCGGCGATATCGATCGGCTCGTGCGCCGCGCTTTCGGATGTCGAGCCCCAACATGCGACGCCACCGGAGGCTTTGACGGTGCAGGAATGGTCGCCTCCGGTCGCGATCGGAGCTGCCGGGAGCGCTTGCACGCGCAGCAGCAAACTTGCCGCCACCGCGGCCGGGATAAGGTATCGATTTAGCATTGGCCGCTCCTTCCACTTCCCCACAACAGCGGGAATCGAAGGCGCGCAACGCCAACTTGCAAAACTACAGTTGCCGCAGTTAAGCCATGAACCCGAGATCGCCCGACGAAAAATTGCCCAGATTGGGCAGCACGTCGGCCAGGTCGGCCTCCGACAGCCCGAACCATCGGCCCAGCGTTGCGGCGTACTGTTCCACCGACGTGGTGGGGATGATCTGGCCCCAGCCCGCATCGAGCGTGCCGCCTTGCGCCGCGCTCGCAAGGTTGGGCATCTGGCCGTAGAAGCCGCCCTCGACGGCGCCACCCATCGCGAAATGGTGCGAACCCCATCCATGGTCGGAACCGTCGCCGTTGGAGGTCAGAGTTCTGCCGAAGTCCGACGCAGTGAACGAAGCCACCGCATCGTTGACGCCCAGTTCGATCATCGCCGCGCGGAACGCGCCCAGCGCCTGTGCCAGTTGCGACAGCAGCGCGGGATGTTCGGTGCTCTGGCCATCGTGCGTGTCGTAGCCGCCCTGCTGGACGAAGAAAACCTGGCGGCGCAGGTTGAGCGGCTGACGCGCGGCGATGAGATGCGCCACCATCTCCAGCTGCCGGCCGAGCGCGGTGGCGGGGAACGTCGTGGCGATCGGCGGCGACAACGCGATCGCATCGCGGATGTTGGCGTAGGTGTCCAGCGCCTGGCGCATCGAACGGGCATAGGTGCGCTCGAACACGTGGGCCTGCTGGTTCTGGGCAATCAGGTCGGCGAACACCGCACGCCTGGCTGCGGAACCGGCTTCCGGAGCTTCGAGGAAAGTCATGCGCTCGGCCGCGCGCGGCCACGGATTGATCGCGTATTGGCGCGCGGTCGAGCCGCGCAGTAGAACGCTTTCGCCGGCTACGGTGAAACTCATCGGCACGGTCGCGCCGACGTTCGCGGTATGCAGCAGATCGGCCATGCGTCCGGCCCAACCCTGCGATCCGGTGCCGCCGCAGGTCTGCCAGTAGAACTGCTGGTCGTTGTGCGAATATAACTGCGGAGGCAACGGATAACCGGCCTGGTTCACTTCGGCCTGCGAGGTCGGCTGGATGAGCGTGCCGACGTTGGCGACGATCGCCAGTTCCCCGTCCTGATACGCCTGAATCAGCGGCTGCGTTCCGCCGGCTTGCGTCGCGCGCTGCCAACCGTAGGCGCACCCGTCGCTGGGAGCGGGCCCGACGATCGCAAGCGGTTCGAGCTGTTCGGCCTGCAGCGCCAGCGTGGCGCCGCGGCCGGCTAGATAATTGGTGCGTGCCGGGCCGTTGAGCGGCACCACCGTGTTGAAGCCATCGTTGCCGCCATAAAGGAACACGCAGACCAGCGCCTTGAAATCGGCGAAGCCTTTCGCGTGCGTCGCCGCCTGCAACGTGCCGAGCAAACCGGGAGCGGAATAGAGGGAGAAGCCGCCGAGCGTTGCCGCCAGCGATCGGCGAATGAAACGGCGGCGGTCGAGCGTGGGAATCTTGGTCATTTCTGCACGGCGAATTCGGGGGAGTTTGCAATCAGGAATACGAGATCGCGGATCCGCCGCAAGCGATAATCGCCCGCGGCCGGGATGCTCACGGCGTGAGTGAGCAGTCGCGCGCGCATGCCGTCGCTCATGCTGCCGGCGAAGAACAGCAGGTCGTACCGATCGAGCAACGCATCCAGATCGTCGGCGAGCGACTCGTCGCGTGCGAAGTCATAAGCCAGACCATCGCCGAGGGAGGGATTGGCGGCCCAGTAGATCGATTCGCCGACCGCGTTGACCTGCGATGTCATGCCGCTTTCGGTAGCCAGCTGGAATTCCGGCGCCACCATACCGGCATCGAGAATCTCGCCCGGCGGCGCGAAATTTGCGAGGAAGAAGTTGAACACCGACGGTGCACGCAGCGGCGCCTGCAGGAAGTCCATTTCGGGGTGCACCAGGTCGATTCGCCCGCTCGCACTGCGCGCATCCATCGCGCGCAGCAAGGCGATCTGTTTAAGCAGCGGCTCGCGCAGCTTGCCGAAAGTCGTGGGCGCCGCGAGATGTCCCAGGCGCGCCTCCGGGTGCAGCAGCACCGCACGCACCACCGCACCTAGATCGCCGCGAACTCCAGCACCGTTGTCGGCGAAAGCTTGCGCCACGGCGGCGACATAGGCCGGCGTGGGATTGCTGGTGACCAGCTGCCTGATCAAGTGGCGCGCGACGAACGGACCAACGTTGGGATGATGAAAGAGGTTGTCCAGTGCGGCCTGCAGATCGGCGTCCGCGGTTCCACCGGCAGGCAACACGCCATCGGGGAGGACAACGCCAGGATAGTCGAGCAACTGTTTTTCCTGCGCGGAGGCATGATAGGCCTCCATCGGTTGCATCGGCTCGCGCCAGCGCTCAGGACAGAAATCCCAGCCGCCGCCATTGACGCTGCAGCCATTCCAATTCCAGCCGGTGAACACGTGCGCGAAACCGCGGATGGTGTCCTGGTTGTAGGTAGGCACCGGCACGCCGGACTGCTGGATCGGTGCGCCGTCGGGCCCAAGCATGACTAGGCCCACCGAAAACAATTGCATGATCTCGCGTGCATAGTTTTCGTCCGGCCGGATCCCCAACAACGCATCCGGTCTACGATTGCGGAACATCGACAGGTAATGCCCCATCGCCGGATGCAGGGTCACGTCTTCGAGCAGCTCGCGGTAATTCCCGAAGGCCGATGAGGTGATCAGGTCGTAGTAATCGACCATGGTCTCCGGATGACTGCCGATCGCGGCCAGGCGATCGGAAACGACGAACAATTGCGACAAGGCGAAAGCGACGCGCTGCCGCAGCTGGTCGCGGTGCACGAACAGGGGCTGGCCGGGATCGGCTCCGCCCATCGCGAACACCATCCATGCTTCGATGCGCGCATCGTTGTTCTGCCATGCATCATGGTCGACTGAGTCGACCCACTCGACATAGGGTCGTGTGAGCGACGCTGGCAGCGCCAGCTGTTCCTCGATCCAACCTTCGAACCCGAGTTGCTTGACGCGCTCGATGTCCGACAGCGTTGGCCCGAATGCCGCCTGCTGCAGGAAGCGCGCGGCTTCCGCGTCGGCAGGACCGATGTTCTCGAAGCCATCGGCGTGAATACGTTGAGCAAAGGCTGGCGGCACCATGCAAAGCACAGCTAAGCCCAGCGTCGGCAGCAAAGATCTCATGGGTCGTTTCATTGCGTGGGTGCAGCCTCGAAGCCGTTTCGATGCAGTTGATCGAGCGCGCGGCGCCAGGCTTTGGCGACGGCACTGCGGTGATTGCGCGTCGCTCTGGCCTGCGAGCCGAGTTCCAGATGGATGTTGATTGATGCGTTGCCGTTTGCTCCCGCCAGTGCGGTCGCGGCGCTGCGCGTTCCGCATAACAGGTTGCGGAACGGAATCCCACCCGGACCGTCGTGGGCGCTGCAGGCGGTGACCTCACCGCCTGCTACACCGATGCCGACCAGTTTCTCGCGCAGACTCACGTGCCAGGACGCGACGAGATCCTGCGGGAAATCGGCCCAATCGGCCACGGTTCCGCGCGAAATACTGGCGCCCGGCGTGCCCATGCCGTGCAGTTGCAGGGTGCCGACACCATCGCTCGCCTGCTGCAGGCCGACATGGAAGGCGTGGAAGAAACTGTCGTCTGTGTGCGCCATATCGGACGTGCGGAAACTTCCACCGCAGTGTTCCGTCTGCGCCTGATAGATCGCCGGCGCCAGTTCCAGCCGGTTGCAGCGATCGACGGCGCCCACCACGACGGCAGACACGGGCAGCGCCGGATCCTGCAGCAGCTCGAGCGCCATCGTTGCGACATTGGTTTCGGTCACCGCGTGCGGCGCCAGCACGGCCCAGCGTCCTGCCACGATCGCCTCGTTGCGCAGCACGGCGATCGCTGCGCCACGCGACGTGTTACGGGAGTTGGCGTCGGCGTCATGCACCACGAACACCGCCGGCGAAGTTGCGTCGGCGAACGAGGCTTCGCAGACTTGAAAGCCGACCTGCATGAATCCATCGGCTGCTTGCACGATCTGACCGGTCGCCAGCAACCGCGTCGCCTCAGAGAGCGTCGCAAATTCCGCGCCCGACGGCGTCACGTAGTTGCCATCGCCACCTGGCGCCTGCACGCCGTCGAACGACGAGAGCGGCGCGTAGGACAGGTAAACACCGACCATGGCTTCGACGCTCAGCGGACACGGCGCGACGGCGCTTGCCGATATCGGCGCAGCAAGGCAAAAGCGCAACAGCCAGCCCAGCACCCTCACCAGCAGTCGCTCCGCGCCGCACCGCGCACGCCCGCACTGGTCAGCGTCAGTACGCCGCAGGCATCGCCCACCTGCGCCGCCATCGGCTGCGCGAATACGTCGTAGGACAGTCCGTCCGGCGCTACCGTGAGCGTCAGGTTGTAGTAGCGGTTATTTCCGCTCGAGCCGAGGGTGGTGGCGGCCAGGCCCAAGCCGGCAGTATCCGGATCGGTGCCGGGCGCACCGGCGATCAAAGATGAGTAGCGTCCGAACGTGAAGAGAAAACGTTCCTGCGCGGTGGCCACACGCGTCATGGCCGTCATCGCCTCGCTGCGCGCCGCGCGTGCGATGAAGGCCTGGTAGCTCGGCACGGCGAGGGTCGTCAGCAGCGCGATCAGCGCCACGACGATCACCAGTTCGATCAGGGTGAATCCGCCCGAACGTTTCATTGCTCGATCAGTTCCTTCCAATAGCGCCGACGCCACACCGGTATCGGCACCGCGACGCTCTCGTTGCCATAGATCGTTGCGATGCCGCCGCCAACCTGCGAGATGAGCGGACGCGTGCCTTCGAGCAGAGCCTGGCCGGTATCCATGCCGACGACACCGCCGGCGTCGTCGCTGTCGATGTCGCCGTCGCCATCGGTATCGAACATCGGCGCAGTGGTCGGCGCCAGTCCGCTGCCGGCGGACAGCACATAAGTTCGAGCGGCCACGCCCGAGGCGCAGGGGTCATCACCGCCCGGCCTGAGTGATTCGAAGATGACGATGCCCGCGGAGAACACCGGCGTGGCTGCATTGATGATGCGCTCGCCCTCGTCGGTGAGCGGCATTGTCCAGCCACCGGATGATTCGCTGATCTCGGCGCCCGTGACAGAAACCGGTTGCTTCGGGCCCGCCGTAGTCTGCAGCGTGCGCGGCGTCAGGTCGGACAGTTGCCAGGGATACGCGGACGAGGCCTTGCCGCGTTCGCGCACCGCCAGGATGCGCTGCGGCGCCACGCCCGCCACCTGGCGATCCACCGGCTCGAGAAATTTGCCGGTGCCCACCAAGACGATCGAGCCGCCGACATCGCCGAAGATGCGCGGCGGCGCGGTGATCGGATATTGCTCGGGCACCGTGGCTTCGTAGAGTTTTTCCACCGACCACGAGGCCGGCGCGCCTTGCAGATCGAAACGCCACAGATTGCCGACGACATCGCCGGCAACGGCGAAGTCATCGACGCCGTCTCCATCGTTGTCGGCGCTGGTCGCAAACGACAGGCCATAACTGTCAACGTTCAATTCGCGGATGAGATCTCCGGTTTCGATGTCGACGACGAACAGCGACGCTTTCCCATCGCCGACCGCCGCATCCACGCTTTCGTTGTTGTAGCCGCCGGGAATCAACGCCACCCAGCGACCGTGTCCGAGCCGCACGATATTCGGCTTGCCGTAGGTGAAGCCCAGGCGCGCAGCGCCGGACACCGCATCGCCCAATTCCCACAGCACGCGGTCAGCGGCGGCGCTTTCCGGCAGTTCGGGTTCAGTGATGTCGAGTGCGTAAATCGCTTGTCCGCCACGCCTGAGCGCACCGAGCAACACGGTACGCCAGGCACCGCCGATGAACACGTCGCGCACCACCGGCGTGCTATCCACGGTGGGCAGGAACCCCTGTGTCGGCCGCGTTGCCTGGGCAATCGTGCCCGACAACGCGAAGGGAATGTAGCCCCACAGTTCTTCGCCTGTGCCCGGATCGTCACCCTCGCCGGCATCGAAGGCGTGCAGGAACCCATCGTTGGACGCAACGTAGGCCACGCGCTTGCGATCCAGCTGGCTGGTGACGAAGCTGCTGTAGGAATCGCCGGCGTTTGCGGCGTCGCGTTCGGCGGCATTCGGGTGGAGTTTGCTTTCGTCGAACGAACCGGCCGGTGCTCCAACCAATGCCGAACCGCCATGCACCACCGCACCGAGCAAGCTCAATCGTGTGCGGAAGGGCCCACCCGCCGCTTCTTCGGACGAATGCGCGCCGCGCAAGTACTCGAGGCGTTGCTCGCCCAGACCGTCAGTATCGAACAAAGCGGTGTCGGGGTTGTCGTTGAGCTGGGCTTGCCAGTCGGAGGAAAGCGAGTTCCAGCGGAACGCAATGCCCTGCCCTTCGGCGGATGCCGAAGTTATCAACACGCGCGACTGCGGCGGCTTGGCGTTCAATTTCTGCGCGGCGCTCCAGTGCTCGGTCGCCTCCGGCGTCGTGGAGACCGCGGCGACATCGCCGGTCCAGTCGCGCGTGTCGTACGAGGTAACGAGCGCGAAGTTGCCGGCATGCTCCACACCGCCGGCGACGACCGGTGCGGTGCTGCTGCCGGCCTCGTCGTTGATCTGCGCAATGATGCCGGCGATCGCCGCGCTCAGCGCTTGGCTGTCGTTGGCCATCAGGAACTGTCCGCGACTGTTGATCGCCGCATGCCATGCATCGTCGACGTTGAGCGAACTGGCGTTCTTGACGGTGGGCCAGTTCAGCGAACCGGCGCGCAAGGCGTCGTAGCTCTGCGGAAACGGCAGCGTGCCGGCCAGGCCCATGCCGACAATGAAGTTGCTCATGTGTTGCCAGTTGGCAGGGTCGTTCCTCGGGTTGAAATAGACTTCCTTGTTGGCGAGCGCGTCGACCGGCGAGTTGAGCTGCACCGCCGGGCCGGTGATGCCGGTGGTCAGATCGGTCCAGCGTCGTAGCACGGTGTTGGGAAGATCCGGCCGCAGATCGGTGGCCCAGTAGTGGAAGGCAATGTCGGCGAGCGAGGGGTCGCAGAATTCCGGCGTGGTGAAACTCGCCGGCGAGCGACAATCTTCCGTCGCGGCCGATACGTGCGGGTTCTCGTTCCAGAAGATCTTGCTTTCGGGGCCCGAATTCGGCCCATAAGCGAAACTGCCGTCGGGAAACTGTGAGAGCGACCTGCGATCGCCGTCGCCGGTCATGTCGGTCGGGTTGACCTGTTCGTTCCAGTAACCGTCGGTGACCAGCAGGTGGAAGTTCGAACGGCACGACAACTCCTGGCCCGATGCCGGATCCCAATACGGGTTGGCCTCATTGGCGCCGTTGCGCGAATAGAACTCGCCAACGCGGATCGTCGCCGCACGCAGCGGCGTCAGTCCGCTGGTCGTCCAGTTGTAGAGCCAATCGAAGAACGTCGCACGCGTCGTGCCTTCGAACGGTCGCGCCGCACTGGCGGCGGTGAGTTTGTTGTTGGTGAGGTTCTGCCAGACGACGCGAATTCCCGGGCCGACGGTAGCGAACGCCGTCGACACCGCACCGCGCGCCATCAACGAACGCGTCCGATAATACGAATACCAATTGGCGAAGTTCTGGCGTTCCTGCGCGGTGACGAGCTTGTGTGCTTCGTAATTGGCATCGAGCATCACACCGCTGCCGTTGCCGATGTACTGGTAGTAGAACGCCTCGGAAACACCGGCCGTGGCGAACGGTAAAACGGCGTACAGGTGTGCAGCCGTCGGCGCGGCGCAAGTCGCCGGCGTCATCGCCGGTGGAACGGCGGCATGCTGGATCTGCAGATGCCCGGAGCCGTTGTCCCAATATTCGTAGGTAGGGAAGTACTGCGTTCCCAGATTGACCGTAGCGGAGGTTGCCGCCTTGTAGCCGTTCAGCGGCGCCGCATCGAAACTCACATTGGGAAACGACGAGCCGTCCGGCTTGAGCGGCGGTGTGTAGAGGATCTGCGGGTTGTAGTAGATCGTGTTGCGTTTGGAGGAGAGGAAAGCCCGCAGCCGAAACGTGCAACTGCCTCCGGATACGTATCCGGACTCGATTCCCTCGGGCATGAAACCGGCACGCATCGAGCCCGAGTCGTCCAGAGTCAGCGCCAGATTGGGCGTGGCGCGCGTACCGAGGAACAACGGGTTCTTGGATAAATCGAGTTCGCGCCCGGACGCCCCTGCAGCAGCGGCCAGCAGCGCCGTGGCCGCCATCAACGATAGTTTTTTCATCCCTTGGCCCGCCCGGCAAAAGTACTGACCACCGTCCGCACGCCAGGCCCTGCCGGCCCGCGACTTTTGCCGGTGATTCGGTAGACGCGCAGTTCGTCGTTTCCGGCCGGCGTCATCCACGATGCGTATCCGGTCGTCCCCGTGAGTCCGCCTTCGTGCGTGGAGGAACCCGTAGCCGGCGCCAGCGGGCCGAGGTCTTCGATGAGGTATCTCGGTTGCGCGCGGAGCGTGCCGTTGCCTGCGACGGCATCGGTGAAGGCCGCGACCTGATCGGTCACCTCGACGCCTCGGGTGTCGACCCACGCATTGCTCGTCCAGAATCGCCGCGCCGGTTCATCGGAATGTCGCAGAGTCGGCAGGAAAACCTGATTGGCTCCTTGCAGCGAGCCGGTCAGCGCTTCACCGGCCGATCTTTCGTAAAACTTGTAGATCCAGTCTTCGGCCACCCGCAGCGCGGAGTCGGCGCCCATCAGCGCCAATTCGGACTGCCGATGCGCGACCGCCGCCTTGCCGCGCGTCACTGTGCCCAGCATGGCGGTGGTCGCCAGCATCGTCGTCATCAACAGCATGACCAGCACAACGTAAAGCACCGCACCGGTCTGGGTAGCGCGCGAAACGTTCATGGATTGAACCCGCGAGTGGCTGCAAAAGCGGAAAGGTGACGACGCAGACGGCGGCCCGGCGTCATGCCTTGCGCAATGGTCGCGTCGTGAAGATTTCTCGGCGACGCATCGCCGTCAAAGTTGCCGCTGTCGTCGAAGGGATATGCCGCCGGCGCTTCGCTTTGCGCGCGAACGTTCTCCGCGGTGGAGGCGAGCAGGTGGATTTCGACGCCGAGCAGTGATGCCCAACCGCAACCCGCACCGGCAGCCGGGCTTTCGCTCACGCGACAATCGGTCCAGGTGTCGACCTCGTCGGCGTCGAGGACGACGCTGCTGCCGTTCGCGGTTTCGAGGTGGTAGCGGAAATCCAGCCGTTCGATGCCGCGCGCGATCACTTGTGAGTTTGTGCCTTCGCGGCGAATCAGATTGCCGGTGCGCTCCTGCGAATCAGGATGATCGGCCGTTGCCGAAAGCGCCAGGTAATAGCTGACCGGAACGAGGTCGGATCCCGGATGTATTGCGGCTTGTCCGGCCAGCTGCAAGGCGCGGAAACGATCGTCATCGAAATTGCCGGCAAGCTCCGCACGATTGCCCTGCACGGCGACGCGCACGAGCGAGGACCCGCCGCAATCTGCCACCACCGCGACATCGCTGCTGGCGAGCGGAACGTCGGCGGCTAGCCCGTGGAATTGAAATGCGGCGGGCACACCGTCGGCGCCCGGCGAATCCACGCTGTCGATCATCACTCCCGGGCCGCGCAACGAGCGCAGTGCCAGCGCATCGCTCAACGCCAGACGCTCGCCCTCGTTGGTCCCTTGGTCCGGCGGCGCGAACGGCGACGGCACGGCCGTTGCGAGCGACGAGCAAACGCCACCACCGCAGTCGCTGCCCCGGATGAACCAGGAAGCATCGATCAAATACGGCTGGCTCGACGGCAAAGGACCCAGGCGCAAGTCCGAGCCAGTTGCATCGAAATGCGACCACAAACCGCCGATCTTGTCGCCCTTCGGATTCTGGTTCACCGGCGCGGCGCCGGCGAAGTTCATGCAGTGCCGCGTCCCCGCGTTGCGGATGTCGCGCACCATCGTTTCGAGCGCGAACACCGCGTTCTCTTCCAGCGTCGCGAGCTTTTGCGTTGCATCCGAGGTGTTGGACACCGCCATGAAAGCGGCGATCGCGGCGATGATCAGGATCGAACCGATCGCCAGGCCGACCATGAGCTCGACGAGCGAGAACCCCGATGCACGGTTCATGGTACGAATCGCCAATCGACCGATTGAAGCGTGTTGGCGTCCGGCAGGCTCAGGTCGCGCCAGCTCACTTGGATATCGCAAACCACCGGAGAAATTCCGGAACTGCAATGAACCGAGGCGGCGCTCGACTCGCCCAGAGTCGATAGCGTGGCGACTAGATAGGCCCGGTCGGACGCAGCTTTCTGCAATGCATCGCACGCGGTGCTGCAGGTCGAAGGCCCGACGCCGCTGGCCGGAAGGAACTGGCCTTCGTAAGCATTCTGCAACACGCCCGGCAAGTTGGCGGACATCAGCTCCGCCATCGATTGCGCTACCAGCACGCCGTGTTCGCGCTTCATATTTTCCTGCGATTCGCGCAGGGTCACGCTCAGCATGGCGCCCAGCCCGAGCAAGCCCACACTCATCAGAACCACCGACACCAACACTTCGAGCAGCGTGATGCCGCGCACGGCATGCGGCGCGAAAGCTCGGGAAGGCAGGGTGGGTCGAAGCAGAGTGCGCATGACAGGCGAGCAGGGAGACTTGCCGCTACAAGCGCGATTCAGGCGCGGCTTCCGCCACGGGGCGGACGCCGGTTACTGCGGTTCGGACACGGAGTTCGACTACTGAACGGCCGGATGATCCGACTCTCCAGATTTGAAACTCCGGCCGCTTGATGTCGTCGGCTGCTGGCCTTGGCGCAAATGTCGCGTGCGCGGCTTGCATCAAAAAGCAATCGGGCGATCCGATACGGCTATTGGCCCGCCGAAGAATCAAGCATCGCGACAACCACCTTGCCCTGGGTATGCCCCGCCATGTTGTGCTCCTGTGCCGCACGAACCTCGGCGAGCGGATAGACGCGGTCGATACTGATGCGAACCGCGCCCGACTCCAACAGCGGCGTGATCATCGACATCCCGGCAGCAACGTCCCAAGGCGGGGTCGGCGGGCAGACCACCCTCCCGGCAGCGCACACCGCAGCCGGTCTGGCGCCTCCGATCGTCACCAGACGCCCGCCCTTCTTCAACACTTTCTCCGATCGCACGGACACATCGCCGCCGACGGTATCGATGACAACATCGACATCCTTCACCACATCCTCGAACCGGACGCTGCGGTAGTCGATGATCTCGTCCGCCCCGATGTCTTGAAGGAACGCCTTGTTGCGAGCGGACGCTGTCGCGATGACATAGGCACCCCTCGCCTTGGCGACCTGCACGCTCACCGAACCCACGCCGCCGGCGCCGCCGTGGATCAGAACACGCTCTCCCGGCTGGATTGCCGCCGCTTCGATCAAGAACCGATGGGTGGCCACCGACACGGTGGGGAATGCCGCGGCCTGCTGCATGCTCAAACCCGACGGCTTGCGGACGATCTCACTGACCGGCACGCTGACATATTCCGCGTAGCTTCCCTGTCGACTGCCTTGGTCGACGATGCCGGCAACGGCATCCCCGCAGGAGAATTCCGTAACGTCCGGGCCCACGCCCGCAACTTCGCCGGAAAAATCGCCGCCCGGCGTGGCCGGAAAATCGAGTCGCCCTGCTTTCTGCAATTTCCAATCGACCGGATTCACGGAAGCATAGTGGACTTTGACCAGCACTTCTCCGCGGCCGGGCGCAGGCACGGGCAGGCGCTCTACGTGCAGCTTTTCCGGCCCGCCCGCTTCATGGATTCTGGCCGCCCGCATCGACGCAGGAAGATTGCTGCATAACTGCGCGGCACCCGCGAAACCGGGAGCCAGGACAAGGCAGGCGAGAATCGCGCAGCCGGAAAGCTTGAGGAACATATCGAACCTGCTTGTGGTGGATGTAACGTGAACAGCGCAACGCGAAGGCACTGCCCGCCGGCCGGACGCCGAGCGGATTTCATTTCGCGGCCGAGCGAATTGCCGGAGCCTGCCCGATGGATCTAACCGCGCAGACGTTCCGGCGACCTTTGCGAGACCGGCAGCGCATCGCATTGCGTCAAGCCCGTTCGCGCTGGTCGGAGGGAAGCACGCTCGCCTGGCGGCTGGCGTAAACCCCCGTAGCCGCCCAGAGCAAGGCGACGACCGCACCGGCAAGCGCGGTAATCGCCGGCTGCAAGAGCAATCCGTCGATGATGGCCTTCACCCAGCCGCTCAAGGCGTCGGCGCCACGATAGACGACGGTGTCGATGAAGCTTTTCGCCTTGTACTTCTGCTCGGCCGGGACCAGCGTGAAAAGGATCTCGCGACCGGGCCGAATGAAAGCGTATTCACCAGCGCGCCGCACAATCATGACGATCGCCAGCACGTGGAAGGTCGGCGCGATCGCGAGCCACGCGAAGCCTGCCGCCACGAGGAAGGGAATTCCCGCCAGCAAAGCCACCATGCCGAGTGTTCTAGCGAGGCGTCCGGTAAACAACAATTGGGTCAGAATCGCAAGCAGTTGCACCAGGGCATCGATCGACGCGAACACGCGCGTCTGACTTTCCGGATCGGGATAGGCCAGGGAAACCAAACGCGCCTGATCGAAATAGAGGAATGTCGTCGTACTTGCCAGCAGCAAAACGAACACTGCGATCGACATCAGGAAACGCGAGCGCAGAACCAGCGCGAAACCCGCGAAAACCGAGCCGCCCATGGCGTGAGAGAGCGGTGGCCCTTGCAGCGAGCGACCGGTGGAAGATCGTCGTGTCCGCTTCAGCAGCTGCAACATTGCAACCGTTGCGATCAACATTGCCGACACCAGAACGGTCAGGCCGGCATGACCCACGACGCGAACCAGTGCGAACCCCAGAAGCGGCCCGACCAGCCCGCCCGCCGACGCACCCGCAGCAATCACAGCAAAGACGCGCTTGGCTTCGTTCACTTCGAACAAATCTGCAAGCAGACTCCAGACTACGGACACAGCGAGAAGATTGAAGACCGAAATCCAGACGTAGAAGCTACGGGCAACCCACTTCGTTTCGGGTAGCCAGCTCATCGCGGCGGCGAAACCAACCAGATTCAGCGCGAAGAACAGCAGGGTTACTATAGCGACCTGATTGCGCGGAGCGCGCGCCGCCAGCCAGCCGAACAACGGCAGTGTCAGCAGCGTTGCAGCAAACGTCGCCGTGAAAAGCCACTTCAGGTTCTGAACTCCGCCCGCGATTCCCATCGTCTCCCGGATGGGGCGCAACATGAAGTAGCCCGTGAAGAGAAGGAAGAACGCCGCCCCGCCCAGCAGCGTGGCGGCGACTTCATCGCGTTCGACGCCCAGCGTCGCCGAGGCGATGTCCGCCAATCGGGTGCAGCACGACCGTTTCATCGTGCATCGCCGGAGTGATGGCATTGTCTGCGGCTCCCGCCGTCGCCGCGTCGCTGGCCGAAGCCGGCGCGCTGTGCGATTCGACAGACATCATCAGACGCCATTCTTGCGAAGCTCGGTGCGGGCGCGCGCCCGCGGAGGTGAAGTTGCATTTGCATGGCGGTTCCCGGCACCTGGTCGATTCAAGTGCGCGAGACCTGAGATGAAACCGCCGCATTTGTACGCTCGTGCTCAACCGGTCGTCGCCTTGATCCTTCCTTCCGGCGCAACGATGATTTCGGGTGCCTTGCCGCGCGAAGAACTCGCGTTCACGACCCGAGTTCGAACCGGTAGGCGAACTTCACGAGTATCTGGTGATCGTCTTTCAGAGAAAAAACGTCGTCCAAGGTTTCGCCCAGCTCGCGTTCCTCGTCGTCGATGCGGTAACCGCCGCGGCCGTAGACCGCAAAGATGTCGCTCTTCGGGTTGAGTGCGTAGCGATACCGGATCTGGAAACCCAGGTTGCGCAGTTGGAAGTCGCGAAGCGGCGCTTCGCTGTCCACTACATTGCCGCCCGGCAACACACGCCTGGCCTTGAGGGCCTTGGCATCGATCCCGATGGCTTGCAACTTGAGTCGCAACTCGTGCTTGTCGCCCAGAAACCAATTGAGATCCGAGTAAATTTCGGCACGCTGGGCGAAGAAACTTCCGAGTTCGGCATCGTGCTGCCAGAGAAGCCAATCCGTCTGTCGCCACAGGAATATTCCTGCATCGATATCGAAGTTTGGCCCGGCGTGAAAATGCGGACGGATCCCGCCGTAAATCGAGTGGCCGCCCAGAGGATTCGGAAAAACTTCCAACTGTGCGTACCAGCCCCAACGCGCGTCGCCTTGACGCGGTTGTTCCCAATCCAGATACAGTTGCGGCCCGCCACCGATCCGAACCGGTCCATGGCCGCGGGTGAGACGGTCGTCGTATTGCGGAGCTTTCCAGCGGAGCATCGCGTCCTGCGTGCCGCCATCCCGGCGGGTGGAGGAGCGATAGATGCTGGCCTGACCCAAGAGACGCAGACCTTGCGTATTCTCGCGGTGGATCAGCTCGAGCCTGTACTCGTGCGTGGCAAATCGCGAATCTGACGGCAGTTCGTCGACGCGGTATGCGTTCTCCCATTCCAACTGGGCGAAATCATTACGGGCCTGGTAGCCCAGATCGTTGAGGTCGAAGGAATCGCTAGCAAAGGTGCCCATGTACATCTGGCGCCAAGGACCCGGCATATCCCAGTCGGCTACGACCCCCGCGGCGGCTCCCGACACGCGCGAGCGGTCGATCTGTATCTGGCTCGCTGCGATCAGCGGCCTGACGACCCAGTGCTCATTGGGTTTCCAGTTTCCATCCACCGCAGCCACGGTCGATTGACGGCCCAGCGCGGGACGATCCACATGGCTTACCGTCGCACCGCCGAGCAGGCGTTCGTCTCCCACGGTGGCTCGCGCAAGCATGTAGTCGCGCCCAGCCTGCCCTTCCTCTTTTGCTACGAATGCGCCATAGCCCAAACCGCCGAATCGGCCGACACCTTTGGCGGCAAGGGCGATGTCCGATGCGCCCGTTCCAGCGTCCGCCGGGCCGCCGACGCGCCTGGTGTAGAACAGCTGTCCGACGGGATGCTGGAGATCGAAGTAGCTCTGGTTTTCGGTAAAGAAGGGGCGCTTGTCGGTAAAAACGGTTTCCGTCGTGCTGAAGTTGACGACCAGTTGATCGCTTTCGACGTGCCCGAAATCGGGGTGAATCGCCAATGCGAATTGGTGGTCGCCGTTGGGTTTCCACACCACATCGGCGCCGGTTTTCGCCTCTTCGTTGCGCTGGCTGAGATCGGCCACGGCAACACCATAAGGCGTGACCGCCAGCAGGCTTTTGCGATATTGCGGAATCTGGATTTTCTCGAAATCGCTGAGAAACCGCGGCCGCGTGAAGCTGGCGCGGGGAAACCCCTGCCGCTCACCGGTCGCGGCAAGAACGCGATCGACGTAGACGCCAATGGTCCGAACCTCCGATGACGATTCCGCCATCATGGCGGTGCTCCACGGGATCAGGTATTCGACCGAATAGCCCCCGTCGAAATCGCTCGCCGCATGTTTCCATGTTCCGTCCCAGTCGTAGTTGAAGACATTCTGGTTAGTGATGGTTTCGTCGGCGATATCGCCAGAAGTGGTGATCGTGAAGTTGTAGCCGGCACGCCCGTCGGCGTTGAAATCGATCATGACGTTGAAGCGGTCGACCGCCGCAGTGCCGTCTCTCTGGATGCGTGCACGGGTTTGCGGAACACTTGCCGGATGCCACGCCTTGACCGTCAATGCTATCCCCTCTTCCGTGGAAAGCAGTTTCGCCTCGACACGGCGATCGTCGGGAACGATCGCATCCGAAAAAGGATGGACCGAAGTGAACGGACCCAGGGACGTTGCATCCGCCCACGCCGCTTCATCTGGAATTCCATCGACCACGATGGTCGCCGCGCTAACGTATTGCGCCCATACCAGCCAAAGACAACCGCAGGCCAGCTGGCCGGCCTTGTGCCTGACGCGAGCGAGTTTGAGACAGCAGCCCAAGAGCGCCTTGATGATTAGCCCAATGCCGTCGTTGTTCAGTTGCATGTCCAGCCTGCCAATTGAAGTCGGCACGGACAGCGTCGAATCGGCGGGTTGCCCGCCAACGCCAAGCATACCAATCGACAATAAGGCGACGAGGCGAAACGAATCTCAGCCTGGGCGAAGGTCACGAGTTGGGCACGTGCTTCTTTGCCAGCTTGAAACGATTAAAACTGGCTATTGGCGTGGCGCCTCGCTCACGCTGCAAGTGACAGCCCTACAACGAGGCTTTTCGAAGTCGAATCAGATGAGCGCACGGTTCCTGTGCGATTCGTCTGCAGAAATGACTTTCTGGGGCCATACCCGCGGGAAGGAGTCCGGACTCTAGTCCTCGAACCCGTCCTGGATGAGCACTCCGGTCGCCTCAACCGAATCGAACTTTCCAGTACATGCCATGGTCGGCGTGCAGGAGATCCCGAAGCCAAGTCGGATGCTTTGGGAACCCGCCGGCACGCGCAGATGCCGAATGGAAAAAGCCGTCCATGTCGACGCCGGGTCGAAGACATTTCGCTGAGCTTCTTTCGGATTGGGAAGCGGAGGGCCCGAACAATTCGTGTTTGGAAAGCCGGCAACTTGGGCGCTGAGCCTGTACCCGTTATGTTGATATTTGAAATCGGGCCGCACCCCCCAAGGGGTGTCCTGCGGCAGAAGGAAACATTGCTCGATATGGGCCACCGAATTCGGCAAAGCGTTCAATTCCACATAACCGCTGTTCGCAGCGCCTTCTGCGTCCGGACCAGGACGGAAAGAAACCGCCTGGGCCGGAAACCAGGCCCAACCTGCAGCAGATGAATCGAACGTGCCGTTGACGACAGGAAGCGTCTGCGCGGCGGCGCAACTGGCCGCCAGGGCGATCGCTAGCAGCAGCGATGTGCGGGCAAGCGATACGGATCGCTTGCGCATAGTAAACGAGGGGAATAAATGAGGGCCCGTGAAATGCGGCATGATGATCAGCGTTCCGCCGTAGCGGTGGCCACGCGCGCTCCGTTCCACTCGAGCCCGAGCGAGGGTGGATTGTTGTCATCGCTCCAGATGCCTTCGAATGCGCTGTAGTCGGCCGAGAATTCCATTTCGAGAAGGCCCGTGCCGTAAGCATCCTGCCACTCGCACCGCCAGTTCAGCGGCACGGTTTCGCGACACGTACGCAACGTACCGGATTCGATATCGCCTGCAACCTCGAATTCGTAGTTGCCGGTCACGCCATCAGACGACGGATGAAAGTTCGTTGTGCCCGGCCGCAGACTGTTCGACCAGATATGGCCTTCGTAACGGCCCGCAGGCACAGACTCAGAGCGTGCCTCGCACGCGAAAAACACGCCGAACGTCAGCACTAGCAGGCCGCATGGGATCGGGTGGATTGGTTTGGCCATCTTTCAATTTTTCCAGTGCCCAGGCAGGGTTGTATCTTCGGGCGGACATTCCCGCGCAATAGCGCCGCGGGCGGCACAACCTCACCTCGTCCATCCGCACCTGTGTTCAAGGCGCAATACGGGCCAGCGTCCCGCCATGGTGGTGAAATTCAGGTACGCTCGGGGCGCAACTCAAACCCGCGATATTTCGGCCACTGACCACAGAAGCCATCATCTATCGTCCAGCCGCATCTGCTCAGTTCTGACCGCCATTTTCTCGGTGGTAAGCGCAGTATCGAACACGGCACATGGTTGATCGGCTCGCGTATCGATCGCTGACTTGTGGAAGGTTTACCACCACCAAGCGCGTAGGCAGACCTATACCGGCAATAGTGTCGAAGATGAAGCTAGTGGTCGGCGACTTGAGAAGGCTCAGAAGATCCGCTGACTGCAACAAGTCGATTCGGCAG
Source organism: uncultured Chiayiivirga sp. (assembly GCA_965653565.1). Lineage (GTDB taxonomy): Bacteria > Pseudomonadota > Gammaproteobacteria > Xanthomonadales > Xanthomonadaceae > JALCLA01. The sequence goes on along the minus strand of CBFHAI010000003.1, from coordinate 784 downwards.
TGCGGCTAAACGTAAACATGTCGATCTTGCGTTGGGGGTCGCTCATCAATCCGGCTCGATATAAGTAAACCAAGTGCCGGGGGAACTGCAGAGGGCTCCGACCTTGCTTCCTGCTATTGCCGGTAGCCGCTGCAGCCGGCGCAGATGCGACGGCTGCGGATTGTTGCGATCTTGCGGATCCTCCAATGGTCACGGATTCACGATGATCATGGCGAAGGTTTCAGTCGCCGTTCCGCCGCCGGAAATCGAAATTTCCCGCAACACGCTCTCCCTAATGAAGTTCTTCGCAGGCCCGCCTTTTTGAAAGCCGAATAGGCGCACTATGCCGCCGGATTCGACCTTGGCCACGACGTAGTGGCCTTCCAGAAGCACCTTCTGGCATTCTCACGGGTTCGCGCCCAGCTCGACTGAGGGGATGATTTGCATCACGCATATTTTCCCAACTTGTTCTGACCACACGTCACGCTCGGACCGACACGCAAATTCCTGGATACATCGTGGACCCGCACTCAAACGACCGGCGTGCGACTGGCTGTGGTCGCTCAGCATTGTGAGGCACGCCGTCGCGCGGAAGGTCAAGTCGCTTCGAATCCATTCCTGAAGATTGCATCGCCTTCCGGTACGGCTTCACACGCATTCCCGACTCCATTCCCATCGTCGTCCTGTTGCGACGGATTCGAAACCAAAGGGCAGTTGTCGAGGTTGCCGCAAACACCGTCGCCATCCTGGTCGTTCTGAGGATCGAGCGGGCAGGTATCGAGCGGATCGGGCACCGTGTCGCCGT